>BQJD01000029.1 GCA_021604525.1 marine bacterium B5-7 | reverse complement strand
CATGCCCGTGCGCACAAACGCCACTTCCTTCGTCGACCGGTGATACAACCAGTGCAGTAAATAAACCACCACCACGACCACTACGACCGCTAACAATAACCACAATATCATTGTCCCCAATAATCCGGATGTCATGGTTTTTGCCCTCCTTTACCTTACAGTGAGTGATTTGAACGCCCGCGTCTGCTCGGTCAGAGCAACCTCGGTGGGTAATCTTTCCATCGACGACGCGCCATAGAAGCCGTGACAGTTAGACGTTCGTTCAAGTACATAACGTGCATCGTCCGGCATCGATACCGGACCGCCATGGACCAGTACAAGAATGTCCGGGTTAACTTCCATAGCTGCCGCTGCCCAGCGATCAACCTTGGCTGGACAATCCTCAAGTGTGAGCGCGGTGCCCGCGCCGATCGATCCGCCAGTGGTCAGCCCAAGATGGCAGACCACCATGTCAGCACCGGCTTCAGCCATCGCCCGTGCATCGTCTTCACAGAACACATAGGGCGTGGTGAATAAATCTTTCCCACGCGCCAGTCGAATCATCTCCACTTCCTGGCGGTAGGACATGCCGGTCTCTTCGAGATTGGCGCGAAATGTGCCGTCGATCAAACCCACTGTCGGAAAATTCTGAATACCGGAAAAACCGATTGCACTGCACTCATCGAGGTATTGGTCGAATATGCAAAAAGGATCGGTGCCATTCACACCGGCCAGCACCGGTGTATGGTTTACAACCGGCAGGACTTCATATGCCATCTCCATGACTACATCATTGGCATTACCATAGGCCATTAACCCGGAAAGAGAACCGCGTCCGGCCATTCGATAACGACCCGAGTTGTAGATGACGATAAGATCGATGCCACCGGCTTCCTCGCATTTTGCTGATAGCCCGGTGCCGGCGCCGCCACCAATTATGGGTATGCCGTCCTGCCTCATTCCGTTGAATTTATCCAGCAGTTCCTGGCGATTAAAACGTGGCATTTCGTGTTGTCCTCTGCAAAGGGTTTACGGCTTCCAGGGCATCGACTATGACTCTGGCAAACTCGGGATCGTTGATATGGTGCGGAGTGCGAATCAACCGCCGGTTGGATGATTCCTCGAAGCGTCTGTTGATGGTATCGAACAGTGCACTATTGGCTTGCGGATCGTGAAACGGTTGCCCGGGTTTATCGAGCGCGGACACGCCGCCTTCTGGCAACACAAAGCGCACCGGACCCGTCATCTGGTTGAGTCGTGCGACTATCCACTCACCCATTCGGACATTTTCCTCGGCAGTGGTTCGCATCAGGGTAACCTGTGGATTGTGTTCAACGAATGTTCGACTGGCGTAACGCTCAGGCACCGTATCCCGCGCGCCGAAGTTGACCATATCAAGCGCGCCGACCGAGCCGACATAAGGAATGCGGTTACGAATGAACGCGCCGAAACGATCTTCATCTGCACGAAACACGCCACCCATCAGCATGTCGCAAATTTCAGTGGTGGTCAGATCAATAGCGGCGCTCAACATGCCGCTATCCACCAGCTTTTCCATGGACCGGCCACCGGTACCGGTGGCGTGAAATACCAGGCAATCGTAGTCCGATTCAAGTAACGATGTAATTTGCTGAACAGCGGTCGTGGTTACCCCGAACATGGTCAGGCCAAGGCCCGGCTTGTCATTTTCCCGTGCGGCTTTTCGATCAGACTTTTTCGATCCGCGATGTGAACCGGCATCCATCACCATACCGGCAAGGGCATTGGCAGCATTGGTCAACACCTTGCGGGATATCCGGTTCAGGCCCTGAACATCGGTCACCGAATACATCATCATGATGTCAGACGGACCCACATAACGACCAACGTCACCGGAGGCAACTGTTGACACCATAACCTTCGGCACGCCCACCGGTAATGCGCGCATTGCCGGAGTCACGAGAGAGGTACCACCTGAACCACCGGCTGAAATAACGCCAGCAATGCCGCGCTGGCGTCGTAGCCAGTTCTTGAACGCTTCGGCCATGGCGCCTACCGAACCTCCACGATCACCTGTGAACACCGCACTGGCGCCACCCGGGCAATAGGCTGCGACAAGATGTGGCGGTACGTCGGCCGCCGACGGCTTGCCGGAAGTCGACAGATCGACCGTCTTGACACGCAAGCCATGATTGGCGATTTGGTCGCGAATATAGTTCAGCTCGACACCTTTTGTATCAAAGGTACCGGCAACGTAAACATCTTCCCCAAGCAGTGCATCAAGCGGCGTTAACGACTCGGTAAACAGGGGTTCAGGCTTGTTGTCGAAGGGACGCACGGGTGACTCAATTGTCACGGCATCACGGGCACGATTGGTAGAAGCCGAAGCGGTCGTGCGCTCGTTCCATACAGCACTCGACCAGCGAGTCGGCGGTACATAGACCAATGAGTCGGTGACATTTCCGGCGGAAGTTGTTGCCGTTGGAACATCGCGTTGTGGTTTCACGTATGAATCGGGTGGTTGCATGCCGTCTGATGAAATTGTCGGCATGTCAGCAGGCACATCGGCAAGTTCAACGTCATCGAGAGAATGACGACCGACACCCAGCAGGCGCTCTTGCAGATGTCGATCCGAGGCAAGCTGTTCTGCTGGCATGACACGGCTGATGCGACCGTTCACCATGATCGCAACGTCCTTTGCTATGGCTGTGGCCACTGCAATATTTTGTTCGATCAGCAGAATGGATACATCGCGTTCGGCCGCAAGATCAGCCAGTACACGTTCGACGTGCTCGACGATAACCGGTGCCAGGCCTTCGGTAGGTTCATCCAGCACCAGCAGTTCAGGGTCCTGCAATAATGCCCGCGATATCGCCAGCATCTGTTGTTCGCCACCCGACAATTGACCGGCACCATTCTGACGTCGCTCGGCTAGTCGAGGAAAGATTTCGTAGATACGCTCCGTGGTCCAGACACCGCCGCGATCGGACAGGGCAAGATGTTCGGCCACACTCAACGACGGCCACAGTCGTCTTCCCTGTGGCGTGTAGCCGATACCTCTGGCAGCAATTCGATACGACGGTTCGCCGCCGATCTCCTCGCCATGGAATCTTATCGATCCCGACTTCGGACGCAGCAAGCCCATAATGGTATCGCACAGGGTGGTCTTGCCCATGCCGTTGCGACCGACCACCGCATGGACACCCTGCTCCAGCGTTAAATTGACACCCTGCAGTGCGTGGGACTGGCCATAGTAAACGTGCAACCCGCTGACCTTGAGGACGGCGTCGTCACGACTGCGGCGCTGTGCAGCCCGCTCAGCCATGACCATGCCCTATGCCGAGATAGAGTTCCTGCACCTCGGGATCATTCTCGATTTCCTCTGGCGTGCCTTCCTTGAAGATGCGTCCGTTGTGCATCATGGTCACGCTTTGAGCGACTCGCAGAGCCACGTCCATGTCGTGCTCGATAATGATGTAGCCGATATGTTCGGGAAGAGAGCCGAGTATTTCGATCAGCTCTCCTCGCTCTGCCGGCGATAGTCCGGCAGCCGGTTCATCTAACAATATCAGTCGTGGCGCACCGGCAAGCGCCAGAGCAATTTCAAGCTGTCGCTGACGACCATAGCTGAGTTCCGCCACCAGAACGTCGCGCGACGATTCGAGATGAACAGCCTCAAGCAGTGTCTCGGCCGCCTGCATGGAGGTATCGTCAAGCGCCGGCCGCTTTAATGAATAACGCCGACGAGTGACCCCGCGACATGCCAGGTAGATGTTGTCGATAACACTCAAGCCACCGAACAACTGGGATATCTGATAGGTGCGACGCAGACCGCGCCGCACCCGTTCATAAGTCGGCAGGTCGGTGACATCCTCACCGAAAAAACGCACCCGCCCGGTGGTTGGGGGAAAATCCCCGGTGATTGCATTAAACAGCGTGGTCTTGCCCGCGCCGTTGGATCCAAGAACCGCACGCCGCTCTCCCGAACGCACCGTCAGATTAATATCGGCAAGCGCCACCAGCGCACCGAAATGGCGATTGACGGCTTCAAGCTCCAAGGCATAAAGCCCGGCACTTTGCAGTCGGGAGAGCGCGTCGGTTGCTGGCATCGCGCTAGATCTGCAAACTATTCGCAGCTCGGGTTTTCACGTCCGACCTGGCCATATTCGAGGAATTTTTCATACGGTACACCCAGAGTCTGGTTTACCTGCGGAATGACCTTGATGGTCTTGTTCAGCAAGTTGCCATCCGGGCCTTCGATCACCTCGGTCAGGAAAATATCGGCGATCGCCTCACGACGTTCGTCCAGCTTGACCATGCCGGTCGGTGTATCGAATTCCAGGTTGGAAAGTGCCTCACGATACTTTTTGCCGCCATCGGATAAATCACCACCGACCTCATTAAGCGCAAGTAAAGCGGCCTTGGTATTGATGTAATAACCGTGTGCAAACAGCGACGGTGAAGGAAAACCATCGGGGAACTGCTTTTGGTACGCTGCTACAAACGCCGCCCAGCGTGGATCGTCCCAAGTATCCGATACCGGTCCGGCGGATGGCGTACCAACCACGAACTGACGGGTACGTCCCTTGGATCCAAGTACCGACTGGTCGACCGTAATGGATCCACCGATCAGCGGTAATTCGCCACCCGCCTGCTCGAATTGGGTGAGGAAGTTGACCGCATCGGCACCGCCCAAAGCAACATAGATGGCATCCACATCATCCGGCAGTGCGGCAATAACCGAGGAGTAATCCTTGTTACCGATAGGCACCCAAAAACGTGCATCGATCGGTGCTTCGCCACCGAGTCTGCAAAACGGTTCAAGGAAACCAAATACCTGGGTGTATGGGAAGGAATAATCCTCTGCCAATACGGCGACCTTTCGATAGCCTTTCTCGTTATAGGCATACTCACCAAGACCTGCCATCCATTGCGCACCATCGGTACTGAAACGGAAAAAATTCTCCGCTGGCGCCCGCAAAGTGGTGTCCTGGGCAGCCGATGTACCATTGAGGAAGGTTACATCCGGTTGGGTCTTGGCATAGTCCTTGATTGCGAGACCTTCAGACCCGGATAGCGGACCAATGAGGATCGGCACGCCGTCCTGCTCAACCAACTTGCGCGCCGCTCGCACGGCGCTATCGGGCGATGCATCGGATGAACCGGTGATGAGTTCGATTTTCTTGCCGCCGGCCTCGTAGCCAAACTCCTCGAGCGCCATCTTGACACCGCGCATGCCATCCTCACCAAGCACGGTAAAGGCACCTTCGAGAGTAGCCAGCGCTCCCATCTTGATTGAATCCTGGGCAACCGCCGTGCCGGATATCGACAAAGCCGCCGCAACCACCAGGGTTTTTCGGACAAATCCAGACATGTTTATCTCCTCTTTTGAATTTCTGCTTAAACTTCTTTGACCGACTCCGACACATGCGAGTCAGTCGGTGTTGTACCAGCCGCAGCGGATGGCACACTTTTTCCGAGACGGAGTTTCGGGCGCAGGCGTTTCCACAGACCCAGAATTCCGTCCGGAGAAAAAATGACGACCAATAAAAACGCCAGACCGATTACGGTATTGAAGCGTTCCCGGTCGATCAAATCTATTGCAAAATTCTCAAGTAACACAAAGGCGATTGCGCCTAGAAAAGGGCCAATTGGATGACGCAATCCACCAACCACGGCAATCACCAGGATATCGATGACCACATCAACACCCACGGTGCCCGGTGAGATACGACCATTGAACCAGACCAGCAGTACGCCGGCGGTGCCGGCTATGATTCCCGACATGAAATAGGCGGCAATGCGATGCGCGGCAACGTTGTAGCCCAGCGCACGCATGCGGCGCGGGTTGTCACGAATCGCCATGAGGGACAGTCCAAAGGTGGAACGAGAGGCATTCAGCACAGCACCAACAAAACCTGTGGCTACCGCCAATGACAAATAATAAAACGGCACTGGATCACGCCAGTAAATTCCGAACAGCGTAGGTGGTTCAACCCCGGCAAATCCGGTAAAACCATTGAACAGCGTGTAGTTCTGACGCACGAAGTAAAAGAATGCGACGGCAATGGCGAGGGTGATCATGATGGTATAGATACCCTCGGTGCGAACCGAAATTGCGCCGATAAACGCACTGAAGATCGCAGCCGCGAACACCGATACGATGACCGCCAGCCACCACGGCCAGCCAAGCCCCATGACGCCGACGCTGTTGTCACCCAATATCGCCATCAGATAACCGGCCAGCCCGGCAACGGTGAGTTGCGCGAGACTGACCATGCCGCCGTAGCCCGCCAGCATCATCAATGACAAGGCGACGGTGCCAAGTAACAGTGAGTAGGCGCCAATTTGATAGGTGAAAAAGTCGGAGGCGAATGACGGATAAAGAATCAGCAATAGCCCGATAATCCAGGACCACGCGGGTATGGCCGCAAAGGGATTGCTTTTATTGAACAATCGGTCCGTATCCATCTTCTAACGCCCCCCCATGATTCCCTGTGGCCGGACAGCAAGCACAACCACCATGATGATGAACGTCAACACCACCCCATAAGTTGGAAAGTAAGCCAGACCGAACTGTTCTGCGAGACCAATCAACAGCGCTCCGATGGCCGCGCCCGGTACTGAACCGAGACCGCCGACGATCACCACGATCAGCGAGGCCAGCAGATATCGGACATCCTCACCGGGTGCGATCGATAACGCCGTGCCACCAATCACACCGGCAAACCCGGCGAGTCCGGCACCGATACCGAACACCAGGGCAAAGACGAGTTGCACGTTGACGCCTGAAGCCGACAGCATCTCGCGATCGTTCACGCCGGCACGAATCATCATGCCGATGCGCGTGCGATTGAGGAAAAGCCACAGTGCGATTCCGACCGCAATCGCCACCACCAGCACCGACAGACGATACATCGGGTACTTTATATAAACTGCATCGCCCGACGATTTGATAACCGAGATAATAGGCAGATTGACCGCCCCATACAGCCATTCAGGTGGATCAAACTGGTACGTGGTGCCGGTCCATACCGCCAGCATCAGATCGGCGGCAATTATCGAGATGCCGATTGTTATCAGGGTCTGACGAAGGTCGTCACCCTCCATACGGCGAAATACCAGCACCTGTAATAGAACACCCGTGATGGCAATAGCCAGGAACGCAACAATGAGTCCGAGAAACCAGCTTCCGCTTGCCTCGGCAACTTCGTAACCAATGTATCCACCCAACAGATACATTGATCCATGGGCAAGATTCACATTGCGCATCAAACCGAATACAAGGGTAAATCCGCTGGCGACAATGAAATACAAACCACCCAGGGTGATGCCGTTGAACAGGGTGTTGACGAAAGTTTTCTTGCGTCCGATGGCATCGATCAACCACTCGGGCCAAACAGCAAAAAGCGCCCACGCAAACACAATGACAGCAATCATAATCATCACTGCCCAGAAGGTATGACGCTCAATGAACTGCTTCATTGCAAATGCAGTGTATGCAACTTAGCCGCCCGCCAAAGTACGAAAAGTGTCCGAATTGAACACAACCATCGACTCACTCCTGAATGTGGTGCTGCCAAAATATCATGCCGCATCAAGCGGACTATTGGCGCCCATCGTTATACTCTTTCGATTGCCCGTATATTTGATTGGGTCTTGATCCTGTGTCGGCTGATCTGGCTCGGAAATAACCGTAAACACTGACCAGTCTTGATCTTGGCCAAAAAGCGTACTCCCACAAAACCAGGCGTGCAAGAGAGCTTTTAAGTAAAGTTGTGTAAAATTGGGTAACTTTTTAGATAAATATGCCAATACCCGGTATATGAGAATCACAAGCATTTGCTTCAATCTGTTTCAAGTTGTAACGGCAATTTGTCATCTGTTTCAAGATTGACTTCTGAAATTTTGATGAATTATGTATACCCGGTCCAATACTTAATGTGGATCAAGCTATACACAGAAGGCATGGAGGGTTAACCAATGCGAGTTAAATCAGATTCACCAAAACCGCTTCTGGAATTTTTATAGATGCAACAATCACAACCGTTCATGCGTTGGTTCGTAACACCGCGTTTGAATGAGGCTGATCTGCCTGGCGAAATCATCACCGTCCGACCGGGATTCGATCACCCGGACATGCCGGCAGAGGTGGCGATACTGCTACCCTCAAACCGTGGACCCGAAATACTGATTGACCATGTCATCGAGACGACACCACTCGCTGCGGATACCATGATCGGTTTATTTTTGGCTAATCCATTACTCAATATCCAATCCGCCGGCAAGCGGCTGAAGCACGCGAAGATTAAATGGGTGACCAACCTGCCCAGTGTCAGTCAACAGGACAGGGAATTCTCAGGGCAACTGGCCGATGTCGACCTCGATCATAATCGAGAGTTAAGCTGTCTGGCACAATTCAAGTCGTTCGGATTCCGCATCATCGCAGTTGTAACCGATGCAGAAGAGGCCAAAGCCGCGGTAGAGATCAACCCTGACGTCATATTTGTAATGCCAAGAGTAGCCGATTTTGCAGCGGGCTTTCCCTCTCTACGTCAACGCAGCTCGGCAGCGCAGGCTGTGGCAGGCAGCATGCACTCACACGGTTGGTCCGGATCTTTACTCGGGTTGGGACTCGAAAATGAGATTGAACATCCGTCTTTATGGCCAGGCACGATTAATGCTTTGGTACATCTACCGAGCGTTGTGAAATAACATCTTCTTGTCGACTGCCTTACACGTCTAACCATTCAGACCAAACCGACGCATCTTGTTGTATAGCGTCTTGCGAGACACACCAAGTGCCTGCGCAGTCCTGCCACGGTTGAAGCCGTTACGCCACAATGCATCGACGATCTGGTCTTTCTCAGTTCGAAAAGATCGCCCAACCTCATCTGCGTGTACCGTATCCAGCAAAGACATAACCGTCTGTCGTTGTAACGGTTCGTTCAATGGACGACCGGCAAGGGAGCCAATAAACGCATCAACTTCCGTATCGTTACCAGGCCAGCGGTAGGCATGTAGTTGCCTGAGCGCTGATGCTGAGAACCACTCTCTCTGGAATTGACGACCAAGGACACGCGATGACGATTTTTCGAATAGTTCAACGAGATCATCAATCCGCTCGCGTACCGGCGGTGCTCGCAGCACCCCGCCCTTCATCAATACAAGTAGTGCCTGGTCGATTCCGGCTTCAATTAAATTACGTTCAACATGCGACGATGCCAGAGGTAAACGGGAAACCAGTATCACTCGTGGATGCAGACCATGAGATCGACGAGTGCCTATTGTTCGAAACACGCCTGCTGTTAATGCCTGGGCTAAACGACGCTGCGTTGCCGCAGGCAGACGTTGCGGTGCGTGAATAACCAGCAATCCAATGTCAGGGTCAGCCAGCAGTGGCAATTGATTGGGCTCGCTGTCACTATGACCGAACAACAGTTGTCGTGCCCTGGCGGGATATTCTTCCCCGCCGACATCAACATGATAGATCTCCCCTTGAGGTCGACGTGCGTTCTTCAGTACCGACAACATCGGTTCAATATCGATACCCGTTTCAGCCAGGCAGAGCAGCGGATGGCCACTACTCGACATATCGCTCAATCGATGCAGGTATGCAAGCTGACTTTTCGAGCAACCGACGAAACCAGATTTCCGTGCGAATGACACGATGCGACTGTCCCTGTCGGTTAGTTGCATGCGTTGTTTGCTCGCCTGTCTGAAGCGGTCTATTTGATCGGACACCGAGGATTCAAGCGGAATGCGCTCAATTGTCGAACCACCGACATATCCATCAATCGGCGCGAGCGACACAATTCGACCCAGGTCATCACCAGTTTCAATCGGGCCTCCTTCCAACAGGAAACGGGTCTCGGGATTGATACGCTTGATGAGCCGACCGATGCCACGCGCAATGGTTGCCACTTCTTCCAGCGTCGCCCGTGAGCGATGACCCATCGCACCGCCGACATTCCAGCCCAGATTCAGGCAGACCAGATCGATTCCGGCATCGGCAGCCAGACGCGCCTGGGTTCTCGTGGCACAATAGAACATCGATACCAGACCTGCTTGTTTGACTGCACGCAGCAAGGCCACCTCTTGTTCGATACCTCGCCCAGCCCGAGACAAAAGTTGTTGCATTGATCTTGAATAGTGCATACAGCTTGGAAAGTTGACCGCGCCGGCGAACCCACAATCACGAATCTCGTCAATCATCCGCTGTGGGTCAATCGATTCACCCCAAACGTTGACTCCAAGCAGTACCGGTTTATGACATTGGGTAAGTTCTTCACGAGCAAAGGTGGTAGTCAATGTGGCCGCATCGAATACCGGTAACATGCAGGCGATGGAAGGCACGCCCATATTTCGTAAACGACCGGCATTGATGGCAAGCAGAAAATCCGCGTCACCACGCTCAGCTGCAAGCGCGGTGATACCGGAACCGATCGCAGCACCGATTAAAAACTCTGAACTAAATATTGATGAGTTCAAACCGAATCCTGTCTTTTACACGTTAAGTACGTAGCAGGATTATGCTAACCACCCCCACCATATGACCACAACGAGTTGCCGCTTGAATAATCGTTGGGACAACGAGGGTCAGGATACACAGGCGATGGCACTCATGTTGAAAATGCCACGTACAGTCACCGAGTTAGTCAATATGTGTGCCGGGTACGGAGTGCCTATCAGAATCGGACCTATCGAAACCCCACCGCCAAGCATCTTCAAAAGATTGTAGCCAATATGCGATGCATCAAGGTTTGGCATGATCAACAGATTTGCCTTGCCAGTCAGGGTTGAATTGAGTATCGCCCGTTCGCGAATGTTATCGGATAATGCGGCATCGGCATGCATCTCACCATCGACCTCAAGCTCCGGCGCACGCTCGTTGAGTATTTCCATGGCTCGACGAACCTTCAGAGCCGAAGGATCGTCATGACTGCCAAAATTGGAATGCGACAATAGCGCGACCTTGGGCTCGATCCCGAATCGTCTCACTTCGCTTGCCGCCAGCAAGGTCATCTCGGCCAATTCCTCTGGACCAGGATTTGGCGTGATGTGCGTGTCGCATATAAAGAACGTGCCACTCGGCAGTACCAGGGCGGTCACACTCGAAAAGTCGATAACGCCTTGTGCCTTACCCAGAATCTCTGTCACGTTTTTCACATGGCTTTGAAAATGGCCAACGCCGCCACATAACATGGCATCGGCATCGCCCAATTGCATGGCGATTGCGGCTACCACCGTATTGACCGAACTCACATTTTTCTTTGCTACCTCAGGTGTCACGCCGCGGCGTCCCATAATGCGGTGATACTCACTCCAATAGGCGAAAAAACGCGGGTCGTCGTGGATGTTGATGAGATCGAAATGCGTGTCTTCACGTATTCGCAGACCGAGTTCGCGAATACGATTGTGTATGACACGGGGACGGCCTACCAGGATCGGGCGAGCAAGTGATTCGTCAACCACCTGCTGCACAGCTTGCAATACCCGTCTGTCCTCGCCTTCGGCATAAATCAACTTCCTGTTGGTTTCGCGTGCACGATCGAATACCGGCTTCATCACCAATCCCGAACGGAATACAAACTCACTTAATCGTTGGCGATAGCGTGGAAAATCCTCTATGGGACGAGTTGCCACACCGGTCTTCATGGCAGCGCGGACAACTGCAGGGGCAAGTTCAGTTACAAGCCGTGGGTCGAACGGTCGAGGAATCAAATAATCGCGACCGAAACTGGTTGCCTGACCTGAATAGGCCAGATCAGCGACGTCGGACGATTCTGCCTTGGCAAGATTTGCCAGAGCATACACACAGGCGAGTTTCATCTCTTCATTGATTGCAGTGGCGCCCACATCGAGCGCACCGCGAAAAATATAGGGAAAACACAGAACATTATTGACCTGGTTAGGATAATCCGAGCGGCCGGTGGCGATGATGGCATCGTCACGCGCTTCACGCGCCAGTTCAGGAAGTATCTCGGGTACTGGATTCGCCAGGGCGAATATGATCGGATCGCGCGCCATAAGTTTAAGCAAATGCGGTTTGAGTACGCCGGGACCCGACAGACCGAGGAATACGTCGGCACCGTCGATAGCATCTTCCAGGGTTCGCCAATCGGTGTCGCGCGCATAACGTTCCTTGTACGGATCCATCTGTTCACGCCCGCTGTAGACCACGCCATCGAGATCCACGATAGTAATCGACTCGCGCCGCATGCCGAGGGATACCAGTAAGTCGAGACAGGCAAGCGACGCCGCGCCGGCGCCGGTTGCAACCAGTCGAATGTCGGAGATATCTTTATCTATCAAGCCAAGTGCGTTGACCATCGCTGCGCCAACGATTATCGCGGTGCCATGCTGGTCGTCATGAAATACCGGAATCGACAACCGTTCTTTCAACATGCGTTCGACCACGAAACATTCCGGCGCCTTGATATCCTCAAGATTAATTCCGCCAAAAGTCGGTTCGAGACTGGCAATAATATCCACTAACCGCTCGGGATCGTTTTCATTGATCTCAAGATCGAATACATCGATACCGGAGAACTTCTTGAACAGTACTGCCTTGCCTTCCATGACCGGCTTCGATGCCAGGGGACCGATTTCTCCCAATCCAAGCACCGCTGTACCATTAGTAATGACTGCCACCAGATTAGCGCGACTGGTGTAGTACGCGGCGGTTGCCGGATCTTTGGATATTTCCATGCAGGGCGCGGCGACACCCGGCGAGTAAGCCATGGCCAGATCGCGCTGATTAGCAAGCGGTTTGGTGGCGGTAATCTCAAGCTTGCCCGGGGGATGCGCGCGATGGTATTCCAGTGATACCCGGTCAAAATCGTCTTTGGTCATGGTGTTTTCCCGTTATATATTTATGTTCCTTGCAGTATCTTCCAGGATGATCAGCAAGTTTGCATCCCCGTGGGCTCAGTGGTTTGATTCTTACACTTGCTCGATCTCGATCAGCGATCCGAAAAAATCCTTGGGGTGCAGAAACAGCACCGGTTTACCGTGTGCGCCAATGCGTGGTTCACCGTTCCCGAGAACTCGCGCACCTTCGCTTATCAATTGATCGCGCGCAACAATAATATCGTCAACTTCAAAACACATATGGTGAATACCACCATCCGGATGACGCTCAAGAAAAGACTGTATCGGGGAAGACTCACCTAAAGGATGAAGTAATTCGATACGCGTATTCGGCAAGTCAACGAATACTGTTGTGACACCATGCTCGGCGAGATCCAGCGGCATTGATACGGCTGCACCGAGTGTGTCGCGATAAGTAGCCGTTGCGGTCTCAAGATCTGGCACCGCAATCGCAATATGATTCAGTTTGCCTATCATGTTTTGCGTTTCTCCTTAGCGGGTTGAATCATCGCCGAATAGTTGGTCGACAACGGAGCGTGCGGCACTGGCCGCACTTCGCTTGCCTGCCATGACTTCCTGCTCACAGCGTTGCAGAGTTTGCGACAGTTTATTTTCGCGATTGATACGATCCACCACTGCTTCGTTTAACTCGCGTTTAAACCAGCGTACTTTTTGATTTCGCCGTTGTTCTGTGTAATAACCGTTTATCCTGGACATATTCATAAATGCCTCAATCGTATCGAACACTTCCTCGATACCGTCACCGTGCAGTGCCGAGCACGTTTTAACAGGTACCGACCACTTACTGTAACGACATTGCATCAATCTCAGTGCATTGGCAAATTCCGCTGCGGATCGTCCGGCCACCGCCGCCATTTCACCATCGGCCTTATTGACGAGCACTATGTCGGCCAGTTCCATGATACCTCGCTTGATACCCTGAAGTTCGTCACCTCCGCCAGGCAGCAGTAGCAGCAGAAACAAATCCGTCATTTCAGAGACCAGCGTTTCGGATTGTCCGACGCCTACCGTCTCGACAATAATGAAGTCGAAGCCCGCTGCCTCGAGTAGTTGTATCGATTCACGCGTGCGACGTGCAACGCCGCCAAGTGTTCCGGAGGAAGGAGATGGCCTGATAAAAACGTCGTTTCGACGCGTTAGTGATTCCATCCGCGTCTTGTCACCGAGAATTGAACCACCGGAGATCGCTGAGCTGGGATCAACCGATAAAATTGCAAGGCGATGTCCACGATCCAGCACGAGATTACCGAGGGCTTCGATAAACGTCGATTTACCGACTCCAGGCACGCCGGTAATTCCGATTCGGGTCGACTCGTTCGTATCCGTGATCAATTCATTGAGCAACTGTTCAGCACGACGACGATGGCTATCACGGGTCGACTCAATCAGCGTAATGGCGCGTGCGAGGGCGCTACGATCACCACCACGAATCTTATCGGCCATAGACATATCATTCACTGCCGGTTCGCTATGATCAGACATCGACTATTCGTATTTTCTTCCGATGAACGCCATATCAAACAATGATGTCAACTTTCGAATTCAATAATCGCCTGATCCAATTCTACTGTGCTGCCTTCGTTCACGTGTACCACGCTCACAACACCGTCTCGTATGGCACGCAAAGTATTCTCCATTTTCATCGCCTCAATAACCGCCACCTGTTCGCCCGCCTTAACCGCCTGACCTTCACTTACAAGAAGCGATACCAGCAATCCCGGCATGGGAGACATCAGGTATCGGGATAAATCAATCTCGGGTTTATCGAGCATTAATCGACGATAGGTCGCACCCTTTGGGGTATACACCGACAAGGTGATTTCAAAACCGCCGTGGATGATAGTGTAGTCGTTGGCACTACGCGACACCTGGAATGTTGCACTGAGAGCATCAATACTGACATGCATTAACGGTTGACCAAATTTCCAGTCCGTATCGACCTCGAATTGCCGGTCAGCGATTTCCATCATGACTGGCTGTTTATCGCACAGCGTCACCGTATATTCATCTTGACCGAATAACACCACCCAGTTACTGCTGACATTATTCTCGTATCCTGACATGACACCATCCGTACTGGCGGCGCGGCGACAATAAGCGTTGTGCATATAAGCTGCCACGATAACGAACTGCAGCAAATCATCACCGACTGGTATCTGTTTGGAAAACCCATCCGGATAAGTATCATCCAGAAAGGCTGTGGTCAGCTGGGCACTCAAGAACCGTTCGTGCTTCACCAAGGTGGCGAGAAAAGGCACGTTGGTACTTACACCCCTGACATAAAATGCATCCAGCGCATCTCCCATCCGTTTAATGGCGCTGTCTCGATCCACATCATAGGTAATCAGCTTGGCGATCATCGGGTCGTAGTACATGGTTATGTCGCTACCTTCCTCAACACCGCTATCCACACGAACATGAGCGTTTTCACAGGGCGGTTTATACAGGCTCAATCGACCAATGGATGGCAGAAAACCACGGTATGGGTCTTCTGCATAAACGCGCGCTTCTATGGCCCAGCCATCGCGCCTGACATCGTCCTGCGTCAGTGGTAACGGTTCGCCGTCAGCGACACGAATCATGAGTTCAATCAGATCAAGTCCAGTGATAAATTCCGTCACCGGATGCTCGACCTGTAGTCGCGTATTCATCTCAAGGAAATAGAAATTTCTATCGGCATCGACAATAAACTCCACCGTACCGGCAGAGTAATATCCGACTGCCTGGGCCAGTGCTACCGCCTGGCGTCCCATTTTCTGTCGGGTATTTTCGTCAATAAATGCGGATGGTGCCTCCTCGATGACCTTCTGATGACGGCGCTGGATAGAACACTCACGCTCGTTTAGATAAACACAATTTCCTTCACGATCTGCAAGCAGCTGAATCTCGATATGTCGCGGTTCGGTAATGAATTTTTCGATGAATATCGTGTCGTCTCCGAAGCTCGCAATGGCCTCGCTGCGGGCACGATCGAAACCGTCGCGACAGCCTGCATCGTCGAATGCTATTCGCATGCCCTTGCCACCACCGCCCTTGCTTGCTTTCAGCATGACCGGGTAGCCGATTTCCGCCGCCAATTCTACGGCGTGATCACCATCCCGAAGCGCCAGGTTGGAACCGGGAATTGTATTGACACCAGCCTTCTCGGCAAGAATTTTGGATTCGATCTTATCGCCCATCGCGGCGATTGCATGGGCTGAGGGACCGATAAACGCGATGCCGCGCGCATCCAGTGCCTTAACAAATGTACCGTTTTCAGACAGGAAACCGTAGCCGGGGTAAACCGCGTCGGCACCTGATTCGGTACAAATTTCGATTATGCGATCGATATTGAGATAACTCGAGGCGGGAGACGACTCTCCGAGAAGATGTGCTTCATCAGCCATGGAAACATGTACCGCGTCGCGATCCGCTTCAGAGAATATGGCGACTGTCGAGATACCCATCCGGCGGGCGGTTTTTATGGCGCGGCAGGCTATTTCGCCACGGTTGGCGATGAGGATTTTTTTAGGCATTTCATGTACCGTGTCGTCTGGATGGAAATGACGTAACGTCAGACACTAGCGAGATGTGCGTATCTTCAATATCCTGTTTCGACAAAAGCAGTCAGTCCCGTTAAATTAGCAACCGTCGGCCACCATAAGCCATGCATTTTATGACGCCTGAGTCCTGTGTTTATCCTGTCTCGCATTCAGTGTACGCATCCTATTATATACAGGTATGGTGATCATTGAGATTGTCTGCACTTCGACGTTTAGTCAAGGCATCAGGTCAAGGCAATAGAAAATAAGCGGACTCGATTTGCACAAGCAATCCGTGCCCATGGATCTTACGACGGGGAAGCCATCAAACACTAAACCTGCGTTTGATCATCTCCAATGTTTTCGCAATGTTGTCGCGCGCCCTCGCTTCAAGCCTGGTATTGAAGTGGTCGGAAGTAAAAATCTGATCACGCATTGTCAGTCGCTCAAGAAAAGCACGTTGCCCTTGATAAAAGAGATTATCGCTGAGATGCGGACTCTCATCGCGAACCGCCTGTGAATCGCGAATAAACGCAGCATAAGGCAGACCAAAACTCGACAGGTCGATGTCTACCGTCAAGGCGGCGCGGCGATTGGTTGGCGGGGCCTGATGCACGGTGGCAATTATCATTGCGCATACCGCATCGATCAGTGCTTCGGGAAGATCGTCCATAGCTCGGGCTCTAAACCAATCAGCGCTGTTTTCTTCGTTATTGGGATCACCGATTTCATACACAACATCGTGGAACCATAACGCCAATTCAACAGCCAGTTTGTCAGGGTCGTCCTGTGACAAGGTATCGAGCTGACACAGACAGTGCACGATATGGCCACGGGTATGATAACGCCTGTGCGGCTCGCGATAACGGCCATCAATTCCATGGAAGATAGCCCTGGCCCTGATCTTCGAAGCTGATGAACCGGCACGCTTCCACAAGCTTATGAAACGTGATTCATCCAAAGAGCGATTACCGTGCACGGTCATACGGATGCCGAGTATTGGTTAATTGAAGTCCGGCGTAAAAATCAGGCCGCGGCTTCGCCTTTAACGCGCTCCAGAGCCCGTGTTGATAAGGCGAGTTTGTCGCTTAACTGCTTCATGACACTCAACGCAACAGTCGGGTTTTCCGTTATTAGTCGCAAGAATGCGTCGTTTGAGATATTGAGTGTTTTTACCGTGCCTTTGGCACGCAAGGTAGCAGACCGGGGGGAGTTACTCAGAACGGCCATCTCGCCAACCATTTCATCCTTACCCTTGGTAAACAATACGACTTCTTTGCCATCTACTTGACCAAGAATATCGACATCACCTTCAAGAATGACGAAAACAGTATCACTTGGTTCGTTGATCCGGCACAGCACTTCACCATCTCGCCATGTTATGGCATCGCTGGTAAATGCCAACAGCTTGAGCTTGGCAGCATCAAGCTTATTAAACATCGGTATTTGTTGAAGGCGCTCTGCCTCCTGGAAAACATCCATCCTGCGAACCGTATACTTACATCTTGTGGACCGGATTTTCACCCGGTGTGGTATATCGCCACCTTAACTTATAGTGATTTGTGAGTAATTCTATCGCCGATTACCTGTTGTTTACAGGTTTGAGTTCTTGTTGTCATAAAATTGCTGATAACAATTATTCGACACACCACATAAAACCGCACCATTACAGCGCATGATACGGGTAATTATTCTGTCGATGCAACTATCCGCTTATACTCCAAAGGTGATATTCCGGGTCTGAATTACACCATCAGAGAGGCTGTGAAGCGGGCGACGTCGTCATCGCTATTGAGATTGACGAAATCACCACTTTGGCCGCTAAAGTCTGATTTTACGAAACGGCGACGTTCAAAAAACCGATCTATCTTGCGCTCACCCTGGTCGAGATACTCAGCCAGGGGTGCTGTCAGGGTGGTCCTGTATAACGAAAATGTCGGCTGTAGTCTCGTGCCATCGAACGCACAGGCAATCTCGGCGTCCTGCATTTGTGCCGCATCAAGCAACTTCACGACAAGATCCCTGGCAACGCATGGCGCGTCACACGGAACCGATACGAGCCAATCGGTCCGGCAACTCCGAAGACCTGCCAACACGCCTGCCAGCGGGCCATCGAAATCCCGATTTCGGTCACCCACCACCCGATAACCATAGTTTTCGTAATACGGGATGTTGCGATTCGCGTTGAGAATCAAGGTCATCACCTGGGGCTCAATACGCTCAATAACATACTCCACCAAGGGGCGCCCGAGGACAGGGTGGAGCCCCTTGTCAACGCCTCCCAGTCGTCGTGCACGCCCCCCACACAGGACCAGTGCCGTCACATCAGGCGTTGTATTCGCAATTTTATCCATATGATTAATGGTGTCTTAATAGCTATGCGTGATAATTTTGTATTGATAAACTCTGCCGGCCTTTAGCTGACGCTATAATAGGCAACCCTAGAAGGCATTGATACCGTTGCCCAGGACGTCAAATTCCTGACTTGCTACGAGATATTCGGCCAAAACCACCATATTACAAGTTTTTCGGGCAGCTAATGCCGGACCAGGTACACCATGAACAGACCAGAGCAGAATCACCACTTGGTAAGAAAACAACTGGCGAGCGTGATCGCCGTACTACTGCTCAGTGGCTGTAGCGTTCTGGATAGTCAGGAAGGTCCGGCCTATCAGCGCGCCAGGCAGGCCGCCGCGCTGGAGGTGCCGCCAGACCTGTCGGCGCCTGGCTCTGGCAGCGGCGTTCCCGAATTTGTTGCCGCCGAGGCAACCGCTGAAGAACTCACCGAATTCGAGAAATTCCAGCAGCTCGAGCAGTACGAGGAATTCGAGCAATACAAGAAATGGAAGTCACAAAGCCCCACAAACGAGCAACTCGACTTTCAGGCATTTCTAACCGCCCGGCAAGCTCTGCGCGAAGGCGGTCAGGAAGGTGGTGGTGTCTCTATTGATCGGAATTTCGATAAATCTCGCGACATCCGAATCAAAACCGATCCCACAATCAGTATGGAAATAGTCGGCGAAGCACTGGCCAACTCGTCAGTAGAAGTCATCAATCGGGATGACAAGGAATACAAATTTCTGGTCTCTCTCCCCCAGTTAGAAGAATCTACATTTTTAAAATCCCGAGCAGATCAATTTACCCTGGCTCTTGGCCGCGATCAGCAGGACACGATTGTCGCCCTGCGCAATCGTCGTGGCGAATCAGTGACCACACCTCAAGCCTCCGAATTCATGAACAACCTGGCCGGTCAGGTGCGCGTTGTCAAAATCCGGCTGGAGCTTGAGAACCGTGTGGCTACTGCAAAAGAGTTGCCAGGTTCGCTTGAGTCCACCGACAACGGTCATTTAAAACTGGATTTCAATACATCACCTGAAGGCATTTGGAACCGGCTCGACTATGTCATCGACCAGATTGGGTTTACGGTAATCGAGAGGGACCCAGCCAGCAACAGCTTCAAGATTCGATACTTGACCGACGATCAGATAAAACCAGAGCGAACCGGACTGTCCGCGCTGGCATTTTGGAACAAGGACGACGGCTTATCCGAAGGAGAGGATGTATATATCGTTAAGATTGACAAGATCGCAAACGGCTCAAGTGTCCGGGTCATTAACGAAAACGGTGAGATGACCGACACCGGCGACAATATACTTGAACTACTGCGCGAGCAGCTTTAAGCGACTGTCACAGGAGATATCACTGAGCCTGTGTGGCTGATAACTACAGCCACTTATGACAACGCCGCAGAAATTCCTGCGGCGTCATCAATATATTGTTCGCCCGGTGATCGGTGCTACTGTAATTTGATTTACTGTGTTGTCGTCGTGTCAGCGGCGGCGGCACCGGGATTATTCTTCTTCCATTCCTGGTAAGCCTTGAATTCCTGCCAGCGCTTCCATTCAAGATATTCCTGATACTCCGGGTCTCCCACCGCTGGAATATCTGAAGATGCCGACGCCGTGTCTCCCCTTAATTTTTTGAGGAAAGAAATCTCGTTGGCTTCACCATAATGCTTGCGTCCTGAAACACCGGCGGAAGGGTCGGCTACCGGCGCACCGTCTGAGGCACAACCGGTCAAGACAACCGTAGAGGCGAGAAATGCCAGCAGAAAATATTTTGTCAAACTCATGACTTGGTATGGCCTGTGCCAGATGTGGCGGTTCATGGAGTCACCCAATACAGGTGACGTGTTCGTATTCAGCTATTCTATCATTGGCAGTCATAACAAAGAATCCACTATCTTCCAATGATTTCCAACTGGCAATCTTCACTGCCCTGTTCGGAAAAATAAAATCCATCTATATGCAACAGAATTACTTTGCGATGTAACTATTTTACAAAGCGTCGATTTCAGCGTTGTATTTTTGCACTAACTGTTGCGCATTTGCACCAATGCTGAAAAACTCCGCCTCGCTCGATCGAGCACCAACATCGTTCAAGGTTAAGGAGAATCTATTTATGAACATGAAAGCCATCCCTGCAGCACTCGCTGCAATCCTCGGCACCAGTGCATCGTTTTCAGCTATTGCCGATGATCATAGTCACGAAGCCAACTGGTACGGACGCATCAATACTGCAGTATCTTACGAATCCCGTGACGGTGATAACGCTGACTCAGTCGATATCAAGAACATCAGCTCGCGTTTTGGCGTGAAGGGTTCTGAAGATCTGGGTAACGGCTTGAGCGCGGTTTACCGCTATGAATTCGGTGTTGCATCCGACATCGCTGATGTTCAGGACAACAACCGTTTGAGCTATGTCGGTCTGTCTGGCAGTTTCGGCACCGTGACCCTGGGTCGTGTGTGGTCGGCGGCATTTAACAGTGTTGGTACCATCATGGACGTATCGCAGAACGTCGGTGGTGATGCATACAACGGTCTGTACCGTGTATCCAACGCCCTGTCGTATGCTGTCAATGCCGGTCCGGTTGCCCTTCAGGCTGACCTGGTGCTCGACGGTGACAACCCGAATTCCGAAAATGTAGACCAGTGGAATATCGGTGCTACACTCAATGCAGGCCCCGTAACTGTGGCTGCGACCTATGTTGATTCTGACGGCGGCGATGCCGATGATAGTAATTACTTTGGCCTGGCAGGTCGCTTCAACCTCGAGAGCATCTGGTTTGGCGCCGGCCTTTCCGCCAGCGATGACGGCACTGTCGATGATGCGCAAGGTATTGCCCTGTTAGCCGGCGGTTCTGCAGGCGATTTCGGGTGGTGGGTCAGTCTCGAGAATATCCAGGACGACGATGCAGGACTTGATGATGACATCATCAATTTCAACGTCAGCCGTTTCCTGAGCAAGAACGCTCGGGTCTACATCGAAGGCGCGTTTAACGACGCCGCTGCTGAAGGTGCTGATAAGACAGAGATTCTCCTGGGCGTTCGTAAAGACTTCTAAGTCTTTTCAATCACCAGGCAATCCTGGAAAGGCGCTCCTTTATGGGGCGCCTTTTTTGCAGCTCAGATCCCGTGACAGTTCAAGATTTGGCAGGATGGATATGTGTAGCATCCGCCACAAACTTCGAAATTATCTCTTGTCATTGTATTCCTTTACATATTCGGTGAGCCCATCGATCAGCGGGCCTAAATGCTGTTCATAATCGTGATAACGGCCATCGCTTGATCGGTGAATTGGCTGACGAACCTGCCACGCACTCAACGTCCTCACAGATGATTTGTCCTTGTGAAAATTCAACACATCGGCATTCCACTCGAGATTCAAGTAAGCAAGGACTTCCCCAAGTTGTGCCTTTGGATCGGCCACCAGATCTTCGTAGCGCACATCGATGAATTCAATACCAGCGACCTCACGCCAGTGTTCCATCAACTTACGATAGATGGCATAAAAATCCACAAGATCCTGCTGTGAATAGGTAAAGTCGAGACCGCCTGGAAAATAATTAAAATAAGCCGACAGGCAAGTGTCCAGCGGATGCCTTAAACAGTGAATGATCCTGGCCTTGGGAAACAACAGCCGCACCAGGCCGAGATGAAAGAAGTTATAAGGCATTTTGTCGCTAATTCTCGACACGGAAGCATCCGTG
Organism: marine bacterium B5-7; assembly: GCA_021604525.1. Classification (GTDB taxonomy): domain Bacteria; phylum Pseudomonadota; class Gammaproteobacteria; order Arenicellales; family CAJQKF01; genus BQJD01. Next base: position 23,834 of record BQJD01000029.1, on the reverse strand, counting down.
CCATAACGCTCAAGCGCTTCTACATATCCGACAGCCATCTCACGAGTCGCGTCACGATCAAGATCAAGCAGACACTCGGGATAGGCGGATTTGAGATTATCTGCCCCGGCAAACTCCAACTGCTGAATCGTACGGTTGATCAGCATAAGTTCCCCTGCCCCGGTAAAGTTCGGGTGTGCGCTAAGCATCTGTTCGATCAGGGTCGTTCCGGTTCGTGGCATACCGACAATGAAAACCGGCAGTTCGGAGTCACAGCCGAAGTCAGTACGCGATACAAAAAATGTTCGATCCACCGTCGCGATTATTCGTTGTGCATGCAGCGAAAGCGCCTCGATATCGAAAGGCACCTCACGCTTTCTAATCTCGTTTCCGCATTGGTAGAATTTAAACGCTTCAGTGAACTGACTACAGTCATCCAACGCCTTGCCAAGGGCGAATCCAAGGTGCATTCTGGCTGAATCCGTCAACTCGCGTTCGTCAACGAGCGACTTCATGGCGCAAATGTCAACATCTTGAATATCCTTGTACCGGATTAATGCCACCAGGTTACGCCAGGGTTCGGTGTAGTGTTCACCGCATTCAAGTGCTCGCCGAAATAATGCCTCGGCACCATCGCGATCTGAACGAATCGCATGTACGAGACCGAGATTATTAAGCGCTACGGCATGATCCGGATCCTGCTCGAGAACTTTGAGAAGACATGCCTCGGCCATTGATGCATCGCCACGCCGAACGTGCAAATTTCCAGCAATCAGCCAATCGTCTATTGATTCAAGCCCGCCTGGTGCTGAATTAATCACCTCCAGCGCCTCATCTAGCCAACCCTTGCTATCGAGAAGTCTTGAGAGATCATGCCGCGCAACATGATCGTCAGGGTGTGTTGCAAGGATTCCTCGCAAGGTCGATTCGGCATCATCCACAAGATTCATCTGCAACAATACACGGCAAAGATTGTGTGCTGCTATTGTTGTGGTGGGATCAGCTTGAATTGCCTGTCTGTAGATTGCAACTGCTTCTTCCAGTCTACCGGTTGTAACAAGCAAGTTTCCAAGATCGTTAGCGATGCCGGCATCATCAGGCTGCATTGAAACAAGCTTTTTCAGAGCCTTGATGGCAACTGCTGATTGTCCGCCCTCGCGCGCTGCTGTAGCGAGATTTCTCCAACCATCGACCATCGATGAATCGCGTTCGACACACCTCAGATAGTACTTGATGGCTTTTGAATAATTCCCGATGAGATGATGGGTGTAGCCGAGGTTAAACTCGATAGAAGTATTGGACGGTGCGAGCTTGTCAGCCTTAATCAAAAGCCGCAGTCCCGATTGTGGATCGCCTGCCTGAATCGATTGAACTGCGCGTGAAAACAGATCGCGGACGATTGTCGCATTCGACCTGGCCATCGATGGACGATGGGATTTTTTACTCACCATGCCAACCGTCAGTCAGACAGAAATCATCAGGAAAACGAGTATCCATAGCGCATTTCAGTATCTCCGAATACCTGCGCATGAAAAGACACGATAACACGATCCTCTGCTCCCTTATAAGGAAACACCATATGCTTCAAATGCGACGGAAAGACCACCAGGCGTCCGTCCTCCGGGTAGGAATCGACAGTATGATCCTGAAGATACAGATTACCAAGATCGCCATGGCCGCCGGCCGTATACTCCATATGCGGTCCATAAAAGCGTGTGATTCCATTGGGCATGCCGTTACTACCCAGGTCATCTGGACCGGTGCTTGAATCGCCGGCGCGAACATAATAGACACCCGACCACGAACAGTTGCCATGGATGTGGGTTTCATGAAATCCGTAGTCGTTGGTTATCTGAAACCATACACCAGTGAGGTTGACCCGGATATTGGTGGCCTTACCCCAGTAATTGCGATTGGCATCGGCAGCGACCTCGAACACGCTATCGGTCAGGAACTGTGTCAGCCTGGACAGACCTGAATTCTCGATGCCCTCGTAGAAATTATCCGGAGATGAATACACAGAGCCTGCCTTCGATGGATGTCTCTGACGATAGTCATAGAACAACTCGATCAATTCGGGGTTAACTTTCTGGTACTGACCGAATTTACGACTTAATACTGGAACCGGCCAGTGATAGGCAATATTAGGATTTCGCTTCGGCGTATTTCGGGACAAGACGGACTCCAGGAACACCGACCCGTCATCAATCCATCACGCAACCAACTGATTGGTTATTACGTAATTCGATCGTCGAAGTCGGTGGATTAAATGTGTTTCAGCGCCAAATTATACCGAAGAATTCTGACTTATAAGACGCTGTCCGAAATTAAGTCCTGGACCACAATCTCACCAGGATACTGCTGACGCTCGACAATTATGTTGGTGATTTTCGTGACTTTTTATCCAGTGGCTCTTTGTGACAAATGCCCGGATCCATTCCATTTTATAAAACTATCGAATTTCTGCAACCGATCCAAGTACACCGCGAACATCGGCAAGACTCACCGGTCGAGCATAGATCGCATCCGCCTCCCAGGTGTTACATTGCAAACGCAAGACACCCGGCTGTGCGTCACTTGCCAGATAGATGTCGATAGCCGGTTCAACCGGCCCGAAGTCTTCTTCAAAATTCAACGCGCCACCAAAAACACCGCCCCCAAACTGACGCTGTTGTATGCGTGTAATGGCAAATGCGCCAGACTGAACTACAAGATTCATTCCCTCACGTGCAACGGTTCTGACTTCAAGTGAACATTTAGCGCTGAATTTGTCGAGGCTACCCTGCTTAACCGGCTTGCCTTTTTGTATGAACGACCGCGCGTAGCCTGTCTCAATGGTTAACGGTTGTTTGAGCTCGAATGCCTGCACTCCAGCGAAATCACCCAGATATGCGCCCTGCATCGTGCAACCTGTGGTTAACAATGATGCAACTATCAGAGACAATCCTGCTGATCTCAACATAGTACTCACCAATTAATTAGCTCCAGTCCAAATCGACACGATGTATGGCGATAAGTTCAGGGGCAAAGCATTAAAATTTCGAGAAGTTGGCTATCTCATTCAAGCCCTGATAATCATCACCGAGCATGGCGCGTTTTGAGCAACCTTGGTGCCGCATGAACCCAGTAAGGCGTCTTGAATTTTGCTGTGTGAGTGACAACCGATCAAGATAAGATCGGATTTACGACGCTTGGCTGTTTTGAGTATTTCCTGAGCACTTTTTCCCTCAGACACACTGGTGGTTGCCTTCACAGATAAATTATTCATTACCAGTTTCGCCAGACGACTCTCAAGCTCCTTTTTGGCAGATGCCTTTGCATCCGGTGGAAAATAACTGGCGACAATACTCATGCCGTATCCCGGCATGACCGTTGTCACGTGAACACTGCTACCAAACTGTTGAACCAATTGATCAGCGGCTTTCAGCAATCGCACTGAATCTGCAGGTTCCTGTATGTCCACAGCCACCAGGATTTTGTTAAACATGATGTGATCTCCCTTTGTGCGAGGCTAATATAATTTTGATTCAGCTACGTTATTTTAAAAATAACCCCTTACGTCGAAGTGGCTAACGTCGAACTCTCGCGGGCAGACCTGCGGCGGCGGGTTTGTGTCATTATTATTAGTACCAGCAAGAATATTGCCGGAATAAACATCCACTGCTTGGCAGGACGATCAGAGGGGACTTGTACCGATGCAATCTCATAATCGAAGTCGAGTTTTTGCTTCTCGGCTGGTCCGCCGAAAGTCATACTGTCTATGTATAGTCGGCCATCCTCATCGCGAAGTTCCATTCCCGCGGCCTCGTTCAATCGTTGCTCACCGGGACCCGCGGCACCAACTGGAAGCATGACCACTTTGTCTACCGCGTCGCCTTCCAGAGTTTCACCTACCACACGAACACGTACCTGGGCGTTCTCAGGCAATTGTTCTACCACGGTGTAAATATCGGTGGCCGGCAACGTTTGAAGCGGCGGATAGATCATGTCCATCCAAAAACCGGGGCGGAACAACGTGAAGGCAATCAGCAGCATGACTGCGGTTTCCCACAACTTGTTCCTGGTCAGAAACCATCCCTGTGTCGCCGCAGCAAACAGTAACATCGCCGCCAGTGCAGAGAGAATCACCATTATCAGATGAAATGGGCCGCTAATGCCAATCATCAGTAGTTCAGTATTGAATATGAACAGGAATGGAAGGATCGCAGTACGAATATCGTACCCAAAGCCCTGAATACCGGTACGAATCGGATCACCACCGGAAATGGCAGCGGCGGCATAAGCCGCAAGCCCGACTGGTGGCGTGTCATCGGCAAGAATACCGAAATAGAACACGAACATATGCACGGCGATTAACGGCACGATCAAACCGTTGGCGGCACCGACCGTGACGATCACGGGGGCCATAAGCGCAGAAACTACAATGTAGTTTGCTGTGGTCGGCAAACCCATTCCCAGGATGAGACAGATGATTGCTGTGAAAATCAGCATGACCATCAAGTTGCCGGCCGAGATGAACTCGACAAATTCCGACATGACAAAACCAATGCCGGTTAAGGTGACTGTGCCGAGGATAATACCCGCACAGGCCGTGGCAACGCCGATACCAATCATGTTACGAGCACCGGCGACCATGCCTTCTCGAAAATCCACTATCCCTTCAAGTACCGCATCACTGAAATCAATGTCCTTGCGAATGAGTGCCTTGAGCGGTTTATGGGTCAACAGAATAAATATCATGAAAAGCGCAGCATAAAATGCCGACAGGCCGGGAGACAATCGCTCGACGGTCAAACACCACACAAGCACGGCAACCGGTAGAAGATAATACAACCCTGCCTTGACGATGGGAGCGGGTCGCGGCAATTCATCGATAGTATCGCTGCGGCCAAGCTCCGGGAAATGTGTCGAATACACGAGTAATACCAGATAGGTGACGACCAGCACTACACATGCAGCATAGATAGTCGCATCACCGAATGCGTCTTTCATCCAGCCGAACAGGTAATAGGTTGCACCTGACAAGATGACGATCCCGAGTATCGTCGTCAGAAAGACAATCAGACTCATGTACCAGACACGTTTGTACGGTCTTGGAAGTCCTTCAAGACCAGATTTTGAGGCCTCGAGATGAACAATATAAACCAGGGCGATATAGGAAATAATTGCCGGCAGAAAAGCGTGCTTGATGACCTCAATATAGGAGATACCGACAAACTCAATCATCAGGAACGCCGCAGCACCCATAACCGGTGGTGTTAATTGACCGTTGGTTGATGAGGCTACTTCCACCGCACCCGCCTTCTCGGCAGAAAAACCGACACGTTTCATTAAAGGAATGGTAAATGTGCCGGTAGTAACCACGTTGGCGATAGAAGATCCCGATACCAATCCGGTCATTGCTGAGGACACTACGGCGGCTTTGGCTGGCCCGCCACGCATGTGCCCAAGGAGTGAGAAAGCGACCCAGATAAAATAGTTGCCGGCACCAGCGCGTTCCAACAGGGAACCGAACAAGACGAACAGAAAGACCATGGTCGTTGAAACACCCAGCGCAACACCAAACACACCCTCTTGGGTCAACCACATGTGCGACATTGCCTTGCCAATGGATGCACCTTTCCAGGCAATTACATCCGGGGCAAGATGCCCAAAGAAAACATAACAGAGAAATATTCCAGCGATCACCATCAATGGAGGGCCGAGTGCACGACGTGCTGCCTCAAGGACCAGCACCAGACCAATGGCAGAGATCACCAGGTCGGTAGTAGTTGGCAAGCCTGGACGCTCCGCAAGCGAGGCGGCGAACACCGACAAATACATGGTGACGCATACGCTGATCAGTGCCAGTACCCAATCCTGGATCGGCACCCGATTGCGCGGTGATTTCTTGAGTGCAGGATACGCCAGGAATGCAAGAAACATGGCGAAGGCGAGATGGATAGAGCGAGTATCTGTATTGTTCGGAACCGGAATAATGCTGGCGAACATATACGGTAGAGGTGAGGCAATCCAGAGCTGGAAAATTGACCAACCGAAGGCCGTCCAGATCAGCAGCTTACCAACCCCGCCATCTGGCTGGCGGGCACCGCTATCGGTGGAAGCAACCATTTCCTCCAGAGATTTATAATCGATTTCTGTATCGTCGGCTTTTTTATCTGTCATCTCCCTCATCTCCTTTTCTTATACCCGGCAAACGCTGAAACAGGTTTGCGAATTGCAATATCGGGTTGTTATGTATTGCCTGGGGTGGACATTATTCTTGCACCAGCGGTCACTTATCGTTTGCGATCAAAATGAAAACGGGGGGATGTGAATCCCCCCGTTTTCCTGGCGCTGTGCTACATCCAGCCTCGTTCCTTATAGTACTTAACCGCCCCGTCGTGGAGTGGCGCTGACAGACCATCCTTGATCATCTCTGACTCTTTCAAATCAGCAAATGACGGATGTAGCTTCTTGAAATCTTCAAAATTCTCAAAGACAGACTTCACAATCACATAGACAACATCTTCAGGCACTGCGGTAGAAGATACGAAAGTCGCGCCCACACCAAATGTCTTGATATCGTCAGGATTGCCGTTGTACATCCCGCCCGGGATGGTGGCATAGCGGTAGAATGAGTTCTCGGCTACCAGCTTATCGACTGCGTCGCCACTTACTTCCACAATATTTGCATCACACGTGGTAGTCGCCTCCTTGTTTAGTGCGGCCGGGTTACCCACCAGCCAGAAGAACGCATCGATCTTGTTGTCACACAGAGCCGCTGGGGTTTCCGATGATTTCAATTGCGCGGCAAGTTTCAGGTCATCGTTGGTGTGGCCCATGGCCGCCCAGAGTACGTTCCAGGTGGCTTCTGTGCCTGAACCCGGGTTACCAATGTTTACCCGTTTACCGACCAGATCGCTGACGTGCTTGATATTTGCATCCTTTCGGGCAACTATGCTGACCGGTTCCGGATGAACCGAGAATACAGCACGCAGTTCCGTGAAGGGCCCGGCTTCAATAAAAGCTTCCTTACCGGTGCCGTTGTAAGCATGATATTGCCAGTCGGACTGGGCAACACCCAGATCCAGCTCGCCGCCGCGAATAGCATTTATGTTGTATACAGAGCCGCCGGTGGATTCAACCGAACAGCGCACGCCATGTTCTTTTCGGCCTTTGTTGACCAAGCGACAGATAGCTCCACCCGTCGGATAATACACACCGGTTACGCCACCAGTACCAATTGTTACGAAGGTATCTTCAGCCGATGCGGTAGAGGTTACCGCCGCACTGCCAACCAAAAGTCCGGCCGCGACCAGCGCCGATGTCAGGGATTTGGTTTTCATCATAGATGAACTCCTCATGTTGCTTATTATAAGAATGACTTGCCTATCGGTTTACGAGCACCGACAGCAACCAGTAAAACACAATACATGACCTGGTAAAACCACGCCTGCATTCAGTTTTTGCGAACTTCATACTAGCGCAACAGTCAATTGCATTTCAACACGGCCATCAGTACCATCAGATGAATCTGCAAACAGCGGGATTACCCAATTGTCGGCGCCGGAAACACTGAATCAACTAAAATCCTTAGTAAACAGGGTCAATACCAGCACTTCAACGATATCCCTTGGACCACGTGCCTTTCAGACCCTGGCGCGATTGGTTGATGAGCCGCAACTCTCTGCCGTTTATTCGATAACCGATCTTGCCGCCAGGCTGGACGTCAACCCGTCAACGCTGACCCGACTCGCCAAACGCCTTGGATATAGTGGTTTCAATGACTTGCAAAGTGTTTTCAGACGACATGTGGCAGGTGGTGAAGGAACACATTACCTTCGCAAAATCGACGAGCTGATCAATCGTGACGGCCCCGAAAATCAAACCCTCGATTTTTTCCTGAAAGTCGTCGGTGACGAATCATCCAACCTTGCAAAACTCGCTGCCACTATTGATCCGTCTCAACTTGAAACTGCTTCGTCCATGCTGTGCTCCGCACGCGAAGTCCGAATACACGGTTTGAGGCAGTTTTATTCAATGGCCAACTTTCTGTCTTACGGACTCGGATTGATTCGCAATCGTGTATCGATTCTCGGCGAAGCCGGTCACGGTATTGCTCACTCCCTGTCGCAACTCAACTGCGATGACTTGCTGGTTGTTCTCGGTTGCAATCCGTACACACGGGCGACAGTTGACTCCAGCAAGATAGCCGCTCAGAACGGTATACCGATACTTGCCTTCACGGATTCAAGTGCCTCACCGTTAGCGACCAATAGCCAATGTACTTTCGTTATACCTTCCAGTGGCGATTATTACGTTAACGGTACCGCAGCATGGGCGACGTTGCTTGAGGGTTTACTCATATTGGTTGCTCGTGATCTGGGAGATAGCGCTCGCCAGACATTACATTCCCGCGAGATACTCTTTCAGCAACTTGGCATTTCCTTGTAGTTGTAAAAACAAGTTTCCATTTTTCGATTCACACCCCGCATCAGACGCCAAATCATGAATCACGTATTTCATCGTCATACCGCCATTAACCTCTCCACGGCCGTTCGCGGTGAGGGCGCCTATATTATCGATGATCAAGGCAAACATTATCTCGATGCATCGTCAGGCGCAGCAGTGTCCTGTCTCGGTCATAATAATCCGTACGTAATCGAAGCCATCAAGTCACAGCTCGATCGAATACCGTACGCGCACTCTTCGTTTTTCACTAACGAACCCATGGAAAAGCTGGCCGATATGCTATGCGAGAGGGCTCCAGGAGATCTTGACCGGGTGTACTTCATGTCCGGTGGATCGGAAGCGATCGAAGCATCGCTTAAAATGGCCAGACAGTACTTTTTAGAGATTGGTGAACCGGGCAGGCATCGATTTATCTCAAGACGTCAGAGCTATCATGGCAATACCCTGGGCGCTCTGTCCGTTGGCGGAAACCAATGGCGACGAGCACAGTTCAGGCCCCTGTTGATGGAAGCTCACCACATCTCTCCCTGTTATCCCTATCGCGACAAAAGTGACGACGAAACCCTCGAACAGTACGGTCTGCGAGTCGCCAATGAGCTTGAAGAAAAGCTCACCGAACTCGGACCGGAGACAGTAATCGCATTCATCGCTGAACCGGTAGTCGGCGCGACTGCAGGTGCACTGGTACCCGCACCGGGATACTTCAAACGACTGCGCGAGATATGCGACCGTTACGGTGTGCTGTTGATACTTGATGAAGTCATGTGCGGCATGGGACGTACAGGGACGTTATTCGCCTGTGAACAGGATGATGTATGCGGTGATCTGGTAACGATAGCCAAAGGGCTGGCAGCAGGCTATCAGCCTATCGGTGCGTTGCTCGCATCTCGAAAGATCTATGAAGCTATCAAGGAAGGCAGTGGTTTTTTTCAACATGGACACACCTTCATGGGGCATCCGGCAGCCTGTGCTGCGGCTGTTGCCACACTTCAAGTGATTGAACGCGACAAGCTTTTGGATAACGTTACTCAACGCGGCAATGAACTCAAAGGTGCGCTGAAGACGCAATTTAAATCACATCCACACATCGGTGATATCAGAGGTCGTGGATTATTTCTCGGCATCGAACTGGTACGTGATCGCGATTCCCGGGAAACCTTTGATCCGGCACTCCCCCTGCATACACGCATCAAGGCTGAAGCACTCAATAACGGCCTGATGTGTTACCCGATGAGTGGCACCATCGATGGCAAACGAGGGCACCATATATTGCTGGCGCCGCCATTCATCATCGACAGCAGCCAGGTGGATGAAATTGTCTCCAAATTATCAACATCCATCGATAGCGTACTGAAGTCGGTTCAATAACCATGACCGGCTCGACAAAAGTAAAAACCACCACAAGGAAAACACCAATCATCATCGCGGCCGCACCCACCGGCGCATACAAAACACCGACAGATTATCCCGGACTGCCGATCACAACCGAACAAATTGTAGATGAGGCCGAACGTTGCGCTATGGCCGGCGCATCCATGCTGCACCTGCATGTTCGCAATAGTAAAGGGCTGCACACGCTAGATGCCACCTGCTACGAAAAGGCAATAAATACGCTTCGTGAACGTCTTGGCGATTCGATATTGATCCAGGTAACCACTGAAGCCGCGGGTCGATATGAAGCGATGGAACAGTTCGAAGCAATCATCAAAATTCAATCGAATTTTATATCCCTCGCACTGGCCGAGACGGTACGTGATGGAACATCACAGGACCTGGATCGAACGACCAGGTTATTCGAATATCTTGACCTTGCCGGAGTATCGGTACAAATAATTCTTTATTCAAGCGATCAGGTCACACAGATCGATCGCCTCATGGACGATGGAATAATCCCGCGGAAGAATTATCCGCTACTGTTTGTGCTCGGCCGTTATATGCGCTCACGGGATTCACTCCCCACCGACCTCGATCCATTCATTGATGCAATGGCCCATGACATGCCATTCATGGTGTGCGCCTTCGGACAACATGAAATCGATTGCATGCGATATGCGGTCGAATGCGGTGGTCATGCAAGGGTCGGGTTCGAAAATAATGTTCTGAAGCCAGATGGTAGCGCTCTGGCAGATTCGGCTGAATCCGTATCCTTGACAGCCAAGACACTAAGTGAACACGGATTCATGATTGCAAATGCCGATGATGCACGTCGACTACTTGGCGTTCACGACTAGAACCCGATGGATGGCGGCATACGACATTACAAATCCAAATGCTCCGTTACTGATGACAGGTTCTAGATTCGGCGCATATACCACTGATACTCAAGTGTGGTAATTGCGCGCTCAAATATTTCCCGCTCGTGGTTTTTTATACGTGCATATACCGTCGCGAACTCTCGCCCAAAATAATCATCGATAAATGCAGACTCACTGAAACGCTCTAATGCCTCTTTCCAGTTATCCGGAATACCCGGCAATGATTGCTTGTATGCATTTCCTTCAATTTTCTTTGGCGGCTCGCTTTTCAGTGTGAGACCTTGATGAATTCCGCCCAGTACGGCTGAGACAAATAACCATGGATTGACATCAGCGCCGGCAACCCGATGTTCGACCCGGCGCGCCACGGGATCACTTGCCGGAATTCGAAGCGCCACAGTACGGTTATTGTCGTCCCAGGACAGGTGAACCGGCGCATACGCACCGCGCACCAGACGACGGTAGGAATTCGCGCCCGGCGCGAATATCGCTGTACAGTCCGCCATGGTATTGATAAGTCCAGCTATGGCATGTTTTAACGAATCACTTCCAGTTGGGTCGTCATCGCTAAAGATATTGTTGCCATGGTTATCGAGGACACTGACATGAACATGGCAACCGTTTCCGGCGCGCTCTTCAAACGGCTTGGCCATAAAAGTTGCGCACATGCCATGCAAGTTTGCAGCCTGCCTGATAATGTTCTTGAGCATCAGCACGTGTTCACACGCCGAGATCACGTCATCGGTGTGGTCAAGATTAATCTCGAACTGTCCAGGAGCATATTCGGAACTGGCCGCTGATGCCGGCACACCCTGAACTTTGCAAAAATGCTCGACATCGCCAAGGAATTCACTGAAATCCCATAGTTCGGTCATACCGTAAACCTGCACGCTCCATTCCTGCTCACCGCTCAATGGTGAGTGCGGCAATTCAGGCTTGAGCGCCTTGCCGTCATAGTCAGTCAGGTAAAACTCGACTTCCATAGCCAGCACCGGAGACAGGCCATCGTCTTTGAAACGCTTCAGGATTCTTTGCAGCACATGCCGGGGATCAGCGAAAAACGGCTCACCATCCAGGGTATACATGGAGAGCATGACCTGGGCGACACCTTCATCCCAAGGGACAGGACAAATGGTTGCCGGTGAGTGCAGGCAGAGCATATCCGGATCGCCTATCAACAACCCGATATCCTCGAGATCGACCGTTGCACCGGTAATATCCGTAGTGAATATGGTTCCTGGTAACTGCACCCCGTTTTCGATCAGTTTGGTAAATTCCTCAATCGCCAAACGCTTGCCACGCAACACGCCGTTAATGTCCGGAAGCAATGCGTCAACATGAGTGAAGTTACTTAAATCAAAGCCAATATCTGTACTGTTTGATCCGGCCGCCATCTCAACTACCCCACTATTTCACACTGTCACGCGTGCGAATCGACTCGAAAGTCGCCATAATTAATGTATTACACATAAATAACCACAATAACCACGACATGACCCAAGAACAACAGGATCAACAACCCAACGTTGATCCGGCTCTGATCAAGCCAATACGGGAATGGCTTCGCAAGCACCACATCGACGAAGTCGAGGGGATAATACCAGATATAACCGGTATCGCCCGAGGCAAGATCATCCCGTCAGAGAAGTATAGCGAGGAGGCCGGGTTGAGGCTGCCTGAGGCAGTTTTATTGCAAACGGTTACCGGTGAGTACCCTGAGGATTTCAGCGTCGTCAGCCCAAACGATGGTGATATCGTGTTGTGGCCGGATCCCAAGACGATTCGACCGGTACCCTGGTCGACCGAGCCGACAGCAGTGATCATCCACGACTGTTTTTATAACGATGGCACGCCGGTGCAAATTGCGCCACGTTATGTATTACAAAAAATCCTGCGTCTTTATCGCGAACGCGGTTTCGAGCCGGTGGTTGCGCCGGAGCTTGAGTTTTACCTGGTAAAACCGAATATCGACGCCGACTACCCACTAGAACCGCCAATCGGCCGTTCCGGTCGTCCCGAGATCGGCCGACAATCGTTCAGTATTGATGCTGTCAACGAATTCGATCCGCTGTTTGAAGATCTGTACGATTATTGTGAGCAACAAAACATCGGTATTGATACGCTGATTCATGAATCCGGCGCAGCGCAAATGGAAGTCAACCTGCTGCACGGCGATCCGCTGGAACTCGCCGACCAGGCATTTCTGTTCAAACGAACTTTGCGGGAAGCGGCGTTAAAACACAATATGTATGCGACCTTCATGGCCAAACCCATGCAGCGTGAGCCGGGCAGTGCCATGCATATCCATCAAAGCGTGATTGACACAAACACCGGCCGGAATATTTTCTCGGGCGACAACGGCGAACCGACGGACCTGTTTTTCGCGCATATCGCAGGCTTGCAAAAGTATTTGCCAGCGGCTTCGCCCATGCTTGCACCGAACGTCAATTCATTCCGTCGAATCACCCGTTATCAGGCTGCGCCCATAAATCTGCAGTGGGGTTATGACAATCGCACAACCGGCCTTAGAATCCCGGTGTCCACGGCCGAAGCACGACGCGTGGAGAACCGACTTCCTGGCGCCGATGCCAATCCATACCTGGTCATTGCCGCGTCACTTGCCTGCGGCTACCTCGGCATGATCGAAGCTCTCGAACCCACCGAGCCTATTGTCGGCAGCGCCTATAACATGCCGTGGGAATTGCCCCGTAGTATGCAAGCGGCAATGGAACTGCTGGCTGAAAATAAAATTATTGGCGATATCTTCGGTGAAGATTTCATCAAGGCTTTTATTGCCGTCAAGGAATCTGAAGTCGCGACATTCAGCCAGGTAATCAGCTCCTGGGAACGCGAATATCTGTTATTAAATGTTTGAGGTTTATATGGTCGATTCAAAACGCAGTACCGACGAATGGCAGTCTCTGGATCGAGACCATTTTCTGCATCCATTCACAAATTACAAAGAACTCAATGCCAAGGGATCGCGCATCATTAATCGCGCTGAAGGCGTCTACCTCTGGGACACCGACGGCAGGCAGTATCTGGACGGCATGTCCGGACTTTGGTGTGTCAATGTCGGTTATGGGCGGGAGGAACTCGCCGAGGCGGCACATCGCCAAATGCGCGAATTGCCCTACTACAATGCCTTCTTTCAAACAGCCCATCCACCGGCCATCGATCTGGCTCAACGTCTGGGTGAATTGGCGCCCGGCGATCTTAACCAGGTGTTCTTTACCGGCTCCGGATCCGAAGCGAACGACACTGTGGTACGTACCGTGCGTCACTACTGGAGTTGTCTCGGTCAGACAGACAAAAAAATCATTATATCCAGACAAAATGCCTATCACGGCAGCACCATGGCAGGCGCAAGCCTCGGCGGCATGCAATTCATGCATGAGCAGGGAGGACTGCCGATCCCCGATATCACCCATATCGGTCAGCCGTACTGGTTCAAGGAAGGCCGCGATGAAGACCCCGGCGAGTTTGGACTACGGATGGCGCAGGAGCTTGAAGAGACTATCAACAAGTTGGGTGAACATCGCGTGGCCGCCTTTATCGCCGAACCGATCCAGGGCGCCGGTGGTGTAGTCATTCCGCCCGATACATATTGGCCCGAGATTAAACGGATTTGTTCCCACTACCAGATACTGCTGGTGGTTGATGAAGTGATCTGCGGCTTTGGTCGTACCGGCAAGTGGTTCGGCAGCAATACCTATGATCTCCAACCTGACCTGATGCCGATTGCCAAGGGCATGTCGTCAGGCTATCTCCCGATTGGCGGCGTCATGGTGTCAGATCGTATCGCCCGGGTTCTCACCGAAGAAGGCGGCGAGTTCGCCCACGGTTTCACCTACTCCGGACATCCGGTATGCTGCGCCGTGGCCAGCGCCAATATTGACATCATCAAACGCGAAAATATCGTTGAGACTGTGGCATCTGAAACCGGTCCCTACCTGCAAAAACGATGGCGCGAGCTCGGCGATCACCCACTGGTGGGCGAAGCTCGTGGAATTGGATTCCTCGGCGCACTGGAACTGGTTGCCGATAAAAAAACCATGGGCACCTTCGACAAGCCTGGCGAAACAGGGCTTAACTGCCGCGAAAATGCGTTTAACAATGGCCTCGTGATGCGCGCCGTTGGCGACACCATGATCATTGCGCCACCATTGGTTCTGGGCAAGAGCGGTATTGATGAACTGGTCACAAAGGCACGTAAAAGCCTCGATGATACGTTGGCCATGACATCCACTTAAAAGGATGTACCAACTCGACTGTAACCTGTCTCAAACTGTGTGCAGGCCGTAAAAAAGGCAACCAGGAGAAAAAGCACGCGGTTTACATGGGCGGTAAATGAGCTTTTGAGCGAACATTTAACACCGTATTGGTGGGTTGCAGCCATTTTGAGCCAGGTTCTAATAGCAAGGAAGTTTTATGTCTACACCAAACATCTCTCATGAAAGTCCTGTAACGGATGATTCTCAGGGACTCGATGCAGCGCTACGCGATGACGTTCGCCAGCTTGGCGCGTTGCTTGGCGAAACGATAAAGAAACAACACGGTCAGGCGTTGTTCGATACCGTTGAGGAAGTCAGAAATCTGGCCAAGGGCGCACGCCAGGGGGATATTGGCAACGCGGATGCGCTGTATCAGAGACTTGCCGCAATGCAGGCAGAGGACATGCTTCATCTTGCGCGCGCATTCAGTCTGTTTTTGAACCTCGCCAATATTGCTGAACAGCATCACCAGGTTCGAATTCGTCGACAGCGATTCAGTCACGATGGAACCAGTATTAGTGGCGATTTTCTCGACGACGAACTCAAAGCCCTTGGGGATTTGGGAATCGATCGCCAACGTCTTTTCAGCACGATCAGGACGCTTGATATCGAGCTGGTACTGACCGCGCATCCTACTGAAGTCATGCGACGAAGCGTGGCAACCAAATACCAGCGAATTGCAGCACTGCTTGACGCCCGTGACCGTGCCAACCCCGGCCCCCATGAGGCAGCCGTTATTGAACAGGAATTGCTTCGTGCCATAACCGAGATCTGGGAAACAGATGAGATCAGGCGTCTTCGACCCACTCCCATCGATGAAGCACGGGTTGGCCACACCGTCGTAGAACAAAGTCTGTGGGACGTTGTTCCATCCCTGCTTCGTGATCTCGATCTCGCCTGTCAACGGCACACCGGGAAATCGCTGCCACTTGATGCAACGCCGATCCGTTTCGGATCGTGGATGGGTGGTGATCGCGACGGCAATCCTAACGTTACCTGGCAAGTTACCGAGCAGGTTCTCGGTGCATCCAGACAAAAGGGTATCGAGCTCTACTTAAAGGAGATCGAACTCTTGAAAAGAGATCTGTCCATGCGTCGCGCGAGCGATTCGTTAAAGGCCTTCGGTGGTCGCGGCCACGAACCCTATCGAGCCGTTCTCCGCACACTGGCAGAGAGGTTACGTCAAGCAATTCAAATTGAATCCGGCGACGAACACGATGTGAAAATCGCCCATGGAGAATCGACCGAAGCTGAATCATCAATTGTTCCAGGGGATATTCTCGAACCGCTACTCGCTATCCATCGATCTCTGTGCGAATGTGGCGACTCAATCATTGCCGATGGCAGACTCACCGATATCATCCGCCGAGCGTACAGTTTCGGCATTGTCCTGATGCGACTCGATATTCGCCAGGAAGCGGATAGACATAGCGAAGCGTTTGATGAGATCACACGATATCTCGACATCGGTTCTTATCTCGATTGGAGCGAGACACAACGTATCGAATTTCTCGAATCCGAGTTGAACGCGCGCCGGCCGCTGATACCACATGATTTTCCCGCCAGCAAAAATGTGGCCGAAGTACTCTCAACATTTGCCATGATTGCCCACCAGGACCCCGACTCCCTCGGCGCCTATGTAATTTCCATGGCCTCCAAACCTTCCGATGTACTCGCTGTCGAATTACTGATGCGCGAATTCGGGATATCGCGGCCAATGCGCGTGGTCCCATTATTCGAGCGAATCGAGGCACTTGAAGGTGCAGCCGAGTGCATGACGCGGTTGTTCGATCTGCCCTGGTATCAGAAGAGAATAAATGGCCGACAGGAAGTCATGATCGGCTACTCCGACTCCGCCAAGGATGCCGGCCAGTTAGCGGCGGCCTGGGGTTTGTATCGCGCCCAGGAACAACTGGTGGACTGCGCCCGCGCTCACAACATTAAACTGACCCTGTTTCACGGCCGTGGCGGAACCGTCGCACGCGGCGGCGCGCCAGCCTACTCTGCAATTCGTTCGCAGCCACCTGGGTCGGTCAACGGATCCATGCGTGTCACCGAACAAGGTGAAGTTATCCAGGCTAAATATGCCATCGCCACCATTGCCCGGGAAACTCTTGAAACCTACGCGGCGGCGGTACTCGAAGCAACTTTGCTACCGCCACCCTCACCGCAACCTGAATGGCGAGCTCACATGGACGAACTCAGCAAACTCGCTATTGAAGAGTTTCGTTCATTCGTGCGGGGTCAAACCGACTTTGTCGAGTACTTCAAACTGGCAACACCGGAAGCGGAACTCGCCCGCCTCAAGATCGGCAGCCGCCCGGCACGCCGCCGCAAGGGCAAAGGCATACAGTATTTAAGGGCGATTCCGTGGATCTTTGCCTGGACCCAGACCCGCATGATGTTGCCGGCATGGCTGGGCGTCGGCAAATCCATACGTCTCGTGATCGAACGCGGCGGACTTGCCGCCTTACAGGACATGCATCGCAGATGGCCGTTCTTCAAAACCACTATTTCATCAATCGAGATGGTGATGTCGAAAACCGACCTCGGCGTTGCCAGTCTTTACGATGAACGACTGGTACCGCCCAAACTGCGTCCGCTTGGCGGAGAGCTAAGACGCCGATGCCGGGTGACACGTGAGCAAATTCTGAAAGTCAGTGAACATCAGGAACCACTGGAAAACGAACCGGTGGTGCTACGCTCGATCAGCGTCAGAAACCCCTATACAGATCCTCTCAACATACTCCAGGTCGAGCTGCTGTCACGTCTTCGCCATGGCGAAAAAGGCGCCATCGAAGATGCCCTGCTGGTGGTCATCAATGGCATTGCCGCCGGCATGCGCAATACCGGTTAATGCAATTGTGTTAAAGCTGCCGGCTACCCCATCGGACACGATCTGGTTACACCAGTCACATAACGTGTTTCTCACGACTTGGAGTCAGGTCTTGGCCCCTGGGGACTTCGCGGTCGGCTTTTTTGTGTGAGCATTACGCATCTGACGGTTTTTGGAAGCCTGATTTTTCCCATTCTGAGGTTTTGCACCCTGAGATTTTATACCTTGGGTTTTCGTACCTTGGGTTGTTGTTCCCTGGTTTTGCGTGCCTTGAGTTTTATCAACTTGAGTCGTACCGGACGGTGTTGTCGTTGCCTGATTCGTTGCCGCAGGATTCGGTGAAGCGCTGGTGTTGCCTGACGCTGGCTTTTGCTGTCCACCGCTCACTGGCGAATTCTTTACAGCGGGTGAATTCGCTTTCGTATCCGTGGCCACGTTCGCTTTTGATGCAGTGGTATTACTCGTAAGTTTGACCTTGGCAGCAGCAGTCGTCGAGCCTACGATCTGACCATCCGCGTCACGTTCAGGCAGCGCGATGTTGAGCTCCAGTATCTCGCGATGGGAATCGCGACCAAGATTTACAGTAATAGCATCCTGCTCGACTTCGACGTATTTCTTGATGACTTCGAGAATATCGTTCTTAAGATCCGGCAACCACGACGGCGCGCCACGTTCCGCGCGTTCGTGAGAGACGAGTATCTGCAAGCGTTCCTTTGCAATACCGGCACTCTTCGGCTTGCGTTTGAAAATATCGAGAAAGCCCATCTTTCTATCTCCCCAGCAAGCGGCTCATGAAGCCTTTCTTTTGAACTTCGAGAAAACGATGCGGCAGATCCTGACCTAAAAATCGTTTAACACAATCACTGTAGGCCTGACCTGCGCGGCTGTCATCGTCAAGTATGACAGGTGCACCAAGATTCGATGCGTTAAGCACCGATTCAGACTCGGGGATCACTGCCAGAAGAGGAATCGCCAGTAATTCCTGTATATCTTCCACGCTCAGCATTTCACCCAGGTTGGCGCGTGTCGGATCGAAGCGGGTAATCACCAGGTGCTCCTTGATGGGGCCACTGCCATTCTCTGCGCGTACCGTCTTGGAGCCAAGCAACCCGAGAATCCGATCCGAGTCGCGAACCGATGACACTTCCGGATTGGTGACGACAATCGCCTCATCGGCAAACCGCATTGCCATGATCGCACCTTGCTCGATACCGGCCGGAGAATCGCAGATAACATACTCAAAACGCTCAGCCAGGTCCTTGATCACCCCGCCAACACCCTCCTCGGTCAGCGCTTCCTTGTCGCGTGTTTGCGATGCTGGCAATATCGACAGGTTCTCGACCCGTTTGTCGCGAATCAAAGCCTGATTGAGATTCGCTTCCTTGTTGATGACATTGACGAAATCGTAGACCACGCGCCGTTCACATCCCATGATGAGATCGAGATTACGCAAGCCGACATCGAAGTCGATCACCACGGTACTGTGTCCCTCTTGGGCCAGTCCGGTGGCAAATGACGCACTGGTGGTAGTCTTGCCAACGCCTCCCTTGCCGGAGGTCACTACGATAATTTTTGCCAAGGTCGCTCCTTATCCCCTTGCGGGTGACATAATTTAGTAATCGCTCGATCCGATGCGCATGCAATCGAAAAAAGTCCGGTTGATTCGAATCCAGCCATCGATTAAGCCGACATCAACCCGTGATTTGATAGTGCGTGAAAATACCACGCCCATCCGCTGAATAACATGCGCCTGTGAACGCATCAGCCCGCATCGGTCAGCGGTGAAATTTTCAACTGTTCGTTTTCAAGAAAAATTTGTACCGGCCGACCACGCAAGGCTTCGTCGAAGTCTTCGCTTACCCGATAAAAGCCGGCGATGGAAACAAGTTCAGCCTCAAGCCTCTGACAGAATATTCGACAGCTTTCATCGCCGGTGACGCCAGCCAGGGCGCGACCACGAAGCGCCCCGTAGACATGGATGTTACCGCCGGAGATCAACTCCGAACCTGCACTGGTGGAGGCGATAACAACCAGGTCTGCCGGGGACGATAACTTTTGTCCCGAACGGATCGGTCGAACCTCAATGCGACTGACATACACCTCAGGCTCAGGCAGCGCAGCCGGTGATGATTCCTGTTCAACCAAGACATCGTTTGTCTCGTTTGATTCGGCTGCCTGTGTGGCCTCGCCTCCGGCTTTTTGTTCATCTACTGCCGAATCGCCATCATTGTCACGATCCTGGTCGGGGACACCTTTGCTTCGCCGACCCCGTTTATGTTCGTCAGCCAGTACTGCAAGCTGCATATCGACAGCAAGATCCTGGTGTTCGGACGAACCGCCGCGAATGGCCACCGGGTTGAGATTCAACGATCGCAGTACACCCAACAAATCATCGAATTGAATGATTTCATCATCCGGTAACGACTTGAGATCGATGACCACTGGCGCGTTGTGAAAAAATTTCGGTGCCTGATCGACAACCTCGGCAACTTCGCTTGCTATCGCATCGATATCGACCGAGAACAGTTCGAGTACCGGAAAGGTAAAATGGTCGGCCTTCAGCCGCGTCGCTGTGTATTCCATGCACTCAAATCAATTTTATGGATAGTCTCGTGGATAATCCGGATCAAAGTCATTCCGGCGACTTCGAATTTCTGGCATAACGCCAACCTGTAACTGGCTTGAAATTGTTGTCTTTCAGTCAAAAGTTCTCGTCGATCACGGTATGATGAGCGGCTGCCAATTCGATCGGTAACAAGCAGCGGATTCTATCACGCCACCTTCGAAGTGACGTGCCAAATGATCGGTATCAAGGGGGATTCATGATTTATACACCATTACGAACCACGGTCTTTATAACTGCATTACTGCTGTCCGTACAGGCGAGTCAGTCTGCGACAACCGACACCGAATCGGTTGCTCCCGAACAGGGTTTCGGCGTCATGGACAAACCAGCCATCTTTGCCAATCGCTTCATGATTGTCGCGGCCCACCCGGATGCAGCGAAGGCTGGCTACGAGGTACTGGTCAAAGGGGGTAGCGCAGTGGATGCGGCGGTTGCCACACAAATGGTGCTGAACCTGGTCGAGCCGCAATCGTCCGGTCTTGGTGGTGGCGCGTTTTTAGTTTATTACGACAACGCCAGCAGAACATTACACACATTCGACGGCCGCGAAACGGCGCCCGCATCGATTCAAGCGGATCGTTTTCTCGACACCGACGGCAACCCGCTACCCTGGTGGCAGAGAATAACCGGCGGCGGCTCGGTCGGCGTCCCTGGCACCCTGAAGCTGCTTGAAGTCGTTCACCAACGATTCGGCACCCTGCCATTCGATAGCCTTCTCGAACCGGCCATCCACATGGCCAGCGAGGGATTCACCGTATCGCCGCGCATGTCCGCATCCATTGCCGACGCCAGTGACAAAGGGCTCATGGACTTCGCCACAACCCGGGATTATTTCCTTGATGCAGCAGGCGAACCACTCGCGGCCGGCAGTCGACAAACCAACCCGGAATTTGCCAATACCCTGCAACTGATCGCCCGCCACGGCAGTAGCGTCTTCTACGAAGGCGAGATCGCGGAAGATATTGTCGCCACCATCAACGCCAGTCGAGCGGATTCAATATCCCTTGACGACCTGGCAAACTACCGCGTGATAGAGCGTCCGGCGGTATGTGCCGCTTTTCGCACCTATCGTGTTTGCGGTATGGGCCCACCGAGTTCCGGTGCACTCACCGTCGGGCAAATTCTCGGTATTCTCAACCACCGCGCGCCGTCGGAAAACGGCCCTGACAGTCGATTCATTCACCGTTTCGCCGAGGCCGGCAAGCTCGCCTACGCTGATCGGGCCATGTATATCGCCGATAGCGACTTTGTGCCCGTGCCGGTAACGGGCCTTCTTGACCCTGACTATCTCGGCCAGCGGGCAGCGCTCATCGATGACCATGCCGCTATGCCTGAAGCAACCGCCGGTCAGCCTCCGTCACTCAATACGCTAACCGCATTTCAACCCGACAATCACCGCGATTTACCCGGCACAAGCCATATCAGCATTATCGACGAATCCGGAAATATTGTTTCCATGACCACCACCATTGAATCCGGGTTTGGCAGTCGGCTGATGACCCATGGTTTTCTGCTTAACAACGAGTTGACTGATTTTGCCGCCATCGCCAGTGAAGACGGTGAGCTGAAGGCCAACCGCATCGAACCCGGCAAGCGGCCGAGGAGTTCGATGGCACCGAGCATCGTTCTCGATGCCGCGGGCCAACCGGTCCTCATCGCAGGCTCTCCTGGCGGCAGCCGTATTATCAACTACGTCGCTAAAACACTGGCTTTAATTCTCGATTTCGATATGTCGCCGCAGCAAGCCGTGTCACTACCCCACTTCGGTAATCGGAACGGCGCGACTGAATTGGAAGAAGGTCCTTTTCTGGATAACGTCGCCAACGATCTGACCGCATTGGGTCACCAGGTAAAGCGTTCGAATATGAATAGCGGTCTTCACGTTATCAGGATCCACGCCGACGGCCGACTTGAAGGCGGTGCCGACCCACGTCGAGAGGGCGTGGCATTGGGAGAATAAGCGGGATAACGAACCTTTGTCAGATACCAATAATATTTTGATGCCAATAACCAGACCCAATTCATGAATCGGCAGATATTCCTTGGCATCGTATCGATGACCGCCGGTATTTTTTGTCTGTCGGCAATGGATGCAGCCGTTCGCTGGCTGATACTCGACGGCATTACGGCGGTGCAGGTGATCGCCATGCGCGGCTGGATAATTTTCACCGTCATGATGTTATGGGTGTGGCGACGAAACGGACTGGTCACACTCGTCACGCGACGACCCTGGCACCACCTGCTACGCGCACTGCTTGGTATGTTTGCGCCCCTATCGTTTTTTATCGCCCTCAAGACCATTCCCCTTGCTGAAGCGACCGCCGTGTTTTTCTGCTCCGTATTTCTGCTGACAATCGGATCCGTGATCTTTTTCAAAGAACGCGTGGGACCGCATCGCTGGGCGGCAGTCATCGTTGGCTTTACGGGCGTGCTCATTGTGACCCAGCCAACCAGCGCCACCTTTCAACCAGAGATATTGTTGGTGTTGTTGGCGAGTTTAGCGTACACCGCATTGATTTTAATGGGACGGTGGATGTCGTCGACCGAATCGACTTTCAGCTTGGTATTTTCATTCAGTGCCGTCAGCATGATTGCCTTCACACTGGCGCTACCGTGGTTTTACTCGTCAATGACGTGGCCACAAATCGAGGTACTGGCACTGGTGTCAATGCTGGCATTAACCGGTCACTTTTTACTGACTCACGCCTTTATGAGTACACCCATCAGTATCGTCGCGCCATTCGAGTATTCGGCACTGGCTTGGGCCAGCGTATTCGGGTTCCTTCTGTGGGACGATGTACCGGCGTTAACCACCTTTATTGGCATCGCCATCATTGTCATATCGGGCTGCTATATCGTTTGGCGAGAAAACCACCCATGAAACGACCAGTTTACAAATAAAACTAACGAATATTTTCCGTGACATCTAACAAGCCGTTGAAAATTCCGGGAGGAGCAGTTTAAGTATCAGGCCTTGTTTGATGAAACCAGCCCTGCTGGCGTGCATAACCTATGTGGATCTGAATCCGATTCGGGTCTGTGCCGCACTCTTATAAGCCATCGCCCCAACCGATCTGATCAGACCCAAAGATCCAATCACTTCAAACTCGTACCGCGCAGGACTTGAACCATATCGGGAGCATCCCGTGGTCTTCGCTTGTTCTTAACCCAGGCGGCCGTGCTGAAATAACAAGAAAAGATCAGAATGTGGATGAATCAATCTCCGTTCAGACATGAATTCCTGATGTGAGTCCCAGTCTCAACAACCGTTGAATATCCTCAGCCGATAAACTATGCGCCAACTGCGTTTATCTTAATTTGTGGGTGTCCTGGATTATTGTGTCCTCAACCAATAAACGATGCACCAACTGCGTTGATCTCAATCTGTGGGTGATCTCAATCTGTGGGTG
>BQJD01000028.1 GCA_021604525.1 marine bacterium B5-7 | reverse complement strand
CTTCATCAATCTGTTCTTTGAGCAGGCTTAACTGTCCACTATTTAAGCCTTCACTCCGTTGGCCGTAGCGATGCCGTTTGAGTAACGCGAGTTCGTGGGTCAGTTGTTGCTCACGAGTCTGATGGCGCTTAATCGCCTCATTGATCATAGCAAGAGCTGTGTGAAATCACCTCAGACAAACGGTATCTGCGACACGATTCAACTAATCAGTATTTCAGCATACATTTCAAGAAACTTTACGAAAAAAGATCTATATCAAGATCGAATCTGTGCAGATTAATCTTTGCAAATAGCTGTTTCTGTACAATACCAAACATACTCATCAAGCAAAGTTGTTCTATAGTAGAGCGCCTATGGAAACTATCATCTAACGCCATACTGTTACTATCTGGACGAATCAACTCTGAATACCTGACCAAAACAGGACTGTCATTAAATAATCGGTATAGTTAAGCCACTTACTATTTCGCCGTTAATGATATTCAGATGAAAGACAACTTTGATCTCATCACCTTACGTGTGGTCGTGGCTGCCGCTGGCTGTGGTTCGATTAGCGCGGCGGGGGACCAGCTCGAATTAGCCACCGCCGCGGCCAGTGCCCGAATAACTGCACTTGAAAAGTTACTGGGCTTTCGGATATTCGAACGATCTCCGCGCGGCGTACATCTGACGCCGAACGGCAACGTGCTCGTCGAGCGGGCCCGGCGCATAATTGCTGATGCGGATCGCCTGTACACGGACATGTACGAGTATCGCCAGGGCCTTGAAGGACACGTTCATGTCCTTGCCAACAGTTCCTCGCTGCTACAAATTCTTCCCGACGTCCTGAGCAGCTTTGCCCAACAATCACCACGCATCCAGGTGGAGGTGGAGGAGCGGAGCAGTTCCCAGACCCAGCGCGCCCTGCTCGACGGCCTCGCCGACGTCGGTGTGGTGGATGCCCCTATCCGGGTACGTGGCATCGACCTGGAGGACTTCTTCCGTGACGACATTGTGATTGTCGTTCACGTCGACCACCCGCTTGCCCAGCACGAGAGGGTTCACCTGAACACGGTTCTCGATGAAGAATTCATTGCGCTCATTGAGTCCACGGCGCTGTCGGCCAGGCTTGCGATGTCTGCGTCCTACGCGAACAAGACGCTGCGAATTCGCATGCGTATGCACGGGTTCGACGCCATCACCCGCATGGTCGCCGCCGGGCTGGGCGTCGGCATGCTGCCACTTCAGGCTATCAGGCCGCAACTTGCTACGCTGCCGATCAAGGCGATCCGGCTATGCGATACTTGGGCCACACGGGTGCATCGAATTGCCACGCGCCGAGACGTGCCCGTTTCACCGGCTGCGAAAACCTT
The DNA here is from genome assembly GCA_021604525.1 of marine bacterium B5-7. GTDB lineage: Bacteria > Pseudomonadota > Gammaproteobacteria > Arenicellales > CAJQKF01 > BQJD01. The sequence continues at coordinate 46,206 of BQJD01000028.1, read as the reverse complement.
TATCGCAGCGCTACGCAGCGAGCGTGAGCGGCACAATAGCGATTCCGAGGAGTGGAGATAAGGTCGAGCTGGGCCATCCCGGTTGGACTGCTGCGGGAAGTGATCATGTACGGCCAAGAGCAGTCATAATTTTCGACAGTAGTCGCTCCACGTTTACCTTTGCCCCTGCCCAGCCTCTAGAGTGACCCTGACGCACGATGACGATATTGTCGCCGGGCACCACAAAAACATACTGGCCGCCGCCACCGTATAGATAGAACGCATCCGGCGGGAGCGGAAAGGCGCGGTTCGTGTTGATCCATAACTGTGCGCCATAGTCGGCCTCCGGCCACGCCGGTGCCGGAGTGCGGCTGAACCCGACCCATCCCGCTGGCAAAATTCGCTCGCCGTTCCATAACCCGTTGTGCAGGTAGAGGTGACCGAATCGCGCCCAATCACGCGCGCTGCCATAGTTGAAACCAGTGATGATGAAGCGGCCGTAGCGATCTGTTTCGTGAATGAGGCCACGCATGCCGATGCGATCGAAGAGTGAGGTCTGTGGCCAGGCGAGAGGATCCTCGCGGAGCACATTACGCACCGTGTCGTGGAGAATGAGCGAGAGTGCAAGGGGATCGCAGTTGCGATACCGACCCACGGTGGCAGGCGGGTGCTCTGCAGGTCGATCAGTGGCGTATCGTGCTACGTCAATCGCGCTGGCATAGGGCATGAAGTGATCCGGCAGGGCGCCATTCCAGTCCTGCCGCGGCTGTTCCATGCCGCTACAGGACAGGCCGCTGGACATGTTCAGGAGGTGTCGTAGCGTAATTCCACCCCGTGGATCACCTGGACTCCGCCATACTCCGACCGGTGCTGGCGCGTCGAGTACCAGAGCCCCTCGACCGACTAGCTGACCGACGAGGGCCGACAGGATAGTCTTACCCATGGACCAACTTTCAAGCGGCATGTCGGCATCGAACCCGTCAGCGTAGCATTCACCGATGAGGTGGCCGTGCCACGCAACCAGGACGGCCGCATGGTGTGCGTCGCGATCCAAGAAAGCTGCATCCAGCACTTTGTCTACTCGCCGACGTGACTCGTCGAGTGCGAGTGGAGACAGCGCCTCGAAGTTTTGCATGGCATCCGGCAGCCAGCCGGAGCTCGGCGCCGGTCCGCGAGTTACCGACGCAGGCGTGAAGAATAGCCGGTCGTTGCCGTCACGGGGCGTGATGATGACGCCCTGGTCGCCAATATAGCGCGCAACACGGCGAATTTCGCCGAGCCGCGTGAGTCGCTCGATTTCCGACCTCCAGCCCCCGTCGAAGCCGGGATACGTATCGCAGCAAACTTCGACAAGCCGACGGGCTGCTGACGCATCGATACGCGCACTCATCTCTACCGATCCAGTGTCATGGTCGACGTGCCAGCGCATCAGCGGCGACATCGCTGCGGGTAACTGTGCCGCCTGCAGGGCTGTTGCAGCGCTGTTATCAAACGCCTCACAGGGATCTCGCCCAGAAACGAAGACCGCCGAACACAACACCTTTGCCGCCGTGGCTAACAGGCGCTCAACTGGGACTATCTCGCCTGACATGACAGGTGCGTACCGACTGTATCGATCTCTTCGCGCCCGTTCACGCCTTGCCCTTACCTTTCGAGAGCGGACGCCTCGCCTTCTCGGCCACTTTCGCCGGGTTTGGAGAGAAACCCAGACCCGGTGTCTTCGGAAGTTGCAGCGTGCCCGCCTCGGGAACAGCCAGGTCGTCGAATATTTGCTCGCAAATATTCACGGCCGCGGCGTGGTACTCAACCAGCGTACCGTTTGCCAATGCAGCGTGCAGGTGCATGTTGTGGTGTGGCCAGGCGCCGCCGTTGGCGAACCGGGTGTTGAACGCTTGGGCCATACCAGCGATCTTCAGGCATTGAGTGAAACCACCGCCGATGCAGGCATTCGCCTGGATAACGTCCAGGGCGCCATGCACGAGGAAGTCCCGGAAACGGCTGGCGAGCCCTTCGTTCTGCCCACCTGCCAGGGGTATCGATGTCTTGCCACGCAGCTTGACCAGGTTCCCGACATCGTTTTGCGACACCGGCTCCTCAAAGAAGCTGATACGCAGTTCCTTGACGCGTTGAGTCAGCGCCAACGCATAAAAATAGTCGAGACTGCAATTTGCATCAATATAGATATCGGCGTCGGATCCGACCGCATCGCGGACCGCACGAACCCGCTCCACATCCTCCCGGATGACCTCGTCCAGCGGACGAGGCTCGTCACGGCGTTGTAATCCATGGTGCCCGACCGTCATCTTCAACCGCGTAAACCCGCGTGATACCCACGCGGCTGCAGCCTCGGCGAGTTCCTCGCGATCAAAGAAGTTAAAGCCGAAAGTTACGTACACTGGCACCGTGTCCCGAGCCCCCCCCATTAGCTGCCAGCACGGTTGATCTAACGCTTTTCCCTTAATATCCCAAAGTGCAAGGTCCACCGCCGAGATGGCGTGACTCGCATAACCGGACTGACCGCGCGGAGTCAGCAGCCAGTACAACTTATCCCAGACCTGTTCGTTACGCATTGGGTCCATGCCGATCAGGTTTGGGCCAACAACGTCGTTGATGATAGACGCAATCACCTCTTCCTCAGTTATCGCGGTCATGCCGGTGCCGACGATACCGGCATCCGTTTCCACGTCGACCAGACATAGGGACAACGCGGTGTCCTTTTTGCCACCGGACACCTCAAACTCCGCAGTTAGATTAATCGGCGTAGCGTTGACTCGAATAATTTTCATTTGTCCTCCAGGGAGATGTGTGAGATGACGACGGCAATAGAGAATGCTGGTATAGAATCGAACAGGTTTGATTGCGACCAAGTCATAACCCTATTCGACACGAAAGCCGCGCATCGGATCATCGTCAGCATCGGGATATGTCTCGGGCTCGATCTTGATGATCACACTGGTCGGGTCTATGGTCGACCGTACACCGAGTTGGTCGGTAACCAGTCCCGGCCGTATGATCAGGATGGCGATCATCACGAGTTGCAACACTACAAAGGCAACAGCGCCACGGTAGATCTGCTCGGTGCTGATACGGGAAATCCTCGCGCCGGTAACGCGATCAACATAGTCCTGGCGAGGTGCCACGTTGCGCAGGAAGAATAGCGCGAAGCCAAATGGCGGTGTGAGGTACGACGTCTGCAGGTTGACAGCGATCAGCACACCAAACCAGATCAGATCGATGCCCATGCCCTCGGCTATGGGCGCGAGGATCGGGATGACGATGAAGGCGATCTCGAAAAAATCTAGGAAAAATCCCAGGAAGAAGACAAGCGTGTTCACAGCCACCAAGAAACCGACCTCCCCTCCAGGTAAGTGCTCAAACAGGCCCTCGACGAATGTATGACCATCCGCGGCATTGAAAACTAGGCTGAATACGCTTGCGCCGATCAGTATGAAGATGACGAAGCAAGTCAGCCGAGCGGTATGTTCCACCGCCCCGCGCAGAACGACCGCGTCCAATCGACGCCTGATCGCTGCGAGAACGAGCGCGCCAATAGCACCCATCGCGCCGCCCTCTGTCGGCGTCGCCAACCCTAGGAACACGGTGCCGAGAACCAGGAAGATGAGAACAAGCGGTGGCAACAAGAGGAGCGTCACCCTGACCGCCAGAGTCGAGAACCAGCCGAAGTGAAAGAGGCGATCAATGCCAATAAGGGCTATCGCCGTCGCAGCTCCGGTTACCACGGAGATCACGATGTCGACGCTCATACCACGTGTCCCAAGATTCATCTGTGTAAACAGTTCCCCGGAAAGCCAAGCAGCAAAACCCGCAATAGTGGCGACTGTGAAAAGTACGGACAGAGATCGGTAACCGCTTGAGCCGCTGGCCTCTCGATAGGTTCTCGCCTCAACTGGCATCGCAGGAACCCAGGACGGTCGGGCCACGGCCACAGCGACGACGAACAGCACATAGATGCCCACCAGGCAGAGACCGGGAATCATGGCACCGAGAAACATGTCACCCACCGAACGGCCTAGTTGGTCCGCCAGCACGATCAGGATGACAGAGGGTGGAATGATCTGGGCCAGCGAACCCGAAGCCATGATGACACCGGTAGCGACGTGCCGGCTGTAGCCGTATCGCAGCATCACCGGCAGGGAAATGAGTCCCATCGATATCACCGCTGCGGAGATGACCCCAGTAGTCGCGGCCAGCAGCGCACCCACGACGATCACTGATATTGCCAGTCCGCCGCGCAGTGGCCCGAATACCTGACCGGTTGTCTCAAGCAGGTCCTCGGCGATGCCGGATTTCTGTAGCACGATACCCATGAAAGTAAAGTACGGCACGGCGAGTATCGTGTCGTTTTGCATGATGCCGATGATGCGCAGCGGTACCGCCTGCAGCATCTCCACAGGAAACAGACCAAGTATGATCCCGAACATACCGAACAGCAGGCCCACCGCGCACAGAACGAAGGCGACGGGAAAACCACTCAGTAGAAATACGAACAGCCCCAAGAAGAGAATCGGCACAAAATTGTCGACGGCCCAGGCCATTAAGCAGCCGGGACCTTCAGCGCTTTGCGCACGAACAGCAGCTAGGATCCGAGCACGTCATCGTGGCCAGTAGGATCCGACAGGGGTGCAGGGTCTGCGATGATACCCAGCAGAAAGGCCAGACGTTTGATAGCCTCCGACAGCGATTGCACGAGCAGTAAAACATATCCCAGCGGAAGTAAGAAGTAGACTGGCCATCGCAAGAGGCCTCCCGCATTCTGCGAAATTTCCCCGCTACGCAATGCCTCCGCTACGATGGGCGTGGACTGATAGACAATGAACACGCAGAACGGAATGAGAAAGAACACGATACCAGCAAGGTCCACTAAGGCACGTGCCGACGGTGTCAGCCGTTGGGACAGCACATCAACACGTACGTGGTCGTTGCGGAGGAACACGTAACCCGCGCCCAGAAGAAACACCGCCGAGAACAGATACCACTGGATTTCGAGAAAGGCGTTTGAAGAAAGATCGAAGAACTTGCGGGAAACGGCGTTTCCTGCGCTGATAAACACGATCACAAGAATCGTCCAGCGCAGGAAACGATTTATCGCAGTGCTCGCCGAATCGACGAGTCCGGATAACCACAAAAGAGTATTCATGTCGACGCGAAGCGACTCCTGGTCCGCACAGCGCCTTTATCAGTTCTTAGACTGCACGAAGCTGTTGAGACCTGCTTCAGCGATCCCGAACCAGAGGTTTTGGTCTTTCTGAAAGGCGGCATAGGATTCGTACACCTTCTTCCAGCGTGGATTGCGCGCAGAGATATCGGCGTACAGATCCGTCGCTGCCGAATAACCGGCTTCGACAATCTCCCGTGGAAAGCGGTGAAGCTTGGTGCCCTCCGCAACAAGTCTACGCAATGCAGGCGGATTGAGCCCATCGTAACGGGCCATGACGCCGACGTGCGCCTGCATTGCCGCAGCTGCGACAATCGCCTTGTATTCTTCGGGTAACGCATCGTAAGCATCGAGATTGACGAACAAATCGACCTGCGGACTACCATCATGCCAACCCGGGAAATAATAGTTCTTGGCCACTTTATAGAAACCGAGTTTTTCGTCGTCGTATGGTCCTGACAGTTCCACCGCGTCAATTGTCCCCTTCTCCAGCGCCTGGTAGATTTCTCCGCCGGGTATACTCTGGGGCACGACACCCAGTTGCTCGTAGACCTGGCCAGAGATCAACCCGGAGACCCTCAGTTTCAAACCTTGAAGATCACTAAGGCTGCCTATCTCCTCGCGGTACCATCCACCCATCTGCACGCCAGTGTTTCCCATGGGAAAACTGATAATGTTGTAGTCTCGATAGAACTCGCGCATCAGCTCAAGCCCATTGCCTTGATACTGCCATGCGTTCATCTGTCTGAACGACATGCCAAAGGGAATTCCGTTCAGGGCGAAAGTTTCGTCCTTGCCTGCGAAAAAATTTGATGCTGTATGCGTGCACTCAACGGTGCCATCGCGTGCTGCGTCGAGCACTCCGAATGGTGGTACGAGTTCGCCAGGACCGTGAACGGAGATGGTAAATTTACCGCCCGACAACTCACTCACCCTCTGGGCGAATAATTCAGCGCCACCAAATACGGTGTCCAGCGAACGGGGAAAGCTGTGCGCCAGACGCCAACGAATGGTCGACTGCGCGATGACGGTCGGCGCGGCCCCGGCTGCGAGGATACCGGCTAAGCCGGTCTGCCCAAGAAATTTTCGACGTTTCATCAGTCTCTCCAATGTGATTGTGTCTGCGATCGTCGGCACCTCTATATAGTTAAAGAGCCGACTATGAACGTTTAATCAGTTTGATAGAATGAAATTTGCGTAGCAAGCGTGGTCTGCGATATCGGCTTTCGTCATCGGCGAAGACAGAGTCGTTGTAAAATGTAAGACATACGATGCATGTAGAGTAAACGCCGCATTTGATCGCGCAAAACCATCCATAAAGTCAACGAATGATTCGATCACTAGCCGACAATACCCGTGCCATTCATAGACATTCACCACGCTAGGCGTAAGGCGCAACGGCGCTTACCGCGCGCTGTGTTCGACTATCTAGATGGGGGCGCCGAAAATGAGCAGGGCCTGACACAAAATCGCCACGCTTTCAGTCGCGTCCGATTTCGGCCGCATCGTCTCGTCGACGTCTCATCACCAGACACATCAGCGTCCTGGTTTGGTGAGTCACGGCCATTGCCATTCATCGTCGCACCCACGGGACTGAACGGAATTCTTTGGCCGGATGGCGATGTCGCTCTTGCGCGCGCGGCTGCCAGTGCAGGCATTCCATTCTGTCTTTCCACCGCTGCAACAACCACAATCGAGGAGGTGGCCCGCCGAGTCGATGGTGAGTTCTGGTTCCAGCTCTATGTAGTAACCCGAGAATTAGCCGACGACCTTGCCTCACGGGCCTGGAAAGTCGGCTGCCGGGTATTGATCCTTACGACTGACGTACCAGTCAACGGAAAGAGGCTGCGTGACTTGCGAAGTGGTTTTAAAATTCCTTTCAGACCCGGACCGCGGCTTGCAATCGATGCGATCCGCCATCCACGCTGGCTCGCTGGCCAACTGCGGCATGGCTTCCCCGAACTCGCCAACATGAAATCGACTGGAGCGGCTAGTCTTGAGACTCAGGCAGCCCTGATGGCTCGGAAGATGGACACAAGTTTTGACTGGGATGCTCTTGCACGCCTGCGCGACTCGTGGAGGGGCCGACTGATAGTAAAGGGTATCATGCGCATGGATGACGCTTGGCGATGTGTATCGCTAGGTGTTGACGGAGTAATACTGTCGAACCACGGCGCTAGACAGCTCGACGACGCCGACTCCCCCCTCAATCTGCTGATCGACTCACCACCTGAAGTGGGCTCCGATCTATTCCTTGACAGTGGCATACGTGATGCGAGCGACGCAGTGAAGGCACTATCGCTCGGTGCCAACGGAGTGATGCTGGGTCGCGCGATCCTCTATGGGTTGGCAGCTACTGGCGAGCCCGGAGCCCGCGAAGTTATCGATATGTTCAAAACGGACCTCATACGTACGCTTACCCTGATCGGCTGTCCATCAGTCAAGGCCTTGTCGCGCGATCTCGTCGCATGCTCCTAACGCGCGCATACCCCGTCAGCGGAACTGGACATATTGTTGTCATTTAAAAATAGCTGCTCATAGTCCCCCGATCGGAATCTGTAAATCCATCACCTTTAGGAAATTCATGGTTATTTTGCGTGATGCAAGGTTACCAAAGAGGCAGTCATACAGTATGGGACTGCAAGTATCATTTAATATCGACTACGAAGTATCGATATTAGATACTAGACAGCGATGCTGGAAATTTATGCCGTAGACTGTTTCACAGGGTTGCAATGTCTGGTGGAAAATTAACTTGTGCAAGCTCAGCGTGACCCAAGCGATCCGTCCGCTGACGGGATACAAGCCCTTAATGAATAATTCTACGACCGAAGAAATCGAAAAATATCGACTACCAGATCGTATCAATACCAAAAGGATCAGATTCCGACATCCCGGTATCGAAGCTGTGCAGAAATCTCGATGATTAATCACGCCCATAAAAGTTTCGTTCCATGACTGAAAGTGAATACTCCACCGGCTAAAGCCGGTGGCTTCCTGTTACGGCTGAAAGCCGGATCGGTCGGCCATTCGGCCGACTGTCGTCATACCACGGTGAAATTGTCATCCGGCTCGGGAGGTTTCTGGTTCTCAATGTACTCCTTCCACACCTCGTCAGTTACGTTTCCGCTCGTCGCCACCCAATATCCTCGTGCCCATAAATGCTGGCCCCAGTAGCGTTTCTTCAATTGCTTGAATTCGCTTAACAATTTGTGCGAACTCTTTCCCTTCAAATACTGCACTGCCCTCGATACCGATAACTGTGGAGGAACTCCTATCAACATATGCACATGATCTCGGTTAATCGATCCCGCATAGATAATCATTTCCTTGCTGATTGAAATCTCTCGCAGTAGCTCCCTGCAGCGAAGCCCTACGTCTCCACCAAGCACCTGATATCGGTATTTTGTCGTCCACACCAAATGATACTTACAGTCCCATACCGTGTGGCTGCCGCGTTTATAATCTTGCATCCGTACAAGATTATCATCCGCCGCCTAAAGGCGGGGGGTTTACAGATCCCCTATCGGGGACTCTAAATGGGGGGCTCAGTGGGGGACTGACAGTAGGATAAATCTCTATCTATCTGATATTTATATTATTTATTATAGAATTGGCGGAGAGAGAGGGATTGATTCGGCGCTATCGCACCTCACCCCTTCGGGGCGCCGTCGCATCGCTCCGGCGTCCTGCGCCAACGCAGTCGCGTTGGCTGGTCGAACCCATCTTTCATTCGAGGCTTCGAATACATCTTGACCCAAGAAACAAATAAAGCCCTGCAAGAGGGCCTTATTTGTTTCTGGCGGAGAGAGAGGGATTCGAACCCTCGATACGCTATTAACGTATACACACTTTCCAGGCGTGCGCCTTCAACCACTCGGCCACCTCTCCGTATTTCGTCTGTCGGACATTGTCCGAATCTTGCAACTGACTCCTGATCCGAGCGAATCATTTTTCAAAAATGATCGACTTCAACAGCCTTATTGGCTAAGGCGCGCAAGGTTAAACCAGACAAGGTCTGAAGGCAACGCCCTTATCTAGCGAGTAACTATGCTACGAAGGCCGTCACAGAGGCAGTCAATTCCGCGCTTCACCGCGTCGGGTTCCAACGCGCCGTAGGATACCCGCAGGTAAGTACCCGATTCGATCCCAAATGCGCTGCCCGGTATGGCAGCGACGCCGAAATCCTTCACCAATTCGCTAACAATCTCGATGTCAATTCTATTATCACCGGGAATTTCAAGAAAGACATAAAAGGCGCCATCTGCGTGGTTGGCCGCAATTCCTGGTACGTCCTCAAGGGCTTGATACAGATGTTGGCGCACATCTGCAATGCGCTTGATCATTGGTCGGCAGTATTCATAGCCGGATTTCAGCGCGTGCAGCGCGGCGTACTGACTGATAACCGGGGGACAGATGACATTGGTGTCCTGAATTTTGCGTACTGATTCGGCGAGGTGATCGGGAATCACCATGTAGCCGATTCGCCAACTGGCGAGAGAGTAGCTTTTACTGAGCGAAAATAGCGAGATGGTGTGGTCTTCTGTTGCTTTTCGAGACGCTGGCGAGTGGTGAGCTACGTCACCATAGACAAAATATTCGTAGGCTTCGTCGCTGATGTGGTAAATACCGCGCTCTGCGCATAACGCATTCACGGCATCGAGTATGTCCGGCGTGTAGACTGCACCGGTGGGGTTATTGGGGGATATGGTTACGATTGCCCGTGTCTTGTTTGTTATTTTCGCCTCGATTGATGCGATGTCGGGCTGGAAATCTGCATCGGTCGCAACGCCCATCGGTTGGCAGCCGGCGATTCTGATTGCCATTTCGTGGTTGAAATACCACGGGGTCAAGAGGATGACCTCATCTCCGACATCACATATCGCCAATATGGCATTGAAAAATCCCATATTACTGCCTGCAGTTACCACAACCGTGGAATCGGCACAGTCAATTTTATTCTCACGATTGAGTTTATCCACAAGCACAGCGCGTAAGGCATCGATGCCTTCGACCGGTTGATAGCGGTGATTGACGGGATCAGCCATGGCAGCAGCCGCATATTCGGCGACACCCGGTGGCGGATCGTAGTAAACCACGCCCTGCCCCAGTGAAATTGTGCCGGGATGGGTACGTATCATCTCCCCAATAACGGGGATAATCGGCGTCTGAACGTTCTGAATTCGTGCCGACGCAGAAAGGATTTTTCTTTTCATATTGTTAATTGTTCAGATTTTGGCGACACACCACACACCGGGGAATGGCATGAACATGTGGACCGTTTTTCAAGACTGATTGAGTCTATCAAGATTGACCGGGCGTTCGACAGGTGGATACGCCCTGTCCCGGGATTCCTGGCAGTAGTATCGAAATATTTTCCGGCAATCTTTTTACTGGTTCTTTACTATTGGATTTAGTGTATTCAATTTCTGCAACAATACCGTTATCATTAGGAGAATGCGGCGATTATCCCAGTCTTTTTGATGCGAGGATTCGAAAACGAGAATCTCAAGCCCTTTGGTGACGATACTTGTGAAACCAGACACACAGCGCCGTGCCCTACCTCCAATCGGCATGTACGCCACAAAATGACCTGCCTTGAAACACCAGAAGTTTCGCGGAACGAGACCATTGGACGATAACCGTACCGATAAACAAGCAGACAGTACCCCGAACGATCGACCCATCGACGCGGTTGGTGTTGCTGAATATTCATCACGCCCGTTAAATGGCGGATCGCGTATCGATGATCTCGTTATCGGCAAACTGGTATGTGGCAGCTTCAGCGGCTATGCCTACACGGCGTCAGATTCCGATAACCGTCGATCATTAATCATTCAGGAATACTTCCCCGAAGATATCAGTGTTCGGGATCTCGACAATGTCTCGGTCATGCTCCGCGACGAAACCGTCAGCAACGAATTCGAATACGGATTGACTCGTTTCAAACGTCTGGCTCAAACATTGTCCAGATATAATGCCAAGGGACGTGTTGTAGCAACCATCGAACAGAACGACACGGAATATTATGTGTCAGTTTTCGATTATCGTTGCACATTGAAAGATGTTCTTGAAAGCGGCAAACGGGTTCCCGGCGCAAATATCGAAAGCTGGCTAAAAAGCTGTCTCAGCTTTCTCATTGCTCCACATCGTTCCAATCTGCTCCACCTTGGCATTCAGTCCGACTCGATCCTGCTGGACGGCGATGGCGATGCCATCATGATCGGCTTCAACAGTGTCGGTCCATCCTTTCATACGGAGCCCCATAAACCGGAGTACCTGTATCTGCCAATCGAGCGAATCCGCTCCGAGGCTGAAATGCTTCCGGCGAGCGATTTATATTCGCTTGCTGCCGTCCTGCTACATAGCATGACTGGACAACCCCCTGTTCACGCAGCTCGCCGTAGTGGTGCGGTCAGTACCGGACGTGTTGATCCATTAGACGAACAATTAGCGCCGCTACAGGAGCAATACCGTCCTGAACTGTTGCAGGTAATTCGCTGGATGCTGTCGCCACAACCAGACGATCGACCGGCATCTGCAGAATCAGCCCTGGAAATGCTTGATTCGAGTACCTCAACAACAATTAACACCAGGAAAGAATCTGCAAAAATCCCGACTGTTCGTCATAACAAACCCGAATCTGCGGATGTACCAGGGAAATCGACATCGCAATGGACGTCTTCGGCATCGACTCAAGCCATGAAGTCGGTCGAGAATGCAACCGGGTCAACATCCCGCACTAAGCCCAAAGCTAATCTATTTCACAACAAGGGGCGAAATTTACCACAGGAAAACAGGTCCTCAAGTATCGATTCTCTGTCGACATTGAGCACCGTTGCCCAACCGCCGGTGAAAACACCCATTGTTAAAACAACGCCTTCGGTCACCCTTAAAAACAATGATCCCGTATCGCAGGCGCCTATATTAAAAGCACCAGCTACAAAGGCACCGGTAACAACACCCGAACAACCCTTATCGCCGCCACCCCCAGAAGATACCCCGCTTCATAACGATCTCGAACGGAATGATCGGCATGGCAAGGCAGACTGGTTTGACGATGATGCCGAGATCGATACGGTGCGTCGAGGTCATGTTATCGTCGGGCTACTCGGTCATCCTATTCTGTGGGTTGGAGTCATTTTGCTTGCACTCCTGGGTGCATATCTGTGGCTTGATAATGATCAGAGTGGACAAAACCGCACAACACAGAACGATGCCCTGCCGCAAATTAATGTGGTTCCGAAAGATATTCGGGCGGACATCCAACCTGGCACAAAAACAGAACAAACAGTTACCACCGCTCAATCAGAGCCCACAGTTGTACTCGAATCTGCTTCCGAGATCACGGCACCCACAGATACGCAACGATTCACCGAACTGCGCAAACTCGACGCATTGGAACGCCGTCTTGAACCATACTTCATGGAGGCACATACGCACCTCGGAAACGGTCAGCTAACAACACCGGAGAACGCCAACGCATTAGCGAGTTTTCGTGAAATCCTGAATATGGATCCTGAAAACGCCGAAGCTCTTGAAGGTATCCGGAACATTACCACTCAACTCATCGAACGCGCGGATAGCGCGCTTCAACAGGGTGACCTTGATACGGCTGAGACGGAAATCGCCAAAGTCATCAGTATTGACGATGCAAATAGCGACATATCCCGGGTAAGAAGCGAGATCGCACAGATTCGCCTGAATCGTGAACTCGAGGCGGAAGCGGCTCGACGCAAGGCTCAGGAAGAAGCGCAAGCGGCACAACGCGAAGCGCAGGCTGAGGCTGAACGTCAGCAGGCCGAACAGCAGAAAGTCGAAACATTGCGATCACTTTTAGCTAACGCAACATCGAGTTTCGATTCAGGAAAAATGGTCGAGCCACCTTTGGATAACGCGCTGTTTTTCTATCGTGAAATTCTCAAAATCGATCCAGGCAATGTGGCCGCCAATGCCGGTATCGAATCGATTGCATCACAATTTGTCAGTCAGGCACGTCAGGCCCTGGCCACCAACGACTTCGATCTTGCCGGCCGAAATCTGACTACCGCAGCGGCTGTCGATCCAGCCAATCAGGATATTCCGGTGGTTCGTGAACAAATCGAAACCCGTCGCCGCCTGGCGAATGAGGAAAAGGTTGCACTTCAGAACGCTGAACGCAGCCAGCAGGCGGCTCAAAATGCCGCAAGCAGTCAGGCAGAAATGAGCTTGCAGGCCGGTATCTCCGCTTACTATCGCGGCAACTATGCTGAGGCTTATAGCTTCCTGCGACCTCTGGCCGAAAACGGCAATGCGCGCGCACAGTTCCGTTTGGCGGTGATGTACCAGAATGGTCGTGGTGTTGAACCAAACCGTGCCGCGGCGCGCAAATGGTTCCTGGCTGCACTCGAACCCATTCGTCTTGCCGCCAAGCAGGGCGCGGCATGGGCCCAGGCCGACCTTGGTTCATATTATGAGGACGGACTTATCGTCGATCCCGACTATTCCGAAGCGGCCAAATGGTATTTTCGGTCAGCGGAACAGGGCTATTCCGGGGCGCAAACCAATCTCGGCGTAATGTACGCCAATGGACAGGGCGTTGAAGGGGACATGAAGCAGGCCGTTGAATGGTTCAAACGAGCAGCGGTACAAGGCGACAGCGTTGCCAAGGAAAACCTGAGGATACTCGGCTATAACCCGAACAAAATCGTACTCGGTGAAGGAAACTAAGGGACTTGCCGTACGCCACCGGTTATCGGCAATCTCATAGTCTGACTCCCTCCATCGCGTTTTCCATACTGCCGTTTGTCATCAAACTGTAATACCGCTTCGATTGAATTCACGTCTTCAAATCGAACGACGAATATCATGGCAACCAAAGTCCTAATAGTTGAAGACGAACACGCAATTCGCCAGATGGTTACACTGGCGCTCAGCAACTCCGGATTCGAAGTTCTTGAGGCTGGAGACGCTGAACTGGCCCGCTCCCTGCTGTTAAATGAACCCCCCGATTTGATCCTGATGGACTGGATGTTACCGGGCGCCAGTGGCATTGAGCTGACCCGATCACTCAAGGCCGACAAAGTGACGCGTGATATTCCCGTTATTATGCTCACCGCTCGGGGTGACGAGGACGATAAGGTACGCGGACTGGACTCCGGCGCCGAGGACTACATCAGCAAACCGTTCTCACCGCGCGAGATGATAGCGCGCATAAAGGCCGTTCTCCGCCGTGTCGCACCTCATGCAACCGAAGAAGCTGTATCAGCGGAAAACCTGACACTCGACCCATCCTCTCATCGCGTTTGCTATAACGATGCACCCATTGATATGGGGCCGACAGAATTCCGTTTGTTGCACTTTTTCATGACACATCAGGATAAGGTTTACTCCAGGTCGCGACTTCTGGATCGGGTTTGGGGTACCAATGTCTATATCGAAGAGCGCACGGTCGATGTACATATAAGGCGCTTGCGCAAAGCGCTGGAACCTTTTGGTGCCGACTCGCTGTTGCAAACAGTACGGGGGGCTGGCTATCGGTTCTCCATCGGCCCCAACCCCCATGCCGCAGCCTGATAATACTCTTGTCGAAATTGCTCTTGTCGCACTGATCGCACTGATATTAGTCGTCGTCGGGATCGTCACCAATACCGGCGCTATTCCAGTCGCCGTTGGCCTTGCGACATATATCTCCTGGTTGTTTTTCCAGCTCTATCGGTTCAGAAACTGGATCGCCCACCCCAAACGGGAACCTGCGCCTTATCGAGTTGGCATTTGGGATCCGTTAACCAGCGAGACCACCGAGATCCGCAACCGCGGCAAATCCCGTAAGAAAAGACTACGCAACATACTGGGCGGTTTTCAGGAGTCCACGCACGCATTACCCGATGCGACCGTAGTGCTTGATGAAAACTGGATGGTGGAATGGGCAAACTCGGTTGCAAGCCAGCTTCTTGGCATCGGCAAGAATCGTGAGCAGGCGTTGGGAATCCATGACTATATCGACGACCTCGTGTTTCATGCATATATCGAGGGTGGCGATTACACACGTCCCTTGCAGATCCCGGCGCCGGTCGACTACAGCATCTCTCTTGAAATCCGCGTGGTGCCATATGGCAAAGGTAAACATCTGATACAGGCACGTGACATTACCCGACTTAATCAGCTTGAAAATGTACGCCGCGACTTTGTTGCCAACGCCTCACATGAATTGCGCACGCCGCTAACCGTTGTTCATGGCTATATGGAAACCATTCTGGATGCGGATGATGACGATGATCTTGAACAATGGAAGCCGATTCTCACACAAGTGTATCGTCAATCAACACGGTTGAAAGGGATAGTGGAAGATCTGTTAACGTTATCGAGACTGGAAACACGCGATCGATCTGAAGGCCAGGAAATTGTGAATATCGCACAGATGATTGAGCGCATCGTAGACGGTGCCGACTCGGTAAGCGGCGATCCCGGTCATGACATAAGCGCTGAGGTTACTGCGACTCTTGGTCTTAACGCGAATGCTTCGGAGATCGAAAGCGCCTTCTCCAATCTTGTTTACAATGCGGTTCGCTATACACCTGAAAACGGGCGCATCAACTTGCACTGGTGGTTAAGTGGTGATGAACCCTGTTTCTCGGTGATGGATACCGGGGTGGGAATCGAAGCGCATCATATACCGCGACTGACTGAACGATTTTACCGTGTTGATGTGGGTCGATCCCGCGACAAAGGGGGTACCGGCCTCGGTCTTGCCATTGTCAAGCATGTGCTGATTCGTCATGGTGCAAGACTTAAAATTGATAGCGAACCCGGCCATGGAAGCACATTCACCTGTATCTTCCCAAAAGATCGTGCCGAGATTGTTCCCCTGGACGACTTTGTTGAAGTCGATTCCGCACAATCGATAATCAAATAGCAGTTTAAAACACATCACGATTGTCCTGACTCATCTGACCATAAGATTCGTTATTATGATTGCTGGTTAAGCGAATCCCTTTAGGTCAGGTGCAGATGTTGCACTAACAGAACGTATGATTTTTTGCGCATAAGACGCACATGTTGACTGACTAACCTGCTGTCATTTTCCTGTCACATTAAACCAACATCCCTGTAACAATCAGTTCCCATAATTCGCTCCATCTTGAAACTTATGGAGCTAATTATGCTTAACAAACCTATTGCACTCGCGGTGGCGCTGGCCATCAGCAGCACGACGACACAGGCCGCGTCCAGAGACTATGTGTCGATTGTCGGTTCGTCTACGGTTTATCCTTTTGCCACGGTCGTTGCGGAATATTTCGGTAAAACCAGCGACATGAAAACACCGAAGATCGAGTCGACCGGCTCCGGTGGCGGTCTGAAGCTGTTCTGTGCCGGCGTAGGTATCGAACATCCTGATATCACCAATTCCTCGCGCCGTATCAAACAGTCGGAAATCGACAAGTGCGCCAGTAACGGTGTTGATGAGATTATCGAGATTCAAATCGGTTACGACGGTATTGTTCTGGCGAACTCCAAATCTGCCGAACGTATGGAGCTTAGCCTTAGAGACATCTTTCTGGCACTAGCCAAGGAGGTACCTGATCCGAACGGCTCTGGAAATCTCGTTACCAATCCGCACACAACCTGGAACGATGTAAATCCGGATCTTCCTGCCATCAGGATCGAAGTTCTTGGCCCGCCACCAACATCCGGTACCCGTGATGCATTCGCTGAACTGGCTCTTGAAGGCGGTTGTAAATCCTTTGACATGATCAAGGATATGAAGAAGTCCGATAATCTAGGCTACAAAGCTGCCTGTCACACGGTTCGCGAAGACGGTGCCTACATCGAAGCGGGCGAGAACGACAACCTCATCATCCAGAAACTGGATGCCAACCCCGATGCATTCGGTGTTTTCGGCTTCAGCTTCCTCGACCAAAATTCGGACAAGGTCCAGGGTTCGGTGATCAATGGTGTAGAGCCGGAATTCGAAAACATCTCGGATGGATCCTACCCTGTCTCACGTGCTTTGTACTTCTACGTGAAGAAGGCCCACATCGGGTCGGTTCCTGGTATCGAAGGCTATCTAGCAGAATTTACCAGTGAAAAAGCATGGGGCGATGAAGGCTATCTGGCGGATAAAGGGCTAATTCCGATGCCAACTGATGAGCGTGCCAGGTTTGCCGCAGATGCAGCCAACCTGACACCGCTTAAGGGTTTATAGCATCAAGATTCAGCAAATTGTGAAGCTGTGAACGCTGAAATGCCATGACGGTCGGTTTCATAGCAATCGACCGTCGTTGCTTAACGAGATATTTATCATGCCTGTCTATTTCGTTGTACTGGCAATTCTGGGACTAACGACCATTGCGTACCACTATGGTCGCAAACGTGCCCTTACGGTCAGCGCATCTTCAAATCACCTTCATTCCCTGCCCCATTACTATGGTGCATGGACTGCGATCTGGTGCAGCATTCCAGCCCTGGCAGTACTTGTTTTGTGGCTGGCCCTGCAAAGCACAATCATTACCAATATTGTTATTGCTGACTTGCCGTCTGCAATAACCGACCTTAACGAGCAAAGAATTGGTCTTGTCATAAACGACATACGAAACTACGCAGAAGGTCGAATCACATCCGGTGAGATATCTCTCGGGATTGCTGCCGCGGCAAAGCACTACAAGGAACTCAAGTCGCTCAGTCGCATGGCTCTTGTTGTTATCGTACTGGCAATCGCCATCTTCGGTGGGATCATGGCCTTACGATTAATCTCACCTGATTTTCGTGCCCGCAATACCGTTGAAAACATTATTCGCGGTTTGCTGGTTATCTGTTCATCAATTGCAATTTTGACCACCATCGGAATCGTTTTATCGGTGCTGTTCGAGGCCATACGATTTTTTGATCAAATACCGATAACCCAATTCCTGTTCGGTACCGAGTGGAGTCCGCAAACTGCAATTCGTACGGACCAGGTTGGCTCATCCGGCGCCTTCGGTGCTATCCCGTTGCTTACCGGAACACTGCTTATTTCATTTATCGCACTACTGGTAGCAGTTCCGATTGGTTTGATGTCCGCCATTTATCTATCTGAGTATGCAAGTGCCAGGCTTCGCGCAATCGCCAAACCCATACTGGAAATACTTGCGGGTATACCGACCGTTGTTTATGGCTTCTTTGCAGCGTTGACCGTAGCGCCTTTCATACGTGATTCAGGTGGCTTGTTAGGGCTTGAGGTATCTTCGGAAAGCGCGCTGGCAGCCGGTCTTGTGATGGGAGTAATGATAATCCCATTCGTTTCATCACTGTCTGACGATGTTATAAACGCAGTCCCACAGTCGCTACGGGACGCATCTTTAGGCATTGGTGCAACGCATTCTGAGACCATACGTCAGGTTGTCATACCGGCTGCTTTACCCGGTATAGCAGGTGGGGTGCTGTTAGCTGCATCGCGCGCCATCGGCGAGACCATGATTGTCGTCATGGCGGCAGGTCTCGCAGCAAATCTGACAATCAATCCACTCGATAGTGTCACCACGGTAACTGTTCAAATCGTCACGCTTTTAGTGGGCGATCAGGAATTTGACAGCCCAAAAACCCTGGCCGCATTTGCACTCGGGATATCTCTCTTTCTGGTCACCCTGGTTCTTAACGTTATCGCCCTTCACATCGTGCGCAAATATCGTGAACAATATGACTGAGATCGCTGACAGCACTCGAATCGTCAAGGAATCGCTCAACAAACGTTATGCGTCCGAGCGACGTTTCCGTCGACTTGGATTAATGGCCATTTTCTTTGGTGTCAGTTTTGTACTGATTCTGTTCGCTGACATTTTCAGCAAGGGATATACCGCCTTTTTACAGACTCAGATTGAGCTCGAGATCTTTTATGATCCGGCAATTATTGATCCCGGCCATACCAATGATCCTCAAGTCATCGGTAAGGCCGACTTCGCCAAACTCTACAAAGCCGCCCTCAAGGAACGCTTCCCCGATGCAACCAGTCGCAGTGCCCGCCGCGATTTATACAATCTGGTTAGCAACGGTGTGGCTTACTCTCTTCGCGACACGGTGCTTGATAATCCAGGTCTTATCGGGACACGGTTAACCCTATGGCTGGTTGCCGATGATGAGATCGATATGTTGATCAAAGGTCATATTCATCGTGACGCACCTGAGTCGGACCGACGCGTATCCAATCAAAGCATTGCCTTCATAGAACAGCTTGAAGCCAGTGATTCAGTTCGAAAATCGTTTAGCTGGACATTCCTGACAGCAGGCGACAGTCGTGAGCCGGAGCAGGCGGGAATTGGCGGAGCCGTCATGGGTTCGCTATTCACCTTGTTGGTCACCCTGTCACTCGCCTTTCCCATTGGCGTTGCGGCGGCAATTTATCTCGAAGAGTTCGCAGCAAAAAATCAATTTACCGATCTTATTGAAGTCAATATCAACAACCTTGCTGCCGTGCCTTCTATCGTCTTTGGTCTGCTCGGCCTTGCTGTTTTTCTCAACTTTTTTGGCATGCCTCGATCCGCACCCCTGGTTGGCGGACTGGTGCTGACGTTGATGACACTGCCCACCATCATCATCGCCAGTCGTGCATCGTTGAAGTCCGTTCCCCTTTCTATTCGTGAAGCGGCCCTTGGTGTCGGTGCATCCAAAGTGCAGACTGTATTTCATCATGTTCTGCCTCAGGCGATGCCCGGAATGATGACCGGCACAATCATCGGAATGGCCCAGGCGTTGGGCGAGTCCGCGCCGCTGTTAATGATCGGCATGGTTGCATTTATTGTTGATATTCCTACCAGCCCACTGGACCCATCCACCGTACTGCCTGTACAAATTTTTCTGTGGGCAGATAGTCCAGAACGTGCCTTCCTCGAACGCACCTCAGCAGCCATCATGGTTTTGCTGGGATTCCTTGTTGCCATGAATGCGCTCGCTGTCATTCTGCGCAAACGATTTGAGAAACGCTGGTAAGCCAGCGACCACCGAGGTTTACGCCATGTCCAAAGCGAATATTTATGCAATTGAAAACCCTGTAACACACCAGCCCGGCTGGATCGGTTCAAGGGTTCAGGAAGGCAGTGAAAATACTGCATCACCTTATGCGACGGTCGGTAACATTGCGGTTCCCAACCCCCGGATGAGCGCCCGCAGTGTCAACGTGTTCTATGATGAAAAGCAGGCGATCAACAACGTATCACTCGACATAGGCCTAAACGAGGTGATATCGATGATTGGGCCATCAGGCTGCGGGAAATCGACTTTTCTACGCTGCCTGAACCGAATGAACGACACCATCGATATCTGTCGAGTCGAAGGTGAGATAACCCTTCAGGATGAAAACATCTATAGTAAAAGCATGGATGCTGTGCTGTTACGCGCGCGTGTTGGCATGGTATTTCAAAAACCCAATCCCTTCCCGAAATCGATATACGACAATATTGCCTATGGACCAAAAATCCACGGTCTGGCGCGTTCCAGATCCGAGCTGAATGAAATTGTCGAAACCTCTCTGGCTAAAGCGGGATTGTGGGATGAGGTGAAGGACCGACTGACCAAACCCGGTACCGGGCTCTCCGGTGGACAACAACAACGACTGTGCATTGCTCGTGCAATTGCTGTGTCACCTGAAGTCATCCTGATGGATGAACCGTGCTCTGCACTTGATCCCATTGCCACGGCACGGGTTGAAGAATTGATTGATGAATTACGCCAGAACTACACCATCGCCATAGTTACCCACTCGATGCAACAAGCGGCACGCGTGTCACAACGTACTGCGTATTTTCACCTGGGTAACCTGGTTGAAGTCGGTGAAACCAATGATATTTTCACTAACCCCAAACACCCGTTGACAGAAGCGTACATCACCGGACGTTTTGGTTAACCCATACAAGGTAAGTTGCTGTCATGAATAGTAAAAGCACCGCTCGTTCAAATTCCGAGGGCCATATTTTCCACCGCTTCGACGAGGAGTTGCAGTCATTGATAAAGTTGGTCGGGGAGATGGGCGAATTGGCAACTGAACAGGTGCGAGAAGCAGGAAAAGCAATAAAAAAGGGCAGCCTTGAACGAGCTCGCAGCGTCGTAAATCGTGAAAACAGAATTGATCAGCTGGATATCGCGATTGATGAGGAAATACATCGGGTACTCGCACTACGCGCACCCATGGCGAAAGATTTGCGAATCCTGTTAACCGTTAACCGAATCGGATCGTTCCTGGAACGAATCGGCGATCAGGCAAACGGCATAGCTGAACTTGCCCTGTTTCTGTTCAAGGAAGACAGTTCTGATCCGGACAAGCGCCTGCTAAGTGGTATCCCGCGAATGGCCAAGTACGTTATTGCCATGGTTGAGATGAGTATCCAATCGTTCAAACGCATGGATATCGAGCTGGCACTTGAAGTCATCGAGATGGACCGGGATCTTAACGAGCAGTTCGATACATCGATACGTAGTCTGACAACCTATGTTCTCGAAGATCCCCGACGTATCGGCGACGCGGTTCAGGTAGTACTGGGATTGCGCTCACTCGACCGGATTGGCGGTCATGCCAAGAGTATCAGTCGACAGGTGATTTTTATGGTCAAGGGCGTCAACGTTCGTCATCAAAGTGTTGAAATCCTGGCCGCCGAGATTCGCGCAGGAAGTCTTGGCTGATCCATATTACTGATTAATTTTTAGTCGGGTAAAATTGTGCCGGGATCAATACCGTTCTGACGACAGGTTGCTTCCACGGTGTTGCGAAGCAAACAGGCAATGGTCATTGGACCTACTCCACCGGGTACCGGTGTGATGGCCCCGGCCACTTTAGATGCAGTTTCAAATTCCACATCGCCAACAAGCCTGGACTTGCCGTTATCGCCTTCTATCCGGTTGATACCGACATCGATGACTGTTGCACCGGGTTTAACCCAATCACCAGTGATCATTTCCGGGCGCCCCACCGCAGCCACCAGGATATCTGCATTGCGGCATTCATCTGCAAGATCGCGAGTACGTGAATGCGCGATGGTTACGGTACAGTTCTCTTTTAGCAGTAAGGATGCCATTGGCTTGCCGACAATATTCGACCGACCGACAACAACTGCACGGGCACCGCTCAGGTCGCCGAGATGATCTCGCAACAGCATGATGCAACCGAGCGGCGTACACGGCACCAGGCCCGGACTTCCCGTATTCAAAAGACCAACGTTGTGCAAATGAAAGCCGTCGACATCCTTGGCTGGATCGACCGCATTGATCACCGCCGATTCCTCGATTTGTTCAGGTAATGGAAGTTGGACCAGGATGCCATTAACATCCGGGTCGGCGTTTAATTTCGCGATGAGTTCAAGCAATTCTGACTGACTCGTGGTATCTGCCAATCGGTGTTCAAACGACTGCATGCCTGCTGCGACAGTTTGTTTACCTTTATTGCGCACATACACCTGACTTGCCGGGTCGTCGCCAACCAGGACAACGGCTAAACCTGGTGTAATTCCCTGCTTGACCAGCGTCGACACACTTGTTGTCAGTTGTTCACGTAAGTGTGTGGCGAATGCCTTGCCGTCAATGATATGTGTCATGGGTGCTCCTGATGCTAAATGGTTTGAGGGACTCATCCCTTTTCGTCAGTGATTAATTGATAAAAGAGATTGATTCCTGCAATCCCGTTACAATTGAATTATTGATATGCCTGTATGCATACGTTATGAAAGTACTCAAAAGATGTCCTGCATTAACTATGTGTCGATCGAAACAGATCTTGTCTTGATTCAATTCCTATGTGTTGCACAATGACACTCCACCCGCTAACTTTTTAAAAGGATTCTGTATGGCTGCCTGGCTACCAATCATCAAAGTCGTGCTTCCCTACCTCGCACCAACCTTACAAGCTGCTCTTCCGGCGTTTACCAAAAAGGAAAGTGAAAAGGCGGATCCTCTTGTAGCCCGACAAATTACTGAACTACAAGAGGCCGTGAACCATAACAGTGAGTCAACCAAAGCGCTCGCCATGGCGATTGAAGAAGTCGCACAGGCAAACGACAAAGCGATGAAACGCTTGCGAATGGTTACTGCCATTGCGCTGGCTGTAGCGACTGTCTCCTTTCTTTTGACGATTATGGCTTTACTTAAATAGTCAGGCAGCCTCTGCATCCACCGCACAGTACTTGAACTCCGGAATTTTACCGAAAGGATCAAGTGCTTCATTAGTCAAAATATTGGCAGCCGCTTCGTAGTAGCAAAACGGCATGAATATCTGCCCTTTCGGCAGGCCGCGATGCGTCCTTACATATGCTTCAATCTCGCCACGCCGTGATCGCACCCGTATGCGGCCACCTTCATCAAGCCCGAGACGCATCATGTCGTCAGGATGAACCGATACCACCGGATCAGGCTCAATGGCATCGAGCATCGATGCACGCCGAGTCATGGCGCCGGTGTGCCAGTGCTCCAACTGACGACCGGTTATCAGTACAAACGGATAATCTTCGTCAGGTTTCTCATCAGCTTCAACAAGCCCAACGGGTACAAATCGTGCACGTCCGCTGACCGTGGGAAATCTGTCGGTAAACACAACTGACTGCCCCGGATCATCCGCACGGTCATTTGGATAGGTCACGCTTTCCTCGCGCTCGAGACGCTCCCATGAAATTCCGGCAATGCTCGGCATCGCGCCACGCATTTCATCATATACATCACTAACCTCACGTTGTCCCCACTGAAGACCGAGACGATTGGCAAGCTCTTGAATAATCCACAAATCATGGCGAGCCTGACCCGGCATTTCCAATGCTGCGCGACCCAGTTGTACCCGACGATCCGTATTGGTAAATGTGCCGGTTTTCTCGGGAAATGCACTGGCAGGCAGGACAATATCGGCGAAAGCTGCAGTTTCTGTCAGGAAAATATCCTGGACAACCAGATGTTCGAGCGCGGCCAGCGCACCTCGCGAGAAATGCAGATTGGGGTCGGACATTGCCGGGTTCTCACCCATGATGTACATGCCGTGGATACTTCCTGCATGAATTGCCTCCATGATCTCGACCACGGTCAATCCAGGCTTGGGATCGAGTTTGACGTCCCAGTACCTCTCGAAATCACCGTTGGCATTGTCGTCATCAACCCGTCGGTAATCCGGAAACATCATCGGGATAAGTCCCGCATCGGAAGCGCCCTGCACATTATTCTGGCCACGTAACGGATGCAGCCCGGTGCCGGGACGTCCGATTTGACCTGTCATTAGCGATAATGCGATCAGGCAGCGGGCGTTATCCGTACCATGGACATGCTGACTGATACCCATGCCCCAAAATATCATTGAGGCGTCGGCTTTGGCGTACAGTCGGGCGATGTCACGAATGGTATCAGCATCGACACCACATACAGGCGCCATGTCATCGGCGCTACTGCCTTCAAGGCAGGCAGCAAATTCAGCAAATCCTTCGGTGCGAGAATCGATAAATTCCTGGTCCAGAAGTTCTTCTTCGATAAGCGTATGCATCATCCCTTTCAACAGGGCGACATCGGTATCCGCCTTGAACTGAACGAAATGATGAGCATGCCTGGCGATATCCGTTTCAATAGGATCCATGACGATCAGCTTGACACCGGATCGTGCAGCGTTCTTCAAAAAGGTGGCTGCCACCGGATGATTGGCCGTTGTATTGGAGCCGATCACTATAACGACATCCGCATATTCAACGTCACTGACCTGGTTTGATACTGCACCTGAACCGATTCCCTCGAGTAGTGCTGCTACAGAGGAGGCATGACACAGCCGGGTGCAGTGATCAACATTATTGGTGCCAAACCCGGTTCGCACCAGTTTCTGGAAAAGATAGGCTTCCTCGTTACTGCCCTTGGCTGATCCAAATCCTGCCAGCGCATTGCCACCATCGCGCTCGCGTATATCCCGTAATCCGCCGGCTGCAAGATCAAGCGCTTCGTCCCAGGTTGCCTCACGAAACATCTTGAGTGGTTCAGCCGGATCGAAGTATTCATTGAGACCCTTGGGCACACCCTCGCGACGAATCAACGGCATCGTCAAACGTTCAGGGTGGTTCACATAATCGAATCCGAACCGGCCCTTGACACACAACCGGCCTTGATTGGCTGGTCCATTTCGCCCAGTGACATAACGGATACGATTGCCCTCGATGTGATAGCGAGTAAGGCAACCGACACCACAGTATGGACACACTGAATCGACAGTTTTATCGATTTTTGCCAGACCTGCATTCGCGGCCGGCATCAGAGCGCCAGTCGGACAAACCTGGACACACTCGCCGCAGGCAACACATGAGCTCTTGCCCATCATATCGTCGAGATCAAATACAATTGCTGAGTGTTCGCCTCGAAATGCGTAACCGATAACGTCGTTTCCCTGAACCTCACGGCAGGCACGTTGACAGCGCGTGCATTGAATACAGGCATCGAGATTTACTGCCATGGCCGGGTGACTTAGATCAGCCTTCGGTAAACTTGTACGGGCGAAACGCGATGACTCGACCCCCAGTTTGTTCCGCCAGGTATCGAGCTCCGAATGAGGTGTATATGACGCGTCGCCAACGTCAGATGCAAGCAATTCCAGCACCATTTTTTGAGCACGGACTGCGCGTTCACTATGGGTATTGACCTGCATGCCAGCGGCCGGTGCACGACAACATGAAGGTGCCAATGTCCGCTCACCATCGATCTCCACCATGCAAGCGCGGCAGTTGCCGTCGGCTCGCAAACCGTCCGTATAACAAAGGCGCGGTATTTCAATCCCTTCGCGTCGGGCCACGTCCAAAATGGTTTCCCCCACCACGGCTTGGGTGGTTTGGCCGTTTAAACTGAATTCGATTTGCGTCGTCATGACACTCCCACCTCATCGGGAAAATATTTGATAATGCAGCGAATCGGGTTCGGCGCTGCCTGCCCGAGACCGCAAATACTGGCATCGGCCATGACCTCGCACAGTTCCTCGAGAAGTCCGGCATCCCAGGTTTCGTGTTTCATCAGGTCAACCGCTTTAATCGTACCGACCCGGCATGGCGTACATTGTCCACAGGATTCATGAGCAAAAAACGCCATGGCATTCAAGGCCGCATCGCGAGCGCGATCCTGATCCGACAAGACCATGACGGCTGCAGAGCCGATAAAGCAGCCATATTCCTGCAAAGTGTCAAAGTCCATCGGCACATTGGCAAGGGATGCCGGCAGTATTCCACCGGAGGCGCCACCGGGGAAATAAGCATGCAACTTGTGGCCGTCCTGCATACCGCCGCAATATTCGTCGATAAGTTCGTTTAAGGTGATCCCGGCCGGAGCGAGATAGACACCCGGGTTTTTAACCCGCCCACTGACTGAAAAGCTGCGAAGGCCAGTCCGCCCGTGACGACCGTGTGCGGCAAACGCTTCATCGCCTTGCTGCAATATATCCCGAACCCAGAAAAGCGTCTCACAGTTATGCTCGAGGGTCGGTCGCCCGAACAATCCAACCTCGGCCACATAAGGGGGCCGCAAACGCGGCATGCCGCGTTTGCCTTCGATGGATTCGATCATGGCCGACTCTTCCCCGCAAATGTATGCGCCTGCACCCCGACGCAGCTCGATCTTGGGCAGATCGAATCGACCCGTGGCTGCAAGCGCATCGATCTCTTCTCGCAACAGTGCAAGCACGCCTGGATATTCATCACGGACATACACGTAGCACTGATCAATGCCAACAACATGTGCCGCGATAAGCATGCCTTCGATAAATCGGTGCGGGTCTCTTTCGAGATAATAACGATCCTTGAATGTACCGGGCTCACCTTCGTCGATATTGATTGCCATCAGTCGTGGCGCATCGAAATCACGCACAATGCGCCATTTCCTGCCGGCGGGGAATCCGGCACCACCGAGGCCACGCAAACCGGAACTCTCCAGCTCATCAAGTATCTTGTCCACACCTGACTCACCGCGCGTAATGCTTTGTAGCAACTCATAGCCACCTGCATCAATATAGGCATCAAGCCGAATCGACTCGTCACTAACCAGCGGTAAAGATTCAGGGTTGGTAGCTGCTTCAATCACGCGATCGAGATCGGCATCATCGATCCGCCGATGATGTATGGTTGCAACCGGTGCCCGATCACAACGACCGACACATGGCACCCGCTGCACCCGAACGTCTTTGCCGAGTGCACTTTGCAGTGACTCGATCAGAGTGTTGGCGCCGGCGATTTCGCAACTCACAGAATCACATACCCGCACAGTCAGTGGCGCAGGCGGTGATTCATTATCCTTAACGACATCAAAGTGATGATAGAACGTCGCTACCTCGTAAACTTCAACGGGGGAGATTTTGAGCAATCTGGCCAATGCAACGATTTCATCACTCGGGAGATAGCCGATGCTATCCTGGATTTTGTGCAGATATTCGATGAGACGATCTCGCCGAGGCGGTGAATCAATCAGCCCGGAAACTCGCGCTAATGCGTGCTCGTTCACCCCACGACCCTTGGGTTGGCCGCGTTTGCGTCGGCCGTCACTTACTCTGGTAGCTATCTCTATTGGTGCAGACATTAGACTTGAAATACCTTCGATTTCGAGAGGATAAATTGCGATTACCTGGAAAATATGGAACTGATGCGAGTGCTATGGAGAATCTCGAATCATCTGACAAGATTTCCAACGCATGACTCGTTGTATAATCTCACCAACCATCACGATAATACAATCTTGAGTAAAGGGCGATATCCAGAAGACGCCAGAGTCTTTCTGGGCAGCGTCAAAAGATGCCATCGCAGATTGCCTTAAGGGGATTATCCAGTTGTTCACCAAGTTAATTTCTAAAACAGGCTGTTGAATTCCCACACCATCACTCAGCGATATCATGATCCACTTCCCGGATAGCCGCCTTGAAGGCATCGCCCTGTCATGCGTTCGCGGCGAGAACTTACTGTTTGATTCGCTCGATTTTTCTGTTCAGGCTGGTGAGATTTGCCAGGTCTTCGGCGCTAACGGAGCAGGCAAAACCAGCCTGCTTAGAATCCTGTGCGGTCTCGCCCTGCCTGAGAGCGGGCAAGTATTATGGAATGGGGTCGATATCGATGAGCAACGTGAAGTATTTACATCCAGCCTCGGATACGTCGGCCATCAAAATGGTATCAAGGGAGAACTCAACCCGCTGGAAAATCTCGCCGCCATCCGCGCGTTGACCGCCACACGCGATGATATGGATGCCGAAAGCGCACTTGAAAATGTCGGGTTATACGGGTACGAGGATATACCCTGTCGCTATCTTTCCGCCGGACAAAAACGCCGTGTCGCCCTCTCGCGACTTTTATTGACCGCAGCACAATGCTGGATTCTCGATGAACCGGTTACCGCACTGGATGCACAAGGCGTTGCCGACTTTCAGAAGGTACTGGAAAATCATGCGAAGTGTGGAGGCCTGGTGTTGATCACGTCGCACCAGGCCCTGACGTTTGGCTCAATCGAGACTCGACGAATCGAACTATGAGCACTACGGCTCCACCACTTCGCAGTGCATTTGTCGCCATAGTCAGACGCGACTTTCGCCTCGCCTTTTATAACCGTAGCGACCTGGTCAATCCGTTATTGTTCTTCGTAATCGTCGTGTCACTTTTTCCATTCGGTGTTGGCTCGAACCCGGAGCAGCTTCGCGAAATTGCACCGGGTGTTATATGGGTTGCTGCCCTGCTTGCCACATTGCTAGGGTTGGATGGACTATTCAAGCCCGACTTTGAGGATGGAACACTTGAGCAACTCGCCCTTGCGCCACATCCATTGTCGATACTGGTGCTGGCCAAGATTCTGGTGCATTGGCTATTAACCGGTATACCACTGATTGCGGTAACACCTGTCATAGCGCTGTTACTTAACCTTGATCCTGCCTTGTTGCCGACCCTGCTGCTAAGTCTGCTTATTGGCACACCCAGCCTGAGCCTGATCGGTGCAATCGGTGTCGCCCTGACAGCCGGTATTCGTCGCGGCGGTGTCCTGTTGACCCTGCTGGTGCTGCCGCTGTACATCCCGGTGCTGATATTCGGCGCCAACCTGCTGAAGACCGCCCAGTTCGGACTCGATACCGCAGGACAATTCTATGTACTCGCCGCCATACTGATGCTGGCACTTGTCCTTGCGCCTATTGCCGCCGCATCTGCGCTTCGGATCAGTCTTAACTAAACAAAGCAAAATGCACGGCGGCATCACGAATAATAATGATCGTGTCCACAGTCATCTTGAAAATACCGGAATAGCATCAGACGCCTTGGTTGCGTCGCCCCCCTAGACTGAAACCAGAAGTTGCCACGCCACGATAACCTGAGCCACAAAGCAGACAGCGAACGAAAGTGTCCGCACCCACGGTATGGCGAATGTATAAGAAACTGCATGGACGACTCTTGACCAAAAATACAGCATCGCGGCGAATGCAATCGTTGGGCCTGAAACGTCCATGGCATCCGCCAACAGCACCAACGATGCAAATATCACCAGGTTCTCTATTGCATTGGCATGTGCTTTCATCAGGCGACGCGCCCAAGCCGATTGTGGTTTGGGATTCTCCGGGTAACCGACAGCATCCATGAAGCCGCAAACAGCGACACGGTCCAAAATATAGGGGATCCACAGTACCGCTGTGAACACTATTACCAGCAAGAGATAAAATAGTTCGGGTTGCATGTCTCTCTCCAATATCCAGTTATACAAATACTGCGCCGTAAAAGATAACATGATTTCCTTCATCATCAAGTTTCATATTCCTCTTTAGATACTTGGGTTGGACCGTAAATGATTGGTGTCAATTACCCAAAACGGCACACGGACACAAACTATTGCTCCTGAGTTCCCATTACGTGTACGCTGACCGACTCGACGACTAATAGGCATAATTTACAATGCCAGGCACCCGTCAATAGATTGATGTCATTAATCATCCGGAATAAAGACACAGATAAAAATCATGTTTTCTGCTCTTTGTATTAGCAACCTGAACATAACTTACAACAAAGTACCCATACTTGAAGATATCAATCTTGAAGTCTCGATGGGTGAAATGATGGCATTGGTTGGCGCATCCAGTGCAGGTAAAACAACATTGTTGCGCCATGTATCCAGTGCGGCAAAGACTTCATAGGTGTGTGATCAATGAACGAGAATAAGTCCCAGGTTGAGAGTGTGTATTCGGCACAATCCGTTATGGAGTCTGAAACAGCCTATAACGGATGGGCCACATCGTATGAAAAAGATATTTTTTCATACCAGTCACGCTTTCCATTCGTTACATCAGCCGTTTTTACACGTTTCGTAAAACCCGGCGACGGCCCAATCCTTGATGCCGGTTGTGGAACCGGTCTTCAGATAGAACCAATCTCGCTGGCGGGATACGAAAACATCATTGGCATCGACCTGTCAGCAAGGATGCTCGAAGTGGCGAAATCAAAAAACATGTATGAATCGTTACACCAAATGACATTGGGAGAACGACTCGATTTTGAAACTGATCAGTTCGCTCATACCCTCTCCTCCGGCACTATTACTCCAGGTCATGCACCGCCACACTCATTCAAGGAATTAATCAGGGTAACCCGACCCGGAGGTTACATCATTTTCAGTCTTCGTACAGATGATGAGGTCGATCCATCATATCCTGCAATACTGGAAGAATATGAAAAGGCAAATCTCTGGAAACAAATATTCAAATCAAAAGCATATGCAGCCATGCCGGCTGGCGAATCGAACGTCCTGACCACCGCTTTTGCGTATATTGTTCTGTAATGATCAATTGTGTTTTCGATATTGCCCCGAAAAAGTAGACAATCCCAAAACTCGATCGTAATATTTCTGCTGGGGATTCCAAC
The DNA here is from genome assembly GCA_021604525.1 of marine bacterium B5-7. Classification (GTDB taxonomy): domain Bacteria; phylum Pseudomonadota; class Gammaproteobacteria; order Arenicellales; family CAJQKF01; genus BQJD01. The sequence continues at coordinate 15,246 of BQJD01000028.1, read as the reverse complement.
ATAACATTAGCGGGAGAACACTCATGCCCGGCAAATTCGAGTTGTATAAGGACAAAGGCGGGAAATTTCGTTTCAGACTGAAAGCATCGAATGGCCAAATCATCCTGGCCAGCCAAGGCTACAAATCGAAACCGTCAGCCACAAACGGAATCAGGTCTGTTCAGCGTAATGCCGTAAGCGACGAACGATTTGCAAGAAAGGAAAGCAAAGGAAGATACATGTTTAACCTGACTGCTACAAACGGTCAGGTTGTCGGCACCAGTGAAATGTATGAGACGGAACGTGCACGAGATGCCGGTGTAGCGTCTGTAGCCAAAAACGCGCCGAGTGCGAAAATTGACGACCTGACAAAAACCTAAACGTCGATCAGTCAGCATCATTGCCAGATGTGATCGGGCGTTTGCGACTTCAATAGTTACCCATACAATTGATCCGAAGAATTCTGGCTAGCCAGTAGGTTCTCACATTTAAGTATTGGCCGTAGATCTTCAATTTTGTCGTAAAGATGCCAGACATAGTTGTCTGTGCCATTGATACGATGTGGATGTAGATCTGCAAGCTCCGGGTCGTTGCAATAACTATCGAACGCTTCTTTCGAATCCCACTCGACGAGTATAAGAACTGTACGTGGTTCAATACTCCCTGTAATCGCCTGTTGAAATTTTCCAAGCGCCACAACACGACCGCCGTGAGCTTTAACCTCCCTGACCGATTGCCGCGAATAGGTCAAGTACTCATCCTTATCTGAAACATTAAAAAGATTCAACGCATAAACGGGCTGCGACATTAGCATGACTCCAATCAGGGATTAACCAGGATAAAGACCTTGTTTACCACGAATTGAAGTGGCCTAATAGATCTAAACAATCCGGTTTGGAATGAATACCCATAAACTGGAGATACGAAGCAGCGACGATGAAGTAATCCTGAGTAATTACTATGACCTTGCAGAACCGGGTAACACCTTGGGGTGAGCTAATCGAATCTCCCATGCGTGGAACATTAATGGGTAATCGAGGCTGCCTGCATAACAACAGCCAACGAATAGTCCGGGAGACTGCGAGGAAGGCGTGGATATCCTGTCTACTGTCGTTCAAGGGACGTAAGCGTTTGCTGATGACTCCTGGAAAATATACGGAGCTGTTCTTCCTTGACGAAGCAACGGCACTTGCAGCAGGTCATCGACCCTGTGCAGAGTGTCGACGGCAAGACTACAACCGTTTCAAGCAGATGTGGATACAGGGCAATTCCGACCTTCCAGCAGGAGCCGGTTCTGAGATCACGAAGATTGATTCGATACTACATAGTGAACGTATTGATTCGAACAAACGTAAACCAATCTGGACAGCGGCCCTCAACAACCTGCCAGACGGTGTGTTCATCGCTTATCCGAATACAACACAGCCTCTACTATTACACAACCGTCGCCTGTTTGATTGGTCACCTGGTGGATATGAGAAGTCGATACACACACCGTCATTCGAATTACAGGTCGTGGTGCTGACTCCTCGTTCAATAGTCAAAACAATCAGCGTCGGATATCAACCTCAATTACATGAAAGCATAACAATCAACAAGTGATCGTTAACTCAAAAATCAGATATCCAGCCATCGCAGCGTCGTCGCGATAACTGTCTCTCCAGTTTTCAAAGTGCCCCGTACACCTAACGGATACCACCCATGTTTGCAGTAAAGTCAGCGACTCCCATGTTCCTTGTTCCATTGGGTCAGTCGGGCGGATTCGAGTAAAGATTCACCGATCGGTGAGCACCTTGTGCCAAGGCAGCGGACTGGTCTCCGAGGATCCTATCGTAGAGCGCGAGAGAATAGTCTGAGAATAGTTGTGTTGGTGCAGCGATATTGATCCAGTTGTGTTGCTCATCGATGCCACGTACGAGCATTGCGTAGTCGCGCTCACCCACCTGCTGTTTTACTCCCGGCGTCACGTATCTGATGGCGATGCCAATACGCCGTTCTTCTGATACGTTTGGACACGAAGAATGGTACATGCGTCCGTGGTGCAGGGAAAACTCTCCCGGCTCAAGAACGACACTGACGGCATCCGCCTCATCCACATCTACCGCGAGTTCCTGACCGCGCGACAGCAGGTTATCTGATTCGAAGGTATCGATGTGAGGCACGATTGGTTGCAGGTGAGAACCAGCGACGAATCGCATGCAACCTGAGGCCTCAGTCGCCGGTGAAAGCGCAAGCCAGGCGGTAACCAACTCCTCGGTCTCGCCAAGTCCCCAGTAGGTTAAGTCCTGGTGCCAGCTAACGTGCTTGGATGAATGCGGTTCCTTGATGAACAACTCGGCACTCCAAACAAGTATGTCCGGCCCAAGCATGCTTTCCACCGCATCGACAAGCGTATCGTTTGCTGCAAGCCGTGCGACACACGGCAACACAATCTGGGCATTAACGCGGAAATACTGATTCAGAGAGTGTTTCATTCCTTCAACACAAGTCATCGCCTCGATCCGCTCGATTTCAATGCGCAATCTCGCTGCGTCTTCAGACGGCATAGCACGAAGTGGGAACAAAAATCCGTCGCGATGATAGGACGCGACTTGCTCGGCACTCAGGGATGAACTCATGGAAACATACTCCGGTTTAATGACTCGCTTGCAGTATCAAAAATGGGGTGAATTCACGCCATAGGTGACCATTGCCACCTACCAATAATTCGATTTCCTGTGTGATCGAACAGGCATCAAATAGTTTCCGACAACTGACGATAAGCAGTACGAATACTTACTGCAGGATTACGATCCCCAACTTTACAAGTAGAACTGTTGTCATGTCTTGTCATCAATGACAACGACTTACCCGTCTGGACATGCCTTCATGTCGAACCGCATTGGCTGGAAGTGATGTGTACCGTCACGCTCAAGTTGATCGATCAGACCATACTCCCAGTCAAGGTACGCTTGCATAGCCTCGGGCGGTGCGTTGATGCCTTCATAGGGTCGCCTGTAGCGATCGATAGGCATCGAGGCCAATCGCGTTTCCCCAACCTCCAATTCATATCCACCGTGCGCCCAATCCCGGGTACCGCCGGACAGGACATATACTTGACCTTTGACATGCTCCGCCAGCTCTGGAGCGACAAACTGCGCTAACTGACCATCCTCACTGGTGATGACAAAGCGTGACGCCTTCGGCAGGTTATGAACAGCCTCGTCAAGTCGGGATCGTAAAACGTACCAGGCACTGGAAATATGACCCTTCCTGTAAGCGGCATGCTTTGCCATATCAACCACAACGACATCTCCCGATTGCAGCCAATCGTGCAACGTGTCAGGTGTTATCCCCTGATTGTCGGGTAATTCAGGCAGTCTCGGCTTCCAGGCACCGGATTGCGAAAAGTCATCATCAGTCAGTCCATCAACCACGTAAACATCCCAAGCCATCTGTGCAAGCCAGGAAGCTGTCATATTCGCACGTACGCCATCGTCATCGACCAGCACAATTCGCGATCCCCTCACTGGCGCGTACATCTCCGTTTCCTGTACCAGTTGCCCACCGGGAATCGGATAACATTCCGGAAGGTGGCCTGTTTCATACTCGGCAAAGCTACGAACATCAAAGAGATAGGTGGTACGATTTTCCTCATTCATCCAAAAAGACAAGGTGTTTTTGTCTACGCGCTTTACACCGGCACGATCAGCAACTGCATGGGCCTGTTGAGTTGCTTGCCTGGCAGTTGGTTCAGTGGTTCCCGGAAACGTTCGTGATTGTCCGAACTCAAGTTGTTGCTTGGCCAGGGTCCAGCCAATGGTACCGTTGCGGAGCGCGGCGACAGGATTCGGCAACCCCGCATTCAGTAAGGACTGTGTACCGATTATGCTTCTTGTACGGCCCGCGCAGTTGACGATAACCCGGGTCTTTGGAGAAGGTATGACATCCGGTACCCGTAGTACCACTTCTGCACCTGGTACGTTAATGCCAGTTGGAATGGACATAGTCTGGTATTCATCGGGTCGACGCACATCGACGACCACCATGTCAGACCCGGCATCGATCATGGCCTTGACTTCCTCAGCCGACAACGACGGGGTGTGACAAACGGATTCCATCAGTTCACCGAACGCTTTGCTGGGCACGTTAACATCGATGAACACTTCTCCACCGGCTGCTTTCCAGGAATCCAGACCGCCTTCAAAACTGGCTACATTGCGGTATCCAAGTTTCAACAAGACTTCCGCTGCACGAACCGCCAAACTCTCGCCGTTATCAAATGTCACGATTGGAACATCGCGACACGGCAGCTTTGAATAAGCATCAAGTTCGAGTCGTGTAAGCGGAAGGTTTGCAGCAAACAAGGGATGACCTTCGGCGTGTGGTGCTTCTTCACGTACATCGAGAAATGCTATCTCCTCGCGGTTCAATAACCTTGAACGGACATATTGGTAATCCCGGGTATTTAACGTCCCGACTTGTTTATTCCTGTTCACGTTGTTTATCCCGATAGGTCCTGGGATCCTGTATTGGAATAACCGGAAATGAACTCCTTTGGCGCACCACCATCGACTGGAAAGACGTGTCGCTTAACAGCACCAATATTTGCCCCATAAGCATGAATGCTGATGGATACCTGGTTATCAAGTGCATTCTTTACTTTGTGCACATCGCCAATACTGGGTGACACGAACTCGACAACCCCGGGTGTGAGTCTCACCTCTTCACCAACCGGATTGGGCGTGCCATCGGCAGCAATTTCGTAATTCTGCGCGATCTCGGCACCTCGAAGCATTCCGATCACACCCCAGACTGTGTGGTCATGTATTGGCGTCTGCTGACCCGGCCCCCAGACAAAGCTGACGATTGAAAAACGGTCATCGGGATCGGCATATAACAGATGTTGCTGGTAAAACTCAGGATGCGGCCTGGCAAACTCAGTGGCGAGCCAGTCGTCCCTGGCGACCAACTTTTGCATGGATTCTCCGACCCTGGTCAAAAGACCTGCCTCGCCCTTTTCCGTTTCCAGCAGTGCATTGGTTTCGTCGACGAAATCTTTCAGCGGCGATCGCAAATCGTTGTATTGCATGCGATATCTCCTCTATCTGGCAACAGACTAATATTAATTCATATTCATCAAATTGGGGTGTACCAAACCGGATTCCTGATCCTCTCAGATAGATAATTCCCCAGATACCATCTATAGTTTATATCAGCAATGATTATTGCCTGGAAAAATGCTGGCTATAAGTGTGTTCAAATCAAAAGAATCATTGAAGACGGGTTAAACCTATACGTTATTCCCTGGGGTGCTTATGAATCATCAACCACACGACACGACTAACCGAAATCATTGGTCTCGTCGCAGAACGCTCAAATCAGCGGCAACCGTCGTCGGCGTTACTGCTGTTACCAAATGGTCGAAACCTATCATTGAATCGGCGATTCTACCGGCGCACGCACAAACTACCAATGATGGGGGCGATGTACCAGCACCGGAAATAGTATTCGAATTGATCCAGGAATCCGGTCAGAACGCCGACAACCAGGCAAACAACAGGCCGTATATCACTTATGTCATCAATGGCGATGAGGTTCAGTTCGAGTTTTTCAACCCGACCAATTTTTCATTTGCGTTTGACTATCGTGTCGATCAGGAACCTGGGACTACCATAAACGGGTTATCGGAGATCGTGATTTCCCAAGGAGAACTGGCAGGGGAAATGATAGGTGACGTATATAACCTGACAAGCGTACCAGCCAACTCGTCAGTAATGGTCATGGTGACTGGAACAAGTGAAATCAGGGCTGGATTGAGAGTCGGCGCCGAACAGGAATGGTATCTCGACTGGATAATTTTTCAGGCTATCCAGGTCACAATTCCATGAGTTTCATGGTAGTCAATATCCCGCGTATGACTTGGGATATTTGGGATGAGCGAAAAACAATGATTCAACTCCCGCCTACTCTGAAATATACAATCACCCATTAGCTCGGTTCTAATATGAGTAGCTATGCATACGCATACTAAAATCCGGATAATTCTTCATAATCACCGAGAATCCCACAATTCAGCATCAATCTGGCAACACCTGTTTGCATATCACAACAGTCTGCTCAACAAATTTTACAAACAGTATTTGGACATGATTTCATTGTAGTCTTGGCATGAGGAGGCCGAAGACATTCGGAAATCAAATCCGATAATGTCATCCATAGTCATGTCCAAGAGCGTTAATCAGAATGAGATCTTTCCCCTCTCAACGTTCCTCTATGGGGCGTACAACTATGCTGTAACCATTAGTTGGAAACGTATCCGCAAGTACTGCGACTGATGCAGTTGCTTCTGCACCAGGCTCTATCAATTCATCTCCTTTTTGAGGTGCAAAATCTTCTCCAGCGCCAACACCCGGGATATGCACGATGACACTATAAAGTCGGGGCACGGTATCGACATTCTGTAAAGTTACTTCAAAGATGACGAGTTGTTCACTGGATGCTTTCCGAATATTTTTCTGATACATCGCAACCTTGCGTAGTTCCGCTGATGAATCAATGTCAAAGTTCAGGGCGTCACCCATTACGGGACTCACCACAATCAACATGGCCGTTGCCGCAATAAACCTCTGGAACATATTTCTCATCTGTCTATCCTCTCTAATGTTTGGGGCCGATTAATTATCTTTTCATCTGCTGCGTCAGCCGGCCCGCGACCGACGCCGTTCACGTAGAAGTCAAACCTGGTCGTTCCGCTCGCCGATGGCGCGAGATATGTACCATTATCGCGCTCACCTGAAGCGCTAGCGCCGCCACCATCATTGTCAGTGAATCCGGTAATACAAGCGCAAGGGAACCCGCAAACATCGCCATTTCCAGCCAGCTCAACGGCCGCATCCAGAAGCGTTGCACCAGCACTTGAACCGGCAGGATTACCAGCGCCAGGGAAGCAATATCAAGCAGTATCTCTTCCACTGAGCCATTAAGCAGAATCCCGGGTCTGAAGACGAACATATAGGGGATCAGGTACTTGATGGCACCAAGACGCATGGCGTGTACGCCGACACGCATGGGACTCGTTCCAGCAATGCCTGCAGCAACATAGGCAGACAAGGCAACCGGTGGCGTAATGGCAGAAATCGCCGCGAAATAGAATATGAACAGATGTGCGCCGAGCAGTGGCGCCCCGAGGGCATTAAGCGCGGGCGCTCCCAACGTTGCCAACACCACATAGGCACCCAGCGTCGGCAGCCCCATGCCGATGATGATCGACATGAACATGGTAAAGATGAGGCCGATCAGCAGATCACCCTGAGCCACTGACACAATCAGGTACGAGAGGCGATCGCCAAGACCGGTAAGCGACATGATCCCCACGATAATCCCTGCTGTAGCACACGACGTGGCGATAGGAATCAGAATTTTCGCCGTCAGTGCCAATCCGTTCAGCAACTTGCCAAGGGCCATACGCTGCGTCTTGATCGGAATACACACAATGACGAGGACCGCCAGTGAGTTCAGGATCGCCCACTGCGGGCTGTAGCGGTTCGCCAATAACACCACCAGCACTGTCATTGGTATAAGTAAAGGCAAAGTTTTAAGAAACGACTCTCGCAAATCAGGCAGCCTGGATCTCGGCAGACCCACCAAGCCTTCAGTGCGTGACTCGATGTCGACCACTACGTACATACCAATAAAATACGCGAGCGCCGGTATGGTCGCTGCCAGGCAGACTGACCAATAGCCAACACCGGTATATTCAGCGATCACGAACGCGGAGGCACCCATGATTGGCGGCATGAACTGGCCAGCCGTAGACGAAACCGCCTCGACCGCGGCCGCGATGTGCCGCTTGAAACCCATCTTGATCATCAGTGGAATGGTGACGGCGCCGGTCGTTGCAGTATTACCGCTGGCACTACCGGAGATCATGCCCATAAAACCGCTCGCGACGACGGCAACCTTCGCGGGGCCACCGGAGTACCCGCCCGCGATGGCCGACGCCAGATTCATAAACAAAGGTGTTGCGTTGGACACCTGGAGAAAGGCCGCGAACATCATGAAGAATATAATCTGATTAACACTGATGCTAAGCAACAACCCCATCATGCCCTCGGTGCCGACCACCGTATGTACAACCACGTTCTCGAGAGAGAAGCCGGGGTGGGCTATAGCTCGCGGCAGGTAGGGTCCAACGAACGCGTAGGCAAGCGCAATAAGCGCCAACACCACCATAGCCCCACCGACTGCCCGTCGGGTTGCCTCCAGCACTACCGCGATGGCGATGCATCCCATCACCAAGCCAAAGGTATCCGGATACGGGTCGATATAAAGTGGTGTCCAGTTCAGCCCGGCCCACAATGTTGACGCTGCGGCTAACGCAATGAGTCCCAGATTCAGCGCTGTCTCCAACCGACCTGCTCTTGATACGCCTGATCCATACAGCATGAACGTTAGCGTGATCATCAGGAACACGTGTAGCGGCCGCTGCACGGACGGTGGGAAATTACCCCAGATCGCCTCGTATATTGAAAGTGCACTGACCAGAACACCGATCCCGAAGACAACAGTCCGCGTAATACCTCCAAACGCTAGCAGCCCGCGGATGTCGTCCGGGTTATAGATATCAACTGACCGTTCCATGGAAAGTGCCACGGATTTATCAACCGATTCAGATTTCTCGTCAGGGATACGGGTCACCTTCAAACTCCGGTTATACGTATGAGACGGTCGTCCGCATACTCGCCGAGCCGCTACTTGATCAAGCCAACTTCTCTGAAGTAGCGCTCAGCACCGGGATGCAATGGAATCGGTACACCGGCTGTGGGATCTTTCGTGTTCATGTATTTAATGTTGTTCGGCAACACTTCACGCAGCCAGTCGAGGTTCTCGTACCAGACTTTTGTCACTTTGTAGACCGTCTCTTCGGGGAGGTCACCACGTGCTGCCAGCAGATACGGGCCAATGAGTTGCTTGGCATTGGGCACACCAAACTCTTCGCCGAAATCTCCCAGGTAATAGAACGGATTTTCAGCAAGGAAGGTCTCAACCGCAGCCTGATCCGGTGGTAGAAAGCGAATATCCCGCGCTGAAGAGATTTCCTTTAAGTTTCCGTGCCCGTATCCAAAGTAGTAAACGATGGCATCGACACGCTTATCGATAAACATGCGACTGGCATCGGATTTGGCGATGCGAAAAAAATTCGTGTTGTCTTCCGTTACGCCATGAGCTTTCAATAGCTCAAGTACCTGCTCGCCATTGACATCACCGACCACGTAAGTCGCAACGCTCGCGCCCTTCAGATCAGACAACGTTTTATATGGTGAATCAGCCATAACGATGGCATTGATTACACCCGGCCAAAGCCCGAACATGGCTTTGATATCCTGACCTTCAGTCCAGGTCGGCCCCTTGCCGTGAAAAGCATTGTATGATCCTGGCCCTGTTAGAAATCCGAGTTCTGCCTCATGTCGTGCCATGCGCTTGATGGTCTCATTATCCAGACCCGGCGAGGCAACATTTACACCGATGAATTCCGGGTAATTATCGGTGATCAACTTTGCCAGGGCGGCACCACCTGCATACCACGAACCGCCAATTGATGACGACTTGATTCGTATGAAATCAGCAGCGCTCGCTGTACCCACCGTCAGCGCCAGCACCATCGGCAGGATTATTCGAAACAGACGGGGAGACCGGTTTTGCGTGTATGAAGTTTTCATCATGATTTCATCCTCTTCAGTGTGTTTTTACCGGCCGCGCCCTTGAATTCACTCGGACTATCAGATTACACGGCCTCTTTATCCAGGTTGCACCAGGTCCCAACGCAAGCGATGAGATACCTGATGCTTTGCAGATAATCGTCCACCTTGATGTGCTCGTCGGGCTTGTGAGCCTGGGAGATGGCACCCGGACCGAACACCATGGTCGGCACATTTGCGCGGTTGACAAGATGGCGCATGTCGCACGCGAATGTTCCCTCCTCACCGCCACGCGCTTGCTCTTCGCCGTAGATCAATGACTCCATATGACTCGCCACTTCTACCGGTCCTTCCTGACGTGTTGGGTCGTCATGATGCAGAAACTCGATGCGCGACTGATGTTCAGAGAAGAAGGGATCGCTCGCATTGGCGTGATGAACGCAAGTACGAAAGTTATCAATCATATTTCCCACCGTACCCATGCCCGGCGGAAAGTAGGCAGATCCCCGCAAAACGGCTTCTGCGGCTGTCACGGTTTCGTAGTAGCCACCGGCGACCTTACCGAATACCAGCGCCATTGGCGGCGAGCCGGCGCCGTTTGTTTCGGCAAATGTGCGATTGACGTTTCTCTCCATGTCCAGCATTGCCATGATCACGGCCGGCAGTTTCTCGATGGCGCTCACGCCTACCTGCTGACCGCCCTCCCAGCGCGATCCCGGAGAGCGTGGCACACCGGGTACGGTAACCTGCCAGTAAAGACCACCCGGGTGACTCAGGAAGACACGATTGTCAGTTGGTTCGAGTACGATCGCGGCATCAGCGGTGATCCCACGCCTCACCAGGTCAAGGGTGCCGTTGCCCGAATGTTCCTCGTTGACCACGGATTGCAAAATGACATCGCCCGCCAATTCAACACCGGCTTCGCGGAGATACTTCATTGCCATGATGCCGGCTACCAACCCGCCCTTCATGTCCGAGGTGCCGCGTCCGTACATGCAACCGTCGACAATCTCTGCCCCAAACGGATCGCGGGTCCAATCGGTGCGCGGTTCAACAGTAACTGTATCGATATGCCCATTCAGAATAAGTGATCGGCCGCCACCGCTGCCCCGCCATGTCGCCACAACGTTGGGACGACCGTGATAATTCAGAACATCTTCAAGACCGCTGTCGCGTAGTGCTTCATAGGTTGGTAGTGAATCGTAACCAAGGATCAGGTCGTGCTGCCAATGGGTCGGAAATTGGGCCACATCGGGATATTTTTTAAATAAGTCGACGAGATCAATATCCAGCTTTTCTGTGACCGCGCCGGTCTGCTTGCACCGTGCTTCCACGAATCCTTGCGCGGTTCCTTCCTCGCCGGTCAGACTGGGCGTTTGCACCAACTCCGACAGCGATCGAACACTCTCACCCACGTTTGCATCGGCGATATCAAGAGCCCGTCGTAGCGACGGCGGTAGTGAACTCGTGTCGATCATGAATCCGAATCTCGGTATATGCGTTCGGATTCAAGTTTGTAGTTTCTACAATATCAAAAGCAAATTAATTCTTTTGAGAAAATTATAACTTTTATTATTTGAGTCGCTCAGCCCGCGGTAATGTAGGTGCCACCACCTTGGCTAATTCAAAAAACGATATTATTTTGCGCAGAGTTGCACGATTGCGATGGCAGGCCACATATTCCTTACCGCTAATAGAGCAATCACGAATGCGGATTAACCGCAGTCTGGGGTCATTGGCAAATCCACCATCCAGCTCAACCGCCAACCCCAAACCTGCTGCAACCGCCTCACGTACAGCGACCTGGCTATGCAACTCAAGAGCCACATTGGGTGTCATGTCCACCGCCGACATGGAACGTACAAAGATGTCTCGTGTAATGGAGGTCGGCTCACGCAAAATCATTGACACATCTTTGAGCTTGCGCAGACGGATGCTGGCACTATCTGCCCAGGCGTGATCCTTGCGCACCAACAGCATCAACTCAAGACGAGAGAACGGTTCAGCATGCAGGTCCACTGGTAAATCGACTACCGTTAGCACCGCGACATCGACCGTGTTATTTCGTAGCCACTCCTGGCACTGACTGGCGCTGCCCATCTCGACCGTTACCGCCATCTGCGGGTAAAGTGTCTTATAGTTGGCGAGTAAATCCATAATGAAAAATGGACTGTCTGCCGCAATACGCAACTGCCCCCCACGCAATTCCGACGCGTTGTCCAACACCTCCTGTGCCGCTTCCAGAAGTCCAAACAAATGCGTGGTAATACCGAACAGATGTTCGCCGATATCAGACAATGACAATTCATGCCCGTTACGCTTTATCAGTTCAACGCCGTAGTCATGCTCGAGAGACTTGAGCTGCGTAGTAACTGCCGGTTGCGTCACGTGCAACAACTCTGCAGCTCGCGTAAACCCTCCGGTAACGGCGAGCGCATGAAAAGCTTTTAGTTGTGTAATTTTCATCAGAAATTACCCTTGGTAGCAGATGAACCAACTCAAAGACATCGCCATGCAGATAATTACGTCGCGCAAATCATTCAGCAAAAACACGACACATCAACCGACCGACCTGCATAGTCAAAATGATCTTACCAGACATGGTAATTTACCTTCACGAGATCCATGTATCTGAAAATCTCAATCGACTATAAATACAAAATAATATGTTCAATATTTTTTGAGTTTTGGATGTATTCTTTACATATTTCCAAGCGAGTATATTTATATGAATATTAGAAAAACCATGATGATTCAAGAGATCATCAAGACGGATGGATTTGGAGAACCCTGCGATCCCATCACTCGGGTTGCCGCAATTGCTGTAGTCCAAAATCCGGCTGCTGGTTGCTTTGAACAGGACCTGTCACCGTTATTTGATATCGGTGGTCAACTTGGTGAAATGCTAATGAATCGCGCCGGCAGCATGCTTGTGCAACCTCCCGTTAGTTATGGCAAAGCCGCCATCGTTGGAGTTGCTGGAGATATGGAACATGGCGGCGCGATGATTCATCCAAAATTGGGCAAGCCCATGCGTGCAGCAGTTGGGGGCGGCAAGGCATTGATACCCTCGAACGCAAAAGTGGCAGCCATTGGAATGCCCATTGATATACCGCTTGGGCATAAAGACGAGGCCTGGTCATTCGATCATTTCGACACAATGACAATCATGGTTGCTGATGCACCCCGCCCCAATGAAATTGTTATGTGTATGGTGGTTGCAGACGGAGGACGCCCACTTCCTCGTGTTGGCAGTGGTCCGATCACAGATTGATTGGTACCGACAATTTCCAGGCTAAATGTTGAAGATACAGATGAAATTAACTTACGGAGAGAGACTTATTAACAGATTCGCACTGGTCGTACTGCTATCAGTGTCGAACAGTGTGATCGCGCAGACATTTCAGGACCCGCTCGATGCTTACATCAGAGGTGACTTCGTCAATGCCAGGGAAATATGGAAACCAATGGCTGAACGAGGAAATGCAATTGCACAAACCAACCTGGGCATCATGTACCGATATGGTGATGGTGTTCACGAAGATAATACTGAGGCACTGAAGTGGTTCCGCCTTGCGGCCGAACAGGGAGATGAACTCGCCCAGTTCAACCTGGGTGTCATGTACGCTGAAGGTATAGGCGTCCCCAAAGATAATGCCGAAGCTGTGAAGTGGTATGGGCTTGCGGCCGAACAGGGTGAGATTCGTGCTCAGTTCAAACTCGGCGTCATGTACTGTAAAGGTGAAGGTATCCCCAAGGACTACGTCCAGGCTTACAAGTGGCTAGACCTCGCCGCAATATCTGGAGATTTAATCGCAAAACGGAAGCAAGAGACTATCAGTATACAAATGACGCCCGATCAGATAGTTGAGGCCAGACATTTGGCTCGTGAGTGGGAAGCGATAAACAGGGTACGTTAACTTATAGCCCATTTATTTAAACCGACCACGTCTGGGGAGTTTAGTAAATCCTATGTCGTTGAATACAGTTACGCGGAGAGATTGAAATAGATTCGGCGCTCACCCCTTCGGGGCGCCGTCGCTTTGCGCTGCGGCGTCCTGCGTTAACGCGTAGCTTTCGATAGCATCGCCCCCATTCAAATGCATGAACAAGTCGAATGATCTCTTCCAATAAAACACTATAAATGGGGGGATTACAATCGCACGTCAGAGAGGCACAACGTCACAATCAAAGAAGAAATCACCCAAATCAAGACTGAAACAGGTATGAAAGCAGTCCATGCGGAGAATAAAACCTCTATTCTCCGCAAATTTTACGGAGAATTATCTTTCCAGTGCGGAGAATGCAGGTCATAATATCCGCATTAAATGCGGAGCTTAAGTGATGTACCTATGGGAAAAATCGGCTTGGCCCACCCTCATCTGGGATGAAAAGAGCCTAATCAGGTTACTGGCAAAAATTTCCAGAGAACAAGGACGACTTCTTGGGAGAATGGAAGCACTTGGTTTCGAACTACGCAGCGAGGCTCATCTTGAGACCTTAACAGAGGACGTGGTTAAATCGAGCGAAATCGAGGGTGAGAAGCTGGAGCGTGAGCAGGTCAGATCGTCGATCGTACGGCGGCTTGGCATGGATGTCGGTGGGTTGGTCCATTCCGATCGCAATGTCGAGGGCGTCGTTGAAATGATGCTGGATGCGACCGGCAACTATGCTGATCCTCTGTCCGAAGAGCGCCTGTTTGCGTGGCACGCTTCACTATTTCCGACAGGGCGAAACGGCATGACCAGGATTCAGGTCGGATGCTGGCGTGATGACAGCAATGGCCCCATGCAAGTCGTATCGGGACCGATTGGCCGGGAACAGGTGCACTATGAAGCGCCTCCAGCAAAACGACTGCCCGATGAAATGGCAAAGTTCCTACAGTGGTTTGAACAACCAGGAGATATGGATCCCCTTCTCATCGCGGGACTTGCCCATTTGTGGTTTGTAACTATCCACCCCTTTGACGATGGCAATGGCCGGATCGCACGCGCTATTGCAGATATGGCACTCGCTCGCACAGAGAAAACTGGTCAACGCTTCTACAGCATGTCCGCACAAATCCGGAGTGAGCATAAAGACTATTACAACACGCTGGAATGGACTCAAAAAGGTGATCTCGATGTAACGAGATGGCAGAGCTGGTTTTTAAACTGTCTTCAACGCGCAATCGATGGAGCCCTGGAGACATTGAAGATTGTCCTGAATAAAGCACATTTCTGGGAATGCTTTGCCACGGAAGCTTTGAATGAGCGTCAGATCAAAGTGCTGAACAGATTGCTGGGCGGTTTTAAAGGAAAGCTCACAACATCGAAATGGGCAAAAATTGCAAAGTGCTCACAAGACACAGCTTACCGAGATATTCTAGATCTCATCGAGCGTGGCGCATTACAAAAAGACCCCGGAGGCGGTAGAAGCACAAGCTATTCGTTGGTAATAAAGTGAGTCACATCGATACTTATCCTGTGGAACTCATGCAAGTTTCGCGGATTCAAATCTGAAGTGCATTATCTATCCAGGTAGAAGAATTGCTCCAGTTTTGATCTCATCGCAAGTGACCTTGTTGGTTACATAATCCACCACAAAA
>BQJD01000027.1 GCA_021604525.1 marine bacterium B5-7 | reverse complement strand
TTAACCAGGCGGACCGATTATTCCACCATTTAGGAATCAACCCGATAAATGGTTTCTTATATCGGATGAACAGTTTTAAATCGAATGAACGCGTGGTTTGTCGAGTACGGAATTGGCGGAGTAAACCCGCAGGCCGCCATCGGCTAATAAATATTTGTGCTCATCAGCCCCATGCACTGGAATGATTCTGAGATTTCCGATGGTAGTCAGTCGCGGTAATCCGGCGATTCACGATCGAGTATCTCCTTGAGATCGGTGAAGTGACGATCCGCCGAGCCCGGGTATTCAGCGATCTCATTTGATACTCGTCGGGCGAGTTCATCGCTCATTACACGCAATGGACGGCCGGTCATGAGTGCTTTGATATACGTTTGCGCGGCACGTTCGAAATAGTACAGCCGGTCAAACGTCTCGGCGACGGTTTTACCGATCACCATGATGCCGTGATTACCCATGATCATCACCTTGGCATCGGAGCGATTGAGAAGATCGGCACAGCGTTCGCCTTCCGCTTCGAAGGCAAGTCCGCCATAGGTCTCGTCGATCACAGTACGACCGAAAAACATGGCCGTATTCTGATCTATTGGAGGCAGGTTGCTGTCTTCAAGGCAGGCGAGCACCGTCGCATGAACGGAATGCACGTGCATCACGCAACGGGCGTTGGGACAACGCCGATGTATGGATCCGTGCAACCCGAAGGCCGTCGGGTCGGGAGCATCGGCACGTCTCATGACATCGGCGTCATTGGCATCGATCAACAGCAGATCGCTTGAACGGATGAGACTGAAGTGACGTTGGTTAGGGTTCACAAGAAAACGGCTGCCACATTCGGACACGGCCAGGCTGAAGTGGTTGGCTACCCCTTCATGCAGATCCATTCGGACAGCCCAACGAAATGCTGCTGCCAGATCGGCGCGCTCCTCGAGAAAACCAGCTCGTGTTGCATCGCCCGCGTGTCTATTCAAGACGTTTACCTGACCAGTGCTCATGATCGTTCTCCAATCCGGATATGATGATCGACATCGTAGGCAAACATGTCGCCCGGTACAAGTCCTGCAACGTCCGCATGATCGCCGTCGATGACGCACCATATCATCGTTGCTTAACGTGCTTGAACTCTGTGGCAAAGCAACCTATGTTGTATCCTTTCGGTGTCTGGCCGTTGTGCGGGTGCATTGAGCCGGCCAGATATTTACCGGATACCATTTACGAACAGGATTCTTGCCACATGCAAAGTCACGATGCGATCTTGAGATTTACCTTTGAGGACTTCAATGTCCGCGGCCAGATCGCCCGTCTCGAATCAACCTATCAGGAAGTTCTCGAGCAATGCGAATACCCTGATGAAGTCAGGATTCTTCTTGGCGAGTTACTGGCGGCAACCGCCCTTTTGTCATCGACCGTCAAGTTCAGTGGATCACTCAGCTTGCAGGTCAATACCGACGGTCGGGTACGTCTGTTAATGGCGGAATGCCGCAATCAGGCGGACCTGCGTGCTATCGCACGCCTTGATGAAACCCTGGAGTCAACCAGTGACGTTAAGCTCGGTGAAGGCAAGCTGGTAATTACAATTGAACCGGACGACGGGAATCGCTACCAGGGTATCGTCAATTTCGAGCAGGGTTCGCTCGCCAGGGCGCTGGAAAATTACTTCCGCCAGTCGGAACAGCTCAATACCCGCCTTTGGCTGGCGGCCGATGCACGCCGCGCCGGCGGCCTGATGTTGCAGTGCCTGCCACCACGGGAAAATCTGCCATCGATACCGGTATCGGAAGAAGACTGGCAGCGGGTTACACTGCTTGCCGAGACGGTTCGCAATGAGGAACTCCTCGATCTTGAGGCATCGCAAACCTTGACGCGCCTGTTTCACGAGGAAGAGGTGCGAACATTCGATCCACGTTCACTGCGCTTTCATTGCAGTTGTTCGCGCGAGCGGTCTGCCAATGCCATTAAATTTCTGGGGTTCGACGATGCTATGACGCTGATCGATGAGCAGGGTGAAGTGCAGATTGATTGCCAGTTTTGCCATGCACGTTACCTTTTCAGCAACGAAGACGTTAAGAGCGTGTTTGAAGAGGAGGTGGCGCCGAGGGGCACGACCATTCACTAGAACCCATCTCAAACTGGCTACTCAAACTGGCTGCAACCCACCAACACGGTGTTAAATGCTCGCTCAAATGCTCATTTACTCAAATGTAAACTGCGCGTTTTCGCTCCCATTTGCCTTGTCTTGACGGCCTTCGCTCAGTTTGAGATGAGTTCCGCAGATTGTCTAAAAAAACCTGAAACGAATCACACTACGGTGTTGCCGGCCAGGTTTGTTTAGCCGATCATGGGCACGGCCAATGGCAGTGCATGACCGCCTAACAACATCCAACTGAGGCCGCCGTCGATCATCATGGATACAATGAGCAATGCCATTATCAGACGATAGCGGGCTTCCAGATAATCGACCCTTTGTGCCACGCTACGGACGTTGCCCGAAAGTTGCTTGAGGCCGGATTCGAGCTTGACTGCCGTCGCCGACATTTTCTCGGCGAGGCTGTCGTAAACGTCCGTACTGGTCGCCCACGCAGCACCAGCCATGGGTATAGCGGCAGCGGTGGCTGTTCGCGCCGCGCCACGAATAAAGTCACGTCTTGATGTGGTCATTTTGCATTCGCCTTATAAAGTGGTTCGGGGAATATTGTGTTCATTGTCCAGTATTTAAACTGCATGATCAAATATTCACTACACGGCCAACCAGATTCAACATGGTCCTTAAGGGTTAGTTATGCCACGCTTTGATCTTGACGATATATTACGCAATCTGGAGCCGATTGTCGGTGATATAGACTATGTTTTCTGTACGCTTGCAGAAGCCGGATACGGCGATTACGGCCACCTTGAGCCGTTTGCAGCGATTTCCGAGCATGAAAGCCTGACCCTGATAGTTCCTGAATCAAAAGCGCATGCCGCCGGTCTGTCGTATGACTGTATCTATAAAATGATCACTCTAAACGTTTTTTCAAGCCTTGAATCGGTGGGACTCACGGCCGTGGTTTCAGCCGCTTTGGCAGATAAAGGCATTAGCGCCAATATGGTTGCAGGTTTTCACCACGACCATCTGTTTGTACCGAGTGATCGTGCAGCGGATGCTGTGGAGATACTTGATCGACTATGGGATAAAAACTCAACAAAATAACCCCTTGATCAGGCATAACAGGTATCCGGATTTCAGCCAGAGATTGAATTGAACGACTGGCCTGACACCAACTTCAATCAATTATCCAACGTTTCGATTCCAGCGATCATAGAGATTTGACATGCAATATGGGCCAAAGATACTTGCTCGCTTCGGGTTAAACGCCGCGGGAATCACAACGCAATTTCGAAACGTTCGGGGTTTGCGATGACTACGGCTGGTCGGAACATCGCAGCCGACAATATGCCAGTTCGATGCGGGCCGACTTCGGCCGCTATGTACGACGCCAAAAGTTCAACCTGTCGTAGATACGTCATACACACTCACTGAAAATTTATAGCAATCGATGACGATAACGTAGTTGTTATCCATTGTATATTCAGTCTATCCCGGGCAAGGCTTATTATTCTGTGATCAACAGCCTGTCTCAATGTTGAATTAAAGTTCAACATATCCGCTAACCCTTGAAAAACAGATGAGTTACATAAGCATGTTTGAATGGATCAACAGTCCCGAAGCCTGGATAGCGCTGGCGACACTAACATCACTTGAGATCGTGCTTGGTATCGATAACATCATTTTCATCTCGATACTGGTATCCCGACTCCCGGAGTCCCAGCGCGCCATGGCACGCAATCTTGGTCTTGGCCTGGCCATGCTGGCACGCCTTGGACTGCTTTTTTCCATCGTCTGGATCATGAGCCTGACCAGGCCGCTGTTTGAGATTGTCGGTTACATGATCTCAGGACGTGACATTATTCTGATTGGCGGCGGGTTGTTTTTACTTGCCAAGTCGACTCATGAAATCCATAACAGTCTCGAAGGCAACAGCAGTGACCATCAGGGCATGGTGGCTGCCACCATGGGTTCGGTGCTGGTGCAAATCGCCCTTCTGGATATTGTATTCTCGCTAGATTCAGTTATCACCGCCGTCGGACTCGCAGATCAGGTTTCGATCATGGCTATCGCTATTGTCTGTGCAGTCGGGGTGATGTTGCTTGCGGCGAAACCCATCAGCGAGTTTGTCGACGAGCATCCAACCATCAAGATGCTGGCGCTTTCATTTTTGATTCTGGTGGGTGTAACGTTGATCGCAGAAGGACTTGGGTTCCATGTCCCGAAAGGCTATGTCTACTTTGCCATGGCCTTCTCGGTCGCGGTCGAGATGCTTAACATCCGGATACGAGGCACCGCACCGAACACGGTCGTGCTACATAAGTCAGTAAGTTCGGATGAATCTTACCGTGAAGGGACTAAATAACGCCGGGCTTGTGTGTACGAGTCAGGAACTGGAAGCCGATTCCATGACGCCTTCGCGCTGACGTTGCGCCATCAGTTCATCCAGCCAGTCCGGATCCATTTCCGGCACGGACGATAACAACAAGTCGGTGTATTTGTGATGGGGTGGCTTGAACATTTCTTCACGCGGACCCTGTTCTACAATCCGACCCTCGAGCATCACCACCACTTCGTCGGAGATCGCCCGCACCGTGGCAAGATCGTGGGTAATAAACATATAAGCAAGATCCAGCTCGCGCTGCAATCTGTCCAGTAGTTTGAGAATGCCTTCAGCCACAATCTGATCGAGTGCCGAGGTAACTTCGTCACAGATAATGAACTCGGGCTCTGCGGCCAATGCCCTGGCAATACAGATTCTCTGCTTCTGACCACCAGATAACTCACCCGGATAACGATCAATGTAAACATCCGGCTCAAGCTCTATCATCGACAGCAGGTCACGGATGCGCTGCTCAAGCTGGTTGCCGGACAGCCCCAGATAAAATGCCACCGGGCGACCGATGATGTCGCGAATCCGATGTCGTGGATTCACCGCGGTATCGGCCATCTGGTAGATCATCTGGGCATGTCGAAGCTGATCCTTGCTGCGCCGTCGATAATCACCCGGCAATTTTGATTCATTCACATACACCGCGCCTTCACGCGGCGGTAACAGGCCGGTTATCACGCGTGCGGTGGTGCTCTTGCCGGAACCGGACTCACCAACAACTGCCACCGTTTTACCGCGATATATATCGAACGATACTTCATGCAATACCGGAACATCGCCGTAGGCGGCCGTTACATTTTTCACGCTGACCAGCGGCTTGACACTCTTGGCGACACCTTCTGATTCTTTCTTGAAACTTCGAACAGCCCACAATGTTTTTGTATAGTCTTCCGTTGGATGGGACATGATCGTTCGCGTATCGGCTTCCTCAACCGTTTCGCCAAACCGTAGCACCTTGATTCGATCAGCCATCTGCGCAACCACGGCGAGATCGTGAGTAATGTAAATCGCAGCAGTGTTGAATTCTTCAACGATATTCTTGATGGTCGCAAGCACTTCGATCTGGGTGGTGACATCAAGCGCCGTCGTTGGTTCATCGAAGATAATGAGGTCGGGTCGGCAAGCCATTGCCATCGCCGTCATGGCACGCTGTAACTGACCACCGGAAACCTGATGCGGATAACGATAGCCGATGTTATCGGGATCGGGCAGGAGCAGTTTTCCGTATAACGTTTTGGCGTCAGATTCAGCAGTGGCGCGATTGCTGACGCCATGTTCTACCGGACCTTCGGTAAACTGCTCGATGAGTCTATGGGCGGGATTGAACGATGCCGCAGCACTTTGCGCCACGTAGGCAATTCGCACGCCGCGAAGCTTGCGCCGCTCATCTTCACTGATCTCAAGCAGGTTGATGCCATCGAAAATAATCTCCCCGCCTGAGATCTTGCAACCCGGTCGCGCATAACCCATCGCTGCAAGCCCTATGGTCGACTTGCCGGCGCCGGATTCACCGATCAGTCCCAACACCTCGCCACGATGCAGATCGATATCTACTCCCTTGACGATCTCACTCCACTCATCGTCGGACTGTCCCTCGATACGCAATCCGCGCATCGTCAGCAACATGTCATGATTATCGCTACTGGTCATCGCGTAACCCGCTGGTCTTGTGCAAGAACCAATCCACGACAAAATTAACACCTACCGTCAACAATGCGATCGCAGCAGCCGGCAGCAACGGTGTGATATCGCCATAAGTGATGAGGGTCGCATTATCGCGCACCATACTGCCCCAGTCGGCTGTGGGGGGCTGCAGACCCAACCCCAGAAAGCTCAACGATGCGATTGTCAAAAAGACAAAACAAAATCGCAGGCCGAACTCGGCTACCAGTGGCGGCATAATGTTAGGGAGTATTTCGCGAAGGGTGATCCAGCCGAGCCCTTCACCTCGCAGACGAGCGGCCTCGATAAAATCCATCACCACAACATTCAAACTGACGGCACGTGCCAACCGGAAGACACGAGTGGAATCGAGTACTGCAATAACCAGTACCAGTGTAGTGACCGAGGTACCGAAAATGGTCAGTAACAATAATGCAAAAATAAGCGCCGGTATCGCCATCAATACATCGATAATACGACTCAGTATTTGATCTGGCCATCCGCCGAGAGTGGCTGCCAGTATGCCGCCGACTCCACCCAGTAGAAATGCAAGACAGGTAGTGAGAAGGGCGATACCGATTGTATTGCGGGCACCATAGAGCAACCGGGTGAGCATGTCGCGACCGAGGTTGTCGGTGCCCAGCATTAACGTCACCGTTTCGCTGCCACCGCCTGCCGTCTCATGCGCTACTTCCACACCCCAGGGCTCATATTCATTAGAGACGATTTCTGATTCACCAAAGGGCGTCAATACCGGCGCGAAAATAGCCATGACGACATAAAAGACAATAACTACCAGGCCAAACTTTGCCGATAGCGGTGCTTTACGAAGCGCTTTCAGCGTATCCGACAGACGACGCTTTCGCGGCGGTGGCGGCGCCACCGCGTCGGCAGTTTGTCCCAATGTGTCTTTATTGTCGGTCATGTTAGCTATCTATTTCGGGTGCAGCATCCGTGGGTTGGTAATAATCGAAAGGATATCGGCGGTCATATTCAACAGGATGTATGTGGCCGCGAAAATAGTTGCACAGGCCTGAACCACCGGAATGTCCCGCTTGCGCACCGAGTCCACCATCAACTCGCCGAGACCCGGATAGACAAATACCACTTCGACGATGACTACACCGACGATCAGATAGGCGAGGTTGAGTACAACCACATTAACGATCGGCGCCCAGGCATTGGGCAAGGCGTGTTTGACAATAATTCGTCGACGAGTCATGCCCTTGAGAGTTGCCATCTCGATATACGGGCTAGCCAGAAGATTGATAATTGACGCACGAGTCATTCGCATCATATGAGCGACCACCACCAACGTCAGGGTCAACGCCGGCAACAAGCTCTTGTAGGCTTTTTCGGCAATGGACATTTCCGGACTGATGTTGGACAGACTTGGAAACCAACCGAGATTGACAGAGAAAAACAGGATCAGAATATAGGCAATGAAAAATTCCGGAAATGAAATTGACGATAGGGTCACTACATTGACCGCGCGATCATAGATACCGTTTCTATATAGCGCAGCCAGCACTCCCAGCACCAATGCCAGCGGCACGGATATCAGTGCCGCAAGAATGGCAAGGAAAAACGTGTTCTGAAGACGCGTGCCGATCAGCTCGGAGATCTCCCGGCCATTGGCGAGGGAAGTACCAAAGTCTCCCTTGAGCATTCCGCCCAGCCATTCCACATAACGAACCGGTAGCGATTTATCGAGTCCGATTTCCTCGCGGCATGCCTTGAGAGTCTCAACGGTTGCACCCTGTCCCTGCATCTCCTGGCACAGGTCACCCGGTAGGGCGTCGACACCTGCCGCGATGATCAGCGAGACGACAAACAAGACAAGGAAGCCCAGCGCGAGGCGCTGGGCTATCAACATGAGAACCTTGTGCATCAGGTCTTAACCGGCTTGATGTCGGTAACTCAGACCATCCACCACCGCATCATTGCCCTCAGACCGTCCATATCCCAGTTGGCTGCCAGCTTGGGCATACCGATTTTGTCGGAAGCCGCCATAACATAACTGGCGAACATCGGCACCATCACACCACCTTCGTTGCTGACGATTTCCTGCATCTCGTAGTACATGGTTCTACGCTTGCTTTCATCCAGCTCGGCTCGGGCTGCCAGCAACAACTCATTGAATCGATCATTCGACCAGAAGGAATCGTTCCATTCGGCACCGGCAGCATAGGCAGTGGTGAACATCCAGTCCTCCGTAGGTCGGCCGCCCCAATAGCACATGCAAAACGGTTTGTTCATCCAAACGTTCGACCAATAACCGTCGTCGGGTTCTCGAATGACGTTAACATCGATACCAGCCTTGGCGGCATGTTCCTTGAACAGCACTGCCGTATCAACCGCACCGGCAAATGCCGCATCGGCTGCCGACAAATCAATCTTCAGCGAGTCAAGACCAGCCTGCTTCAGGTAGTACCTGGCTTTGTCCGGATCATAGGCACGTTGTGGCAAATCCTTATTGAAGTACTTCTGCGACGGACCAATGGGGTGATCGTTACCTACTTGCCCATAGCCACGTAACACGGTTTTTACGATCGTCTCACGATCAATCGCATGTTTCAGTGCCATGCGAATATTGTTGTCATCAAATGGCGCCTGCTTGGTGATCATCGGCATCGAATAGTGCTGGGTACCGGTGGTTTGTATTACTTGCAAACCTTTTTGACGCTTCAACAAATGTACCGTCTTGAGATCACAACGATTCATGGCATGAATCTCACCCGTGGTCAGAGCGGTAGTGCGAGCCGCTACATCCTTGATCACCAATGATTCGATTGAATCAAAATGCGCGTTATCGTCGTTATAGTAATTGGGATTGCGCTTTAATATTGACTTTACGCCCGGATCATATGTCTCTACCGCATAACCGCCTGAACCGATACCGGATGTTGGATCAACAGGTTTGCCATCCTTCGTGGGCAAAATACCGAGATGGTAGTCGGTCATGATATACGGAAAATCAGCGTTGCCTGCAGAGAGCGTAAATACAACGTTGTCCCCATCGACTTTCATGTCTGTCACTGCTGCGAGTAACGACTTCGCTGCTGACTTGGATTCCTCGCCCATGTGATATTGATAGGTTGCGATCACATCTTCGGGGGTAACCGGTTTGCCATCATGAAACTCAACGCCCTTGCGTATCTTCGCGGTCCACACCTTGGCATCGGGTGATGGTTCGATACTTTCGGCAAGATCCGGAGCGATATCACCGTTATTGTCGACTACCGCAACGTAACTGTAGACGGCGTTACCGATAGTCTGCATGTAGGTATCGAGATAGGTAGCCGGATCGAGCGAGTCAGTGGTTGAACCCTGACCAAGGCCAAGCTTGAAATGTCCGCCCTTCTTCGGCGCAGCGGCGGCAGGCCCGCTGAACAGTGAACCCGGTACCGCTGCAGCAGCGCCGATGGCAGTTGCGCGTGAGATAAATTCGCGACGGCTTATGCGACCTGCCTCGAATTTTTTCTGAAGACGTTGGATCTCGTTCATGATGTTGCTCCTCAAATTCGGAATTATTTTATGTCACCAATCGGCTTGCCCTGGCGCGACTTCATGATCAAAACTTCGTGCGCGTGTACCGACAAGCAGATTTAATCCTGCTAACAGTTAAGCACTATTAACCGTAACGGTCAATAAATGGCCACCGCACACGCCCGAACATCCTTCGAACGTGACCTGTAGTCTTCAGATATCCGTCGGCCTGATTAGTGAATACCAATGACTTAATCATATTTAAAAACCCGGGATACTGAATACTTGATTAAAGTTGGTAATGGTTTAACTCGACTGGACTACGTCGTGCCCTGATTTCACGACACCATCAACCATGAAACCAGCGTGGCTGCATCGCTGCCAGCGATGCGGTGCGGCGAACTCATGATGACATAACCGTAACCGTCCAGTTGATGTTCATGAGTCCTGATCAACACACCGCTATCGAGTTCAGCGCGCATTAATTCATCGGCCAGTATCAAGCCCTGCCCATCGATTGCTGCCTGAACACGCACGTTGGCATCGGCGATGACACGTCGTGTGCAAGTGTTGATCAAGCCACGACCGTCATCCCATTCACGCCACAGATCGAGATCGCGTTCTTCACACAACAGGGTTTGAGATTTAAATAATTCCTTGTTTGACTTTGCCTGCATATCCCTGACCAACGAGGGCGCTGCAACAGGATATAACGACATCGGCATCTCATGCAGATAACCAACATCGTTTATCGAATCAGTTACTTCATGACCACGTGCATGATCATCGGTATCGTCACTATTGATACAGTTGATACAGTTGATACAGCGTTGCCAGCGTATGGCTATGTCGACCGTGTCCAGGGAAAATTCCGGTCCGTTGACTGTATGATGAAACACGATCGACACATCGGGATAGCTTGCGGTGAACCCGGCGATTCGAGGCGACAACCAACGTGCTGCGACATACGTCGTGGCAGCGATCGACAGATATCTTTCTCCCGCTCGATTAATCTTGCTAACCGTATCGGACAATTCCCTGAACCAACGTTCTGTTGAGTGATAAAGAAGCTGTCCGGCATCGGTCAGAAAAACCTGTCTGATCCCGCGCTTGAACAAACTGACGCAAAGCCGCTCTTCGAGACGTCTGATCTGATAGCTCACCGCGCCCTTGGTAATACACAATTCATCGGCAGCCCGCGTGAATGACAGATGACGGGCAGCAGATTCAAATACCTTCAGGCTATCAAGCGGCGGCAGTGTGTGTTTCATCGTGACCCATACTCTTGCTGCAACATCGATTCGATCCAACAGGAATGCATCGAGCCATAGTTTAAAAATACTAAACCATAGTGCAATTTTTTTCCATTGCCAATACTGCCAGCCAATTTTCATGATATGACTATATGGCAGTGGTTATGATTGCCATCCGGCCCGTATCAATGGAGAGAAGATCTTGAAGAGTCACGCCCGAGCAGTTGTGATTGGCGGTGGTATCGCCGGTTGTTCGACCCTGTTTCATCTCACCCGCGAGGGATGGGACGATGTGGTTTTGGTAGAGCGTGATGAACTGACTTCCGGCTCCACCTGGCACGCCGCAGCCCAGGTGACCCAATTCGGCGCCAATCAGACCATGGTTGCCTTAAAGCGCCACAGCATCAATCTCTATCGCGAATTAGCCAGCGATGAAGAATTTCCAATCAATTACCACATCACCGGCGGTATGCGTCTCGCATACACCAGGGACCAGGTGGATACCTATCGACACCTCATCGGCATGGCTATGGGCGTCGGCGTAGAGTTCGAATTCATCGATGCCGATGAGGTCGGCAGACGTCACCCGCTTATGGATACCCATGATCTGCTTGGTGCATGGTGGGACCCCCTCGATGGCGATATCGATCCGGCACAACTCACGTTTGCACTGGCCAGACGCGCTCGTCAGGGGGGCGCTGAAATCTATCGCTTCAACCCGGTAGAAGATATTACCCGCAAGTCAAACGGCGAGTTCATAGTGCATACTAAAAACGGCGACATCGTCTGCGAGATTGTTGTTAATGCCGGCGGCTATCGAGTCAATGAAGTTGGCGCAATGCTCGGCGTGCGCCACCCGGTCACGTCGATGGAACATATGTACTTTCTCACCGACACCATCGCCGAGATTGAAGCGTTGGATCATCGCATACCAATCATTCGCGATCCAGGAGATGACTTCTATTCCCGCCAGGAAAAACACGGCTTGCTGGTGGGTGTGTATGAACAAGGTTGCAAGCCATTCGGATTGACCGGAATCGATCCCGGCTTCACCAAGTCACTGTGTCCATCGGATCTCGATCGCTGCCTCGATAATATGGAGGGGATATTTAAACGTCTTCCCTGTCTGACCGAGGCAGGGATTCATACCGTGATCAATGGTCCGATCACCTACACCATTGACGGCGCACCACTGGTCGGTCCGATTCCCGGTGTGACCAATGCCTATGCGTGCATCGGCCTTCGCGCCGGCATCGGCGAGGGTGGCGGTCACGGCAAGGTACTCGCCGAAATCATTGTCCACGGTCAATCGGAATGGGATGCATGGTTTCTCGACCCACGCCGTTTTACCGGCTACGCCAATACCGAACATACCGTCCTGAAAGCAATCGAAGATTACCAGCGCGAATTCCATTATCACCTGCCGGGCGAATATCGTCCGGCTGCACGGCTTGCTCGAACGACTCCTCTGTACTCGTTGTTGAAAGACATGAATGCCGAGTTCGGCACGGTCAACGGCTGGGAACGAGTCCTGTTCTTCAAACCTTCCGCTGATTTTGTCGATGTTCCCGGTTACCGGTTTACAGAAACGTTCGATGTCATCGCGCGGGAAGTCAGGTCCATGGTCGATGGAGTCGGCATAATGGAGGTATCCGGATTTAACCGATTTGAAATACAAGGCCATAAAGCAGCCGAATTTCTTGACACGATGGTATGCGGGAATTTGCCATCAGTCATTGGCAAAGTGGGGCTATGTTATCTGCTCAATGAGCACGGTCATGTGTTGTCGGAAGCGACTATTGCAAAACTCGATCAGGATCGCTACTGGTATGGTTCCGCGGCGGCATCGGAGTGGCATGATCGCGACTGGCTTGAGCGATTTATGCCAGGCGGTGTCACACTCACCGAACTCGCCAACGACTATACGATCCTGGTTATTGCAGGCCCGAGGTCACGACAACTGTTGCAATCGCTTTCGCCACGTTGCGATTGGTCAAGCGATGCATTTCCCTGGCTACAGGTACGCAGAATGTACATGGGTCATGCTGAAGTGATGGCCATGAGTGTGAGCTATTGTGGTGAGCTTGCCTTTGAGCTTCATATACCTAATGCGCAGTTGCTCCTTGTGTGGAATTTGCTTAAGGAGGCTGGGGAACCGTTTGGTTTACAACCATTCGGCCTGTATGCCACCGAATCCATGCGACTCGAAAAGGGATATCGGCACTGGAAGGCCGACCTGATTGATGAGTACAACCCGCTCGAGGCCGGGCTCGAACGATTCGTCAAACTTGACAAGTCGAAGTTCATCGGTAAACAGACACTTGTTAAGCAGAGCGCTCAAGGTCTGCGGAAACGATTCGTCGCCATGAACATGGCGTGCGATCTTGCTTCGGCCCAGGCGGGTGATCCGGTCTTCGCTAACAACCGACATACCGGCACGGTGACCTCAGGCGGGTATGGACACCGGATTCAGAAAAATATTGCCTTCGCCTATATCGATCCAGGCCATGCCAATCCAGGAGAAGCGGTCGAGATCGGCGTACTGGGTCAGCGATACCCGGCAATTATTGTCGAGCCGTGTCAGTACGATCCTGACAACAAACTGCTCAGCGGGCGAGTTTGACATTGAACGGCGAAACGTCGCCGGCAGTCGGCACCCGAAAGCGAAGACATGGCGGCATGAGCTCTCGCGAAGCAATGCATGCCCGGCGTGCACTACCACCACCTGATAACCCCTGCCCGCCCGGTGCCATCGGTGGCGCCTATCGGCCGCTATCGACAACCGATATAAAGGCCATTTACGAAACCGCGCTGCGCATTCTGGCTGAAGTCGGAATGGGTGAAACACCCGAGGTGTTACAACACCGCGCCCTTGAAGCGGGTGCCTATCTGAACAACGAGAACCGTCTGTGTTTTCCGGCAAGTCTTGTCGAAGATGTCATCGCCGGCGCCTGCAAGTCGTTCGTTCTATATGGCCGCGACAGCCAACATGACGTGGAAGTCGGCGGTGAGCGGGTCTACTTCGGTACTGGCGGGGCGGCGGTGAAAGTCCTCGACATGGATTCAAGAGTTTACCGCCCGTCCACGCTCAAAGACCTGTACGACTTCACCCGTCTGGCGGATCAACTGAACAACGTAAGCTGGTTTACCCGTTGCTGTATCGCCACCGATGTCGTCGATATATTCGATCTGGATGTCAACACAGTCTATGCCCTGATGCGCGGCACCATCAAGCCGGTGGGTACCAGCTTTACTCTCGCCGAGCATGTCGATCCGATTATCGACATGCTCGATCGATTAACGACATCGGCCGGCGGTTTTACTGAGCGACCATTTTTAAAGGCAC
The DNA here is from genome assembly GCA_021604525.1 of marine bacterium B5-7. Lineage (GTDB taxonomy): Bacteria > Pseudomonadota > Gammaproteobacteria > Arenicellales > CAJQKF01 > BQJD01. The sequence continues at coordinate 33,862 of BQJD01000027.1, read as the reverse complement.
ATATCAGTCCGGTCATTTCACCGCTACGCTTCGGTGCGGATGCAGTCGATGTCGCGCTCGCCTGCATCAATCGCAATGTACCGATCAATAACATCGTCGCTGCGCAGTCTGGCGCTACCGCCCCGGCAACCCTCGCCGGCATGCTTGCTTCGACACTGGCAGAGACGCTGGCTGCTCTCGCCATGGTCAATCTGTTCGCGCCGGGTTACCCGATGATCTTTTCCAACTGGCCACTGGTTATCGATCTTCGCAGCGGATCATTCGCCGGCGGCGGTGGAGAAATCAGCCTGTTGAATGCAGCATCCGCGCAGATTTCCAACTGGCTTGGGCTGCCATCAGGCGTCGCTTGCAGCATGGCCGACGCCAAGGCAGTCGATGCTCAAATGGGACTCGAAAAAGCGATATCATCACTTGCCACCGGTCTGGCCGGTGCCAACATGGTGTATGAGTCTTCGGGAATGATGGCAAGCCTTCTCGGTGCATCATTTGAAGCCTTTGTCATTGACGATGAAATGCTGTCACACGTCTACCGTGTAATCCGCGGGATTGAAGTCAACGATGACACACTGGGATTTCAAGCCATCCGCGAGGCTGCACTCGGCGACGGCCATTTTCTGGGTGGTGCGCATACAATTGCGGCCATGCAACGCGATCACTTCTATCCCTCACTGGCGGATCGCAACGAGCCGGAAACCTGGCGGCAAGAGGGGGCGCTGGACATATCAACACGGGCGACAGTCAAGGTCCGCAGCATGCTCGATTCGCATCATCCCGAATATCTCGATGCCAGCATGGATCGCTGGATTCGAAATCACTACAACATCCTGCTCGATACCAGCAGATCCTGAACGAATCAGGAACAAGTATTTATAGGTTAAGAATGCAACAGGGGAATAGCAAGATACATACCGCGCGCCCTGCATGCCAGAGCAATCCGTCTGGCTCCAGTCAGGTCGCCAGTGAGCGCGCCATCTCGATATATATCTCACGCAGTCTTTGCACCAACGGACCCGGCTTGCCGTCACCAATTGGATGATCGTTAATCCGCACCACCGGTGATATGAATGCCGAGGCGCTTGATATAAACGCCTCCTTCGCGGCCACAGCCTCATCCACTGAAAACGGTCGTTCCACTACGCTAATGTTATCGCGACCACATAACTCAAGTACTGCCGCGCGGGTGATTCCGTGGAGGATTTCACTACCGAGCTGGCGGGTGATGATTGTCCCATCAGCTTCGACGATATAGGCATTATTGGAGCTGCCCTCTGTGATGAAGCCATCTTCAACCATCCACGCATCGTCGGCACCTTCCTCGACCGCCTGCTGCTTGGCCAGCGATGCTGCCAGCAGTCCGACGGTTTTGATATCCCGGCGTTTCCAGCGAATATCCGGAACGGTAATTACACTCAAGCCGCGCTGCGCAAGCGCATCGTCAATCAGTGCTCTGGCCTGAGTAAACATAACCAACGTCGGTTTGGCATCCTTGGGAAACTTGAAATCCCGATCGGCCGTGCCGCGAGTTACCTGTAGATAGATCACCCCTTCTTCGAGATCATTGCGTTCGATAAGCTGGCGCTGAATCACCTCCATATCTTCAGGAGAACAAGGCAACTCCATGCGTAATTCGCGACACGATCTTTCAAGTCGCGCCAGGTGCGCGTTATTGTCGATCATTTTTGCGTCGATAACAGAGGTCACCTCATACACGCCGTCGGCAAACAGGAAGGCCCTGTCAAACACCGAAACGGTCGCTTCATGTTCACTAACGAACTCGCCGTTGACGTAGACTGTGCGTGTCATTGATATCGCTTATTGGTGAAAATTTATTGCCGCAAACACGGCTGCAGTAGCGAACTATTCACCGAATCGCTTGAGATGATACACACGCGCGGGGGGCACGTTACGCCAGACCACCATATCGAGCACGGCCGACAGGCCGAGGTGTTTGCGAATGTAATGGTTAACTGGGCAACGCGGTGCATATGTGAACTGGATGAAACATCCGCCCGGCCGAAGTTTGACAAAGGCAGCTCTTAATATGGCAGTGACCAGTTCATTGGGCATCGACAGCAACGGCAGACTACTAACAACAAAACCCGGATCAATCTCAAAATTCTGCTGATCAAGCATCTCGGCACTGTTGCGAATGATCGTTGCACGCGGGAACTGCTGGCGCAGACGGTCGGCGAAATACCGATTGCACTCGACAAGGACAAGGTCTTTCTCAGCGACACCATGATGCAATAATTGTCGGGTAATCGCTCCACTGCCCGCGCCCAGTTCAACCACAGGTGAACCGTCGACGACAATTGATCGGGTCATGTTAACGGCCAGTGCCTGGCCCGACGGAATAATGGATGCTGTTACCAGGGGAGCGCGAATCCATTGCCTGAAAAAATGTGAGCGCTCGGCAAGATTCAATGTCATCGATGGTTCCTTGATATTACGTTTAAATCATCCATAAATTATTCTGAAGGTTTCAAAACCCCGGTCCATGACCAGGATTCATGTTTCTGTGATCCGCAAAAAGCCCATAGCTGCGACACATTGGATGAGATTATTGTTACATGGCATCGTGTGTGTTTATGGGCAACGCAGCGACAAGATGTACACGCGGACTTTCACCGCCATTAAGTGCCGTATGATAGCCGCGCGTATCGGTAAAGTATACGGAACCATCGGCCGGTAAATGGGTGCAGTGGTGGTTGACAATAAACAGCGAGCCGGGGTTGCTGATAATCGGTATATGCAGCCGCGGCTCGGGATCACGGTGCCACGAATTACAATTGTAAACCTGTTTGCTCAATACCCTCACCCGGCCAATTTTGAATCGTTGTTGCAGGGTATTATAAACCTCTTCGAAGTAGGTTCCGCGGAGTTTCGGTTCGAATTCACAAAATGCAGCCTCGTCGACAATGTCCTCACGAGCCACTTCTGTCAGGGATTCATCGGGCCTCAGGTAGTAGCGGCCGGATAAGTCCGTTGGATCAGCGCCTTCGACCCCCGGCCGACGGTTGATCGGAATTACACCAAATCCACTGCCAAGATCGCAAAATCCCATCGTTCGCATCGCATCTTCAAGGGCGTTTTTGAGCGCACAGATATCGAACTTGAGATCCAGCCGACGGATATCCTCGTTGCCGCAGAACCTGGCCACGGATTCAGTATCGGGCATACGATTTAACCAGGCATGCAACTGTTCGCTATCGGACATGACGTTGATCCTCGAGGTGGCTGGATTTTGTCATGTTAATTTCTATCCGCGCGGTCGTGATATCTTGCTAACGTCGATTATTCAATTGGCAGCGAATATCTGCTGTGGGATGATTTCTTTTAAGATAATCGAGCCACTCACTCGCCTCTTTCAGCCGCCAACAGGTAAAGAAATTCCAGACCAAGCGTCGCGGCGGCCAAAGAGGTAATCTCGGCGTGATCGTAAGAGGGTGCGACCTCGACGATATCCATACCCACAAGATTGAGACCCTGGAATCCACGCAGCATGCGCAGTGCGTCGATCGAACTCAGGCCGCCAGCAACCGGCGTACCGGTACCGGGAGCAAAGGCTGGATCCAGGCAATCGATGTCGAACGTGATGTAGACAGGTTCAGTGCCAACGACTTCACGGACCTCGGCAATCGCCTTATCGATACCCATGGATGCAAACCGCTCGGCATCAATAACCGTGAAAGGATGATCTTCATAGTCGTACTCGGTGCGAATACCAATTTGCACCGAGTGTTCTGCATCGAGGATACCTTCACGGGGTGCATGGTAAAACATTGAACCATGATCGTATCTGCTCTCGTCATTCGAGTAGGTGTCGGTATGGGCATCGAAATGAATCATGCGCAGCGGTCGACCGAAGTGCCTGCTGAAGGCACGCAGCAACGGCAACGTGATGAAATGATCGCCACCCAATGTAAGCAGTACACGGCCAGCCTCAAGATGGCGCGCTGCCTCTGCTTCGAGCAGCTCGACCATCTTGCCGCTTTCACCCGTGGGAAATTCGAGGTCGCCGCTATCGATGACATTTAGCCGGTCGAACAGGTTAAACCGCCACGGCCAGCGTCGTTCTTCCCAACGCAAATTGGCAGAAGCCGAACGGATACCTTGCGGACCGTGACGGGTACCAGCTCGACCCGAGGTACCCATGTCATAAGGTACGCCAAGTACGGCGACATCGGCATCTTTGCTCCCGCGTGACAGAGGCCTGCCGAGATAGCCAAAATTATTCCCGAAAATCCCGTAGCTGGCGAAGTCTTCCGACATGGGTCACACCTGTTAATTATTCAGCAATCTGCGTAGAACCCGGCTCAAAATGACTGCAACCCACCAATGCGGTGTCAAATGTTCGCTCAAATGCCCATTTACACTTGTAAACTGCGCGTTTTCTCTCCCATTTGCCTTGTCCTGATGGCCTTCGCTCGTATTGACCCAGGTTCTAAAAACGGTCGGGAATAATACCGTGTTGCAGCGTTCGATAACAGCAGCAATACAACCCGCAAACGCCCAATATATTTAATAAATGCTATCAGGAACACAGAGTCAGCTTTGGTCAATATCTCTCGCAGCGACCCTGACAGTCACGATTGATAGTGCCACGTCCGCAGAAATCCCGTGGTCTGCCCTTTCGGTCGAATTCAAGGACACTACAGGATCGATATGCCCCGGCAAAATAGACACCATGACGCCGTGGCCTGCTGCTGTTATAACGGGGATCCTGGTACGGAAAGTCACCATAGTAATTGTCGTAGTCGTTATAGGAATAATCGTCGTAGTACTTTCCGTGACCCTTGCCGCCCTTTGCTCCGTAGTGCTGGTTATCGGTGTAATTGTCAGAACTATTGTTGCAACGCAAACTGCTCGCACAGGTTCGAACCTGACCCGAATACGTGTCGTCGCATAAGCGCGCATACTGGTCTCCCCGTCGGCACACCGGGCGGTTGCTATCAAGACCCAGATCTGCACAGGATAAGCCCAGTTTACGATATGGCGTGTTGCTACATTCGTTAGCGGCATACGCCAGGGGTGTTAGCAATAGCAAGACAAACGCTATGATGGTTTTCATGATGTGTGTTCCTTATCGCCGATTGCGAATGATGGAAGAGCATCCATTGTCACTGGCGGTTGCTGAGCGTACGCTGAATGGATCTACCTGGTTTGACGGCAGCGTCCGGGGAGTCTATAAACCGCAGTCGATGAGCAAGCGTACTGATTAATGTGCGCATCACAAACAGGTCGGAGAACGTGTCATGCCTACATTCGCCAGCGCCCTCGACAGGGTCGGACTCGCTGCCAGCATTGCCATTCAGTCGCGCGCGCTGGAACTCGCTGCTGCCGGCCGGAAAATACTTTCGCTGGCGGCAGGAGAACCCGACTTCGATACCCCGGAGCCCGTGTGCGAGGCGGCGATAAAGGCTATCCGCGAAGGCAAGACGCGCTATACACGCGTCGATGGTATCGACGAGTTGAAAGACGCCATCATCGAGAAATTCCGTCGTGATAACGGCCTCGACTTCAATCGCAGTAATATCCTGGTCGGCGCCGGCGGAAAACAAGTCATCTACAACGCCCTTCGCGCGACACTCAATCCATCCGACGAAGTGGTTATTCCAGCACCGTACTGGGTCAGCTATCCGGATATCACACGGCTTTGCGATGCGCGTCCGATTTTCGTTAACACCACGGCAGATAACGGCTTCCTGATGACCGCGTCACAGCTCGATGCGGCGCTTAATGCAAACAGTCGCTGGCTGATATTAAACAGCCCCTGTAATCCATCCGGCGCGGTATACGACGCAAAAGCGCTGCAGAAGTTTGCCGACGTACTCCGCAATTATCCCGACGTTCGAATTTTGTGCGATGACATCTACGAACATACGACCTACGTGCCAGCACGTTTCGCTACTCTTGCCTCAGTTGCTGGCGATCTCGGCGGTCGCATCCTGACCGTCAACGGCGTATCAAAAACCTATGCCATGACTGGTTGGCGCATTGGTTACGGCGCCGCAACACCGTCGCTGATCAATGCCATGCGAACCATCCAGTCACAGTCTACCGGTAACCCGTCGAGTATCAGTCAATGGGCTGCCTGCGCAGCGCTGTCCATACCATCCAACGTTATCGACGGTTATCGCAACATCTTTATGCAACGACGCGACAAGGTGTGCGAGATGCTTGGACGTATTAATGGAATAACATGCGCGCTGCCAAGTGGCGCGTTTTATGTCTACCCTGACATATCGGGTTGCCTTGGCAAGAAGACACCAGCCGGTGCAAGAATTGATTCCGATGCCGACTTCGCCAGGGCGCTGCTGGAAGAGCACGGCGTCGCCACCGTTCACGGTGGCGCTTACGGATTGAGTCCGAATATACGCTTGTCCTATGCTGCCTCTGACTCACTTCTTGATGAGGCGTTGAGTCGTTTAAGAACCTTTTGCGAAACCCTTGAGTAATGTCATGTCAGCCTACGCCATCATCAAGACGATTCACGTTGCATCTGTCATTGCATCAGGTTCAGGATTTTTGCTTCGCGGCATATGGATGCTGAACGATTCCCCATTACTACAACATCGTCTGACGCGGGTGCTGCCTCATATTATCGACACCGTGCTGTTGCTGTCTGCACTGACGCTGATGACCATGACGGCGCAATACCCCACCACGGCCCCGTGGGTGGCGACCAAGATTGTTGCCCTTCTGGTCTATATCATTGTTGGCAGTATCGCCTTGAAGAGGGGCAAGTCGCGCCGTATACGAATAATGGCTTTTATTCTGGCGCTCACGACATTCGGCTATATCGTTGCTGTTGCCCTGACTCGCAGTTCCACGCTCGGCCTCTACCACCAAGTCTATGTAACCAGCCCTGATCATGGGTTCAATATCACCTGATCCATTCGCTACGCGAATTGATCGACCATTATCGCCGCCAGCATATGGTGTATTCGCAATATGACTCTTTGACAAAATCAGTTGATACGAAATGGTCACTAAGTATTTGCAGACAGACCAAAACCTCGTTAAGTTACTGGAACCTGTCTCAAGAGGTATTCGGTTATGTCGAATCATACATACAAAATCATTGAAATCACCGGTTCATCGCCCGAGGGTAGTGATCAGGCAATTCGTAATGCTATTTCCAAGGCGTCCGAGTCGGTGCATCAGTTGGACTGGTTCGAGGTGGTGGAAACTCGCGGCCATATTGTTGAAGGAGAAGTCGGTCACTTCCAGGTGACGATCAAGGTCGGTTTTCGTCTCGACTGAAAATCACCGACGATATCTCGATTCTGATATAGGAATTTTAGTGCCAATTCTGTAAAGCTCAATGAGAGTTTTATCAGCACTGATATCCATGCCTCTCATGCTTGAACTCAAGTTGACTTGAAGTGGCAAAATACGTCAATTTTAAACGTGAGATCTAGCCGGGAGATAACATGGACGCAGATTTTTGGTATCGAAGATGGGCAAAAAATGAAATCGCTTTCCACGAGAGCGAACCCAACACATTACTCGTTAAATACTTCAATGCGCTTTCTATTGAAAAAAGCAGTCGGGTATTCCTGCCGTTGTGTGGCAAGACAACTGACATTGCATGGCTACTGGCCAAAGGATATCGCGTTGCTGGAATTGATTTGAGTGAGATAGCGATTAGACAACTGTTTATGGATCTTGGCGTGGAACCGAGGGTGTCGGGGACTGGTAAACTCAAGTGCTACTCAATAGAAAACGTCGACATATTTGTCGGCGATTTTTTTGATCTGACAAGTAATATTCTCGGCCCAGTCGATGCCACCTATGACAGAGCGGCCTTGGTTGCCCTACCCGAAGACATGCGCAGTAAATATACAGAGCACCTTATTGAGATCACCAATAAGGCACCGCAATTCCTCCTTTGTTTCGAGTATGACCAACGATTGATGGAAGGTCCGCCTTTTTCAGTTGGCAAGAAGGAAGTAGAGCGGCACTATGAAGATCATTACGAATTAAATCTCGTTGCAAGTATCGATGTACCTGGCGGACTGAAAGGCAAATGTGTCGCAAATGAAAATGCCTGGCTGCTGCAAAACTGAACGTCCCTGTCAGGCACGACTTGTGCGTGACTTGTATGTAAAAAAGCAGGGCTTTGGACTGCCAGATTCCCGGTGATTCCGACACCGACGGTCCTGCTATTTCACGCTCTATGGCAGCAAGTACCTGACGCTCAGCAGGTTAAGGATTGAATCGACGTAATCAGTAGGTTTCCACGTGATAGCGTCCTTGCCGACGCATCTGTGGTTTGATCTCGTCCCATACAAGTCCCTTGCCGCGACAAACATCAGCCAGTGCTTCATCGACTCCGGTCTCCATGCCCTTAAGTCCGCAGATGAAGATATGGGTTTGCTCTGAGGTCAGCAGTTCCGTGAGTGAATCAGCATGTTTGCGCATGCGATCCTGAACATATTCCTTGGGTTGATCTTTGAGACGCGAATAGACCAGATGCTGTTCAAGCACAGATGTCGGGACTTTCTTGAGCGGACCGAAATACGGCAATTCACCGGGCGTGCGTGCACCAAAATACATCACCAGTTTTCCACTGGCGCCCGGCATGGCGCGTCGGCGTCGTTCCGTAAATGCGCGAAACGGAGCTGAACCCGTTCCCGTGCAAATCATGACGATATTGCAGTTGGGATCGTTGGGCATCAGGAAAGTACTGCCGAAGGGACCTGTTATCTCAACCTTATCGCCCCGCTTGAGATTGCACAGATATTCAGAACACAAGCCACCGTCCACTCGCTTCACGGTTAACGCAATGTTATTGCCATTGCGTTTTTCGCCATCGCGGGCACTGCAAATAGAATACAACCTGAAGTCGTGAGGCCGACCGTCATCCCGGGTCCCCGGTGGTACGATGCCGACACTCTGGCCTTCAAGCACCGGAAAAACGGTGTCACCAAGACCTAAAATAATATGTTGAACATCGTTTTCCGCGTCCGCGTCAGTAATCCGGTAGGAACCCTGAACCGTGGCCACCACAGGGTTCGCCCGGCTGAACAGATTGATTGACGCCTTGGACGCGGACGCCGGTGCCACAGGGCGACCGCCAGTGCCGGCATGGGCTTTGGAAATCAGTGCGCCGATGTCATCTTCGATCGCCTCACCCAGGCTATCATTATCGTCGCCAATGTCTTCCTGTTCAGGCAGTTCGTCCCATTCGAATTGCGCATCCAGGCTGTAGGCTTTTGTCACGAACCGCCAGTTGTCAATCGAGCCCGTTGGACAAGGCGAAATACAATCCATGCAAAAATTGCAGATACTCGCATCGACGACGACATTGTTGTCGTCATGGGTAATCGCATCGATCGGACAGGCATCCTCGCAGGTATAGCAGCGGATGCAGATTTCCGGATCGATCAGATGTTGTCGTTTCGCCTTGCTCATTGTCTGTGCCTATGCGGCGATCTGGACGAACTCGAAATCACCTGGCAGGTTGTCGATAGCGACCTTCGGTGGGCTGATCCAGTTGGCGTATTTGCCGGGCTCCATGCAGCCTTTCATCAACGACGCGATGTACTCGCCATCTTCTACCGACGGCAGCCATCGATCACGCTGCCTGGAGAACGATTCGTTATCGACCAGTTCACCATCCGGGGTGACATTGATGTTGGCAAATTCACCGATGTGTCGGTGGAAGGCGGTGTGCGGCAGAGTCAACTCAAAGTCGACACCTGCCTTGGAAATAACCTTGTTCCAGCGTTGCACGCCCTTGGCTGCATCGGCGGAGTAGTCATCGCGCAATCTCATGTTGATTGCCGTCAGGGCCGGTTCATTCACAAGGGTCGGCTTGCCATCGATCAGTTTCATCACCGGATAGGTGGCGTCAAGCAGGCGATGATCATCGTCAATTTTCGTTTCCTGATATCGACCCTTCAGACCCGCGTTGAATGCATTGGCGGCATTGGTGGAGATCTCCGAACCGAACAGATCGAGCGACAGCGTGTAATGCAGATTGGCTTTCTTCTGCACAGTCGGCAGATCAATGACACCCAGTTTGCGAATCGCTTCGATGTCATAGGGATCCGTGATACCCGCTTCCTTCATGGCCTCGCAGGTACGCTGCACTACGCGCGAGATACCGGATTCACCGACAAACATGTGATGAGCCTCTTCAGTGAGCATGAAGCGACAGGTACGTGACAGTGGATCGAACCCGGACTGGGCTAGGCTCTCCAACTGCATCTTGCCATCGCGGTCGGTGAAGTAGGTGAACATGAAGAACGACAGCCAGTCAGGCGTCGCTTCATTGAACGCACCAAGCATTCGCGGCTTGTCGACATCGCCTGAGCGACGACGCAACAGTTCGGCCGATTCTTCACGACCATCGCTGCCAAAATATTTCTGCAGCAGGTAAACCATCGCCCACAGGTGACGAGCCTCCTCGACATTGACCTGGAACAGGTTGCGCATGTCGTATAACGACGGTGCCGTAGCGCCGAGGTGACGCTGCTGTTCGACCGAGGCTGGTTCGGTATCGCCCTGGATGACAACCAGACGTCGCAGCATGGCACGATACTCGCCGGGTATTTCCTGCCAGACAGGCTCACCCATATGATTACCAAATGGAATCGTGCGGCCTTCTTCTTGCGGAGCGAGCAACACACCCCAACGGTATTCGGGCATTTTCACGTAACCGAACTGTGCCCAGCCCTTGGGGTCGACACTGACTGCCGTACGCAAATACACCATGGACTCCTGAAAGCCCTCTGGTCCCATGGTCTTCCACCAGTCCAGATAACCAGGATGCCACTTCTCCAGGGCTTTCAGAACGCGACGATCATCGGCGAGACCGACGTTGTTGGGGATAGAAGTATCGTAACTGACATTGAGCTCGTTCATGATTTATAACCTTGTATCGTATGTTTTGATGACGGACAGTGTCCGCGTTATCTGATTCGTTTGACAACTAAACAAGCGCGTCGGTCATACGCGCTCCGTGTTGTAAGCCGCCTTGACGCCACTGCCATAACGACGCAGTGCGCCTTCTTCTCCAACGGCATTGGGACGCTGAAAAATCCAGTTCTGCCAGGCGGTGAGGCGGCCGAAAATTTTGCTTTCCATGGTTTCAGGTCCGACACAGCGAAGGTTTGCTTCCATGCCGGTCAAGGCATCAGGTGAAAAGCTTGCGCGCTCTTCAAGAAAAATTCGCACTTCCTCCTGCCAGTCGATGTCGTCATAGGCGGCGGTGACGAGGCCAAGCTTCTCGGCAGTCACGGCATCGAGGGACTTGTCGATATGCTCTCGGGCAACGTCAACAGAATCCGGTTCGCCATAGAAACGCGATTCAAGCCGGCTGATGGCGTTGACCGTGGGATAGCGACCAAAATTCATTGTGTTCAGCGTCAGTGCTGCTTCACCGTCACGGTCCTCGAATTCGCCTTCCGCCATGAAGGCACGATCGGCTGCGAAAACAATTTCAGCCAAGGTACCGGCGAAGCAGCTACCCGGCTCAACCAGCGTGACCAGGGTGCGGGAGGTTTGATCGATGCGTTTCAGTACCCGCGCCCAGTACAGCAATATCTCGCGCGCCAGCCAGTGATTCTCGTTACTTTCAAGAAACGCGTCGTATGCAAGTACCTGCCCGGCATCACCCTCGCTGCGGAAAACCATAGCCACGATACCGGTCTCGTTGAGCCGCAGGTGCAAAATCGCATCATCCAGCTCGCGAGCGAGTCTCAGCGGCCAGAATGCATCCCCTGCCTCGACCATTGATACGACATCATCCACCGGTGGGCCATCCGGCCCCTTGATGGTGATAGTGGCAACCCGTGCAGCGCGATTGATGGCAACGGACACCGTATCGTAATCAATACTGTCATCACTTACCCGGCGATTCAGTGGACCGAACCCAATACCGCCGGCATCGGATGGTCGATCGGATCGAGCCGCGAATTCCTCGATTCGCTCTGCCACCACTGCGTCGATTTTCGAGTTCGGCACTGCTTCATCCACCAGCCGCCACTCAGCAGCCTTCTGACCTTTCACGCCTTCTTCGATGGAACAGAATATATCGGCTCGGTCGCGACGCACCTTGCGTTTGTCCGTAACCCGGGTGAGTCCGCCGGTACCCGGCAGAACCGCCAATAGCGGAACCTCAGGCAGCGCTACCGAGGAGGTACTGTCATCGGTGAGAATGATGTGATCGGTGGCCAGGGCGAGTTCGTACCCGCCACCGGCGCAGGCACCGGATACAACAGCAATATAACTCTGTCCGGACTTGGCGCCGGACTCCTCAATGGCGTTACGGGTCTCGTTGGTGAACTTGCAAAAGTTGACCTTGTGAACATGTGATGCGCCGGCCAGCATGCGAATATTGGCGCCAGCACAGAACACCTTGTCGTTGGCGGATTCAAGAATCACCACCTTGACCTCGGGGTGCTCGAAACGGAGTCGCATCATGGCGTCGTATAACTCGATGTCAACACCCAGATCATAGGAGTTCAGCTTTAACTCATAGCCTTCGAACAGTCCTGCAGACGGGTCGACATCCATGATGAGATGCGCGGTGTGGCCATCGTAGCGTACGCGCCAGTGACGATATTTGGAGGGATCGGTTTGAAAGTCGATGTTCATTTTCGTGGTATGAGCTACTGAGTTGTTTTGCCTCAGTGCATTTTAATACACCTTACATGACTTAATAAATCAATATTTTGAATATGAATTCACGACAAATGCATTATTTTGCACTTATCGACTGACATAAGTATGTGTTTAGCGAGATGAGCATCTGCGAGAATGCGGTCGTATTCACGCCCATCAGATGGGTCGGTTCGGGGCTGCGTCTTTGAATCTCGTCAAACAATGACAGCACATGGGCTATCAATCGGCATTGTGCGCGATCTTGCCCAAGACGACGCTTCAATAAGGCATTAGCTGTCTGGATAAGCGCCTGCATCAACAACTTTTCAAGACTGTTGGCCGGACAGCGTTGCCAGACACACTCCCAGATCTCATGGGCCTCCCAGTAAAAGCCGCCTTGAAGCATTCGCCAGCCGTACAGGTAAACCGAATGCGCGTACCATTTATCGACTTCGGTTTGTAGCGGACACTGAGCCAGCACGGCATCGAGAACTTCATGGTCGGCAACACTGCCTGAGCCGGGCAAGTGCCGTACTCGCGGCAACGGGTAGTGCAGTGCGTTTCTGGCGGAATCAGCCACTTAATCCTGATCGGTATAAAAACCAATATCGCTTGGGATAGTGTTGCGTGCCAACACGTTATAAACGCGCGGCCAAACGGACGGCCTCATCTATCGCCTGCCGCGCATCCAGCTCGGAGGCCTTGCGCGCGCCGCCAATCAGCCGGGTTTGAATGCCAGCGTCCAGCAACGGCGCATATAAATCGTCCAGAGAATCCTGGCCGGCACAAACCACGATAGTATCGACTTCAAGCAGTCGTGGAGTACCGTCGACTTCGATATGCAGACCGCGATCGTCGATCAGGCGATAATCCACAGCGGCGATCATTTCCACGCCTTTTTTCCGCAACCCTTCGCGCAACGCCCAACCGGTGGACTTGCCAAGAGTCGCACCGAATCGCCCGGGCTTACGCTGGCACAGATAGACGCTGCGTGCCGATGTCACGTACACATTCGAATTGTCGACGAGGCCACCGGCGTTATTCGGCGATGGATCAATACCCCAGACTTGCTCGTACTCTTGAACCACATTGTCACCACTGGGATGGGTCAGATATTCAGCGACATCGAAGCCGATGCCGCCAGCACCGATGATCGCCACTCGCGCCCCGGCACTGGCGCCTTCAAGTAACTGCTGATAGCCGATGACCATGGGATGATCGATTCCTTCGATCGATGGCTGACGCGGGCGCACTCCAGTGGCAATCACCACCGAATCAAAACCTTCATCGATCAGCTCCGTCGCACCAACCTGCGTGCCGCAATGGATAGTCACATTATCGAACGAGAGAAGCCGCCGCTCGAAGTAGCGAATGGTCTCGGCGTAATCGGACTTGCCTGGAATCACCCGCGCCAGGTTGAACTGTCCACCGATCCGCTCGGCCGTCTCAAACAACTCTACCTCGTGGCCACGCTCGGCCAGGGTGACGGCGCAGGCGAGTCCGCCCGGCCCGGCGCCAACCACCGCTATTCGTTGCGGCGAGGCTGTGGTCGATAGCGGAATCTCGGTCTCACGTGCCGCCAGCGGATTGACCAGGCAACTGGCGGCCCGGCCGCTGAAGATAAAATCGAGACACGCCTGATTGCAGGCAATGCAGGTATTGATTTCATCTGCCCGCCCTGCCTCTGCCTTGCTGCCAAAGTCCGCATCGGCAAGCCACGGCCGCGCCATGGATATCAGATCGGCATCGCCGTTGACCAGCAGTGATTCGGCAATATCGGGTCGGTTGATGCGGTTACAGGCCGCCACCGGAATCGATACCGCTTGTTTGACCCGGCGGGTGTAGTGGGCAAACGCTCCATGGGGCACGCCACCCATGATGGTCGGCACCCGTGACTCGTGCCAGCCGATACCCGAGTCGAGCAGGTTGGCACCTGCCGCTTCGACCGAGCGCGCCAGGTCCATCGTCTGTTGCGCCGTCATGCCGCCCTCGATGAGATCGATCACCGATAGTCGAAACATGATGATCCAGTCGGAACCGACTGCCTTGCGCACCGCTTGGACGATATCCACGGCAAGTCGTTTGCGATGTTCCCAGCTACCACCATACTCATCGTCACGCTGATTGGTGCGCTCGCATAAAAACTGTGACACCAGGTAACCTTCCGAACCCATGATCTCGACGCCGTCATACCCCACCTCGCGCGCCAGTACTGCGCTGGCAGCGAAATCTTCGATGGTGCCAGCAATCTCGTCCTTGGTCATGGATCGCGGCGCATGTCGATTGATGGGTGATTGAATGGCTGACGGTGCCACCGGATGATCGTGTCGCGCGTAGCGCCCGGCGTGCAGCAACTGCAGGGCGATGACCCCGCCTGCGGCATGCACTGCCTGGGTAATCTGACGGTGTTCGTGGTAACAGTCGGGGAAACTGTGTTCCATCGGACCGAGACCCAGCATGCCATCACGGTTGGGCGACAAGCCGCCGGTCACGATCAACCCGGCACCGCCTGCAGCCCGCGCTGCGTAGAACACAGCCAGCTTGCGATAACCGTCTTCGATCTCCTCAAGCCCGGTGTGCATCGACCCCATGATCAGGCGATTAGCTAAACTCCTGAAGCCGAGATCAAGGGGCTCGAAACATCTCGGGTAGGCGTCGCTCATACTTTCAGAGGTGTAGACAATCCGTCCACAGCAACAATTTTGGATATCGTCAGTTTCTGCCGTATCTCGCGATACGGCAAATACTCAGGATCATCGTATAAGGCCTTCAGGGATTCCATGTCAGGGAACTCAATGATGATCATGCGGGTTGGCGTCCAGTCACCCTCGAGGACTTCCATGTCACCACCGCGAGCACGATACACACCACCATATCGAGCAGCGATCTTCGGCACATTTTCAATGTATCCACAATCAATATAAGCCTGCATATCGGGTACTTCGACATCGGCCAGCAGAAAAGCAGCCATATTTTCAATTTCCTGTTTGGTTGTTTATAAAGTCGGGCAGCAAAGTGTCGCTGCTGATCTGGATCAAGTCAAAGGCAACCGGTCCAGACTGCATCCAGGCAGCGATAGCAAGGTCTCGCTATAATCATTTTCCAACGGCGATATCCTTACAGCAACGGGAAAACTTTCAATGAAAACCAACGTCGCGATCATCGGTGCCGGTCCTTCAGGATTACTGCTCGGCCAACTACTCAATAACAAGGGAATCGAAAACGTCATTCTGGAGCGGCAAAGCCCGGATTATGTACTTGGAAGGATTCGCGCCGGTGTACTGGAACAGGGCATGGTGGCGCTGATGCGCGAAGCTGGCGTTGCCGACAGGATGGATCGCGAAGGCCTTGTCCATGACGGCTTTGAAATAGCCTTCGGCGAGCATAGACGGCGGATTGATCTTAAGGATTTGACCGGTGGCAGCAGCGTCACCGTCTATGGTCAGACCGAGATTACCCGAGACCTGATGGAAGCACGGGCCTTGAGCGAGGCGGTGAGTTTGTATGAAGTCGACAACGTTTACCCTCATGATATCGAAAGCGACTCACCCTATGTGACATTTGAAAAAGACGGCGAGACCCTGCAACTCGCCTGTGACTACATCGCCGGTTGCGATGGATTCCATGGCGTATCACGACGCTCTATTCCTCGACATATCCTCAATGAATTCGAGCGGGTCTACCCGTTCGGCTGGCTCGGCGTACTATCCGATACACCGCCGATTGCAGACGAACTCATCTACGCTAATCACGACCATGGTTTCGCGCTGTGCAGCATGCGCTCCAGAACGCGCAGCCGTTATTACATCCAGGTGCCGAGTTACGAGAATGTCGAAGACTGGTCGGACGACCGCTTCTGGAATGAGCTTCGTGCAAGGTTACCCGAAGACGTGCGGAACAATCTGGTCACCGGATCATCCATCGAAAAAAGCATCGCGCCACTGAGAAGCTTTGTTGCCGAGCCGATGCAACATGGACGCCTGTTTCTTGTTGGCGATGCGGCACACATCGTACCGCCCACCGGCGCCAAGGGACTCAACCTCGCCGCCAGTGACGTGGCAACGTTGTATGAACTGATGGTGCGTATTTACGAAGAGGGTCGCAGCGATTTAATCAACCGCTACTCCGCGACCTGCCTCAAACGCGTGTGGGGAGCTGAAAGATTCTCCTGGTGGATGACCAACCTGCTGCACCGATTCTCCGATAACCGCTTTGACCTGCGTGTTCAGCAAGCGGATCTCGAGTACTATACGACGTCGCATTCCGCACAAAAAACCATTGCCGAAAATTATGTTGGTCTGCCCTACGACCGACTGGAGTAAACCGACACGCGAACGCCGTTAACGTTCGGACTGATCAAACCACGGAAGGACTACCCGATGCGTTCACTGCGCCTGACGCTTGCCGCTATGCTATTGCTACCCATCTCAATGTGGGCATCCAACCCGGCACATGCCTGGGGCCACCTTGCCCATCGCATGATCTGCGCCATAGCGCTGATGCAACTGACACCCGATCAACGTGCTGAAATCGATCGCCTCGCTGCACGTTTCAAGACACCTGACGGTCGATCTTACCGCTACTTTACCCAAGGATGTACCTTCGCTGATACCGCACGGGGAAAGGCGCGTTCCGGCGCGCGTGGCTGGTCCCGATATGCGATATACAACAACTGGCATTTCATGAATGGACCGCGATCGACCCGGCGGATATCAGCCAGCCTTTGTCATGAGGATTGCGTGCTGTACGCCATCGACTACCACTTCAAGAATTTTGCCAACCGCGATCGGACCGAGGCAGATCGTGCGCAAGCGTTGCTCATGTTGAGTCATTTCATAGGCGACGCCCATCAGCCGCTGCATATCGCTTTTGAGGATGACTACGGCGGCAACCGGATAAAAATTCAATCGAGTATCTATCGAAGCACAAACCTGCATGCGCTATGGGACACGGATATCCTTCGTACAGCGCTTGGCAATGATGACTGGTGGGATTTTGCCAGGCGACTGAACGAGGCGATCAGCAACGAAAGCATGCTCAAGTGGCGCACAGACCAACCCATTGTCTGGGCCCAGGAATCCTATGACATCACCACCAATGCTCTAACCGGCTATTGTGATTGGCAACGTAAGCTGATCCAAACCGTCTGCATGTCCAACGGCGAAACTTTGAATATCGATAACGACTACCGTCGCTATGCGCAAACGATTGTGATGAAGCGTATCAAGCAAGCCGGTACGCGTCTGGCCGGATACCTCATACGCTCACTTGACTAGAACCGATCGCGCAAGGAAAACCAGATCATGGCCAACACCAGTAGCGGAGAGCGCCATCTGGAACCACCGGGAAATTTTGGTGTGGGCAGTTTGTTCATCACATCGAAACGGGTAGCTACCCCATCAATGGCTTCGGCGGCTATGGCCCCAGCACCCGTGGCCAGTGCGACCCCTGATCCCGAGTAACCCGAAATCGATAGAATGTTGCCGGCTAATCGCTCGAAATGCGGCAGACGCTTACGGGTAATGGCGAGCGTACCGCCCCAGCCATAGTCGATCTGCGTATCGGCAAGCTGTGGGTAAATCTTGAGCATGTGCGGGCGAACGAATTGTTTGATATCGGCAGGGAAGCGGTATCCATAATTTTCGCCGCCGCCAAACAGCAGGCGATGATCTGCAGAAAGACGATAGTAATTGATAACGAAGCGCGAATCGGCAACGCAGACATCATCGCGAATCAGTGATCGTGCTACCTCCTGGCCCAACGGTTCAGTGGCGATAATAAAGTTGTTGATGGGCATGACCCGCTCGGCAACACGGGTTTCCAGATCGCCAAGATAACCGTTACACGCCAACACCAGGTAGCGGCAGGAAACCTTGCCACTTTCGCCATGTACAACAACCCGGTCACCTGGTTCGATGCGGGAAACTTCCGAACGTTCAAATATATCGACCCCTTTAGAAAGCGCCGCGCGGGCCAACCCCAAAGCATAATTCAACGGGTGCAGATGTCCGGCGCCCATGTCGAGAGTACCACCGGAATAATCGTGCGTACCGAGCATCGCGGAAATTTCATCCGGTTCGACATAACGTATCTTGTTGTAGCCGTAACATGTTGCAACAAACTCAGCGTAGGATTTTGAATGTCGATCAAAACGCGGGCGATGATTGACATGTAACTCACCTGGTTTCAAATCACACTGTATGTCGAATTTTTCGATGAGCGAATAGACCCGCGCCTTAGCCTGTTCAGCGATATCCCACGCGGCTCGGGCAAGCTCGTCACCCACCAGATCTTCAAGCTCGTCCTGTTCGAGTCGCTGACCGGTTCCGATCTGACCGCCGTTTCGTCCCGACGCACCCCAGCCGACCCGGTGAGCTTCGATAAGTGCGACACGATAACCGCGTTCGGCCAAATCGAGTGCGCACGATAATCCTGAATAACCTCCGCCTATTACCGCGATGTCATAACTGTGTTCGCCCTTGAGAGCCGGCTGCTCGGGTAGAGTGTCGGCTGTTTCTGCATACCAGGACTGCGGATAGCGACCCGGTTGATCATTCATGTACAGCAGGGATTTTCGACTCGCGTTCGGCGACGACATGGGCTGGCTCCAAAAAATATCGAGCGTCTCAATGGCGGTAGATTCAGGTTAGCGGCATTGAAACCAAACGGGTAATCAGGTTATACGAATAGTATCTCGAATTGCACACCCCAAGGCACTGTCGTTATGCGGCCATTTTCAACCCGACACCGACCGGTTCATCTCGGACCGTATCCGCTTGAACGATTATCACGGCAACCGAATCTGCCCGATATGGCATCGCTGAAAGATGCTTGCAGGATGAAATTCAATGGTAGTGATCCGTTATCGCTTAACCATGCCCTGGCGACGTTCATTACATTACTGGATGCGGTACGCATCGGTGCCGTTAATTCGCAGCCCTCGGTTATTCCCGACGACCCGGCAGAACGTGCCCGTCATATCAAGGCTGCCGGCTACTACTTCGATGCCAGTCAGGTGGGTATCTGTGAGATCCCACCCGATGCTCGATTAGCTACCTCCATTCACAACCCGGATCTTGATGCACTTGCCGAGGAATTGAAAACCGCGCAACCCAATACCCTGGCAAGCGGTATTGACGTGGTAATGGCCGATGTCCGCGAGGCCGCGGGAGCGCGGCCGGAACCCATCGATCATCATCGTTACGCCGTGGTGTTTCTGGTGGAGCACCCGCGCCAGCCATGCGCTGAAGAACCCGGTTGCGACTGGATTCAGGAAAGTATCGATCAGCGGTCGGCGGTACGCGCAGCCGAAACGGCAGTGGTGCTTGCCAATTATTTTCGCATCATGGGATTCGAGGCTCGCGCTCATACCGTAACCAGTAGCGATGTCGATCTCGACCGTCTATCGATCGCTGCGGGTCTGTGCTCTATAGGTAAAGGGAAAAATAGTGCCGGTGCGATCAATCCCTATCTTGGCGAAGACTACTCACTGGCAGCCCTCACTACGCCACTTATGCTTGAAGTCGACCAGCCACTCGATGAGATAAAGCCCCGTAATGCCGATGCAAGATGGATAAGTGGTATCGGTACAATGAAAAATGCCTTCAACTATAGACCATACAAGCGACGGCATTTTCGCGACGGTGCCTACCCGTTCGAAAAACTCAAGCGGCGTGACGCACCCACTACATTTATCGACAAGCCTCGCGTGCCACGGGTTCCAAAACGTACCGACATGTTTGCCCGTGCCTTGTTCGGCGATATGGGCAAAGCGCTGCAGGAAGGCGCGCGCAACGGCAAATACATTCTGAAAAATCCGCTCGGCTATTGTTCGCGCAGATTACTGGGTGCATTGATCCTGAGACAGGACGGTGATGTCAGTACCACCCTATCAGCAGACGCAAAGGACCCGGATCGCAACGCCGATAACATCAAGGGCTCGCTGTATTTCCTTGGCGCCGATGCCGTTGGTTTATCGGCTGCACCGGCGTGGACATGGTATTCACACGACGCCGCCGGCGACCCCATCAAACCCTACCATGAAAATGCCATCTCGATTCTGATCGATCAGGGTTTCGAGACCATGGAAGGCGCCAGCGGTGATGACTGGATTTCCGGTGCGCAAAGCATGCGTGCGTATCTTCGTACGTCGCTGATCGGCGGTATCGTCGCTCACCATATTCGCAGCCTCGGCTACTCGGCCAGAGTGCACTCGGTACTCGATGGCGAAATTTTACAGCCTCCTCTATTGCTGCTATCAGGACTCGGCGAAGTGAGTCGGATTGGCGAAGTGATTCTCAACCCGTTTCTCGGGCCGCGTCTGAAATCGGGAGTCGTCACCACCGACATGCCCATGCGCCATGATCGTCCGATTGATTTCGGCTTGCAGAATTTTTGCGAGAACTGCAATAAGTGCGCGCGTGAATGTCCATCGGGTGCGATTACCGCCGGACCCAAACTCATGTTCAACGGTTATGAGATCTGGAAGTCGGATTCAGAGAAATGCGCCCGCTACCGAATAGGCCAAACTGCCGGTAGCATGTGCGGTCGCTGCATGAAAACCTGCCCGTGGAATCTGGAAGGCATATTCAGTGAAGCACCGTTTCGAGCGTTGGCCATGCGTGTGCCGCGCGCCGCCCGCTGGTTGGCAAAATTTGACGATGCCATCGGCCGCGGACGCATCAATCCGGTGAAGAAATGGTGGTGGGATATCGAACTGACCGATATCGGCAATTACGTGCCTGCCATGCAGACAAATCAGCGCGAGCTCAACCTCGATCTCGATTTGAAATACGAGGACCAGACGCTGGCGGTATATCCGGCCGACCTCACGCCGCCACCCTATCCATTTCCGTTTCCAATGGATCGCGAAAAAGGCATCAAAGCCTACCAGCGGATGCTTGAACCAACAGAATACCGGGCGCGACTCGCTCGTGGCGAGGTGGATGGACTCGTAACCGTCCGAGATGATAGTGCCAGCGAATCACCGGTGATTGCGACCCGTGTGAGTCGCGTTATAGATTCAGCCGAGAATATTAAACTGTATGAATTTCGTGCAGCCGATGGCGGCCCGCTGCCACCATTCGAAGCAGGTGCGCATATCGATGTCGTAGTGGCGCCGGAATTCTTTCGTCAGTACAGTCTTGCCGGCAACCCGCTGGACAACGACCGCTATCTGACTGCCGTACTGAACGAGCAAAACGGACGTGGTGGTTCGGCGCTGATGCATCGCATGTTCAACGAAGGCCGGCGTGTATTCGTGTCACGTCCGATCAATCATTTCGAGCTGGAAGAGGACGCGACTTTTACACTGTTGTTTGCCGGCGGCATCGGCATTACCCCGATGTTGTCCATGGCACACCGACTTGACAATATAAACGCCGAATTCGAACTACATTATTCAGCCACAAACCGGTCGGCTGCGGCATTTGTCGACGAACTGGGTAAAGCTTCATTCATGCGGCGAGTGCGATTTCATTTTTCCGACGAAGGCTCACGTCTTGATGTCTGTTGCGATATTCCAAACTGGCACAGCGGCTGGCATCTTTATACCTGTGGCCCGGATCGATATATGTCCGCAATCCTTGATCATGCCGCATGCTGCGGTTGGCCGGTGGAAACGTTGCATCGGGAATTCTTTGCAGTCCCTGAAGAAGGCGACTATATAAATACGCCATTCGTTTTAAAGCTAAAGGATAGCGACCGTGAAGTTGTGGTCAGTGCAGATGAGTCAGCGAGTGATGCCCTGGAGCGTATCGGCATACACATTCAAACCAAGTGCGCGGACGGTATTTGTGGCGTATGTGTTGCAAATTATTCGTACGGCTCGGTGGAACATCGTGACTACGTTCTCAGCAACGCTGAGCGCAAACATAAACTCACCCTGTGTTGCTCACGTGCTCAGGATGCTGACGGCGTTATCGAAATCGAGATTTAAGATTGCAAACAAACAATGGCTTGTCCGGTGTCAATTCGAGCCGGCCTGTTGTAGCACCGCGGCGAGTAAAAGATTAGCGCCGTGTTCAATATCCTCGTATCGGGTCGACTCTTTCGGTGTATGGCTACGGCCGTCTTTACTCGGTACAAAAATCATTGCCGTAGGAGCGATGTCTGACATCATTGCTGCATCATGTAGCGCACCACTGGTCATTATATGACTGGCGATACCCGCAGTCTCCGACAGCACAGTCAATTCCGCGACCATGCTCGGCGACATGGGTTTTGGCGTCGACTTTGCGGTCAACTCCCATTCAAAGCGGATGTTTCGCTGATGCGCGATTGCTTCTATCCCATGAAGGATTTCTTTGCTCGCGTCTTCGATACGGTCTTCGCTCGTATCGCGAACATCAATACTGAATTCCACTGAAGCCGGTATAACGTTTACCGCGTTGGGCAAACAACTGATACGACCGACGGTCGCAACCGTGTTGGTACGCTTCGGATCCCGGGCAATGCGTTCAATCAGGGTGATACATTCAGCGGCGCAGGCGAGACTGTCAAATCGCAGGGACATCGGCGTGGTTCCGGCATGGTTTGCCCTGCCATAAAGACGGATACGATAGTTCTCGCTTCCGGCAATATCGTTGACTATACCCACTGGAATACCGAGAGACTCCAGTACCGCACCCTGCTCTATATGAAGCTCAAGCATCGACTTGATTGTGTCTTTGTAAAACCGGTCTTCATCAAGACGGCTTGGGTCGAGTCCAAAGGCAATCGCCGCCTCATGAAAAGTTCTGCCATCGTCATCCTTTAACGTCTTTAGCGCATCTTCATCAAGCTGACCGGTCAACGCCTTGCTGCCCGTCAGCGGGCAGCGAAAGGTCGTGCCTTCTTCTTCTACGAAATTCACGACCTCTATCGGATGTATTGGCTGAATATTCTCCTCAACCAACGTACTCAATATTTCAAGACCGCTGACCACACCAAGGATGCCATCAAAATTTCCGCCATGGATCACAGTATCTATATGCGATCCAACCACGACTACCGGTAGATTGGATTGAGCCCCGTCCAGTCGAATACGCAGATTACCGATAGCATCAAAACGTGCACTCAGACCAGAGGATTCTGCGACATTAATCAGGTAATCACAGGCAGCACGGTATTCCGATGAAAAGCTCAAGCGCGTCGAGCCGGCGCCAGGTGTGGCAGTGAAGTTCGCCAGTGCGTCGATGTGTGCGTGAATACGCACGATGTTCACGTTCATCTATTTCTTGTTGGCGTGATTTTCAACTATCGGTCGCTTTTGCGGTAACCAATCCGCATCTGTTTTTGATTGTTTAAAGTGACAATCCGCCCGCCATCGACAACGACATTGGGTTCAAACACAGTTTCGCCAAGGATACTATCGTTGTGAACAACCAGTGATCGCAGATAGATGGCAGCGCAATTATGTCGACCCGTGAGAATTCTTGAATCTGTCGTTTCTATCTGAAGTGCGACACCCTTATCATCAATCAATACTCGATTCATCGTCCCCGCCACCACCGGAACGTTTTCCATAACGGTGATCTCGCCGTCGACTTCCTCCACCTCAAGCATGGCCGCCATACCAATCTCTGCAGCCAGTGCAGCGATAGATCCGATCGGTGATATAGCGTTGTGCAATATTTCAATGACAGCACCGGTTGATGAATCATGGAGTCGTGCATGACCAAGGTCGGGACGCTGTAGAACCCGATCGCTATTACGACTGAATACACCGCCTGATACGTCCACAGCAATAATACCGGCATCCACATCAGGCTCGGCATCGAATACTTTATTAACGGCAACACGGGCATTAAAACCCTGGCGCAGCAGATCGAGTACTTGCAAATTCACCGCACGATCATTAACTCCGTGTGCGTTCGGCAAGCGATGTCCCGTAACCAGTCCGGCACCCGGTTCCACAGGCAAATACTGGGCAAGCGGTGTCGGCCGATCTGGCCCGCTCGACATTACACCGGCCATGGTTGCCTGAGCGATTTCGTCAGGGGGTCTGACACCGGTGGTTTCTCCGTCGACAAACAATGTCGTCGTACCGCCGCGTTGGGTTTCGGCACGATATAACCTGCCTTGGCTATCGAGCGTTGCGAAGGTAGCGTAGCCACCAATCGATCCCGTGGCTACTTTCTCCACGGCCTCAAGTGCACAGAACACACCCAGCCCTGCTCTTGGTCCATAAGCGGCAATGCCGATTGTCATGACGTATGACTCATTCAGCGCAAGTGACACGCCGCCATATGGCCGGGGGCGATCTCCCGTAAAGCTGGTACATCAATCCGACAACGCGCTTCGGCAATCGGACAACGCGTATGAAAGTGGCAGCCGGGCGGCGGCTTGATCGGAGACGGCACATCCCCGGACAGCAGGATGCGTTTTTTACGACGTGTTGCCGGATCAGGCACTGGTACTGCCGACAGCAGTGCTTCAGTATAGGGATGTAGCGGATGCGCAAACACTTTCGAGCGCTCTGCAATCTCAACGATACGGCCGAGATACATAACCGCTACCCGATGGCTGATATGTTCGATGACACTCATGTCATGCGAAATGAACAAGAAAGACACCCCTGTTTGCTGTTGCAGCCTGATGAGCAGATTGATCACCGATGCCTGAATGGATACATCAAGCGCTGAAACCGATTCATCAGCAATGATTATTTCAGGATCGACAGCCAGCGCCCGGGCAATTGAGATTCGCTGTCGCTGGCCGCCTGAAAATTCATGGGGGAAGCGATCCATCTGATCGGGCCTGAGCCCAACCCGCTCGAACATTTCCGCAACTCTTTGTCGTTGATCCCGACGATGCGCCAAACCGTGAATCGCAAGTGGTTCACCGACAATATCTGCAGCCGTCATCCGCGGATTAAGCGATGAGTATGGATCCTGAAACACAATCTGCAGCTTACGTCTGACGCCACGCATCTGTCTTGGAGAGTATTGGGAAATATCCTTGCCATCAAGACAGATTGCGCCACCACTTGGCTCGTGCAGTTTTAATATGGTCTTGCCGACAGTTGACTTGCCGCAACCGCTTTCACCAACCAACCCAAGTGTTTCACCGCGATTAATCTCGAACGATACATCATCGACCGCATTGACCTTTCCAACGACACGTCGCAAAACACCGCCCCGTACCGGGAAGCGCTTGGATAGTCGGTCGATCTTGAGTAGCGGGCCCGACGCAAGTGTATTCATTCCTGATTACCTTCCGGCAGATTCGCTGACTCCCAACAAGCGGCCCAATGCGCCGTAGTCTTTTCTTCGAATGGAGGATATTGCGCAACGCATTGTTCGGTGGCATAGCTACAGCGTGCCGCAAAGCGGCAACCCGCCGGCAAGTCGGTGAGCGCCGGCACGATGCCGGGTATCTCGTTAAGCGTCTGAGACCCCACCGGTCCGGCAAAGCCCAGCTTGGGCAAGGCACCAAGCAAGCCGCGTGTATATGGGTGCTGCGGATTTTGAAATATATTCGTGACTGTGCCTTCCTCGACCTTGCGTCCGGCATACATGATGATTACCCGATCCGCCATTTCTGCCACTACGCCCATGTCGTGAGTGATCAGCACAATTGCCGTATCAAACTCGTCCCGAAGATCGCACATGATATTAAGAATCTGCGCCTGAATCGTAACGTCGAGTGCGGTGGTTGGCTCATCGGCTAGTAAAACCATCGGGTTACATGACAGCGCCATGGCAATCATGATCCGTTGCAACATTCCGCCGGAGAGCTGATGCGGAAACTCGGACAGGCGAGACTCCGGATCCGGGATGTGTACTCTTTTTAGCATGTCGAGGGCATGTTGACGGGCAGCATGCGGGCTGAGATCAAGATGCTCGATAATACCTTCCACCATCTGCCGCTCAATCGACAGCACGGGGTTTAGCGATGTCATTGGCTCCTGAAAAATCATGGAGACCTTGTTGCCGCGAATTTTCTGCATCTCACGTTCAGACAGCTTGAGAAGATCATGATTCTCGAACCACACCTCACCAGCGGTGACGCGACCGGGTGGATTGGGTATGAGACCCATGATCGCCAGCGAAGTGACGCTCTTTCCCGAACCCGACTCACCAACGATGGCGAGTGTTTCTCCTGCATGGACATCGTAAGACATACCATCAACAGCAATCGCGGTGCCGCTGTCGGTACGAAACTCGGCACGCAAGGAAGACACACGAAGTGTTGGAGTAATTTCTGCCTGTGAAGATTCAGAGGTTTCCATTTCTGCGGCGGTCGTACTCATGGCTACTGCTCAGGTATTACGCTGACGAGGATCGAGCGCTTCACGAATACCATCGCCCAGCAGATTGAATGCCAGCACGGTAATCATGATTGCAAGTCCCGGATACAACATGATCCACGGTGCTCGATTGAAATAATCCCTGCCGGAAGAAAGCATCGCCCCCCACTCTGGAGAAGGAGGTTGTGCGCCCAGCCCAAGAAAACTCAAACCGGCAGCAGCCAGCACTGCGGCCGATACACCAAGGGTGGCGACAACGATTAACGGCGGAATGATATTGGGCAGGAGGTGCCTGAAAAGTAACCGCATATGTCCGGCGCCGGCAGCGACTGCCGCTTCGAAGTAAGGACGATTGCGCTCTACCAGCGTGACGCTATAGGCAACCCTCGCATAAAATGGAATGGCGGCGATCCCAACAGCAATCATGGCATTGGTAAGGCTTGGTCCAAGTACGGCGACGGCAGCCAGTGCTATTAGCGTTTCAGTAAATGAAAACAGAACATCGACACTACGCATCAGGATTTTTTCCAGCCACCCACCGGCATATCCACCTATCAATCCCAGTAACATGCCGATCGTCAATGAAATACTGACTGCGATGACACCCACCTGGATAGTCAACCGGGCACCAAACACAACCCGGCTGAACATGTCACGACCGAACTCATCCGTGCCAAACCAATGTGATGCATCGGGCGGCGATAGACGTTTGCCTGCACCCATTTGATCCGAGTCAAAGGGTGCGATCCAGGATGCAAAAATAGCAACCAGCACAAGCGTCAGAACAAGAATGAAGCCAATGGCTGCACCACGGTTACCGAATACCGCTTGCATGAATCGTATCGTTCGGCCACGGCCCGATCGTTGTCCGCCGTTGATAACAGGACGAATTTCAGGATCAGCAACTACGCTGGTTGCCTGTACGTTTGTATCAGTCATAGCGGATACGCGGGTCGAGCCACACGTAGACGATATCCAGAATGATGGATACGGTAACCACCACCAATGCGAACATCAGGATGAAACCCTGTATAAGCGGATAGTCGCGTTGGAAAATAGCCTGTATCGCCATGCGTCCAACACCGTTCCAGCCGAATACGTTCTCAACCACGATGGCACCGCCCATCATGTAGGTGAACTGTAATCCGATCATGGTTACGATCGGCACCAGGCCGGCACGCAAGGCATGCTTGTACAGAACCGCGGCGCGTGTCAGTCCCTTGGCTCGCGCGGTACGGACGAAGTCCTGATCAAAAACATCAATCATTGAAGAGCGCGTGAGGCGAGCGATGATTGCTGCATTGGTTACGCCCAAGGTAATTGCCGGCAATATCAGATTTTCGAGATTATTACCCGCTACGGGTAACCACTGAAGCTTGACCGCAAAGAAGAACAGCAGAATCAGGCCGAGCCAGAAGTGCGGCATCGATACACCCAGTATAGCCGTGGTCATAAGGCTTGTATCGACCCAGCTACCTCGCTTGTAGGCTGCGATGAAGCCAAACGTTAACCCAATGGAAACTGCGATCAATAACGCAGTCCCGGTCAACAGCAATGTGTTCGGTAAACGCAATAAAAGGAGATCGAGTACCGGTTGTTCGCCGCGTATGGTGTGGCCCAGATCACCCTGCAACACCCGCTGCATATACATGACGTATTGCTCGACAAGCGGGCGATCGAGGCCAAGCGATTGCCTGACCTGTTCAAGGTGCTCGGGTGTTGTTCCCTGGGACTGGGCGTACATGATCTGAACCGGATCGCCAGGCACCAGGTGTATCAACATGGCAACAGCGATGGTCGTAACGAATATCGTGACGACCGCAGACAATATTCGCCTGATCAGGTAGTTCAGCATGGCTGGCAGTGACGCTGAATCGGATGTACTGAGTCGAACATTCGCATGCTATCGGATAACGGATACGCCCAGGCGCAAGCCAGGACGTACCCGGTTCATCATGACCTGTTAAAACTTCACAGCGTTAAACAAAGGTCGGTTGAATGGGCCGATGGTGAAACCCGGCGCCTT
Source organism: marine bacterium B5-7 (assembly GCA_021604525.1). Taxonomy (GTDB): domain Bacteria; phylum Pseudomonadota; class Gammaproteobacteria; order Arenicellales; family CAJQKF01; genus BQJD01. The sequence continues at coordinate 4,991 of BQJD01000027.1, read as the reverse complement.
GCTGGTGACAGCGTACATCCAAAGCCATCCGGGTGTATAGATGGGCACATGCACTGCGTTGACGAGCAAATGCTCAAACACTTGCTGAACAACCTCGCGACGTTCATCGGCGTCGACTGTCGTACGGGTACGATCGAGCAGTTCGTCAAGATCCGGGTGCGTATAGCCTTCGTATGCGCCCGGCGAATGCCATAACAAGTACAGGACGTCGGGATCGAACCAGGTCCAACCCATCAGATTGATAAATCCAGGGCCTTCTTTCTTGTTGTTCTCAGTGGTCACTCGCGCATTCAGCGTACCGATATCCATGACTTCGATGCTGGCCTCGATACCCACCTGCTTTAACTGGTTCTGGAAAACCTGCAGGACTTTCTCACGACTGTCACCAGTCCAGGTCGCCATTACGATCTGCATGGGATTATCAGGACCATAACCAAGTTCTGCGAGTAACTCCCTGGCTTTTTGAGGATCATAGTCCTGATCATACTTGTCGCAAAAATTTTCATCGTGTCCGAATACACCCACCGAGACGGGGCAACGTTCTCTCACGACCAGACCACCAAAAACAATATCGAGCGCCAGATCCTTATCGATGGCATACGACACTGCCTGGCGAGCCTTGGCGTCATTAAAAGGCGGACGATGCGCTGAAAACTGCAAGAACATATTTTGCCCGGTGGACTCGGCGATATGCATTTCGACATCAGGATTCGCCTGTAGCGCTTCAACCTCCTGGATAGGCGGCACGATAATTTGCAATTCACCGGTTTGCAGTCCGGCAACACGGGTTTGCGCTTCAGGCATGGTGCGTACGATCAGGCGATCAGCATATGGCTTGCCCGGGTTATCAACCGGTCGGCCAAAGTTCTGATAGTCAGGATTCGCCGTCAGGACGATTTGCGAACCTTTGGTCCAGCTTTCGAATTTCCATGGACCCGTACCGATAGCTGATGCAACACCAAAGTCATCATGGTCCTTGTTGCTATCGCATAACATCGAGGTAAACTGATCCGCCATAAACGGCACAAATGCACCAAACGGTTTCGACAAGGTAAACTTGACAGTGAGATCATCGACTTTCTCAACTGCCGTCACCGGACCCCAACTGGCCTTGGTCAGGCTCGGATTGTCACTGAAAATTGCGCGATCGGCTGTCCACTTAACATCATTGGTATCAAATGCACTGCCATCGTGACACTTGATACCTTCATGCAGCGTGAAGACAATTTCAGTGCCATCATCGCTTACCGTCCAGTCCTTCGCCAGATTGGGAACAGGTTGACCCTGTTCATCGAATTCAAGCAATGAGTCGTACACTTGATACCAAAGCTGTCTTGATAGTGTCGATGTCGCGCGGTGAGGATCGAGAGAATCGATATCTCCATCCCGTGCCCAGACGAGATCTCCCGCATAGGCGGTAGCGGTTAATGTCATATAAGCGGCTACTCCGGAAGCCACCATGACAACGGTTTTATTCATATCAACTCCTCCTCATATGCATGGTTATCGATACTTCTACGACGGTTAATGCTTTAGACCGTCTTTACTTCCATAATTAGATTGATACAAAAATTTTAAATTGTCAAATTATTAAAATTTCTGGTTTAATAGCCACATCGCCCGATACCGGAATGGGAGACATTGATGGCGCGATCCAAAAAGCCGCGAGAGACACGGGTACTCGAAAAGAGAATCCAGGCCCAATACAAGAAAATGCCCGGAAGTGAGCGGCCTCTGGCCGATCTGATTCTCGAGTATCCGGGAGATATCCTCCTGCACTCAGCAACTTCCCTGTCCAAACGCACAGGCGTATCGAAGGCAGCGGTATCCCGCTTCGTGAAACGTATCGGCTACCAGAGCTACGGCGAAATGCAGCGCGAGGCCCGTCAGGCACAAGAGGCGGGTGAACCCATTTACCTCAACACGGCATTGGTTACGCCTGCACGTGAAGGTAGCAGTCTCGGTGCGCATCTCAAGCAGGACATGTTGAACCTGCAACAAACATTCGAATCGCTCAGTCCCGACGATCTCGATGCGGTAGTCGACAGAATAATCAAGGCACGCCGCGTGTGGGTGGTTGGTTTTCGCAACAGCCATTTTTTTGCCGCCTACGTCAGGCGCCAGCTTATTCAATCGAGGCCTGATGTCGTTTTGCTGCCAGCAGCCGGTCAAACTTTGATGGAAGACATGGGTGCCGCAACCGCGGACGATTTGATGATCACCATCGGCTTGCGGCGCAGGCCACCACAACTGCTGCGACTCATGCAGGTTATGCACGATTTAGGCGTTCCCATTGCTTATGTCACAGATCGCGTTGCGGTTGCGACCACCGCACTATCCACGTGGAACTTCCCCTGCCAGATTCGCGGAATGTCCTTATTCGATTCCTATGTTGGCGTCATCAGCTTGCTGAATTATTTATGCACTGAAGTAGCGGCACAGGCAGGTGAACAAGCCAGATCACATCTGTCACACATAGAGGACCTGATGGAACAGATGCAGGAGCTCGACATATCAAACTAGGATCGATTTCAAACTGTTTGAGACAAGTCCTGGTACGACGACATTTTCCGAAGCAAATCCACAAGCGAGCAAGCGCGGCGATATTCGCTATGTACTTAAAGGCAGATATGCTTGTTCAAAGGAGCAACAACAAGAATGAAAATTGAGGAGATAGAACTATTCCGCGTGACCATGCCAATGAAAGAACCCTGGCGAACCGCATTTGGCGAAGAGTCGGAAATTGACGTGGTATTCGTTCGAGTCACCATGGAAGGCGTTGACGGATGGGGGGAAACAGCGCCCTATCGACTTCCCCAGTATTCTCCTGAATGGGCTGACGGCGCTTTTGTTCTGTTGCGCGATGTACTCGCACCGTCACTGGTTGGACGTAATGTGAATAGCGGTGTCGAACTTCAGAATATCCTGCGTTCGTTTAAAGGCAATCCGTTCGCCAAAGCCGGTATCGACAATGCCTGGTGGGATGCTTATGCAAAGCTACAAGGTGAACCACTCTGGCGTCTCATTGGCGGTAAACAACCTGTCGTAACAGTTGGCGCCGATATTGCGGTAATGGATAGTGTCGAAGATCTGATTGATGCAGTAGACAAGGCGCAATCAGCCGGGTTCAAGCGCACCAAGCTGAAGTTTCGCAGAGGTTTGGGTGTCGATAAGGTTGCCCGGGTTCGTGAGCAATTCCCGGACGCGACTATCCACATTGATTGTAATAGTGGATTTACACTGGACGATCTGCCGATGTTTCGCGAACTCGATACATTCGGTCTCGCAATGATCGAGCAACCTCTTGCCCATGACGACCTGGTCGATCATGCACGTCTGCAGAGCGAATTGATCACGCCCATTTGTCTCGATGAGAGCATCGTCTCGATAGACCGCGCGCGAAAAGCCATCGATATAGATGCCTGTCGCTGGATAAATATAAAACCGGGGCGTGTCGGCGGTCTCACCAATGCCATCGCGATACACGATTACTGCAAGCAACGACATACTCCGTGCTGGGTTGGCGGCATGCTTGAGTCCGCAGTCGGTCAAGGTCCATCCCTCGCCTTATCCACCCTTCCCAACATGCGCTATCCAGCCGATATCTTCCCAAGCGACCGACTCTATTCGCAAGATCTATCCGAGCCGGACATCGTACTCAGTGCTCCCTCGGAAGTCACCGCACCTTCGATCGCGGGTCATGGCTTTAAACCGGTGATCGAGCGACTGCAGCGACTCACCATCGAGCGTGCACTGGTTCGATCATCATGACAAATGAAGCTTCAACAACAGGAGATGAAATAGCTGTTACACCCAGGCAAGAAACGATAGAGCTGCTTGAGAAACTGATTGGGTTTGATACAACAAGTTCAAAACCCAACATCGAGATGATCGATTTTATCCGCGATCATCTGCAATCAATCGGCGCTTCATGCATCACCACCCCGTCCAGCGATGGCCGCAAGGCCAACTTGCTCGCCACAATCGGGCCGTTAAACAAACCCGGCATCATGCTATCCGGGCATAGCGATGTCGTACCCGTTGAAGGACAGCAATGGCATAGCAACCCGTTCATACTCACCGAGAACAACGGAAGATATTACGGACGTGGCAGTTGTGACATGAAGGGATTTCTGGCGGTTGTAATCGAAGCGGCAGAGAAATTCGCCAATGCCCGACTCACTGAACCGCTACATATTGCCATAACCTATGACGAGGAGATCGGCTGTCTCGGCGTGCCACATCTCATTGATGCAATGCGCTCCATGTCGATCAAGCCTCGCCTCGCTATCGTAGGCGAACCGACTGATATGCGGGTTGCGATAGGACACAAGGGAGCACGCGCCTATCGTGCCTGTTTTACCGGTCGAGAATCCCACTCAAGCCTGGCGCCATTAACCGTTAATGCTATCGAGAACGCCGCGGATTTTGTCACCCGCCTGACAGCAATGGGTCGTCGATTCGCTAACCAGGGACCTTTCGATGAAGACTACGATGTCGCCTATACAACGGTAAACACCGGTGTGTTCCATGGTGGAACCCAGGTCAATATCGTGCCTTCACATTGCGAGGTTGAATTCGAATACCGGGCCTTGCCACAACAGGATAACGATGCACCGGAAAAACTTATTCGACAGTGGCTGGACAACGATATATCACCATCGATGAAAAGTGTAGACGAGCAATGCGGTGTTGAACTGGAGAGACGCTATGCTTACCCGGGGCTTGATACAGACCCTCATGCTGAAGTCACGCAACTGGCAACAGAACTTTCCGAGGCGAGCCAACCGATCAAGATCGCGTTCGGTACAGAAGCCGGTTGCTATCATCAATATCTTGACTGCCCTTCAGTTGTTTGCGGACCCGGTAGCATACGTCAGGCACACCGTGCGGATGAATATGTAAGCGAGCTACAGCTTGCAAAGTGCGAACAGTTTGTCGAGCGATTACGTCACAAGATGAGCGAATCCTGAGCCAACAAATATCGAACC
>BQJD01000026.1 GCA_021604525.1 marine bacterium B5-7 | reverse complement strand
CCTTGGCCTGTCTGAGGCTTGCTTTGGCGAGGATTGCCGGGTTTGCAAACTCATCTGAAAAATAGCCCAGACCAATCGCAAACTCGTAGGCGGCGCTAAGCTCTCTCAGCACATTTCCCGCTTGTACATTTGCCCCGCGCTGCACAATTGCCATGATCATATCCACTACGGCCTTTCGCGTGACAGCATTGGCGGGCATTTCCCCCAACTTGGGAATCGCGTCGCCATAGAGTGTTCTGCGCGTCTCGGACTGACCTTTCGGTTTTCGCGCGCCAGCAATGATCCGACCGTTTGGGGATTTTCTGTCTTCGATATATTGAGTCAGATAGAGCTCGACCAGGTCCTTTACGGTAAACAATTTCTCAACCGGCTCCACCCTCGCCTTTTCCTGCTCCTTTTCCTGCTGTTGCTGCTCCCTTGCCTCGGTTCTCGGGCAACGCCCCTGTCGGCGGATTTGCTTTAACTCGTGGAGCTTCAATCTTGCTTCGGCCAGCGAGGTTTCCGGGAAGTGACCAATTTTCACCTGGACAAGCTTTGAGGTGATCGGGCTGGTATAGCGATAGAAAAATGTCTTTACTCCGGTAGCCCCGCATTTCACTCGCAAACCGGTGTTTTCTCCTGTATCAGCCTTGATTTTGTCTCCAGGCTTCATCACCTCCACTGTCCTAGAAGACAAGGGTTTGGTATTCTGTAATGTTGCCATGGGTATCCTCTTGAATTGATGTCAGTTTGTCCGATGCAATGGAAAAAAGTGTAACTTTTGGATTTCAAGGAAAAGTTACACCAACAAAAGTTACACTTCAAGTTACACTATTTCCTGAGATTGGATGATATTTCGTGAGACTCGATGAAACTACAAGAGACGACGTAAAAACGATAAACAAATAGGAATCAATAAGTTAAACAGCATAACGGCATGAGTTTACTAGAAAAAAAAGAACAACATACACCAATGATGCACCAATATCTCAAAATTAAATCGGATTATCCGGAGACATTGATCTTCTACCGGATGGGTGATTTCTACGAGCTGTTCTATGAAGATGCGGTCAAGGCGGCCGAGCTTTTGGATATCACGCTCACAAGTCGCGGTAAATCCGACGGCGTGGCAATTCCTATGGCCGGTGTGCCGGTTCACAGTGTAGATCAATACTTGGCGCGGCTCGTCAAGCTGAAAGAGCCGGTTGCAATCTGCGAGCAAGTCGGTGATCCGGCGACCAGTAAAGGCCCGGTAGACCGCAAGGTAGTGCGGGTTGTAACCCCCGGTACTCTTACCGAGGAATCCCTGCTCGACGAAAGCGAGGAAAATCTCGTGTGCGCGGTGGTCATGGATGAAAACCGTGTTGGCATCGCCGTCCTTGAGATTTCCAGCGCTCGTTTTAGCGGCTTCGAGATTGCATCACGGCAAAATCTGGCTACCGAGATCGATCGCCTCAACCCGGCGGAACTGGTTTGCCCGGAAAGTACACTATCCGAAATTGAATCCATAGCCGCTGATGCCCATGTCACCGCCCTGGCTGACTGGCAATTCGAAACAGTGCGTGCCCGGGCAATTCTGGAAGATGCCTTCAATATCGCAAGCCTCGCTGCTTTTGGCGCCGATGATGCGCCGCTGGCAATTCGTGCTGCGGGGGCCCTGCTACGCTACGTAACCGATATCCACGGGCGAATCTTGAGCCATCTCGACGGAATTCGACTCGACCAGCCAAAAAACCTGCTGAGGCTCGATGCGGTCACACGGCGCAATCTTGAAATCGATCGCTGTCTGAACGAAAACCAGGGAACACCCCTGGTGGAATTATATGATCGGACTCGCACACCCATGGGGGCGCGCCTGTTGCGCCGCTGGTTTCGGAGTCCCATCAGAGATCAGGCAGAAATTATCCAGCGCAATAACGCCGTATCGGCCCTGATCGACTCGAACAACGAAAACAACCTTGGCGAAGTCATAAAAAGAATTGGCGATATGGAACGCATCCTGTCGCGAATCGCGCTTCGATCCGCTCGACCACGCGACCTGCTTCGCTTGCGCGAATCACTTGAATGCATTCCGGAATTAAAACAGATACTTGGCGACATTACTGAAGCACTCGATACACCTCGAATTCATCGGATAAATGACAACATACACGTCACTTCAGAGCTGGCATCACAGCTTGCCCGCGCCATCGACGACGAACCGGCGACGCTGATTCGGGAAGGTGGTGTGATTCGCGACGGCTATGATGAAACACTCGATGAATTTCGTGCACTACAGCGAAATGCTGGTGAATTTCTGATCAACTTCGAATTGGAGGAGCGTCAGCGTACCGGCATCCGCAACCTCAAGGTGCACTATAACCGGGTACATGGTTACTACATCGAGCTTCCGCGCAGCCAGTCTGAAGTCGTACCCGGACACTATCGGCGACGTCAAACACTTAAAAATGCCGAGCGTTATATAACCCCGGAATTAAAAGAGTTTGAAGACCGCATTTTAAGTGCCAACGACAAAGCCCTGTCTCGTGAGAAAGAACTTTTCGAGGAACTGTTCAATTTCATTGACCCATATCTCGCCGAATTAACCACGACTGCGCGGTCGATATCTGAGCTTGATGTATTTAAAAGCTATGCTGATGCCGCCCTCGCCTTCGATCTTGCCTGTCCGCAATTCACCGACAAACCAATCCTCGATATACGTGGAGGGCGCCATCCAGTTGTAGCAGTCAGCGCAGAAAAAACCTTCATTCCCAACGACTTATCGCTGGATTCAGCCAAACGCATGCTGGTGATTACCGGTCCGAATATGGGCGGTAAAAGCACCTTCATGCGTCAAAACGCACTTATTGCCGTGCTCGCTCACACCGGTTGCTTTGTGCCTGCAGATAGCGCGCTACTGGGACCAATCGATCAAATCTTCACCCGCATCGGCGCATCAGATGACCTTGCCAGCGGACGTTCGACCTTCATGGTCGAGATGACCGAAATGGCCTATATCCTGCGAAATGCGACACCGTGCTCTTTAGTCCTGGTCGATGAAATTGGTCGCGGAACCAGTACCTTCGACGGCCTGTCATTGGCCTGGGCCTGCGCGACGCGCCTGGCCTCGATTAGTGCCTTTACACTTTTTTCGACACATTATTTCGAGCTCACCCAATTGGCGGAACACCTTGGAGGCACACGCAACGTTCATCTGGACGCAGTCGAACACGACAACACCATCGTCTTTATGTACTCCGTGTTACCGGGCCCGGCCAGCCAAAGTTATGGTATCCAGGTTGCAAGACTCGCCGGAATACCCTCTGGCGTGATCAACGAAGCGCGGGATAAGCTCGCAGAACTCGAGTGGGCCGAGTCCGGGCGGGAATCCCGGATAAATTCTGGCGAGTTGCCCGATCAGTTACCTATTTTCAAGGCGCCCGTACCCACATCAGCGACTACGGACATGCTACGAACAATTGATCCTGACTCACTAACCCCTCGCGAAGCCCTGGATGTTCTTTATCGACTTCGGGGATTACTTGACGATTAACTTGACGTGTATTTATTAGAATCCGCCATTGATAACGCAAGTCAAAAATATTTCGTGATAATTAACTGATCCACGGCATTTACCGTTCTGCCTCAATTAAATAGAATACGCGCTTTGATTTTTATCCATTATCTGGAGCAATAGCATGACCTACGTGGTCGGAGAAGCCTGCATCAAGTGCAAATACACGGACTGTGTCGAAGTGTGCCCCGTCGATTGTTTCCACGAGGGACCCAATTTCCTTGTTATAGACCCCGAAGAATGCATTGACTGCAGTTTGTGTGAACCGGAGTGCCCGGTCGACGCCATCTACGCTGAAGACGATTTGCCGGATGATCAGCAGGAATACATGGCGCTCAACGAGGAACTGGCACAATCATGGCCTGTCATTACAGAAATGAAGCCTGCGCCGGATGATGCGGATGATTGGAAGGATGTTAAAGATAAGCGAGAATATCTCGAGCGTTAAAGTATCCCGGCGATTCTTGCCTGAAACCCCCATTGTCAAGAAGAAGGCGCCTTGCGAGGCGCCTCCATTTGTACATGCCCACTCAATCTGTCACATGTGCATCATCTTGATCAGTTCCTCGGCAGGTACGTAACCGGGGATTACCGTGTAGTCATCCAGTATCAGGAAAGGCGTACCACGGACACCCAGCTTTCGACCGATGGCAAATTGTTGTTCCACCGGGTTGTCACAGGTTTTGGCTTGCACCGGTTTGCCCAGCTTGGCGTCAGTCATTGCTTTTTGCTGATCATCCGCACACCACACTGATATCGCATTTGGGTAACTTTGTTCACTGATAGCCGGAAACATCAGATATCGAACTTCGATACCAGCCTTATTCAATTCCGGCACTTCCTTGTGCAGACGGCGGCAGTAGCCACACAGTACATCGGTAAAAACCGTAATATGACGGGTACTGTCTTTACCTTTGAATATAATCATCTCATCAAGCGGAATCTGACTGATTTCTTCTTCGGCTAACTTTTTCGCCACTTCCTTCTGCTTTTCTTCACCGAGATTTACACCACGGTTGGTATCGAAGATATTGCCAATCAAAAGCAGCTCGTCCTTCATGCTGACGAATAAAACGCGGCTTCCTGCCGTCACTTCATAAACATTATCGAGCGGTGTTTCGGCGATCGCACTGATGGGATAGTCCGGTCCGATAAAATCGGACAAGCGCTGTTCGAAGTTTTCCGGAATGTCGGATGCCGCCAATGTGATAGTGGAAAACATGGCAGCAGTTGTTGTACATAGCAGGGCCACAACTGCCATTCGGATTTGGTTCATGGTAATTCTCAGGTTCTGAATGACTTGGTGAAAAGGTAAATCCTGTCTGGATTCGACAACAACGATGAGTGAAAATTCGCAGTGCGACGAGTGATTGATTGCAGCATACCCAATCGGGCCTTCATGACATGCCGATATTGTAATGATCAGCCGTTTGAAGTGCCACAATACCGACAATTTGAGATGTTACCGGACGATTATCAGCAGCAGGAAGCACCATGAGTTATATGAAAGCACTTAAGTCATCGATTCAACAATTTGCTACATTCGGCCGTTCCGAACACCACTTACTGATATCAGGATCCACGCACCTGATCACTCTTTATGTGGCGGTTGCATTCGTCATATCAAGTTTATTGCTGCCAGATAATCCAGCTCACGCTGCGGGTATCTATGTATATAAGGATCCGGATGGCCTGGTTCTGATAACCAATCGACCACAAACTGGCACCGGATATACATTAACCAAACAGTATTCAATAGCAGATTCGTCCCCGACCGACACAAGCCCCGCGAAAGCCAGACGAGCCAGAGTATTGACGTCAAGTTATGACAAACTCATTCAAGAAGCCTCTGACATCAATCAGATCGATATCGCGCTGGTCAAAGCCGTCGTTCATGCTGAGTCGGCATTTAATGCTGGCGCCATGTCTAATAAGGGCGCGGTTGGACTGATGCAGCTAATGCCGGCAACCGCTGCATATTATGGAGTGAACGACCGCACAGACCCCTGGCAAAATCTTCTTGCTGGAAGTCGTCATTTACGCTTATTGCTTGATCGATATCGCGATACTTCGCTGGCCCTGGCTGCATACAACGCTGGCGACGAGGCAGTAAAACGATACAACGGGATTCCACCTTATCCTGAAACTGAAAACTATGTGCGCAAGGTGCTTCACCTGCAAACGTTATATCGATCCAAAGGTTAAAATTAGCCAAAGTACAAGATTGGCAAAAAGCCCGGCGATAATATCGTCCAGCATGATACCTGCCCCCCCTGGAACCTTGCGGTCGAACCAGCTAATCGGCCAGGGTTTCACGATATCGAAAAATCTGAAGGCGATAAAGCCAAGGACCAGGGCGGTCCAGGAAAATGGTACCAAAGCCATGGTAACGAGGTAACCGGCAACCTCGTCTATCACAATTGCCGGATGATCGTGTACGTTGAGTTCTCGAGCAGCACGGCCTGATGCAAGCACACCAATTACAATCACCATCATGGTGATGATCAGATAGGCGACTGGGCCAACTCCAGTCATCAGCAAATACAATGGGATTGCGGCTAATGTTCCAACCGTACCGGGCATAACAGGCGCACAGCCTGCACCAAAAACCAGTGCCAGGCGCTTGGCGGTACTATCAAGAAATATCGGCTTTTCACTCATTAATACGCCTGCTCAAATTCGTGGTACTGAATGCTTGCCTATCGAACATAATGCGTTGATTTATTCGGGTACGCTGAGGCATATCTTAATCATCAGCAGACATACCGCGCGCAATCGAAAGATGAATATGAAGCTGTATCAGTCAAAATGACGGTATCCACAGCGACTGGCATCAATCAATCGATCATTGTCATCCGTAATGCGAATTCCAGATGAATCCACCACTCGACCGATTCGTCGAACATCTGCATCAATGCGTTTACATGCTTGATGGAATTTATCGACGTTTTCCGGACGCACGGTTAAACACAGAATATAATCGTCACCACCGGAAATCAGTTTAACGGGATCGCCACCTTGATCCAGATACCGTCTGGCCGATTTGGAAAACCAGTTCTCGTTCAGGTCGAGGCTGGCACCCAGGCATCCGCTGGACTTCAGTATATGTCCGAGATCGGCTATTAGGCCATCGGATATATCAATGGCCGACGCTGCGATTGATCGCACGGCGAGTCCCAGTTCAACCTGTGGCAATGGCCGACGCAATCTATTGAGCAGATAGTCCGCATCTGTCGAATCAGAATCATAACGACCACTGGCAACCTCAAGGCCCAGAAATCCGTCGCCGACAGGTCCTCCGATATATATTTCATCACCGACATCTGCATTGCTTCGCAGCAAACTTATCTGACCAGGTAATTCAACCGGTACTCTCCCGCCTGCCTGTACTGTTACGCTCAGCGGACCGTGGGTTGTATCGCCACCGATCAAGGAAACATTAAATCGACATGCCAATTCATTGAAACCTTTGACGAAGTCATCAAGCCATTCGTCATTGAATGAGGGTAAAGTCAGATTAAGTAGTGCAAAAACAGGTTCAGCACCCATCGCGGCAAGATCGCTGAGATTGACTCCGAGACATTTATAACCAACGTCACTACCCCGCTCGTCATCAGCAAAATGCACCCCTGAAACCAGGGTGTCACTGCACAATACAAGAGCAGAATCTGAGGGTGCGATCACCGCTGCATCATCACCAATACCAATCAGAATCTCGTCTCTGATTGTGCCTTTCGAGCGAAAAAAACGATCGATTAAATCGAATTCGTTCATTGATCGAAATCAGTTGTCGCGAATATCTTTTGCGACCTTGTCAAGCACTCCATTAACGAAACGATATCCGTGTTCGGCACTGAACATCTTGCTGAGCTCAACCGCCTCGTCGATTATTACTTTTGTTGGTACTTTCAACTCGAACTCAAGTTCATAAGCACCGATACGAAGGATTGCGCGTTCCACCGGATCAATGCGGGTAAAATCGCGGTCGATGTGTGGTGTGAGGCGGCTGTCTACTTCCCTTTGATACAGTGGCACATGGTGAACCAAGTGATGAAAATATTCCATATCAACGCCGACGAAATCGTGATCGTTGATAAAGTGGGACTCAATTTCGCTGGCGCTTTGTTCAGTAAGATCCCATTGATACAGAGCCTGTACAGCCGTTTTACGAGCGAGATGTCGGCTGCCCTGGGACATTACAGGAATGTCCCAGGTTTCTTGATATACCGCTTTTCAGCACAACTGCATATTGTGTCTGGTTCCAACACCCAGGGAAAAACCAAAAAGTCAGTAATCAACAACATAATCCACAATCTCGATATTAAAACCTGAAAGTGCATGGGTACGACGTGGTGTCCCTAACACTCTGACCTTACCAGCATTGAGGTCGCCAAGTATCTGACTCCCGGCGCCCACCATGCGAAGATCGCTGACTGCATCAATCTCGGCATCACCCGAACTGTTAGATTTCAAATCCGCAATCTTGCGACTAACGTAGGAGCCATTCGTTGGGTAGTCAAGCAAGACCAGGATGCCCGATCCGTTTTCCATTATCGCATTAAGTGCACGTCCGGCGTCATTATCGCCGTCTTCTATTGTATTCATCATGGTATCAAATACACCACTGTGAACATGCACCCGCACCAATGTTGGCTCATCCCGGACGATATCACCAGTAGCCAGTGCCAGATGCGTCGAGTTGGCGACCGAGTCTTCATACACGTAAGCGCGAAATTGACCACGTGAAGTGGTTACATCGTGAGAAGACACACGAGTCACCGTCGGCTCATGGGTGAGCCGCCAGCGAATCAAGTCAGCAATGGTGCCAATCTTGATGCCGTGTGTCTGCCCATATGTGATCAGATCCGCAAGGCGAGCCATGCTGCCGTCCGGATTAAGTATCTCGCAAATAACACTGGCCGGTTCGAAACCACAGATTCTTGCCAGATCAACACCTGCTTCAGTATGTCCGGCACGATTTAACACGCCACCGGGCTGAGCCATGATCGGGAATATATGGCCTGGGGTCACTATGTCGGACGGCTGCGCATCACGACCCACTGCGGCAGCAACCGTTACCGCGCGATCGGCTGCCGATATGCCAGTTGTAACACCTACTGCCGCTTCAATTGATACTGTGAAGTTAGTCAGGTAACGGGCGTTATTATCCTGAACCATGAGAGTCAGACCAAGTCGTCGACAACGTTCTTCAGTCAGGGTCAGGCAAATCAATCCACGTCCGTGAGAGGCCATAAAATTAATATGTTCAGCGCGAGTCGCTTCTGCAGCGATGACCAGATCACCTTCGTTCTCTCGATCTTCATCGTCAACCAGAATAACCATTTTCCCGTTGCGATAGTCTTCGATAATTTCCTCGATGGAGCTGATCGGAGAATTGATACTTGTAGATGACATTGTTGTATGTGCCTGTCAGGGTTTCTCGCGAAACGATAAAATTCTGTCGAGGTAACGAGCTACCTGATCGACTTCAAGATGAACTGCTGCGCCGCAGTCAAGATCGACAAGGTTTGTATTTGATAGCGTGTGTGGAACGATATTTACTTCAAAACAGACGGCATCATCCGTATCTTCAACCGCGTTGACTGTCAGACTGATACCGTCCACACAAACCGACCCTTTGGGTACAATAAATCGTGCAAATTCGGTTGGCGCAGTCAACCTGTACACCACCGAACGTGCACTCGGTTCCATTGATTCGATTCGTGCAATTCCGTCGACATGTCCGCTTACCAAGTGCCCACCAAGTGGTGTTGACAATGTTAATGCGTGTTCAAGATTGACCTTGTCACCTGACTGGTACGTACCTATGAGTGTACGCGAGAGAGTTTCAACCGATACGTCGAATTGCAACAGTCCGTGATTCTTCGTCGCTGTAAGACACACACCGTTTACCGACACGCTGTCACCGACTTGAACATGACCAAAATCAGACGCGCTCACTTTGATCGAGCGATCACCGTCAATATCCTCAATCGACTCGATACGTCCAACCTGTTCGATAATACCGGTAAACATGTATCTACGACTTCGGCCTGAGGAACGCAGCAACGATTCTTATATCCTCACCGATTGAATTCATCTCAAGTACCCGCAATCGTGGTGCATCGGTGAGCGATGTCAGGTTTCCAATTTCAAACATACCACGTGCATTATCACCCAGTAACTTGGGTGAATAATAGATGACTAATTCGTCAACCAGCCCTTGAGCTATAAACGCACCACTCAGACGAGCACCCGACTCTATTAAAATCTCGTTACAATTCAATTTTGCCAAAGCTGACATGAGTGCGGTCAGATCAACTCGATCATCATACGCCGGTAATGTTAGTACTTCTTTGACTCCATCAATTGAATCGCGACAAGTTGCGACGATGGCGCGACCGGCAACCGAGAATATTTTTGCTTGCGGGTCTATTCTACCGGTACTGTCAACTACTACTCGAAGTGGTTGACGGGGGACGTTGTCAATACGAACATTCAATGAAGGATTGTCCGCAATGACCGTGTCAATACCCGTTACCACTGCGCTACTGCGAGCACGCCACTTCTGAACATCGTCTCGCGACTCCTGCGACGTTATCCATTTACTTTGGCCGTTCTTTAATGCAGTACGCCCATCGAGACTGGCGCCAAGCTTCATTCGCACCCACGGAAAACCACCCGTCATGCGACGTATGAATCCTCTATTAAGCGCATGCGCCTGCTCCATACCAAGGCCAACGTGAACTTCAATACCGGCATTAATCAGCCGTTCGACTCCATTCCCACAGACCTTGGGATTTGGATCGAGTATTGCCATAAATACCCGCCTGACTCCTGCGTCAATCAATGCTTCAGTGCATGGACCCGTTTGGCCAGTATGGCTACACGGCTCCAGACTCACATAAACATCCGCGTCACGGGCTCGCTCGCCGAGATCTCGCAGCGCATGAATCTCGGCGTGATTGCCACCGGCAAGTTGGGTCCAGCCTTCGCTGATTATCTGACCGTCTTTGACGATCACACAACCTACACGCGGGTTGGGATCGCTTATGAAAAGGCTATTGGATGCGAGTTCAATCGCCCGCCGCATGAGGCGTTGCTGTGAATCCAACACGTTATTGCTTGCGCCTACGCGCTTCGGCTTCAAGAAAACTGAGTTGAGTACCGGTATCCGTCGGTTGACCACTTCGTAGCCGATCTACTTCGGCACTGAATGCATCCACGTCTTCAAATCGACGATATACCGAGGCAAATCGAACGTAAGCCACATGATCAATCTCACGAAGCTCCAGCATGATCCATTCGCCCAGTTGCTTGGATGAAATTTCCCGATCGCCCCCGTAGGCACATTTACGAAGAATCCGCACGATTGCCTCCTCAAGTGCCTCCGTATCAATTGGCCGCTTTTCCAATGCACGTTGCATGCCTCGACGCAGCTTTCCCTCGTCGAATGGTTCGCGACCACCATTGTTCTTTATGACCCAGGGCAGACTAAGTTCCGCGCGTTCGAAAGTATTGAAGCGCTCGCCGCAGGCCTGGCAGGATCTTCGACGACGAACACTTGAGCCGTCATCACCTAATCGGGAATCGATTACCCGGGTATCGTCAGCGCCACAAAACGGACAGTGCATGGCAGCGCTTAATTATCAGCCTTGGGTGCGGCGAATCATTCGCTCAAGGTGCTGAATCCTGCGCAGCACCTTCCTTTTGAACCGGCAACATGTCTTCACGTTTGATTCCAAGTGCCAGCACTGCTGGACTGGCGACGAATATGGATGAATATGTACCCACTAAAATACCGATGAAAAGCGCCGTGGAAAACCCACGAATTGCCTCACCGCCTACCAGTAATAATGCAAGAATTACGACCAGGGTAGTCATTGAGGTGAGGATTGTACGACTTAATGTCTGATTGATTGAGTTATTCATGATCGTCACCGTATCGCCTTTACGCATTTTGCGAAAGTTTTCTCGAATTCGGTCAAACACAACAATCGTATCGTTCAGTGAATATCCAATCACTGCTAAAAATGCAGCTAATACCGGCAGTGAAAACTCCAACTGGAATAGTGAGAAAACACCCAGTGTGAACAATACGTCATGTATCAGTGCGATGACTGAAGCAAGCGCAAAACGCCACTCGAATCTCCATGCAACGTAAATCAGGATTCCGATCAGGGCATAGATCATTGCCAAACCGCCCTGTTCAGCCAATTCGTCACCCACCTGGGGGCCGACAAATTCGACACGCATCATCTGTACCTGACAGTCATGCGCTTGTGGTTGATCGACAGAGACACATTGCTGTAAAGACCCGACCCGGCTGTCGGACAGGGTTTCCGGAACTTCTTCGCGAAGGCTGTTGGTGATTTGCCCGCTGAGTTCAGCCGAAGAACCTTCCACTGTCACCGGTAGGCGAACCATGACATCCCGTGAAGTGCCGAAGTGCTGTACCACCGCATCATCGAAACCCGCATCTGTCAAACTATCGCGCACCTCCTGAATTTCCACAGAGTCACCGTAACGGAGCTCGACCAGCGTACCCCCAGTGAAATCGATCCCGAAGCTCAATCCCCTGAAAACCAGAGACATCAAGCCAACCAATATCAGTGCGCTTGAGATTAAAACCGCGTGCTTGCGCAGTCCGAGGAAATCGAAGTGTGTTTCTTTTTTTAGAATTTTCACGCTTGCCGCCTCAGATTTTCAGTTGGCGCAATTTCTTGCCGCCGTAAAAGAAGTTCACCAAACCCCGTGTAATCATGATGGAGGTAAACATGGAGGTCAAAATGCCAATACTTAGTGTGATAGCAAAACCTTTTATTGGGCCGGTACCGAAATTAAACAACACGATAGCAGCGATCAGGGTTGTCACATTTGCATCCACAATTGTCGATAGCGCACGTTGATAACCCGCGAATATGCTTGCCTGGGGAGAATTTCCATTGCGCAGTTCTTCGCGTATTCGTTCGAATATGAGCACATTAGCGTCCACCGCCATACCCACCGTCAGTACGATGCCGGCCACCCCCGGAAGGGTTAATGTTGCCTGGAACAGTGACAGGACCGCGATCAGCAGTACCAGATTCAGTGCCAATGCAATATCGGCGAACAAACCGAAGTACCGATAATAGGCAAGCATGAATATGAGAACGAGAGTAAAGCCGATTGCAACCGATAGAAATCCCTGGTTGATGTTGGTCTGACCAAGACTCGGACCAACGGTGCGTTCCTCGATAATCTCCACCGGAGCAGCCAGTGCACCGGCTCGTAGCAACAGTGAAAGATCACGCGCTTCGTCAACGCTGTCGAGTCCCTCGATCTGGAATCGCTGACCGAGTTGATCACGTATAACCGGCGCGGTGATGACCTCTTCGATCCTGCTGCGGTCACGAACCACATTACCATCTTTGTCCAGTACCGGATTACCATTGGCGTCTACACGAGTATTACTCACGGCTTCGATGTAGACCACTGCCATGCGTTTGCCGATATTGTCACCGGTAATGCGCTGATTAATTCTCGCACCTACTGCATCGAGTGTGATGCTGACTACCGCACCACCCGTTTGGTTATCGATACTGGCGGCTGCGTCTACGATATTTTCACCGGAATAAATAACCCTTCGCTGAAGCAGTATGGGACGACCGTCGCGCATACGATAAATTCGAGAGCCCGCCGGCACGTTGCCAGCCAGTGCACTGTCGAGGCTGTGCTCCTCATCAACCATCATCATTTCAAGTGTTGCTGTGCGGCCAAGAATTTCCTTGGCCTTGGCGGTATCCTGGACACCGGGCAACTGGATGACGATACGTTTATCTCCCTGTTTTTGAACTACCGGTTCGGCGACGCCCAACTCGTCAATACGATTACGCAATGCGGTCATATTTTGCTCGACCGCGAATTCCTTGAGCGAATTGATCTCAGATTCCTTGAGATTGGCCACCAGCGTATCGGCATCGCCACCTTCTGCTATTGTCAGACCGACCAGTTCCCGCTCCAGAATATCTTCTGCCCTGGCAACATCAGCCACATCACGCATGCGGATTTCAATACCGCCATCGGCACGCCGACGCACACCGCGATAACGCAGATTACCCTGATCCCGCAAGGTGTTCTTGATATCGGATACATAGCGATCAATCGCACGCCCGACCGCTTTGTCCATGTCCACTTCCATAAGGAAGTGGACACCCCCGCGAAGATCCAGACCGAGATACATGGGCCGGGCATTGATGCTGTCCATCCACGAAGGTGTAGCGGGCAACAACGTTAATGCAGCTGTGTAATGATCCTTCAGTTCACTGGCAAGCAGGTCGCGTGCCTTTAGCTGCTGCTCACCATTCACAAACCTTATCTTCAAGGTATCTTCGGTGAGGTCGACGGATTTTGGTTCTATTGACCCGGCTTTCAGCGTCGATTCCATACGCGCCATGAAG
Source organism: marine bacterium B5-7 (assembly GCA_021604525.1). Taxonomy (GTDB): domain Bacteria; phylum Pseudomonadota; class Gammaproteobacteria; order Arenicellales; family CAJQKF01; genus BQJD01. The sequence continues at coordinate 34,797 of BQJD01000026.1, read as the reverse complement.
GCGCTGTCGACATTGTTACCTCGTGTGCCACGTATTTGCAGACCTGGGTCATCGCCAAAAAGGTTGGGTAGTGCATAGAAAATTCCCGGAATGATAACCATGGCGATTATCAGGTACTTCCACCAGGGATAGTGATTTTGCATCGCGGTATGCTCGACGAAAGGCGCAGGGAAACCTGCTCAGGAGGATTTGGCGGTACCCTTGGGCATCATTTGGGCGACCGAGTGGCGTTGCACGCGCACAGTTACGCCGGATGCGATTTCAACCTGAACGAAGTTGTCGTCCGTGTCGGTAATCTTGCCGAGTATGCCGCCATTGGTTACGACTTCATCGCCTTTTTTCAAGGCAGCAACCATCTCACGATGTTGCTTTGCACGCTTCTGCTGAGGGCGGATTAACAGAAAGTAAAACACCACGAAAATGACGACCAAAGGCAACAAACTGATCAAGCCGCCGCCCTGGCCACCGCCACCGGCTTGTGCGAACGCGTCACTAATGAAGAAATTCATCGAGATTATCCCGTTAAGTGGTTGTTATAAAATACACTGTGTCAAACAGTGATCGAAAATCAAGCGCGGTATTATGCCACACTCACTGGCTCTAACCGAATCGTTCATTAAACGAATTACGGAATGCGTCGAACTGGTGTTGTTCTATGGCGATCCGGATCTGCTGCATCAACCATTGGTAGTAATAAAGATTGTGAATGGTACACAAGCGCGAACCGAGGATCTCGTTATTCCGATAAAGATGACACAAATAGCCACGCGAATAATGCTGGCAGGTATAACATTCGCAGGACGCATCAATCGGTGCGGTATCCAGGCGATGTACGGCGTTGCGGATCCTGACCACACCTTCTGTCGTATATAACCAACCATTTCTGGCATTGCGAGTGGGTAACACGCAGTCAAACATATCAACCCCGCGTGCCACACCTTCAATCAAATCCCCTGGCGTGCCGACCCCCATGAGGTATCTCGGTGAAGCGATCGGCATATTGGGCAACAGATCGTCCAGTACCTTTTGCATCTGATCTTTGGGCTCCCCTACCGACAGCCCCCCCACGGCGTATCCATCGAACCCGATTTGCTGAAGACGGTCAAGGGATTCAAGTCGGAGATCGCCATACATTCCGCCCTGAACTATACCGAACAGGGCACTTTTGGCACTATCGTGAATCGACCGGCATCGTTCAGCCCAGCGAGCACTCAACTCCATGGACGCGCGCGCCTCATCGATACTTGCCGGATAGGCGGTACATTCGTCGAATACCATGACCACATCAGCCCCGAGCGTGTGCTGAATTTGCATTGATTCTTCAGGTCCAAGAAAAACCTGAGAACCATCGCGCGGTGAGCGAAACAGTACGCCCTTCTCACTGATTTTCCTGAGCTCGGTCAGGCTGAAGACTTGAAATCCGCCTGAATCAGTCAGAATTGGGCCGGGCCAATTCATGAACTGGTGCAGTCCGCCGTGTGCGGCTATGACCTCCATGCCCGGCGTGAGCATCAAGTGAAAGGTATTGCCGAGGATAATCTCGGCACCTACCTCGCGAACCTCTTCGGGGGTAACTGATTTTACCGTCGCCGCAGTACCCACTGGCATGAACGCCGGCGTTTCCACAGTACCCCGAGGGAACGCAAGCTTTCCGCGACGGGCCGCACCATCGGTTGAAGCGATTTCATAACTCAAGTGGCTCATGACCTGTTACAACCATCGGTCATGGGCTCGATCAGCATGGCATCACCATAACTGTAAAAGCGGTAATTATTTTCAATTGCATGATGGTAGGCGTCGATTACTCGTTGATACTCCCCGAAAGCGCATACCATCATGAGGAGTGTCGATTTGGGTAAGTGAAAGTTGGTAAGTAATACGTCAACAACCTTAAAGCGATAACCGGGGTATATAAAAATCGTGGTTTCACCATCTTGCTCACTTACCGTACCATTTTCGCATGCTGCTGATTCCAGCGCCCTTGCCACCGTTGTGCCGATTGCCACGACACGACCACCGGCCTGACGTGTGCTATTGATGGCATCCACCAACTTGTGATCAATGCGAAAGCGTTCGGCGTGCATTTGATGTTCCTCAATCCGTGAGACTCGAACCGGTTGAAATGTTCCTGCTCCCACATGAAGTGTCAAAGCAGCACGCTTCACCCCACGCTCATCAAGCGCATCGACCAGGTCTTGATCGAAATGCAGTCCTGCAGTAGGCGCAGCAACGGCGCCCGGATAACGCGCGAACACAGTTTGATAGCGCTCCTGATCGGTTGAATCATCATTCCGTGCTATATATGGCGGCAGTGGAATTCGCCCAAATTGCTCAAAGCATTCGACCACCGGGATAGCATCAAACCGAACAACGAAAAAATCACCCTCACGGGATTCCACCCTGCCTGGATGACCTGATATTTCAAATTCCTGGTCAATCCGAATTTTCTTCGATGTTCCAAGCTGCACAAGTGCGCGATGATCATCGATAGTCCTTTCAAGGAAGATCTCGATATTTCCCCCACCGGGGATTTTCCGTCCCAGGCAACGGGCTGGTAAAACCCGGGTATCGTTGATAATCACCAGATCGCCCGGCTTAAGTAACCCGGGCAGATCGATAATCAATCGGTCGTCGAGACCATGTGACCCGGCTGAACCCGATCGACCATTTGTACGTAGATATAACAGACGTCCATCACAACGATTAGCAACCGGTCGCTGGGCGATGCGCTCGGGGGGAAGAATATAGTCGAACTCGTCGAGATTCATTTTACGATCAGTGGTGGGGTCAGCGACGTTGTATCTGGCGGCGCGAGGTTACCTGAATCAAACGCGCTGCGAAAGTCACATCCAAACAACTCGCGGATACCCTGCTTGGGTCGAATATCCGATCCCCTATGGTCTGTACAGCCAGTTCGTTGACGTTATAATACGCCCCCGTTTCATCGTGCGTGGGCAATTTGTCCGAACTGCGAATTTATTTTTGCAGCCGCGTGCAATGACCAGATGATTCGATTAGCCGGGGTGGCGAAACTGGTAGACGCGCCAGACTCAAAATCTGGTGGTGGAAACACCGTGTCGGTTCGAGTCCGACCCTCGGTACCAAATGCAACGCGTATGGGGCGTGGCGCGTACTGCTTGGCCAAACAACGTGCCCCATGAACGCGTCCGGCTTACCGCTGAACAACCAGACACTCTCATCGAGCAAGGCCCGACCGATGTCCGAATCCCCATTTATATCCATTGCGACCCAGGACAATTTTGTCGATCGGGTTATTGAGAAATCCAAACAAGTTCCTGTATTAGTGGATTTCTGGGCAGACTGGTGTGCACCCTGCAAGAATCTGATGCCCATACTGGCGAAACTCGCTAACGAATACGCCGGAGCATTCCACCTCGTCAAGGTCAATACCGACGAGCAGCAGGCATTGGCCATGCACTTCGGCGTTCGCTCACTACCCACTGTCAAGTTATTCCGCGACGGCCAGGCGATTGACGAATTCATGGGAGCCTTACCTGAACAGGAAGTACGCAAATTTCTTGATCGTCATGTTCGTGACGATGTGGAGGTGTTCCTCGAACAGATCGACGCACTTATCGAAAGTGGTGATCGAACGCAAGCCGAGGGGGTCCTGACCAACGCGCTGGAGCAACTCCCGGGCGATGCTCGAATCCTTACCCGTTTAGCGATGCTGCGACTCGATGATGGGGACATCGAGGGCGCTAAAACATATTTTGAACAGCTCCCTGATGATAAGAAAGATGGTCCGGAGGGCAAACGCCTCAAAGCCAGTCTCGACCTCGTCGAGCGGGTTGGCGATGCACCGGACGAAGCGGCTCTGCGAGCGGCTATTGAAAATGATCCGGGCGATAGCAAATCCCGTGACCTACTGGCATCCGTACTCTATGCACGCGGTGATATCGAGGAAGCTCTTGAACAACTCCTTGAGATTGTCATCCGTGATCGGGAATATGACGATGATGGTGGCCGTCGTCAGATGATTCAGATATTCGAAGCACTCGGCAGCGCAAATCCGCAGGTAAAGATCTACCGACGCCGACTTGGCGGTCTGATACTCAACTAAATTCCGCCCAATATCTTGTTCGATCCCGTGTGGGCAGTATTTAGCTGTCAGCCTCGTGGATGGTGGGTCTGATGGATACTCTTGAGCCGTTCGCGAGCGACATGCGTGTAAATTTGCGTGGTTGATAAATCGGAATGACCAAGCAGCATCTGCACACTACGAAGATCCGCACCATGATTTATCAAATGCGTTGCGAAGGCATGTCTTAATGTATGCGGGGACAAACTGGATCGAACGCCGGCTACTGCGGCATGGCGCTTGATAAGCTGCCAGAATGCCTGCCGGGTCATTGCCTTGCCACGAGATGTGACGAAAACCGAATCACTTATCCTGCCATCCAGCAACACGGGACGTGACTCCCTGAAGTAGCGATCCAGCCAGTCCAGACAAACATCGCCCATCGGCACCAGACGCTCGCGACCGCCCTTGCCGATAACCCGCACTACACCAACCGTTCGATCAAGTGAACCGGCATCGAGATTAACCAGCTCTGACACACGAAGACCTGTGGCATAAAGTGTCTCGAGCATCGCCCGGTCGCGTAATCCGAGTGTTTTGCCGGTATCCGGCGCTTGCAAGAGAGATTCAACGTCATCTTCAGAAAGTGAGTCAGGAAGTGAACGACCAATATGTGGCGACTTTATATCCTGCATGGGATCGCTTGACAGAATTCCCTCGCGAATCAGGTATCCGTAAAAACGTCGCAACGTAGTTACCGTGCGTGCCGTGCTACGCGCACTGAAAGTTTTTTTCATGCGTTCCGCAAGGTAGGACTGCACAGTCTCGCGTGAAGCCTTTTCCAGCGACTTTCCGTTTTTAGATGCGAATTCGGAAAACTTGCCCAGATCGGAGCGATAGGCATCGAGGGTATTGCGGCTCAAACCCGACTCGAGCCAGATGTTATCTAAAAACGCATCGACCAAACTGGTGTCACGATCCATCGGGCGTTGAGGAGTTTTGTGCTTCCTTATTTTCAAGAAGCCATAGATCCTGCAATTTCCGGGTAAGTAGTTCGCGTTGCCCAGGATCCTGTGTGCTGGCAAGCAGAGAACGGTACAGTGCACGTGCATCCTCGATAAGTCCCGCTTCCTTAAGGGCGTTTGCGGCACGATATCGGGCACTTTGTTCCCACATCGCATTACCACGAGCCAGGCTCGATGAGCGCAGAAAAAATAGCGCGGCACGCCCTGGATCACCACTACCCTCAATAGATTCTGCAAGCCAGAAGAGGATCTCACGCTGTCTTGCGGCATCACTTGACAACATCAAAGTACGTTCGAGCAATGGCACGGCCTGAGTGTGACGTCCAAGAGCCTGAAGATCGAATATTACCTGCAGGATACGATCAGTCTCATCCTCGGTTAAATGATCCAGTGCATCCATAAGCGACTGCAACATATCGACGCCGTCTTGTATCTGGCCAGCATAAATTGCAAGACGCGCCTGACGTAATCGCCAATCAAAGTACGAAGTCCCTGCAGGCGGTTGCGTAATAGGCGCACTCAAGGCAGCGGCACGTTTCACATTACCTGCCTGCAAGGCTTCCTCAGACAGCAATAAGCCAATCGGACCGCGTAACATTTCGAAACCGCCAAGTGGTTTGCCTTCACCGAACAGTTCGAAGATAACCGGAGTCAGTCCAGACTGATGCAATGATTCGACCAGCTTGGAAAACGACTTATTAGCAAGCTCCGTTGTCGAAGCAGCTTGCCCAACATAGGAATACATGGCTCTCATACCTGCTGGCACGGTCTTGAGTTTTTGTTCGGTATATTCCATCCAGCCTGCAAAATCTCCAACCAGAAGATTTGCGTCATTGGCAATTCGGCTAGCGAGAGCGCGATATCTTTCCACCAGATCGCCTGCGGTTATCGTAACCAGTGGCTGCGCTACGGAATCGATAGTTACAGTCAAAGCTTTTTCGCTGGCTAACACGCTTTGCGGTAACATCCCGCCACTTTGCGCGGCTTGTGCAATCAGACCGTAGCGTTCACGCTTTAATGAATCGTCAAGGGATGCTTCATCGATAGACTCGGCCTTACTGATTACTTCGTTCGGTGTCATAGAGCCCGCACGAAACCGGGCAAATAAACCAACCAGAGTTCCCTCCTTGTTAGTTACCGATGCAACCTGGCTAGCCGCTCGATCGGGCATACCGAGCTGAATTAATGTACGTGCACGAAGAATATTCCAGCGATGGTCATCGGGAAAGTAGTCACTCTCATACTCCAGCATGGCCGCGTTGGCATCCTTGAGATTATTACCCCAGAGATAAGATGTCAGGATCTGCCGTCGCCACTCAGCTATTAAAACGGGAGTGGCGTTCGGTGACAACAGCAAGCGACGCAGCCAGGAGCGGGCCCTTATAAATTCACGCTGATTAAGCAGCGCATCAACACCGAGAGTGTTCGCCTCAAAGAGAAATTGATCGTCAAGTTCTGGTGGCAACGATTCAATTCTTGCGACGAGTTTTTGCCACTGATTGCGCGCTTTATAATTTTCCCACAAGCGGCGCTCCCAATCGATCCATGCTTGCTGATCTTCTATGGAAGGGCGGTCATTAATAAGCACTTGTTCGGCGAGTGACATGGCACCGGCCTTTTGCAACCATTCAACGCGTTTCAATCCTTCGCGAAGGAGGTCGCTATCCGACATACCTGGCGTGACATTTTGCGGAGTAGCACCTGTTTCTACCGGTTGGTTAACCCCAGGTGAACTTTCCAGCTCAAGTTCGAGATCAAGTGTAGGGGTTAACTCGGCAGTCGCCGTGGCACTGAGAGTTCCAAGCAGCACAAGCCTGATCAGCGCAAGCCGGTATACAGGTCCAGTTGTGCATTGAAAACTCTTGTGCTGATTGCGTTTCATGATACCCATCACCGACATTTCAGTTGGCGATCATTTTAACGCACCGGACCTGTCAGGACCGCTCAAAGGAAAGGCGCGCTTCGGTGAAGCGCGCCCTGGAATCGAAAAATGATGATCGTATGATCAGATCTTTTCCTTGATTCGCGCGGCCTTGCCAGACAGTCCGCGCAAGTAATAAAGCTTGGCGCGTCGAACATCGCCACGACGACGGACTTCGATGGAAGCTACAATCGGACTGTGGGTCTGAAATACACGCTCAACACCCTCACCGTAAGATATTTTGCGCACCGTGAAAGACGAGTTCAAGCCGCGGTTTTTCTTCGCAATAACAACCCCTTCATAAGCCTGAAGTCGCTCTCGCTCACCTTCCTTGACCCGAACCTGCACACGCACGGTATCGCCCGGTGAGAAATCAGGAATATCGGATTTGAGCTGTTCGTTATCGAGCTCCTGGATTATGTTACTCATCATCATGTCTCCACATCGTTACATTCTTCTGCGATTCGTCTTAACAAATCGCGCATTTCATCGTCTGACCTCGTAGCTGTCAGCAATTCCAGCAACTCGGGCCGTCTTTGAGCCGTTCTTCGAAGCGCATCTTCAAAGCGCCAGCGTTTGATCGCTTCGTGATCACCACTTAATAATGTCTCCGGTACAGGGCAACCCTGCCACAATTCCGGTCTTGTGTAGTGTCGGCAATCGAGCAGATTGTCAGTGAACGAATCCTGTTCAGCCGATTGATCATTACCGAGCACATCAGGCAACAGTCTAACCATCGCCTCAATGATGACCATTGCCGCCAATTCTCCACCGGCGAGGACATAATCGCCAATAGAAATCTCGGCATCCACCCGTGCTTCAATCAGTCGCTCATCAATACCTTCATATCGACCACACAGGAATACAATATCCGGCCCATGTGCCAGCCGGCGAATTCCTGCCTGATCCAATCGCCCACCCTGGGGCGACAAGTAGATGACACGCGCATCTTTTGCGTGTGCAAGCGCAGCATCTATTGCACGATCAAGCGGCTCGGCCATCATGACCATTCCGGGTCCACCACCGTAGGGGCGATCATCGACCCTGCGATACGTGTTCTCGGCAAAGTCTCGCGGGTTTACCAGGTCCAGGTCTAATGCGTCAATCTCAAATGCCCGACGCGTCATTCCATAATCCCGCAAGATCTGAAACATCTCCGGGAATATTGTCACGACGCCAACGTGTTGCATCTAGTAGTCGGATTCCCAGTTTACCTGTATACGCCCTGCTTCAAGATTTACCTCAATAATCGTGTCGCCGATAAACGGAATTAACCGGCGTTCATCGCCATCAACCACCAATACATCATTGGCTCCGGTTTCCATTACCTCAGCGACTTTCCCGAAGGTAACGCCAGCAAGATTTTCAACCTTAAGCCCGATCAAATCGCGCCAGTAATACTCATCGACAACGGTGGGCGGCAATTGTGACGATGGAATCATAATGCGTGCTCCGACCAGGGATTCGGCTAATGTTCGCTCATCAATACCGACAAGTCTTGCGCAAAGCCCTGTACCATCGCCCCGAAAATCTTTTATCTGATACGGATTTGCAACACCGTTTTTATCAAGAGTCCAGGTTGGATAGTCGAATATCCCGTCTCGCGGACGAGTATAGGAATACACCTTTATCCAGCCCTTTACACCAAAAACACCGTTTACATAGCCGAGTTCAATCCACCCCGTATCATCATCGCGCATTTCCTTAGCCCTTGCCGGCATCCTGACGCGTGACCGAACGCTGTAACCCGACACGAATCCCGGACAAGTTTCGACTCTCGAGATTTAACTTAACTCAGGCAGCCGCAGTTGTGGCAGTCTCGCGGGACTTTTTGATCAGCTTGGCAACCGTGTCAGAGGGTTGCGCACCCAGGCCGATCCAGTGATCAGCCCGCTCGAGATCGAGGCGCAGTTCTTCCGCCTGACCACTGGCCACCGGATTAAAAAATCCAATTCGCTCAATAAAACGCCCGCCCGGTGCGCGACGTTGGTCGGCAACAACAATGGCGTAAAAAGGTCGCTTCTTGGACCCACCGCGGGCCATCCGGATGGTTACCATAGAATATCTATCCTCTAGAATATTAGCTTTAAGGTCGAAAACCGGCGGATTCTACCACAGCATTCAGAGAAAATCCCAAAGGTAAATTATTGGAAATTCTGGTGATGGCTAGAATGGCATACCGGGCATGCCGCCGCCTTTTCTCATCTGCCCCATCATCCGCATCATGGACTTTTTGTTGCCCATTTTTTTCATCATTTTCTGCATTTGCGAGAATTGTTTCAGGAGTCTGTTGACATCCTGAACCTCGGTTCCGGAACCCTTGGCAATGCGTTTTTTTCTTGATCCACGAATCACCGCCGGAAATGAACGCTCATGGGGTGTCATGGAGTTGATAATCGCTACAACCTGACGTGTTTGCTTGTCACCTATCTGATTCAGAACTGAATTGGGAACTTTTCCCATTCCAGGCAGCTTGTCTACCAGACTGGCAAGCCCCCCCATCTGTTCCATTTGCAGCATTTGCTCGCGAAAATCTTCCAGATCAAAACCCTTACCTTTTTTAACCTTGGCGGCGAGTTTTTGGGCTTTATCGTGATCAACCTTGCGCTCAATCTCCTCAACGAGGGTCAGTACATCGCCCATGCCGAGGATTCGCGACGCGACACGCTCAGGATGAAAGGCTTCCAGGGCATCCATGGCTTCGCCGATACCCAGAAACTTGATCGGCTTACCGGTTACTTCCCGTAATGACAATGCCGCGCCACCGCGGGCATCACCATCCGTTTTAGTCAGGATCACACCAGTTAGTGGAAGTGCTTCATCGAATGCCTTGGCACTGACAACCGCATCCTGACCGGTCATGGAATCCACGACGAAGAGTGTTTCGACCGGGTCAACCGCGGCATGTACCTTACGTACCTCATCCATGAGATCGCTATCAATGTGTAAGCGTCCGGCTGTATCGACTATTAACACGTCCTTAGACAGGCGAACCGCCTCGGCCTGCGCCGCCCGGGCGATATCGACAGGGTTCTGATTCGCACTGGATGGAAAAAATTCCGCCCCAACGGATTCCGCTACCCTTTGAAGCTGATCGATTGCCGCTGGACGATAAACGTCGGCACTAACCACCATGACCGACTTTTTCTGGCGTTCCTGTAGAAATAGGGCCAGCTTGCCAACCGTGGTCGTCTTGCCCGCACCCTGTAATCCGGCCACCAGGATAACCACAGGAGGTCGAGCCGACAGATTGAGAGAGTCGTTGTGTGATCCCATCAACACCACGAGTTCGTCGTGGACAACCTTGACCACAGCCTGGCCGGGTTGAAGACTGTCGAGCACCTCCTTACCGACTGCCCGCTCACGAACCCGCTCGATAAACGATCGAACTACCGGTAAAGCGACATCCGCCTCAAGTAATGCAATACGCACCTCACGCAACGCGTCCTTGATATTGTCCTCAGTGAGGCGTCCCCGACCGCTTAAGCTTTTAAAAGTTTGCTTGAGGCGATCGCCCAGATTATTAAACATGCTCTTGCACTCCGAATTGCTGCCGGCATAATGCGACCCGGCACCTGACTTTGACACCCAATTATCGCGAATTTGGATACGAGCCGCCATCTTAAGACGCATCTATCACCTTGTCCTTTTAATTTATCTTCACGGCTCTTAAACTGCCGCGTGAATCTTTCGCGAAAACCAGTGGTGTAATTATCGTGTTGTCTGTCCTCGCCGACCTGTGGGTCTATGCTGCAATCGCCCTCTACGCATGGGTGATCTTTTTACTCTTTCGCGATCTCGATGAATCCAACGGTCGAGTCAGGCCACTGGTTTATGCACTATTGCTTCTGGCTGCCGGCTGTCACGCCTTCGCTCTCATCAGCACAATATTCGGCGGTGCGACAATTGATCTCGATCTTGGCAACGCCTTGTCGCTCACTGCATGGGTGGTAGTTGTACTCTTTATACTGGCTCTCGCACGTCAGCCATTGGCGACGCTCGGATTAATCATCGTACCGTTTGCCTTGATCGATGTGTTAATCGCCAGGTTTTTCCCCGGACCACCCATGCCGATCACCGACTTTGACGCGGTCGCCGTTGGTCATACATTAATATCCATCGTGGCCTACGGTCTGTTTGCATTATCCTTTTGTCAGGCATTGATTCTGATGCTTCAGGATTGGTATCTGCAAAACAAACGGTCTGGCAGTTTTTTCCATTCTCTGCCACCGCTGGAAACCATGGAACGAATATTATTCCAGCTTATCGCAATCGGATTCGCCCTCCTGACCATCTCCCTTATATCCGGAAGTGTCTTCTCCCAGGAGCTTTTTGGCAGTGCATTTAAATTCAACCATCACGTAGTGCTATCGATGGTCGCGTGGGTCACCTTTGCGATTCTCATCGGCGGCCGCATGCTATGGGGATGGCGGGGCCGAGTCGCTGCCGTGTGGACAATCGCAGGTTTTCTGATTCTGGTATTGGCGTATTTTGGCAGCCGCTTCGTACTTGAAGTTATCCTTCATCGCAGCAGATAATTCTTCTGGTCAAGTGGTTAAATCGTATGCTAACAGCACTAACACAGTGCTTCGTCAGTATGCGACAATACGCCCGACGCGCCTGTAGCTCAGCTGGATAGAGTACCTGGCTTCGAACCAGGTGGTCGGGGGTTCGAGTCCCTCCGGGCGCGCCATATTCCAAGGGTGTATTCCAGTCGCTCAGGTGACAGTTTATTCCGAGTACATGGGTAGCACTTTTGGAGAGACTGGGTTTTCACTCACAGGCTGCACCCGGTTTTCACCCCTGCCATGGATTGCCGATGAAACACTTGTTACCTGCACAGCGCTCAACTTGCTGAGAACACTCCCGAGTACGCCTTAAATCGAAACTCTGCTGCCGTACAACATCCGCTATAGATAAACGGCCGCAGAATAAGCAATAACGGCGTTTGTTAACCGTTTACCATCAATACCCATACGTTTTCGGGAAGCGGGTGTTGCTGAATTGAGCCTTCAAGCCAATCACCTGGCGATAGTCGGTTACCACCTTGACGTGTGGTGCAATTATGGTGCGTTATCGAACCAATATAAGGTTCTTGGAGAACCCTCCATGTCACGGCAAAGCATTTCCTTCACCGACCCCAACACCCAATGGCTCAAGAATAAGGTGGACGTCGAAGGCGAATATAAGAGCAACAGCGAAGCTGTCAATGATTTAATCCGTAAGGCACGTGAAATCGAGTTTGTCCGGGCTCGGCTGATTCACGCCGAACAGAGTGGATTTACGACCATGACCGCCGACGAGATCCTGGCACAGTCCAGGGACGAGTTGCGGAAAAATGGGGAGCTATAAACTCAGTGAAGATACGAAAGCCGATCTAGTCCGTATTCACCAACACGGTATTCGCCGTTATGGGAAGCCCAAGGCGACAAATACTACTACGCGTTGTTTGAGCGTTTCGAACAACTTGCCGAGAAGCCGTTGTTGTACCAAGCGGTCGATGAGTACCGCAAAGGTTATCGACGAAGCGTGTGCGGTGTAGACAGTATCTACTATCGAATTGACGGGGATACCGTCGAAATCATGGCAATCATTGGTCGGCAAGACGCGGACGAATGGCTTTAGTGGGGTGCCCCGGCCCCGTCCGAAAACTCATCTCTCTCTTGTATTCGGACACGTGCAGCTGATTGCCTGTTCTCCACGACGATATATCGGTCCGGGAGTCAATCGTATTTCCGACAAATTTCCGACATCAGCAGTGCGTTGTTGTGTATCGTAAGGCGAAATAACACGCCGTTCTGCTTTGCTGGTCTGTATTCTTTTTGGGCAAGCCCGAACGGAGAAACGATAGAGACGTACACGATATTAACCAGGTCCGCGTCCGAAAAGCTGGAAGACATTCATCACCGGATGCCAGTGATATTTCCCGGGAGCACACATGATGCATGGCTCGATCCCGCGCTTGATGATGTGCCTGCCGTTCGCGAACTTCTCAACCACGCAATCGAGGATTTCGAGACATACCCCGTGAGTCAGTATGTAAACAACCCGAGAAACAACGATCTTGAATGCATCAAGCGGCAATAGTTCACGAATCGGGCAGCAGGGGTTCATTAATAATTAGGCCGACTTCCGGTCCTGCGAGAGGAGAATCATGAATACAGTATTCGTCAACATTGGGCTTAGCCTTGATGGCTACATGGCGCCGGATGGAATGACCATGGGCAAGCCTGAGTACAAGAACTGGGGCGCCAAGTGGGGTGCGTTGATGGCCTGGATCATCAATCAACAGTACTTCCGCAAAAAGCTCAAGTTTGGCCCTGGGGGAGAGACTGGCCCGGTTAACGACATGGTTCGTCACACCTTCGAGCGCACGAGTGCCAACATCATGGGCAAGCGAATGTTCGACCAAGGCGAGGTCAGTTGGCCAGAGGAGACTCCGTTTCACACGCCGGTATACGTTCTTACCCACGAGAAACGAGACCCTTGGGTGCGTCCTGGCGGAACGACGTTCTACTTCATCAATGAAGGTCCTGAGCATGCGTTGGCGCTGGCTCGGGAGGCTGCTGGTAGTCGTGACATTCGCATTTCAGGAGGTGCAGATGTGATCCAGCAATACCTGAATCTCGGTGCTGTTGATGAGCTGGAAATTGCCTTGGCACCCGTGTTCTTCGGCGGCGGGCGGCGACTCTTCGAAAACCTGAACGAGCCCGGACCGCAGTTTCGCGTTGACAAGGTTCTTGACGGTTCCGCCGCAACACACCTGCGATATGTGCGTCAGTGAGGGCTGCCTTTGAATTGACGAAGCATTAATGGGTTGAGCGCTGGTAAATGCCATCTGCAAACCGTAAGCCATGAAACTCCAATATCCGATCCTGATTGAGAAAGACGATAAAGAAACGGCATGGGGCATCATCGTTCCTGATCTGCCGGGTTGCTTCACTGCGTCAGATAGCCACCGGCCAACTCCGGCCATACGAGATTGATAGAGCGGACATACTGGTTAATGCCGCCACTTTTGTAGGTCAGCTGCATGCCATTGTTAGGCCGCACGTGATAACTGTGGCAGTTCTTTTGTACTTTAAAAATGGCACCTGCCCCTGCTTCCATTAACTCGGCTTGAGGATATAGAAGGAATGATATCCGTTGGTGACTTATTGGTGACTTACATTGTTGAACGGATCTGATTCCTACTATAAGTCATTGAAAAGATGGTGCCGGTGAGAGGACTTGAACCTCCGACCTACTGATTACGAATCAGTTGCTCTGCCAAGCTGAGCTACACCGGCGGGTGTGGTGCGAGTTAGCTGTTATTCGCGGGGTGGTTTCAGGCGAATAACGATTTCGACTGATTCAACTTCCCTGCCCTCAGGTAGTCTAGGCAGGCCGACAATATTGACACGGGATGTTTCCACGTCTGTCAGATTGCCGCTTTCAGGATCGAATATATGGTGGTGCGGGGTGACGTTGGAATCGTAGAACACCCTATCCGCACCGACGTTAACCTGTCGAATCAAGCCATGCTCAACGAAACATTTCAGCGTGTTGTAGACGGTGGCGCGGGATACCGTGCGATCACTCAGACAAACGCTTTCTACAATTTCCTCAGCGCATAAATGAACGGGCTCCAACAGAAACTCCGCAGCGATCAATACCCGTTGAGCAGTCGGGGACACGCCACGCTCGCGTAGCAGCGCCGCAACATCCGCCAGCACACCCACATCTGTTTTAGATGCACTATCGCCAACTGTTTGATTTTTATTTAATAAAGTCGTCATCTGTTAACCGTTTCATTCGTTCCTCGCGCCTGCTGCAAAAAGCGGTTATCGGCGGAACAGCCGAACGACTTAAGTACCTGTTTAAGCGCAGAATTTCTGCCGGCAGATTATAAGCGCAAGGCTATTACCCGTCTACTTACAGAATCTGATCCTAACCTGCAAGCACGAAATTTAACTGCTGATCAAGTTAATAGTAACTTTTCAGCATCAATATTTAGGAATTTGTCTCTGCAATCTAGTACTTTGGTACTAGTTTCCTTATTTTTCAATCAGTTTCGATTGCACCTGGACCTACTACTAATATAATTTACGGCCTAATGGATGAGATATCGGCACATTTTAAGGATAGTAATAATTATTAATCACGCCGTGGGGTTACTCATGAATCGCGAGTTGGAAAACAAGTCCAAGACCGTTACGGGGCGTGGATATCCCAATTTTAGGTCGGTCAATCACCAATCTGCAGCAGGCAGCAGATGTTCCACAAAATGGCACGTTAACCGCAAGAAACAACGCGGCTTCACGTTGATAGAGATAATGATCGGTCTGGTGGTCGGTGGAATTCTTGTTGCACTGACCATACCCACGTTTCGCTCTTTCATAACCTCATCCGACCTTGATAGCGAGACCGATCAACTCTTAAGCGCTATCAACACTGCGCGCTCCATGGCGATGGCCAATAACACTCCGGCCATACTGTGCGCAGCCACATCTACTGGCACCTGCTCAACCAACAGCTCTGACTGGGAGAACGGCTGGCTGGCTTTTCTCGATTGCGATGGTGACGGACAGTACGATGATAGTGGCGTAACCTGCCCTGGCGGCGAAACAGCGGAGCCGGTCTTTGGGCAGAGCGATGTCGAAGACTGGTCGATAGCGATGAATCCTAATGATTTAGCCGCACAAGCTCAATTTGCTTTTGACACGGGTGGACGACCTGTATCAACCACCGATTGCTGGGGCGCCAGCTTCACGCTTACCAAAGGCAACAACACACGGTCCATCTATCTCAATGATCTGGGACGTGCACACACCATCAAAGGCTCAGGTTCTTTCGTATCGGATTCCTGTGATGCAGTTGCCGTGGCTGCTTCGACAAACCCTGAGATCACCTGGCCCGGTACCAGTACTGGCGATGACGACGATGGCACGAGCACTGGCGATGATGACGGTGGCACGAGTACCGGCGATGACGACGGCGGCACGAGTACCGGCGATGATGACGGTGGCACGAGTACCGGCGATGATGACGGTGGCACGAGTACCGGCGATGACGACGGTGGCACGAGCACTGGCGATGACGATGACGGCACGGGTACCGGCGATGACGACACTGGCGGCGGCAGTGATGACGATGACGACAGCGGTGGTGGTGGCGGGATCATCTGTATTTTCTTTCCGTGGTTACCGTGGTGCTAAGTAAATCAAACCGTGAATACAATAATCTTTTATCAATCAACAATGAATCGGGATAAAAAATTCAGGCGGTTTAAGTCCGCTAAATCATTGGACAATGAAAACGGTTTTGGTCTGCTGGAAACAATGATCACCATGTTGGTTTTGGCATTCGGTTTGCTTGCCCTTGCTTATATGGAAACGTGGGGCTTTCGTTTCGGTCAGGATTCCGAGGCAAGGACCCAGGCATCCATCATCGCCTCTGATCTTATGGAACGGATGCGCGTCGCCAATGTACCACCCACTTCAGCACAGGCAAGTAATTTTGCCGCTGCGCCTTCTGGAACCCTGACGTGCACTGAGACTGACAATACGGCCACTAATCATCGCAATTGCTTCTTTCTCGAACTCAGCGAAAGACTGCCCAATTCAGCAGCATCGATCAGCATCGTGTCTTCAACTACACCCGCGATATACGAGGTTACAATCGCCTGGACCGATAGACAATCAGGCAAATTGTCCAGTAGCGGTACGACCCCCAGCACATCCGATTGCACTGGCAAACAACGTATGGCTTCGGCTGGCAGCAACGGCCTTAAGTGGTATCCGTCTTCATCCAAGCCATCTGGCAATACCTGTCTGAATTTCATTCGCTGGTGGATGACACCGTGAAAAATCGTCTTTATATACATTCAATAAAACGTCAGATAGGTGTCGGCCTGATTGAGCTGATGATCTCCATGGTGATCAGCCTGCTTCTTGTCTCCGCAGTTGTGGGTTTGACGATCTCAAGTTCCACCACTTATCGCATGCAGACCAACCATGCGCGTAACCAGGAAAACGGTCGATTCGCCATTTCCTTTTTAAGCCGTGATCTACGCATGGCAGGTTATCTCGGTTGTCTGGATAGCGATACGCTGCTAACCAATAATCTTGATGTCGCCAAGGATGGCAACCTTTACGATCAACGATTCGGTCTTGAAGGCCTTGAACAGGGAACAAGCAGCTTTCAACCGTCTGGCAACAGCGCTTCCGGACTCAATATCAAACCTGGCACAGATGCCATCACCGTACGCTTTGCAAACCCGACCCTGGCTACGAATCTCGATGCCAATGCAGCCCCCACCGGCACTATCGATGCGGGGAATAATAACGCTAACTTTTCCTTCAACACCGGCAATATCGTAATCATCAGTGATTGTGATAAGGGTGATATTTTTCAGGTGACAGGAGTTGCCGACGGAAACGTTATCTCCCATGCGACAGGCGGTAGCGCACCGGGGAACCTTACCGAATTCCTGGGCGGCATATCGACCACCGCTTATGACATAAGCGAAAGCGTCATAATGCAGCTTGACTCGGTACGTTATTTCGTCAGGCATCGCGACACCAGCGATACCACCTCACCCGTTGCACTTTATCGCAGCTTCATCAGCGGAACTGGAACGATACGAACACAGGAAGTGGTTGAAGGTGTAGAAAATCTGCAGTTTCTTTACGGTGAAGATACCAGTGGGGATGGAATCGCCAACACGTTTGTAAAAGCAGGCAGTGTCACCAACTGGGGCGCCGTCGTCAGCGTTAAAGTCGGTATCCTCGTGCGTAGCAGCGTTGAAGCCGGGACGAAGATGGAACAAACACAGGCGCTTGGAAACAATGCCACCAAGTTCGACATACTGGATGAGACAACTACCGCAACAACAGACCGCTATCAGCGCGATCTCTATACCGCAACTATCCAATTGAGGAATCGATTGTGAACCTCCGACGCACATCTAATCACTCTCATCATCGGCAATTTGTAGATAGGCAACGTGGTGTATCACTGGCAATTTCACTGGCTCTTTTAACGATGCTCACCGCATTAGGTGTCACAGCACTGCGTATTACCTCTATGGACGAACGTATGGCCGGTAACATGCAGCAGGAAAGCATCGCCTTCCAGGCGGCTGAAACCGGACTGTCAATGCTATGGGGCGGAGCCCTTAGTCTGACTACAGAAGATAGCGCGGACGATGCCGACACCGTGACCTATTTATGTGACAGTTCTGTATCGACCTGTAATGACAGTGTTGATAAACGCAAAAAAATAAAAGTGAGCACCAACTCCCGCTATGCAGGACAAGGCAAGAGTGCGCCGACAGGCTATAGCATGGACAGTGGTTTCGCCAGACACTATTTCGCTCTTGAAAGTCATGGACAGCATATCGGCAAGACTACTGATGTGTATGCCGGATTTCATCGCGTTGGACCACGATTCGGAAATTAATCATGACCAGACATATCAATTTGAACTATCGATCACTCACGCAGATGGTGATCCTGGCTGCCGTGTTACTGCTTGCGACTTCGCAGGTGGTCTTCTCCAAAGGCACGATCAAGGTACTGGAAACGGCGATTGAAGGTGCACAGTTCCCCACCTATCGTGTAAACCCTAACGGCTACGGTTATGCCATTGTAAAAAATTGTATTGATTGCAGCTCAGCGGGAATCAGTCTTGGCATCGACCCGAATACCAGGGTATTCATTAATAATCTGGAACGACATATAACCAACTTTGAGCCCAGCAATGAAGGCATGACAACGGTCTTCTTTGATAAAGCCAGCAAAATGATCATTCAGATCAGGCAAAACTACTAATGTCCGCTTTAAACAGCAGGAATAAATACATGAACCGCAACCGGCCCACACGCGTCGCGGTAGCGCTGATTTCCGCGATTTCAATGGTACTGTTTTCTCATGCCTCAATGGCAACCGACACCGAGATATACAAGTCCATTAATACCGTCAACCCAAATCTGTTGTTTATTCTCGACACGTCCGGAAGTATGGCGGGTAATGTCGTTGTATCAACTTACGAATATCAAACGGATTACAGCTCGCTGGGTAATTGCGATCCCGACTTCTACTACTGGTCTGATGATTCCAGTGATCCACCCGATTGCGACACCACGGATCAAAAGATTCCAAAAGCAGAGTTTGCCTGTAACGCGGGCCTCGAGAGCATAAACGGATCCACCGGCTTTTATACTGACGACTTCATGGGCTGGTATACCGGTGGTACTGACGACCGATGGCGTGATGCGGATGTACGTAATAATAGCGACGACCTGGTCAACCTGGACTACTACGAATGTCTTTCTGACTGGGGTGAATACGGCGCACTGGATAACTCTACTGCTAAATGGCCGGTCAACGGCGACAATGGGCCCTGGCAGACCACGCAACCATCCAATAGAAATATATGGGACAGCAACTCAAGGCCATCGTTAACCATTTTCTCCGCCAACTACATCAACTGGGATGCCAATACTGTAAAAAACAAGACCCGGCTGAAAGTTGTGCAGGATGTGACAACGGGTCTTGTCAATAGTCTTGAGAACATCAATATCGGACTGATGCGGTTAAATTTCGAAAACGGCGGTCCGGTGGTTTATCCAATTACCGATGTTGATGAAGACGGTGTCAAAACTGATTTCCTGGAAATCGTCAATGGCTGGTCTCCGGATGGCTGGACCCCGATAACCGAGACCCTTTCCGAGGCGAAGCGCTATTATCGAGGCGAGAGTGTTTACTGGGGAACCAGCGATAACGGTGGCGCGAGCACTTCGTCTGCCATTGATGATGGCAGCTATATAAGCCCGATAACAGAAACCTGCCAGGAGAATAATATCCTGGTACTAACCGACGGCCTGCCGACAAAGGATAGCGGCGCAGATTCTGACATACACGGCTGGCTGGAAGCGGCCGGTCTCGGCGATTCCGATAGTTGCGCCCATGTCACCGGCTCTGGTGAAGCCGGTATTGAAAGCTGTCTCGATGATCTTGCTGAATATCTGCACAAAACCGACAACAGCGACCTGGATGGAGTCCAGGCTATCAACACTTATTCGGTCGGATTTACAACTGACAATACCCTGCTATCAGCAACCGGTAGTGAGAAAACTGGCGGTAAGTACTTTACCGCTAACAATGAAGGTGAACTGCAAGCGAGTTTCAAAAAAGTCATTGAAGAAATCCTTGCATCCAATGCTACATTTACATCGCCAACTTTTACCGCCAACCTGTTTAATCGTGTAGTGCACAACAACAACATCTACTACGCAATGTTTAAACCCAACACGACGGCAAGCTGGAACGGTAATGTTAAAAAATATCAGATCGGATTTATCACCGATGGGGCGGGCAATAAAATTGACGCCGATAATAACGGCGAAGACGATGTTGGCATTCTCGATGTCGATGGCAAAGTCGCCGTCACCTCTTCCGGTGAATTCAAAAGCACTGCCAAGAGCTTTTTTACTCACAGCACAGTTGGCGCCGATGGTAATGAACCGACCAAGGGCGGTTTGGCAAGCCGACTTAATGCATTCGAATCCAATGCATTCAACCCCGCTTCCCGAGCTCAATCGGTATACACCTATACCCAGGCGGACGCCGATTCACCGATAAAGGATCTGAACAATTCGGTTAATAAATTACTGGGTAATAATTCTTTGATCACACAAGACTTCCTTGGCATTACCCCGCCGATTGGCAATGACGCCTTCCAGAATATGATCAAGTGGGCGCAGGGTTATGACGTAAAAGATGAAAATGGAAATAACAGTACGACTGATGCACGCTCACTCATGGGTGCGCCGTTGCATTCAGAACCAGTTGTCGTAACTTACCAAAGAAAAACCATTAACGGTGTTGATAAGCAGCGTGACATCGTCTTTATTACCACTAACGATGGCTTTCTGCATGCCTTCGATACCCTGACCGATAATGGCAATAACCGGCTGGAACTATGGTCGTATATACCACCGCAGACACTTAAGAATCTGAAAACTGTCTATGAGAATGCAGATTCCGATGATATTTCATATGGCCTTGACGGCAATATGGACCTTTGGATTAATGACGTCGATAACGATGGCAATATACTGGGCGATAATGATCTGACCGAAACCGGAGAACACGTCTACCTGTACTTCAATCAACGTCGAGGCGGGCGGAACGTGTTTGCTGTCGATGTCTCCCAGCCTAACGCACCAAAGTATTTATGGACTCTCGAAGGCAGTTCATCAACAAGCAGTAAACTGTATTCGCTGGGACAGACATGGTCACGCCCCAAGTTTGCGCGCATCCGCATAAAGGACACAAGCAGTGGTGATGCAAAACTGGTCACTCGTGAAGTAATCATCTTTGGTGGTGGCTACGATATCGATCAGGATGATAAAACGACTAGAGAAGACGACGATGTCGGTAACGCGGTATATATTGCCGACGCTGAAACCGGTGAGATATTGTGGTGGACGCGTGGACCTTCATCAGGACCGACACCCGACAATGCCCAGGCAGACATGAAGTACAGCATACCGGGTGATATTCGCGTGATCGATATTACAAGCGATGGAGTTGCAGACCGACTTTATTTCGTTGACATGGGTGGACAGCTTTGGCGATTCGACATCAACAATGTCCTGGTTGATACATTGGCAAAACGCATTATCGGTGGTGTGGTTGCCGATCTTCAGTTGGATACCAGTGAAACAACATCCACGGCAGCCAACTTTCGGCGGTTTTTCTATCCACCGGACATTGCCTTGATCGAGCCCGATATCGGCGATCCGTTTTTATCAATGGCAATCGGTTCGGGGGTACGTTCGAATCCTAAATCTACTGCTGTCACCGATCGCATTTATGTGATCAAGGATCATGCCGTTACGACACCGCCATTAAAATCCGATGGTACTGTTGGCTACACCAAGGTGTATGCCGGCGATCTACTCAATGTAACTAACAACGTGTCGCCGGATATATCCGATCCGGAATCGTCAACATCCGTGGCACTCGAGAAGGGTTGGTATATCACTCTGGAAGGAACCGGTGAAAAGTCGCTCTCCACAGCAATTACCGCTGAAGGTAATGTATTTTTTACCACTTATACGCCCGCAGCGACAGTAAATGATAACGATGCCTGCGGTGCAGATGGCCTTGGCAAATCCAGAGTGTATGCCTTGAATGTCATCAACGGTGCTCCTATTGCAGACTTAAATAAAAGTGGTGGTGGCGCATTTACAAAAGCAGATCGGTCGTTACAACTGCAACGCGAGGGCATCGCCTCCAATGTATCCATTATTTTCCCGAATCTTGAAGGGATAACACCCAAGGTGTTGGTGGGTACCGAGATCATCCCGGTTGAATTGGAAAATGACATAGTACGAACATACTGGTTCCAGGATAACGTTCACTAATGATCAAATACCCTGCCCCGTCGGCCATGTCGACTGACATTACGACTCGACCTGTTCGAGATGAAAATGATTGCACAGGTCGAGTCAGGCATTTTCGCGCCTTGAGTAAAACCCAAGCGGGTTTCACGCTGATAGAACTTTTGATTACCGTGGCCATTTTCGGCATTATCGGTGCCGTTGCAGTCGGTTCGTACACCAAGTATGTGCAATCATCAAGACGCGCCGATGCCCAGCTTGCCTTACTGCAAATCGCCAACGCCGAAGAGAAATTCTTCTCTAACGCGGGGCGCTATACAGCCTCCCTGGCCTCTATAGGTTATACCTCGACAAGTCCTGACGATTTTTACGTTATGCAGGTATCAACCACTGCCAGCGGCTATATTGTCAAGGCTACAGCGACAGGTTATCAGGCGAGGGATAAGTCATGCGCCGAGATATCCCTTGATTCCGGTGGAAACCAGAAGGCAAAAGACTCGGGTAACGCAGACAGCACCGATAAATGCTGGAAATAAAACCTTAGGCCGATCGCAACTCGAGCGGCAGGGCAAATGACACGTTCTCGGTGCGCGTCGTATGATTTTCCACCGACTCCGCACCCCACGATACCAGTTGTTCGATAACTTCCTGAACGAGATTTTCCGGCGCTGACGCACCGGCAGTAACTCCGATCGATGTTTTACCTTCGATCCATTTTCGATCGATCTCATGCGCACCATCTATCAGGTAACCTGGAATACCCTGCTGTTCAGCAAGCTCACGCAGACGATTGGAATTCGAGCTATTGGGTGAACCTACAACCAGAAGGATGTCGCATTTCCTGGCAAGATCCTTGACGGCATCCTGACGGTTTTGTGTCGCATAGCAGATGTCATCCTTACGCGGCCCCATTATGTTCGGAAAACGTTGTTTCAAGGCGGCTATGATGCGGCGGGTATCATCGACAGATAAGGTTGTCTGGGTTACGTATGCGAGATTGTCCGGGTCCTGGCACGCCACATTATCGACATCCTCAGGACGTTCAACCAGATAGATTCCATCAGCCGCCTGCCCCATGGTTCCTTCGACTTCCGGGTGACCAGCGTGCCCTATCAATACCACTTCGACGTTTTCTTGACGATATTTTTGAACTTCGCGGTGAACCTTGGTGACCAGTGGGCAGGTGGCATCAAGAACATTCAGCCCCACCCGATCGGCATCCATACGCACGGCTTGCGAAACACCGTGGGCACTGAAAATTACCACTGAGCCGTGTGGCACTTCGTCGATTTCATCGACAAATACGGCACCCATATCACGAAGACGATTGACGACGAATCGATTATGGACAACTTCATGACGCACATATATCGGTGCGCCGTATTTTTGAATGGACTGTTCGACAATTTCGATTGCCCGGTCAACACCGGCACAAAATCCTCGCGGATTGGCTAATATGACTTTCATGACAAACTTGAGATAAACGAACCTAATCGGAGGAGATGTTTAGAAGCTGTATCGTGCAACACACATCGTGACCGATCAAGGGGTGATTGAAATCAACCACCACATTGTCGCCCTCGACGCATTCAATGCGACCACTGACCCTCTCTCCACCGGCAATTTCAAACTCTACCAGTGAACCCGTATTACATGGCACGTCTTCGAAGCTACTGGTGGGCAGGCTATGTGTTTTGTCCGGATCGTGAATGCCAAACGCGTTCTCGTTGGCCCCGATAATGAAGTCAAGCGTGTCTCCCGGTAACATGGCGATTATGCGATCTTCAATTGGGTTATGAAACTCGCCCGAGCCAACAGTAAAAGACTCTGGCTCGCCTGCAAATGTTGATTCAAATACCTCACCGCCCGGTAATTTGAGCTCGTAATGAATGGTCAGGCGTGCACCGTGCGAAATGATTCCGTTCATCATAAATGATTCGTATCTTCAGATGACTGTCCCGGCGATTCACTCGCAGCATTGCGCGTGGATTGTTCTTTAGCGCCAAGTGTAGAAACGGATGTTCGGGATTCAAAAAACGAAGCTGCAAATAACAAGACAACACCAACCGTAAGCGCGCTGTCGGCCATGTTGAATATCCAGAAATGCCACTCGCGAATGTAAAAATCAATGAAGTCGATTACATAACCGTATGCAAGCCGATCAATCAAATTACCCACTGCGCCGCCGGCAATCATTCCATAGGCAAAGATAACGAGGCCGTTTGAATGTACCTCACTTCGAATATGGTAAATCATGTAGCCGATTACAGCGATGGCGATAATTGAAAACAATGCAACCTGCCAGCCTGATTGATCGTTCAAAAAACCGAATGCCGCACCACGATTGTAGACAAGGGTCAGGTTAAGAAAACCGGTTAACGAAAATGGATCACCGGCAAACAGCTTCGATTCCGCAAGCCATTTTGTTAATTGATCAATCACCACGACGATCGAACTAACCAGTGTGAACACAATAAACGCACGTCGCATATCAGCCTTCCTTCCTTTGCGCCTTGATTTTGCTATCACTCATGATGTCAGCGTCAATCTGTCTGTGTGCGAATTCGATGTCTTCACCAATTTGCTGTTTCAAGGCATCGAAGCTTTCAAATCGACGCTCTTCCCGTATACGCTCAAGGAAAGTGACCTGCAAGCGCTGTCCATACAAGTCGCCTGAGAAATCAAACAGGAAAGCTTCAATCAGCAAGCGAGTACTGTTGATAGTGGGTCGGCGTCCAACATTTGCAACGCCGTAACGATGAAATCCATTCGTGTCACTTACCTCGACCACGAAGACGCCACTGAGTGGAAAACTATCTCGACGCACTGCAAAATTCGCTGTTGGAAATCCCCAGGTTCGCCCCCGTTTATCGCCATGAATGACCCGACCACTGTAGGCGAACGGCCGACCCAACAATTTGCTGGCATCTTCAAGTCGACCTTCTGCGAGTAACGCGCGTATTCGGGAACTGCTGATACGATTGCCGTCGTTTTCGACATCGGCAACCACGGAAACACCAAAACCGTGGCGCGCACCCATATCCGCTAACAATCCAACGTCTCCCTGACGCGCCCTGCCGAAACGGAAATCAGCCCCCACGGTGACATGGGTGACGTTAAGCTGAGTTAGCAGAATATTGTTAACAAAATCTTCGGCAGTCGTGGTGGCGAGGCGTTTACCAAACCGTGCGCAATACGCGCGATTTATCCCGGTTTGAGCGAACAATGCCATTTTCTGACGACAAGTCGTCAATCTTGCAGGCGCGTTGGTCGGATTGAAGTATTCTCTCGGATAGGGTTCAAAGGTCATCACCGAGGAAATCACGCCAAGTTTTTTTGCCCGTTCCACGACTTCGCCAATCACCTGGCGATGGCCCAAATGAACGCCATCGAAATTACCAATGGCAACTGCACCGGCGCCAGGACTATGGCCGAGGTCACCGGCGACGCTGTCGTCGAGATCAAATACACGCATGAAGTATGGATTTCCGTGGAGCGTCAGTGGACCCAATCGGGTATGAACTGTTCGCAAACCTCGCTAATTTTGCGACGATCGCGCGGCCGTTCACCATTTGCATAAAAATAATCCAGGCGTATCTCTGGATAACGCCAGGAAACATAGCCTTCCCCCAAATCAAAACTCACCCACCACAGCCCATCGGCGATGAGTCCGAGTCGCTCGATTTTACCAATCCAGGCACGCACTACACCCTCAAAATCGGCTTCAACCGACGGCAGCCGCGGATCGCACGACAGCATTCGCCTAAGTCGCGATTGTACCGGTGAAAGTTCTTCTGCTGCCTGACGAGTCACACGTATCACCAAAGGCAACATGGCGCGTGCCTCTGGCAGGGAAAAAATCTGCGTATCTCCGGGTGGCCCGATTCGGGCGATGTTCTCAAATAAAATGACTTCAGGCATCTTTAATAACCAGCTGACCAGGCCTCACGCCGAGTAATCCCAGGGTGGCGATATAAACAGCAATGCCAACGACCACCGTCAAGGCAAGCCGCCCTATTCTATAAACAGCCTGCGTATCGAGCCAGTCCGCATCGGATCCAGCCATCAGCCAGATCACCACCATCATTGCCAACGTGGCTACGATAACCTGAAACCCAAGACGTTTCACGCCGGATTCAACCTTGAGAACACCCTGTTTTTTAAGTGTATAACCAAGCAATGAAGCATTGACGATAGCCGCAATACTGGTTGCCACAGCCAGTCCAACATGAGCCAGCCAGGTAAACAAGGCCAGTGAGAAAAACAGATTAACCACCATGGACAATGCGCCGATCTTTACTGGCGTGGCGGTATTTTGGCGAGCAAAAAACCCCGGTGCCAGAATCTTGACGAACACAAAACCCACCAGACCAACCGCATAGGCACGTAAAGCCGCGGCCGACATCAACACATCATGCGCGCTGAATTCTCGATAGTTAAACATCGTTGCCAACAATGGCACCGACAAAATGGCCAGGCCTGCCGCAGCCGGAATACTGATGAGCAGCGTCCAGCGAAGGGCCACATTCAGACTCCTGTTGAAGCTGTCAGTGTCATCATTGGCAAATGAACGTGACAGCCCAGGCAAAATAGCCGTCGCCAGAGCAACACCAAATACACCTAAGGGAAATTCCATGAGCCGATCGGAATAGTAAAGCCACGATACGCTGCCAGTGACCAGGAACGATGCCAGTATGGTATTGACGAGAACATTGAGCTGAGCAATCGACGAGCCGAAAATTGCTGGCAGCATGAGTCGAAACACTTTGCCTACAGCAGTATCTATATCGCCTTTTTCCTGTTCACGGGCGAATAGCGCGGGGCGCGGCACGAGACCTTCCCTGCGTAGATGCGGCAACTGAAACAATAGCTGCACAACGCCTGCAATCAACACACCCGAGCCAAGTGCAATGGCGGCATTATCCAACAAAGGCATCAACCACAGGACGGCCGCTATCAGAGAAATATTCAGGAAGACAGGCGTAATCGCCGCCGCTGCGAAGCGACCACAGGTATTCAGAATACCCGCCGACATGGCCACCAGCGAGATAAAAAACAAATAGGGAAATGTTAGTCGCAAAGTATCGACGGTTGCTGCAAACTTCACCGGATCATCCGTATAACCAGGCGCCAATATCGATACGATGGGTGCCGCAAAGACGATACCGGCAAGACTAAGTAAGATCAGAATCAGGCCGAGTCGTCCGGACATCAGCGCCAGGAAACGCCTGACCTCTTCGGGGTTTCTGTGCTCATGAACGCTTGAGAAAACTGGCACAAAGGCAACAGTGAATGCCCCTTCGCCAAATATTCGACGTAGAAAATTCGGAATTCTGAAGGCGATAAAAAATGCATCTGCCAGCAGACCGGCACCCAGAAACTGGGCAAACACCATGTCGCGAACCAGACCCGATATGCGCGAGACCAGTGTCATGATGCCAACGACGGACGTCGATTTAAGTAATTTCAGGGACATTCAGGGTTAGTGAGCACTTTAAGATAATTACTGTTGTTATTGACTGAAGGGCCGGATTCTGGCACATTCGCGCGGTTTAGAGTTACGCGTTGGACGCATTCCGTGACGACAGCACTGTCACCCGATGCAGCCAACCAAACTGATTTTCACCAAGGAGCCCCAATTGGCCAATTCGCCCCAGGCGCGCAAGCGTGCCAAGCAGAATATCGTCCGACGCGAGTTGAATGTTTCACAGCGTTCGGCAATGCGGACCCAGATCAAGAAGTTTATCAAGCTTGTCGAGGCCGGTAATAAGGAAGAGGCAACCGAAGCCTACCGCACCGCCTCATCCCTGCTTGATCGCTCGGCACGCAAAAACCTGCAAAACCGCAATAAAGCCAGTCGTCTGAAAAGCCGTCTGAACACTCGGCTAAAGGCCATCAGCGCCTGACAGGCTCCGCTGGGTTCTGTTCGGAATCCGGGTTCGGGATGTGGGGCGTTTAACCGGCCCCACACCCTAAGCACCCTAAACCTTCCTTGAGTTTGTCACACATGCGCCGCAGGCATGTGTAACGAGTCCACCAGCCAGGTGTCACACCTGCAGGCCATCTGCTTCGAGCTATCTACTATACGAGCGTATCAGCCGGATCGGCCACCAAAACCATATTATCGCGGTGAATCAGTTCGGGCTCGTCGATATACCCCAGAATAGCCTCGATTCGTTCGCTGGCGAAACCGGCAATACGAACTGCATCGGTCGACGCGTAGTTGATCAGTCCGCGAGCGATTTCCATGCCGACACGGTCAAAACAGGCTACCAGCGCACCGCGTTCAAATTCCCCTTCGACGGCAGTGACGCCAACCGGCAATAGACTTCTTCCCGCTGCCTTCAACACCCGCACTGCGCCATCATCCAGTATCAACCGCCCGCTAACTCGCATCTGGCCTGCCAGCCAGCGTTTGCGTGCCGCGATTGGCCCGGAGGCTGGTTCAAATAACGTGCCGTGTACCTGGCCATTCAATAAACCCTTGAGAACATCATCACGTGTCCCCGCAGCAATGACTGTACGGGTTCCCGAGCGTGCGGCTTTTTGCGCTGCCCGTACTTTGGTTAACATGCCACCGCGACCAAGCACCCCACCGGCACCGGCAAATTCTTCAAGACGAGCATCTCCTGCCTTGACCCGATCGATTAACCTCGCATCGTCATAAAGGTCTGGATTACGATCGTACAGGCCGTCCTTATCGGTAAACAGAATCATATATTCTGCCTCAAGAAGGTTGGCAACGAGTGCTGCCAGGGTATCGTTGTCACCGAACTGGATTTCTTCCGTAATGACGGTATCGTTCTCGTTAATTACCGGAACGACCCCGAAGTTCAGTAACGCTGTAAGCGTACTGCGCGCATTCAGATAACGCTTGCGGTTATCAAGATCATCACTGGTCAGCAATACTTGCGCCGTTTTAATACCGTGGGCACCGAAGGCAGTTTCATACGCCTGAATCAAACCCATCTGCCCAACAGCGGCTGCCGCCTGCAATTTATAGATCTCATGGGGTCGCTGATGCCAGCCTAGCCGCTGCAGCCCTTCGGCAATAGAGCCGGATGAAACCACCACAATATCCACCTCACCGCGAACAGCGGCGATCATCGATGCCAATCGATCGATCATGGCCTGATTCAAGCCATCCTTCAGGCCGGTCAGCAAGGCGCTTCCTATTTTGATGACCCATCGCCGTCGACGTGTGGGACGAAGATTGTTTGCCATTAAGCTTCGCCCTTGGCGTGCTGCTCGCTCTCACGCATCTCTTTAAGCCCACTAGCGATATCACGTATCAGCAGGTCACAGCCGGCACCAGTTACCGCTGACAACAGATATGCGGGCCCCTGCCAGTCAATTGTCGCGACGATCTCGTTAACAATACGCTGCGCCTCGTCCGACTCGAAGCAGTCGATCTTATTAAACACCAGCCAGCGGGGCATGCTGTCGAGGTCGTTCTTGAATGCATCAATTTCATTTTCTATGGTGCGAATCGCCTGAACCGGTTCGGTTTCCGGATCCATGCCCGATATATCGACAATATGTAATAGCAGGCGGGTACGCATCAGGTGTTTAAGGAATCGTATGCCAAGTCCAGCACCGCCGGCCGCGCCTTCAATCAGACCGGGAATATCTGCTACCACAAAACCATCGAACGAACCCATATCGACGACACCCAGCTCCGGGTGCAGTGTGGTAAACGGATACTCGGCCACACGCGGACGAGCATTGGAAATGGCTCGAAGCAGTGTCGATTTGCCCGCATTAGGCAAGCCGAGAAGGCCGACATCCGCAAGTACGCGCAGCTCCAGTTTCAGGCGCCGCTCTTCGCCCGGCGCGCCCAGCGTGGTTCGTCTCGGTGCCTGGTTTGTGCTGCTCTTGAAACGCGCATTCCCGGCGCCTCCGTAGCCACCTTGGGCGATCACGAACGGTGTCGATACCGTCGCCATGTCAATGATCAATTCTCCAGTATCTGCATCGTATACCAGGGTCCCGGACGGCATTTTGATAATGCAATCATCGCCTCTTTTACCCGCACGATTCTTGCCGGCACCGCCGACGCCCGTCCTGGCTTTGAATGTGCGCGTGAAACGGAAATCGGCTAACGTGTTGATGCCTTCGTCGGTAATCAGCACCACGTCGCCTCCACGCCCACCGTCGCCACCATCGGGGCCTCCCATGGGTCTAAACTTCTCGCGCAGGAAGCTTAAGCAGCCGTGGCCGCCGTTACCTGCATGCACCGAGATAATCGCTTCATCGACGAACTTCATAATTACTCAAAATTTATTAACAGATGTTTTCCGACTTTGACACGAATATGGTCCGTAATTTGTCCATGTCATGACTTTTGTAAAACCTGACTCAAAGTGAGCGAACGCCGTCAGAACAAGGCAAATGGGAGAGAAAGCGCGCAGTTTACATGGGTAGATGAGCATTTGTGGGTTGCAGCCATGTTGAGACAGGCTCTGGTCCATAACGAAAAAACCCCGCCTGATGAGCGGGGTCGTTCCGAAACTTGTCAATCGTTCACTCGGTAACCACGCTCACCGTTCTTCGATTACGCGGGCCCTTGACGCTGAACTTAACGTTTCCTTCGGTCAAGGCGAACAATGTGTGATCGCGACCCATGCCGACATTTTCACCGGGATGGAACGCGCTGCCACGCTGGCGAACAATAATATTACCGGCCAGGACGCTCTGGCCACCGTAGCGCTTGACGCCGAGTCGTTTGGATTCTGAATCGCGACCGTTGCGTGAACTGCCGCCTGCTTTTTTATGTGCCATTTCGTTTTATATCTCCGAAAACTTGCCAGAATCCATCTACTGAGGGCTCCGGAAAATTGCTGTCATGTGCGCGGTGAACACCGGCCAATAACAGGTTTGAAATCAATTAATCGAGGTAATCTCAAGTTCCGTATAGGACTGCCGATGACCTTGGGTTCGTCGGTAGCCCTTGCGACGCTTCATCTTGAACACCCGGATCTTCTCACCACGCCCCTGAGCCAGAACAGTTGCCGCAACCGCGCGACCTTCCAGAACCGGCTTGCCTACCTCGACATTTTCGCCATCGGCGACCATAAGAACCCGATCGAGTGAAATCGACTCACCGGCTTCAACGGGTAATTTCTCTACCTTGAGGGTGTCGCCAACCGCGACCTTGTACTGCTTGCCACCGGTTTCTACTACCGCGTACATCTGGTTTTCTCCGCTAAAGCGTGAATCTGTAAAACCGCGCGATTTTAGTGACTCTTGGGGGCTACGTCAATGTTCCCCGGCGTTTACTTCACATACCTGAAACCGATACCGCATAAATCGGTCAAAGAACTTATAATAATACTCCAACAACAGTATTTAACCCTTAAGCTACCGCAAATTCCGTATTCACCCCTTTACTTGATCGCTTCAGGAAATGAATCCAGGGTCTCCCGCGAATCTTGACACAGCCGAAGTCGGCATATTGTCCACAGAGCAAGCCAGCCGAAACCTGCTTAGCGATGCCGCACAGCTTGTGGAATCGGGAATGCAAGCCGTTAACCAGTGTATTAAAGGGAACCTGAACTCCGATATCGCGCTGATCAACAGCTTGAGCGCCTACATTATCAATAGTGGCGGCAAGCGCCTTCGACCATTGACTCTTCTGCTTTGCAGCCGGACCCTCGGACTGGACGATACCAATCAAAATGCCGTATTGCTTGCAGCAGTAATCGAATTTATCCACACCGCCACCCTGCTCCACGACGACGTGGTAGACAATTCTGACTTGAGACGGGGTAACGCCACCGCAAATGCCGTTTGGGGCAATGAGGCCAGCGTGCTGGTGGGAGATTTTCTGTATTCCCGCGCCTTTGAGATGATGGTCAAGACCAACAAAATGGCGGTAATGGATGTGATGGCCCATACCACCAACCGCATCGCCGAAGGCGAAGTCATGCAGTTGCTCAACGCCCACTCGGCCGACCTCACCGAGAATCAATACCTCGAAACAATCACCCGCAAGACCGCCAAACTGTTTGAGTCCGCTGGACAACTGGCCGCTGTTATAAGTGATGCAGATGAATCGGTATACCTTGGACTGGCTGCCTATGGACGGCATCTCGGCACGGCATTTCAGATCGTCGACGATATGCTCGATTACACCCAGGATGCGGCCTCCATGGGTAAAGATCCCGGCGATGACCTGGCCGAGGGTAAGCCCACCCTGCCGGTGATACAGGCCATGAAAACAGCCAGCAAGGCTGATCAGGAAATCATTCGCAACGCCATTGAAAACGGTGACCGGGAGAGCATCACCCGAATTACACAAATAATTGAATCTACCGGTGCACTTGCGTACACTTCGCGCCGAGCGGTTGCCGAGGCAAATCTGGCCAAACAAGCGCTCAAATGTCTGCCCGATTCCCGATACCGGCAGGCCCTCGAGAACCTCGCCGAGTTCTCAGTCGCCCGGACTTTCTGATATCCGATCAAAGCGACCCACGGCACACATATATTCGTACACGGGGTGTAGCTCAGCCTGGTAGAGCACTGTCTTCGGGAGGCAGGGGCCGGAAGTTCAAATCTTCTCACCCCGACCACGCATTGGGAACAAAGCCGCTCTTGCACGATTCGAGCGGCTTTTTTTCGTTGAGTAGCCGGTTGAATTGGAACAAATAAATGTCCAACTTCTCACCTGAGATTCGCGAAATCTGACCCCGCCGGCTTCTGATACAGACGCAGTCCAAATTCCGCCACGATTGCGAGCAGGTGATCGAAGATGTCTGACTGGATACCTTCATACTCGACCCATTCGGTCGTGTTCGTGAAGCAATACATTTCCAGGGGCAGTCCTTCAGGGCCCGGGCTGAGCTGACGCACAATCAACGTCATGTTTTTGTCGATTTTTGGATGGTTCTTCAGGTAATTGTAAGCGTAAGCACGAAACGTACCAACGTTCGTCAGCCGACGCTGGTTGACCTCTGCGTCCACCTCCATTGGCAGTCCCGCATTATAGTCGGCCAGTTCCTGTTGTTTGTTCTTGATGTAGTCCTTCAGGAGCGCGAAACGTTTAAAGTGCGCAATCTCTTGTTCTGTCTGCGCCCGAATAGTAGACACATCGATATAAATAGCTCGCTTGATTCGCCGGGCACCCGTCTCCGACATGCCGCGCCAATTCTTGAACGAGTCGGTAATCAACCGATGCGTCGGAACCGTCGTGATTGTCTTGTCCCAGTTTTGCACCTTGACGGTGTGGAGTTGCACGTCAACCACGTCGCCGTCGGCGCCAAACTGCGGCATCTCGATCCAGTCACCGACGCGCACCATGTCCTGCGCTGTGATTTGCACGCTAGCAACCAGCGAAAGAATCGTGTCCTTGAATATCAGCAGCAAAATAGCGGTCATCGCGCCAAAACCGCTGAGCAGCAGCAGCGGCGATCGGTCCAGCACCGCCGCTATCATCATCACCCCACCCAGGACCCAGATGACGATCTGCATCAGTTGCACAAACCCTTTCAACGGACGGTCTTTTGCAACAGGTGAAGATGCGTAGATCGTGTTTGCTGCGCTTAGCGCGGCAGTCAGCGCAAGCGTCAACATCAACACCATGAAGCCCATGGCAACATTGCGCATAAGCTGTGCAATACCTTCCGATAGGCCAGGGACGAATGGCACGCCGACAAACACGATCAGCGCCGGCACCACTTGCACGAGACGACCGAAGACATTGTGCGCAACCAGCGCGTCATCCCAGGTCTGGGCGGATCGTTTCGCATGCGCTCGGACAGTGGCGAGCAGCACGTACTTGGTGATCAGGTTGATGATGATTGCACCGGCAAACAGCGCCGTCAGGCCGGCGGCGGGCGGGAGAAGCGGGTGAATCAGGCCGAGTTTTTCGAACATTGGTATAGGGTCCTGGGTAAGAGCGCGATGATAGTATCGCTCGATTGTCTTAGCAGACGTGAGTGTACCCAGAAAGCCAGACAGCAAAAGTTACGAATAGCGACAATGCTGATTACCCCGAAAGAGCGAAGGAATTCGAGACCGCGGTAGCCATCGCTGATGCCACACTTATCGTAACGCAGAAATACAGCCGTATGGATGCCGCGGGCGACTCGAAGAAGTGAGGATCGCCTTGGAGCGATCCAAATCAAATCTTCTCACCCCGATCAGTTCGGAAGTGGGGATGCCCACGTTTGGCCTACTTTCGTGATGTCCCGCGTCATCCGGTTCCCCACACGCCCTGACATTCGGTATATTCCTCCGCACCTTTATACTTGTCTGCGGTCAATGTATCTGCGATCTTCGGAATGACCCTCGATTGACCCTTAGTGGAGCGGCCGTATGCGCCTGACTCAAACCAGCCTCGCAAACCCGGCCGCAGTGGCGATAGTCGCGGCAGTCGTTGCCTTGCTCGGACTGCTGTCGGTGTTCAGGATTCCGGCAC
>BQJD01000025.1 GCA_021604525.1 marine bacterium B5-7 | reverse complement strand
CCGTAGCCCTGCCAGCTCACGCCCTGACTACGGGCCCATCAGGCCCATCGTTTAACTGTGGCTCGGCGAGCGCGATCGATTTGGAACCAGCGCCCCAACCTGACGGTAACCTGATGGATGCCATTGAACTGACTTTCGATTGTGTCTCCTGCAGCATGACTGTGTTTGACTTCGATGATTCAGTCGGTCCAAAACCTGACTCACTCATTGTCATGGAGGTCGACGGCCCGTATGGGAACGGGATTGGCGACTGGGATACCCAATCTCTCGGCGGTGTTAACTGGATTATCAGCGACTTCGATGGGATAACCGGAGACAACCCCATCAATAACCAGGAGTCAAGGATCTACAGTCTCATCGCCACCCGATCGAGTGGTCCATGTGATGGGCGATCATTCCGAGTAGAACTCGATGTTGATCTCATCAATGAAGGTGTCGACGGTAATGGAAGTACTCAGTTGAATGTCAACGCATCAATCTTCGATATTTAGTCAAAGGTCGATGTGTCCGAATCGATCACTGTATCATCGTGGAACATTAGTCTCGATAGTCGATGTAACCTTCCTGCAACAGAAACAACAATACCTGCTGAACTGCTTCCATTGGTGAGATGTCACTGGTATCGATGACCAGTTCAGCATGTTCGGGAACGTGGTAAGGATCGCTTACACCGGTGAACTCAGGAATAATGCCTTTGCGTGCTTTGGCGTATAAACCTTTGCGATCACGTTGCTCACATACCTCGAGCGGTGTCGACACATGAATTTCTATGAATGCACCGTTCTCCTCGATCAATCCGCGTATGGCGCGACGGGTATCACGATAAGGCGCGATAGGCGCACAAATCGCCACCCCGCCATTACGTGTAATTTCATTGGCCACGTAACCGATGCGACGAATATTGAGATCGCGATGGGCGCGTGAGAAGCCGAGCTCACTGGAAAGGTTCTGACGGACGATATCCCCGTCCAGCAGGGTCACCGGACGCCGACCATCTTCTACCAGTTTGGCATATATGATTCGTGCCAGGGTGGACTTGCCGGATCCGGAAAGGCCGGTGAAAAATAGCGTAAATCCCTGACGATTACGTTCAGGATAAACTCGTGACAATGACTCGAGCACTTCCGGGAAACTGACCCATTCGGGGATTTCCTCGCCGCGCATCATGCGTGAACGAAGCTCTCCTTCGCTCACCTCTTCACCATTATCTTTAGACTGCGATGCCGACAGGAACGCCTGTTGCTGGCGATGATAACGATGTCGTTCGACGAATACCGGTTCGATATCGAGTTCATCTCGCCAACGATCCAGATACTCCTGCGCTTCATACTCGCCGTAAAATCGCGCGCCACGCTCAACATCCGGTGGTGAACCATCGTCAGGCCCGACCAGGAAGTGGCTACAGCCAAAATTTTGATGCACTAATCCATGTAGCAGGGATTCGCGGGGACCGGCCATGCGCATCGCCAGTGGTAATAAAGCAAGCTGCGTCATGTGCGCAGGGAATCGTTTCAGCACGGCTTGGTAGCAATGAATCCGGCCGTGTTCATGCAAATCACCCGGCTTGCTGACGCCGACTACCGGATGCAGCAGGATATGCAGGCCATGTTCACGCGCCGCCTTGACGATAATATCGCGATGTACACGGTGTATGGGGCGTGAGGTTTCAAACGCCAGAACACGATTCCAGCCGCTGCGCTCGAATTGGGCACGAATTTCTGCCGGAGAAAACCACAGGCTGCCGAATTCATAGTGACCGGGTAGTTGAACACCTTCGATCGAGCCACCGAGATAAATCGTATTGATCTCACGACGCAACAGATCAACCCCCGGATGCGCACCATCGATGGTGCCATAGACAGCCTCTGCCTCACGTTCTTTGTCGGCTTCCCACTTGTCGTTGACCGTCAACACCGCCAGCATGAAGCCTTCAGCATCGCGCAACGCCACTATCGCACCAATCTCGATTTTCTCGGCAAACGCCGCATCGACATCCAGCACCACCGGGAGTGGCCATGCTTCGCCCCCGGGTAGACGTGCATTATCCAGAACCGACTCGTATGCACTACGATCGTGATATCCCCTCAACGGTGAGAATGCCCCATTCAGCAGACATTCAAGGTCACATAGTTGGCGTCTGTTAAGTGTCCACGACGGCAGTTCGAGCGAAATTTGCCGCAGCGCTTCAGCACGCTCGTCATCCACCAATCGTGAAACCAGTGTGCCTCCATGGGGTGCAAGCAGTTGGCTCATGTTACTTAAGCTCCCTGATACCCGACTTGTGCTGTCGCAAATTACTCATCAATTGGTTGTCCTGAACATGCCTGAAATCATTGCCATATCAACCTTATGCGGTTAGCCGATTCGTCGCTCGCAGAGCGTCGATTGTTCCATGCTAAGATTGTACAAACGATAAAAAATCCGCCGCTGGCGGGCGCCGTATAGTGTCACATTAGCGGCGAAAACCAAAGTCCGCCAAGCATGTTCCGTGGCGGATTCAAAAGCGAGATTCAGGAGATATTCGCACATGAACGAGCCGCGCAATAACAACGATGTCGACCCGCTCGAGACCCGGGAATGGAGTGAGGCACTTGAAGCCGTACTGGAGCGCGAAGGTCCCGAACGCGCCCACTTCCTGATCGAACATCTGATCGAACAGGCACGCCGCTCCGGCACACATATTCCCTATCGCGCCACCACCGCCTATCTGAACACCATTCCGGCGGCGCTTGAAAAACGCAGTCCCGGCGATCCGGCACTCGAATGGCAGATTCGATCATTGATCCGCTGGAATGCCTTGGCCATGGTGGTTCGCGCCAACCGCATGAAATCCGAACTAGGCGGTCATATTGCGAGTTTTGCCTCCTCGGCAACGTTATACGACGTCGGATTCAATCATTTCTGGCATGCGCCGGATAAAAATCACGGCGGCGACATGATTTTCTTTCAGGGTCACTCCGCGCCGGGTATTTACGCCCGCGCTTACCTTGAAGGACGCATCAGCGAAGAGCAGATGGAAGGCTTTCGCCAGGAGGTAGAACAACCGGGCTTGTCGTCGTATCCCCACCCCTGGCTCATGCCGAAATTCTGGCAATTCCCGACGGTCAGCATGGGTCTTGGTCCACTCCAGGCGATTTATCAGGCGCGTTTCATGAAGTACCTGCATCATCGCGAAATGCTCGACACAGCCAATCGCAAGGTATGGGCATTCATGGGCGATGGCGAAATGGACGAGCCGGAGTCCATGGGCGCTATTTCCTTGGCCGGCCGCGAACAGCTCGACAATCTGATCTTCGTGGTCAATTGCAATTTGCAACGTCTCGACGGTCCGGTGCGTGGCAATGGCAAGATTATCCAGGAACTCGAAGGCGAATTTCGCGGCGCAGGCTGGAACGTCATCAAGGTCATCTGGGGCTCGTACTGGGATCCCCTGTTGATGCGCGACACCCAGGGCCTGCTGAAAAAGCGCATGGAGGAGGCGGTCGACGGCGAATACCAGGCATTCAAAGCCCACGGTGGCGCCTACACCCGCGATTTCTTTTTCGGTAAATATCCAGAACTCAAAGCCATGGTCTCGAACATGACAGACGAGGATATCTGGCGACTCAATCGCGGCGGTCACGATCCGCACAAGGTCTTTGCCGCTTATGCAGCGGCTATCGCTCATACCGGTCAACCAACCGTCATTCTCGCCAAAACCGTGAAGGGCTATGGCATGGGTGAATCCGGCGAAGGTCAGAATATCACCCACCAACAAAAGAAAATGGCGGAAGATTCCTTGCTGGCATTTCGCGATCGCTTCAACATTCCGCTTAATGACGAAGAGGTCGTCGACGCGCCCTACTACCGGCCTCCTGAAGACAGTCCGGAAATGGTTTACATGAAGGCACGACGCAAGGAACTGGGCGGCTACCTGCCAACGCGCCTGACTGAATCCGAATCGCTGAAGGTGCCTGAACTCACTGCATTTAAATCGCAGCTTGAAGGAACAGGTGAGCGGGAAATTTCCACCACCATGGCATTCGTGCGAATTCTCACCACGCTGATACGGGATAAAAACATCGGCAGCCGGGTCGTGCCTATCGTACCGGATGAATCGCGCACCTTCGGCATGGAAGGCATGTTCCGGCAATTGGGTATCTATTCTCCCAAAGGGCAACTGTACGAGCCGGAAGATCACGATCACCTGATGTTCTACCGGGAAGACAAAAAAGGTCAGGTGCTACAGGAAGGGATCAATGAGGCCGGTGCGATGTCGTCGTGGATGGCCGCAGCGACGTCTTACAGTAATCATAATCTGCCGATGGTGCCATTTTTTATTTTCTATTCCATGTTCGGCTTTCAACGGGTTGGTGATCTGGCCTGGGCGTCCGGAGACATACAGGCGCGCGGCTTCCTGATCGGCGGCACCGCTGGTCGAACCACCTTAAACGGCGAAGGTCTGCAGCATCAGGACGGTCACAGTCATGTACTCGCCGCCACCATTCCCAACTGCATCGCCTACGATCCCGCTTATGCTTACGAGCTGGCAGTGATTATTCAAGACGGTATGCGACGCATGTACAAGGAACAGGAAAATGTTTATTACTACATCACCTGCATGAACGAGAACTACGTGCATCCAGCAATGCCCGATGGTGCCGAGGAAGGCATACTGAAAGGCATGCATCGCCTGAGCAAGTCACGGCGTCGCAGTAAGAGGCTGCTGGTGCATATGCTCGGCTCAGGCACCATTCTTAACGAAGTCCTGGCTGCCGCAAAACTGCTTAAGGATGATTTCGATATTGACAGCGATGTCTGGAGCGTAACCAGCTTCAATGAACTGGCCCGTGAAGGTCGTGATAACGAACGCTACAACCTTCTTCATCCCGGCGGTAAACAGCGACAACCCTATGTTACTCAGTGTTTGTCCGGTGACAATGCGCCGGTTGTCGCGGCTACGGATTATATATGTGCCCACGCCGATCAAATTCGACAGTTCATCCCGCAACGCTATACCGTTCTTGGCACCGACGGATTTGGACGGAGCGACACGCGTGCCGAACTCAGGCGGTTCTTCGAAGTAGATCGTCATTACGTCGCCGTTGCAGCGTTAAAGTCCCTGGCTGACGAAGATCTGATTGCTGTGAGCAAGGTGAAAGACGCCATCAAGCTATACGGCGTCGATCCCAAAAAGCCCAACCCGCGAACGGTATAACTAAGGAGGGTTGAACATGCCTGACACAATCGAGATCAAGGTTCCCGACATCGGCGATTTTGACAACGTCGAGATCATAGAAATACTGGTTTCATCCGGTGACACGGTTAAAGCCGAAGATCCGCTCATTACGCTTGAATCCGACAAGGCCACCATGGATGTGCCTTCTCCTGCCGATGGCACCATAGACGAGGTAACCGTCAAGGTTGGCGATAAGGTATCGGAAGGCAGCCTGGTGGCAAGAATGAAACCAGGCGAGGATTCGTCCGATGCTGATCCATCCGGCGGTGATGACGGTGATGAAGATCGTAAACCGAATGATGTGAGCAGCAATGACGACTCATCCAGGACCGACGAAACCGGTGAGGATAAAGCACAAGTCGATGATGCCGACAAAGACGAAGATAAAGGATCGAGCGAAGATAAACCAGCAACCGATGACGCTTCCAGACTCAAGTCTGGCGACGATGGAAATCGTGACATATCACGGTCAAGCCGGCGGTCGCCACCAACGAGTTTGCCACCACCGGTAGAGCGAGCTGGTGGTGCCCTGCCTCACGCAAGCCCGGGTATTCGACGCTTCGCCCGTGAACTTGGCGCAGATCTCAATCAGATTCGAGGCAGCGGCGCCAAGGGACGAATACTCAAAAGCGACATCAAGGAATACATCAAGGCTCGTCTGTCGGAACCTGCCACACAGCATGGTACCGTTGAAGGCGTGGGCATTCCGCAAATGCCCGAAGTCGACTTCAGCAAATTCGGCGAAGTTGAGGTAACAGATCTTTCACGCATCAAAAAAATATCTGGTGCACATCTGCATCGGGCCTGGCTCAACATACCCCACGTTACCCATAACGACGAATCGGACATTACCGACCTTGAAGCCTTCCGCAAGGAAATAAACGAGGAACTTGCACGTCGCAAATCGTCTACCAAAATTACACTACTAGCCTTCGCCATGAAGGCGCTGTCCACTGCGCTAAAGGAATTTCCGAACTTCAATTCTTCACTGACACCGGATGGACAGAGGCTTGTCTATAAAAAATACTTTCACATAGGCATTGCCGTCGATACACCGGGTGGTCTGGTGGTTCCTGTGTTCAGGGATGTCGATAGCAAGGGGATTCTCGAATTGGCTGACGAGATGAGCGAGGTCAGCGCAAGAGCCCGCGATGGTAAATTGAAGCCGGGTGAAATGCAGGGCGGATCGATGAGTATTTCGAGTCTTGGCGGTATCGGCGGCACTTCGTTCACGCCGATTGTCAATGCGCCGGAAGTTGCCATTCTCGGCCTGACGCGAAGCCGTATGATACCGGTTTACAATGGCAAAAAGTTTGTGCCACGTCTGATACTGCCGATCAGCCTGTCTTACGATCATCGGGTAATCGATGGCGCCGAGGCGGCACGATTCACCGCATATCTTTGCCAGGCACTCAAAGATCCCCGGCGACTTCTGCTGTAAGTCCCGATAACTGCAAGGTGCAAGCATCGGTTTCGCGACGGCCGACAGTGGTCGCCGCCCAAGGAGATTGACTAATGAGTATTACGACCACGGTCAAAGTGCCGGACATCGGCGATTTTGAAGACATAGAGATCATTGAGATTCTCGTCGGCCCGGGTGATTCGGTTGAGGCCGAAGACCCGTTAATTACCCTTGAGTCCGACAAGGCCACTATGGACGT
Source organism: marine bacterium B5-7 (assembly GCA_021604525.1). Taxonomy (GTDB): domain Bacteria; phylum Pseudomonadota; class Gammaproteobacteria; order Arenicellales; family CAJQKF01; genus BQJD01. Next base: position 47,347 of record BQJD01000025.1, on the reverse strand, counting down.
CCCCTCACCGGTCAAGGGCGTTATCAAGTCGATGAACGTATCAGTCGGCGATCGGGTATCTGAAGGCAGTGTCATCGCCGGAATTGAAGCGGCTGATGCTAGCGATGAAACGACTTCATCAGTCAATGACGATGACTCGCAAGGAAGTGCAAAAGATGCGGATATAAAGAGCAAGCAAGGAAACGATAGCGACATGTCGACATCGACCCATGCCGGCAAAGCCGACCTTAATTGTGCGTTGCTGGTACTCGGCTCGGGACCCGGTGGATACACTGCAGCATTTCGGGCAGCCGATCTCGGCGTTGACACAGTATTGGTCGAGCGTTTCGGCACGCTCGGCGGTGTTTGTCTGAATGTTGGTTGTATTCCATCCAAGGCATTGCTGCACATGGCCAAGGTACTGAGTGAGGCAGATGAGGCATCTGAAGGCGGTGTTACATTCAGCAAGCCGAAGGTCGATATCAAGGCCATGGCCAAGTGGAAGCAGGGTATCGTCAGCAAGCTCACCGGCGGACTTGCCGCCCTTGCTAAAAAGCGTGAGGTCAAAGTGGTGACCGGCGTCGGCAAATTCATCGACGATCATCATGTATTGGTTACCGGTAAAGACAGTGAAATCGCTATTCGTTTCGATAAAGCGATCATTGCTGCCGGTTCCAGACCAGTATCGATTCAGAGCTTCCCCGATGATCCACGCATCATGGACTCCACCGGTGCGTTGGATCTGAAGGACATTCCTGAAAAACTGCTGGTAGTCGGCGGCGGTATCATCGGTCTTGAAATGGCTACCGTGTACGAAGCGTTAGGCAGCAAAGTGACCGTCGTTGAAATGCTCGATTCACTGATTGCCGGCGCTGATGCCGATATCGTCAAACCACTTCATAGTCGAATCAATAAACGTTACGACAATATCTTTCTTAATACGAAAGTAACCGCCATCAAGATTGGCAAAGAGAATCTTGAAGTTTACTTTGAAGGCGACAAGGCACCCGCCAGTGATACATTTGATCAGGTTCTGGTATCTGTTGGACGACGACCCAACGGTGATTCCATTGATGCCAGCAAGGCCGGCGTCTCGGTGGACGATCAGGGCTTCATTGCCACCACTGAAACCATGCAGACCAACGTCGAGCATATCTTTGCCATCGGCGACATCGTCGGCCAACCCATGCTTGCCCACAAAGCGGTTCACGAAGGCAAGGTTGCTGCTGAAGTTGTAGCCGGCATGAAAAGCGGTTTCGAGGCACGAGTGATTCCATCTGTTGCGTATACCGATCCGGAGGTCGCGTGGGTAGGAGTGACCGAGCGCGAGGCCAAGGAACAGAACATAAATTATGGCAAAGGTATATTCCCCTGGGCTGCCAGTGGTCGCTCACTGAGTATTGGTCGAAGTGAAGGCATCACCAAATTGTTGTTCGATGAAGATAGCGGTCGACTGATCGGCGCCGGTATCGTCGGCACCAATGCTGGCGATCTGATTGCCGAAGCGGCACTTGCGATTGAAACAGGCTGCGACGCCGCTGATATATCACTGACGATTCACCCTCACCCGACATTGTCTGAGACCATTGGTTTTTCTGCTGAAGCGTTCGAGGGCACAATCACCGATCTGTATATACCGAAGAAAAAATAAATTGAAATCAGTCATCTCGTGAATCTCAACTATAAAGACGAGGGTCACGGCCCGCCGCTGATTATCCTGCACGGGTTGTTCGGCTCCATGACCAACTGGCGTGGAATCGCTTCCAGGCTCAAGGTTTCATTTCGCGTAATTACTGTTGATCTCAGAAACCATGGCCGCTCCGACTGGAGTGACGATGTATCCTATGAGTCAATGGCGGCGGATATAATCGCCCTTGGAAATGACTTGGAACTTGATGAAGTTATTCTGCTTGGCCACAGCATGGGTGGTAAGACTGCCATGGCCGCCGCCCTGTTGTACCCCGAACGTGTTGCCGGCCTGGTTGTTGTGGACATTGCCCCGATTAGCTATAACCATTCTCACGAAACCTTGATTAACACGTTGCTCAAGGTCGATCTCGATACAATCAACAATCGCCAGGATCTTGATAGAGTATTGAGTCGCGACATTGCCGAGAAGGGCTTGCGCATGTTTCTGTCGCAGAATCTGGTAGCTGCCGAAGGTGGTTTTAAATGGCGTGTGAATCTTCGTGGATTATCAGAAGGTATGGGTTCACTAGTTGGATTCCCGGATTTTGATGTTCGGCGTTTTGAAAAGCCGAGCCTTTTTCTATATGGCCGACAATCGAATTACGTCACCGAAGCGTATCAAGGTGAAATTGATCGCTATTTTCCCAACGCCCACATGGAAGCGATCGATGAAGCCGGCCATTGGCTGCATGCCGAAAAGCCGCAACGGGTAATAGACGCCGTTCACGAATTTGGCCATGGGATTAACTCGCAAGGCTGATCAGCCCCGCATAGCGGACGACCCCCACCCATCACGTAACCAAAACCTGTCTCAGAATGAGAGAAGGCTGCCAGGACAAGGCAATTGAAAGAGACAACGCGCAGTTCACATGGATAATTGAGTATTTGAGCGAGCAGTTAACACCGTATGGATGGGTTGCAGCCATTTTGAGACGGGTTCTAGTCGGTTATCTCGGCTGGTGGTATTAGCGGCTCTACTTTTGCTTTACGACGAATCCAGTTAATAGCAGTGAGAATACCAGGTCTATTGACAATCCAGCGTTCCAGCCGATACTTGCCGGGGAAATCTGAGACGCCCACACCGATCAAGATCGTCAATAATCCTTGACCCGGTAACACCAGCATGAAAAATCCACCAACTATCAGCAACACCGCGAGAGCGTTTTTCAGAATCCGTACTATCAGATAGGACAATGGATGTACCCGACGCAGTTTGGCCTCGTGACGGCGTTCTTTTTGGAAGTAATCAACGGGAATTTTAATTACGATCAACGGCATCAGTATCAGTGATGCGAGAAAGGTAAAAATCGACAACACGCTGACCCAACCTACCATCGCCGAAGGCAGGTCAGACCACAATTCAAACAATGACATTAAAGAGATGCTTCCTCAGGATTGAGGCGGTATTCTGGCTGGTTAGGTGGGTCAAGTTCAAGGCCAGAATCGTTTTCCGGCACATCAATTTTATCGGGCATATGTATGGGGGTTCCGTTGCGAGTCTTAAACAGGAGATGAGTTTACCAAGATAACCTGAATCATGATTAAAGCGTTACACACAACGCCTGATAATCCTGCTCATGGGGAATGTACGGGGAAGCCTGCAGTGCTGTAACGGCACCATACCGATATCACAACAATCCCCATATAATGTCAGTCGCTGGATAAATAAAAATTCAAATATCGACGCTCCACCTGACTGGTCAATATGCTATTTGTAACGATTCCCTGGTGAAATATCCTGTTACCCGGAAATTGATAGAATTTGTCAGGATAATGATGATTAGCGATCAGCCATTGAAGTTGTTATTTAATTGCTCTCATAACACCTGCCGCAACATATTGAGCGAGGCGTTTACGCGTCATATCGCTGGCGATTTTACTGACGAGGCGAGCGCTGGAAGCAACCCGGTTGGCAATGCCCTTAAAGTGCATTGGGGTTTGCCCGATCCTTCACAGGTTGTGGGCACAAATCCGGACATCGACAAGGCATTCGATCACGTTGTCGGTATTATTCAAGTCCGCATTCATGAACTGCTCACGCAACCCTTGTTAAAAGCAAGTACAAATCAACTGGCCCGGATTTTTAAAGATATTGGGGAGAGATATTAATGGGGTTATTCGAACGCTATCTCACACTATGGATCGGTCTTTGTATCGTCGCAGGTGTCGTCCTTGGCAACCTTTATCCAGCTATTTTCCAGATTATCGCCAGCCTGGAATATGCACACGTCAACCTGGTGGTGGCACTATTCATCTGGGTGATGATTTATCCCATGATGGTGCAGATAGATTTTTCAGCGATCAGGGATGTTGGCAAAAAACCCAAAGGCCTCCTGCTGACACTCGTAGTAAACTGGTTGATCAAGCCATTTACTATGGCTGCATTAGGTTGGCTCTTCTTTAAAATCATCTTTGCAGATATTGTCGATTCGCAATCCGCCACCGAATATATCGCGGGCATGATATTGCTCGGTGTTGCGCCATGTACTGCAATGGTTTTTGTCTGGAGCCAGCTGACCAAAGGCGATCCCAACTATACGCTGGTGCAGGTATCGGTTAACGATATCATCATGATATTTGCATTTGCCCCGATTGCCGCGTTCTTGCTTGGCGTAAGTGATATTGATGTGCCATGGGAAACATTACTGATATCGGTTGCCTTGTACGTCATCCTGCCGCTTATCGCGGGCGCCTTCACCCGGCATCGCCTGCAGGTCAACCATGACGGTCATCATATTGATGCGTTCGTCAAAGTACTAAAACCCTGGTCTGTTATTGGTCTGCTTGCCACTGTAGTCCTGTTGTTCGGATTTCAGGCGGAGAAGATTCTCCATCAACCGCAAACCATTATTCTTATTGCCATACCGTTATTAATCCAGACTTACGGTATTTTTGCTATCGCCTATGGCGCTGCCAAGGTAATGCGATTGCCTCACAACATTGCGGCACCTGCGTGCCTGATCGGAACGTCAAATTTTTTCGAGCTGGCAGTTGCGGTCGCCATATCTTTATTCGGTCTGAATTCCGGAGCGGCCCTGGCAACGGTTGTCGGGGTACTGGTGGAAGTGCCAGTGATGTTGTCACTGGTGGCAATTATCAATCGTACCGATCACTGGTTCAGTGCAACCAACGATACAATCGCTAAAACATTAGACTGATAGCACGCAAGTTAACCTCAAGCCCAAAAAGCACGAACCTACGCCGGCAGACGAATTTTTCCCTTATACCGTTCGCGTGAACGAATCATTCCGTTGGTTTTATCACGATAAGCCTGCATATGCTCGGAGCTCCAGTGTGATTCAAGGACCGCGTCGTCGGTATAAGATTCAACCAGAATCAGCTTGTTTGCTTCTTCTTCATTCTGTATGACCGTGAACGACAGGCAACCTTCCTCATTATTTAATGAATAGTCACCATGACGGGTAACAATATCAACGAATTCGTTGAGATGTTCCGGTTCAATATCGAGGTGGACGACGAGCGCAATACTCATGAGATAACTCTCCTAAATGTTAAGTTGACCTGTAGGGGATGGAGGTTGGCAGTCTGGGCTTCGAGACTAGAACCTGTCGCAAACTGGGCGATGGCCGCCAAGACAAGGCAAATGGGAGAGAAAACGCGCAGTTTACAAGTGTAAATGAGCATTTGAGCGAGCATTTAACACCGTATTGGGGGGGGGTTGCAGCCATATTGAGATGGGTTCTAACTATTGAGCCACTCTTCCGCCTCAGATTGCTCATCCAGCCCAAACGCTTTTATTTCAAACCCCGGAATCAGCGCGCCTTCCAGTTCACTAACTTTTTTAACCCAGTCCTGTCCCGCAAGCACCGCTGCACGGTCGAATTTCCTGATGAGCTTTAGTAATTCAGGAAAACGTGACAGCTCTACCCCGATTGCGCCTGGAGTGGGAAAACGAAAATCACCAATCCGGTATAGCATCCGACCGTTTGTTATATCTTTCGATTGACTGATCAGTTCATCCAAAGCGGCCCTCATTTCGTTGCTGTCAAGCTTGCCGCTGAATTCAATATCAATCCGGTTGATGCCATTGGATACTACTTTGAACATAAAAACTCCAGTACTATGAAATCAGAACAATATTGTACAGGTTCAGACTACATCCGGCAGGCACGCAACGTCGATTGTAACCATTCCACATCATGATCAGCGATCCGATCTTTTATTTATTCAGTATTCCCGCAGTATTGATCTTCGGCATTTCCAAAGGCGGATTTGGTGGCAATATTGCCGTCATTTCGGTGCTGCTGATGACATTCATCATGAGTCCTACACAGGCCGCAGCGATCCTGCTACCCATTTTATGCGTGATGGATCTCTTCGTCGTCTGGACCTATCGAGGAATGTACGACCCATTAAGCCTGAAGATTCTACTGCCTGGGGCCATGGCAGGCATCTTGATCGGCTACCTGACGGTCGATCTACTGGATGACGATGCCATGCGGATCATCATCGGCGTAATTTCACTTGTTTTCTGCCTGAATGCATGGCTCAAATGGCCACCCGGTGCAGGCCAAAAACATAATCGTGCGAGCGGCACATTGCTGGGTACAGCCTCAGGTTTCATCAGTTTCAGTATTCACGCCGGTGGCTTGCCGTTCAGCATATACCTGTTGCCCAAGCGCATCGAGCCGCTGCTGTTTGCCGGCACTGCGGGAATATTTTTTGCGGTGGTGAATTACGTAAAATTGATTCCCTACTATCACCTCGGACAGCTTACTACCGACAACCTGTGGCTATCCCTGACGCTTATGCCGCTTGCCCCTATCGGCGTAAAAGTTGGCCATTATCTGGTAAAACGAATCAATACCAAGCTGTTTTACCAGATTGCCTATTTTTTCCTGTTCGCAGTGGGCGTGAAGCTGTTATTTGAAGGTTTGGGCATTCTATGAGATGGTATGGGTGCCCTTTCCTTTCATAGCCCGGGTTCTGGCGTTTTCGTCTGCGGGCTTTAGTCTTATCTATATCAAATGCACGACAAAATCCTTCTTGGCGAACGAATCGCCACTGCACGAAAAGCCAAAGGCTTATCATCCGCGCAACTTGCTACACGCATTGGCGTTAAAAAATCAACGATATTGAATTGGGAGAGCGGTAAAAGCGCACCGCGTGCTAACCGCCTGACTCATCTCGCCGGCGTTCTCGACGTCCCATTATTGTGGATAATTGGCGGCGCCGATATGCCACCGACCATCGATACACCGAACTTAAATGAAACTCAGGCGATTGAAAGCAAACTGGGATTGGCCGAGGAAATGCTTCACGACTTAAGTGCGCTGTTGGTAGATATCCGCGGACAGGTACGACGGGTGCAGCGTACCTTTGATAATGATGAAATCTGACAGCATTTGTCAGAAATCAGTCATACAGGCTAATTCCTGAAATTTCTTTAGACTTAACGGCTGGCGTTCAACGAAGCACAACAGAACCGATCGGTGAATCAATATGCGCCTCGATTCGCGGCATACCGTCTGCGGCTACCACATCAACGATGCACCCTGCCCCCAACCTGTCCAAATGTGACTTCAGCCAGTCGGGGGAGTCATGACAAACCCTTAAAGTCTTGAGACGACAGCCAGTATCAGACATCTGCGCAACGGGTGGATCTCCCTGCCACTTGAGCAGGGTCGGTAGCAACCCACCACCGGGAAGCCTGCCATCAGCAGGTATGCTGATTTGCCAGCGTAGCTGATCACGGCTCATTGGCATTACCTCGCCATACATATTGGTATCGATTGCTGTCAGAGATTCGCCATTCACACCACGCACCACGTAGGTCACGAGTCGAGGTGCGTTATTGAGGCATGCACGAAGGTAAGGATTGTCGAGATCAAACCATCGTGGCCGACCCGGATGCGGTGCAACAGGGTCAACTGCAATGACCTCCAGATAGCAATTTGACCCCAGTTGCATGACACGGTTATGTGTCCCCATGGCTGCGTGGCGTCCACCAGGTGGAATATCGACACCAAGTTGCTCGGCGATATAGCGGGCACCATCATCGAGGTTTGCTGCGGCTACTACCAGGTGATCGAGTTCAAAGCGTGGCGATGTCATCAGCAATACACCGTGCTAGTCGAAACGAAATGCGCTTATGTGGTGCCGATGGATCGTGTCGGTAAATACCCGATGCATGGAATCGTTACCGGCCGCACCCGCCGCCACCATCAATGGCAATAAATGTTCTTCTCGTGGATGGGCCGCACGAGCCGCAGGCGCTGTCTGCCATGCTTCAAGCTGCGTTTGTCGATCAGGTACATCCAGTTCACAGAGGGCATTCAACCAGTCATCGAATAATTGTGAAGACCGGGAATCCCGCTGCTGAATAAAGTTCAGAAGGTTGTGATAGCTCAAGCCGCTACCCACCACTAATACACCTTTATCCCTGAGCGATGCCAACGCAGCGCCCGCACGGATGTGAAAACCTGCATCAAGATCCTGGCGTAGAGACAGTTGAACGACCGGTATGTCAGCTTCGGGGAACATCAATTTCATCGGTACAAACATGCCGTGATCATAGGGTCTATCAGTTGATACTTGGCATTCGATACCCTGTTGTTGAAGTAGAGTATGACATTCATGTGCGATGTCGGGTGAACCACAGGCCGGGTATTCAAGCTGATAGGTATGCTCCGGAAAACCATGGTAATCAAACAGGAGATCCGGTTGCGCACCGCCCTGGACGGTTAACTCAGCTTCTTCCCAGTGTGCCGAAATCAAAAGAATACCAACTGGGCGTGCTGGCAGTTCCGTACTGAAATTAGTTAACCAGGCGCCAAGACGCTCCCAGCTATCCGCCGGACCGATCTGCCAGTCCATGAAAAAGCAAGGTCCGCCACCATGGGGAATGTAAAAAACTGGTTGCCTGGTTGCAGGAGCTTCCTTCTGGGTGATACTCATCAGAGAATGCTTGCAAGTTCCCAAACAAATGTATCTGCAACGATGTGGATCACGACCAGAATAAACGCATCAAACCGAGTGTCAAAATCGGGAACACCAACAGAATCGCCACGCGAATAATGTCCGATATTAAAAATGGCACCACGCCATGAAAAGTGTCACTCATGGGAACGCCCTGGGCGAGTTTATTAATGACGAATACATTCATGCCAATAGGTGGTGTGATCAACCCGACCTCAACAACGATCAGCGTAATGATCCCGAACCAGATTGCAGTATCTTCCGGACTGAGGCCGAAATCCAATCCCATGATAATCGGAAAGAATATGGGAATGGTTAATAAAATCATCGACAGTGAATCCATAAGGCAACCGAGGATTAAATACATCAACAGGATCGCTACCAGTATCAGCATGGGTGCAAGATCAAGTCCACCCATATATGCCGCAAGACTTTGTGGTACCTGACTGCGTGCAAGAAATGCATTGAACATGTCGGCACCGATCAAAATCATGAAGATCATCGCCGAAGACACAGCCGTTCCACTCATGCTGTCGATGAGTCCCTTCAACCGCATGCCGTGGGCAAAGGCAATAATGCCTGTGCCAACCACACCAAAGGCGGCGGCTTCGGTCGGCGTGAATACACCAGCATAAATACCGCCGATAACCAGTACGAATATGGCAACAGCCGGTAATGACCCGATATAGGCGCTGCGTTTTTCGGCGCGCGTCATGGGTGCACTCGCAGGGGCTGAATCCGGGTAAAGCCGTACATATATAGAGATGGCAATCATGTATCCAAACATCGCCATGATGCCGGGTACAAATGCAGCGAGAAACATCTTGGCAACATTTTGCTCAGTAATGATTGCGTAGATGACCAGTACCACCGATGGCGGTATCAGAATGCCAAGCGTGCCGCCTGCTGCCAGGGTACCAGTCGCCAGCGCATCCGAGTATTGGTACCTCTTCATCTCTGGCAATGCCACCTGCCCCATGGTCGCAGCAGTAGCAAGAGAGGAACCACAGATCGCACCGAACATACCGCACCCACCAATGGCAGCCAGTGACAGTCCACCCTTTCGCTTACCAAGCGCCGCATTTGCCGCCGCAAATAACGCTTTTGAAAGTCCTGATCGGGTTGCCAGATGACCCATCATTAAAAACAAAGGTACTACCGACAATGAATACGATGACAATGTCGCATAAGGCGCCGATTTCAAGTATGCAAGTAACGGCACCCATCCGGCTAGCGCAACATAACCACCTGCTCCACAAATAAACATGGCAATGGCGATCGGTACGCGTATAGCGATCATCACGACCATCAAGCCGATAGCTGTACCTACGAGTGATCCTGTATCCATGAAATTATGCAGTCTCTTCGATAATCACGCGATTTGTTAAAGCGCTTCATTCGGTGGCAGTTGATTTTTAAGTGCGCGTACAGCGGTTACCAGGCCAACAATACCCAATAAGGCAAATGATGGCACAATAACAACGTAGGCATACCAGGTGTTGATATGTAACACCATGGTTTGGTCGTTATAGCGTTGCAGATCATAGCCACCGAGGGCAAGGCGCCAGGCAAGTACGAATCCGGCAAGGGAAATCAGTAAGCAACCAAACGCATCGAGTACATTTTTCATCGAAACAGGTGCACGCGCAGTTACAAAGTCGACAATAACATTGCCATTTCGAAGCTGACAGTAAGGTAAAAACAATGCAATGCCGACGGCACAACCCATCTCAACCAATTCGAAATCACCATCTACGGGTGTGCCGAACAGATAACGGCCAATTACGCTGATAACAGTGATTATGGAAAGCGCCACCAGCACCAGTGCACCCACAACCGCCAGGAATCGACAGACTTGATCGAGAAAAGAAACACGTGCCTGGATATCAACGTTGTGTTGGTGGCTGCTCAATAGTTATTTCCTCACCAATACTTGATAACGATTCATGATTGCAGAGCAATACAACAACCTGATAATTATCTGATTTTATTCTTGGGCACTGCTGTGAACCCAGAGTTTAACACTCCATTCAACAATATTTGCACAGCGCGTTACAGAGATGACTGTGATCTTTACCTTATGCGCCATAGACGCGCAAGCAATACTGCCATCAGAACACCGGCAATAGCGGTGATGATCATGTTGATTCCGGCAAAACCCCAGCCACCAAAATAGTCGATACTGGAGGTTAAAAACAAGGGGCCGAGAGTCTGTCCTATGCCTGCACCTTGAAGCAACAATCCCGATAGCGCCGCTATTTGCGCCGGGTGGTGAGCGAAACCCGGCGCCATAATAAAAAGTGTTCCCGGAATCATTCCTCCGAATGCTGAAAATAATATTCCGGCGGCCACTTTCATGAACACCGGTGTTATCGAAAGAAAAACCATAACGCCAGTGAACCCCATGATTACAAAGGCAACACTGAGCAATAGCGGTGCCGTATGACCGCGACGAATCAGCCAGCCGGCTGCCAGATTACCGATAACATTGGCAACGACCACCAGTGCCCCGAAGCGTGCAGCTACATCCAGACTAATATTTTTCTGATTAACCAGCAACGTTGTAAAGAATGCTGTCAGTTGCACATAAAGTGCAGAATAAAAACCGAAACTCGCACCAAGCAACAACGGTCCGGCTCGCAATACCGATACGGCTTTCATCGGGATACGACGAGACGAATGTGTTTCGCCACTCTCGCGACAACTCATGAAAAGAACCATTGCCCAGACCAACAATGTCAATCCCACAAAATTCCACTGGCCGCGCCAACCTGAATGATCCAGAAACCATGGAGAAACCACCATGGCAATACCCATGCCTGCTGGCATGAAGGCGCCCCATAAGCCCATGGTCAATGGCCGATCGCGATCGCTTGATGCACTGCTTATAAGAGGCGGTAAACATACAATCGCCATAGTGAAGCCAAGTCCCTCGATTACTCGTGTCACCAAGAGTATGCCGATTGCTGTCGACGTAGCACCGCAAAATGCACCCACTGCACTTATAGATAAACCGGCGACAGCAAGTCGCAAATGACCGAAGCGATCACCGGCAATACCAAATGCGACACCCGTCAATGCGGTTGTAAGGGTAAAGACGGATACCACCAAGCCACCCTGGAATAGCGTCAGGTCGAGTTCCGAGATGAGCACGCTTAATCCGGCAGCCACTTTGCCAATTTGCGCAGCGCCAAGACAACCCGCAATAAACACAACCGACACGGACCACCAATGTGTTTTATAAATCGATGAATTATTCAATATCGAGCTTCCGAAAAGTCACCACGGATCTGCATGCCAATTAATCATTAACGAGATTCAAGCCGGCTTCAATTGCAGTGCACTACCGCATTGTTTACAGCGATAAACTACCCGACCCGCCACCACACGATTGTGGCGAACGGTGCTTAGCGCGTGCTCCTGACAATCACACTCATAGTCAAATCGACGCTGACGGCGTACAGGAATTCCACTCAGGTCGCATTGATGTCTCACTTCGGGAATCACATTAAAATCCATCATGACCTGACGCCATTCGTCGCCATGGGGACGAACTCGCCTGCCTCGATTGACCATATCCACCACATAGTGGGCCACTTCATGGGTAACCGTATTGATGAGATTTTCCTCAAAGTGCCGCTGGAATATCCATGGGTTGTAACGAATTCGCATTTGTCGGCCACGAACCTGGTACATGCCGGCACATTGCCCAGTCAAATCGAACTCAACCGGTATTGATGACATAGCCACACCATAACGCACCGAGGCTTCGGCTATACGTTTGTCAGTCTCATCGATAACGAGTTGGCCACGATGTTGCTCAAGTGGCAAGCAGTTGATTTCCTGCTTACGTGGTCGGGATTTTCTGGCAATTGACATTAAACGTCCTGTAATCCAGACAGGAAACACGTCACCGGACTGCACAAACGTATTTGCGAAATAACCACGACCCGCATCACGATGCCCGGGTTACTTCACGATGAGCGGCTATCGATACACTTGCCACAACCAGCGCCGCACCGGCGAAAATATAAATGTCAGGCACTTCGTTAAACAATACAAGTCCGAATAGCGCTGACCATACCAACCGTAAAAACTCTGCCGGCTGCGCAACAGAGACATCCACCAGTTTCAGTCCATTCGCCAGGCAGTAGTGGCTCATTGTCGCCAACACGGCTGCCACTGTTAACAACAACAGATCCTGAATTGTCGGCGTTCGCCAGACCAGAAGTGCCGGAATCAACATGGTAATCGTTGCCACTAGTGAGAGATAAACGACCACCGTTAATGTGGAATCTTCACGTACCAGCGTTTTAACCAAAAGTTTCGAGGCGGCAAACAGCGGTGCCGCAACCAGTAGCGCAATAGCACCTGACCCGATCAATTCATGACCCGGCCGCAGCATGATCAACACTCCAATAAACGCGGTAACGACGGCCAACTTCGTGGCGACGCCAAGATGTTCGCCGAGAAACAGCGACGCACCAATAATTACGAAGATCGGAGTGGCATAACTCAAGGCCGTGGCTTCTGCTATCGGCATGGTAGTAATGGCATAAAACCACAACATTACACCCACTGAATGCAGGACAGCCCGAAGAATGTGTCGTTTTAGGCGGTTGGTATAAAATACGACCAGACCACGGCGATATACAAATGGACTCAACAGCAACACGCTGATCAGGTACCTTATAAATGCTGTCTGCGCAGAATGCAATCCCGTACCAACCAGTCGAACAATTACCAGGAAAGTTACAAATACAATGCCGGACAACATGATCCAGCCGAGACCTTTTACGGTGCGATTCATGTTATTTAATTCTGCTGTCGTGCAACTATATCGCGCAGCACTTTGATGCGGTTTTCCCGACTCATTGAGGGCCACTTCTGAATCTCGTCAATTGATCGATAGCAGCCCATACAGATGCCATCGCCGTCCAACTGACACGCATTAATGCAAGGCGAGGCATCCTCGTCAACAGTTGGAAATTCACCGTGAGGCCTGACTGATGAGTCGGACGATGTTTCGTGAGGATGCGTGAATGATATATTCTTCATTTTTCAATCATAATACCAAGCGACAATGCACGTACTAACACAATCAAACTGTTGGAATTTGCCGGCATGCGACCGACAATCCGATTGAACACGCAAATAACCACAGTGCGGCGATCAGATAGTGATGATATAACCAGCAGTCCAATGACCAGAACTGAGTAAATGCCCAGCACAGATATCTCCGATGCCTTGATGAAACTTGAGGCACATGTGCCTGATGATGCCATGACCGCCGAGTTGCTTGGAACTGAGCGTAGCGGTATCGCCACCCGAATTCGTGCCGATGGTCTTTCCCTGACCATCAGTTATCTCTGTGTCGAAGCACAAACCCTGTGGATGACCGCGGCCGATGGTAAAACCTCAGCGGCGCACGTTATCGCCGAAGATACCGAATCCGGACTCGCACTAGTTAAACCCGATAACCCGCTCGGGCCGACCTGCGTACCGTTGGCAACCGTAAACGAATTATCAAACACCACGTCAATAATGATTTACAACCGGATCGACGGACCGTCAATTGCCGCACAAATTGCCGCTGTGGGGGCATTCTCCGGTCGCTGGGAATACTTGATCGAGAACGCCATTTACACCGTTCCAGCTTGTGATGAATGGAGCGGCGCGGCGCTTTGCAGTAACGATGGCCAATTGATTGGCGTTGGCTCTCTGCTGCTGCAATTACCGGGACGAATACCCGCTCAATCGCCGGGCGAATCTGATTCTGAAGTATACGGCAACCTGTTCGTACCAACCGAATTGATAACCAATCACGTCGATCATCTCTACCGTCATGGACGACGATCCACCCCGGCAAGACCATGGCTCGGCTGGATGATACAGGACGATGATGGTCCACTGGTCGTTGTTGGATTATATCCCGATGGTCCGGCAATACTCGCCGACGTACAGCTCACAGATGTTATCACTGCAATCGACGACCAACCGGTTCACTCTCTCGCCGACCTGTACCATGCGGTGTGGACAGCGGGGCCTGCCGGAACGCAGATATCAATAACCCTCAAACGCAATGGCGTAACAAAACACATTAAACTCGACTCGGTTGGCCGCAATGAGTTCTTCATCGCGAGAACCGTGCAACAATCGAACCGAACCTTCAACTAGACCCATTCGATGATTCAATCATGCAGGCAAATGCATTGACTGAACCTCAGTCCATGCCGGCTACGGATCGACACCGGTTGCCTGACGATAAATATCGGGGTCGGTAGCACCTTCGGTACCCAGAACCAGAACCCGGCTTGTCGGGTTAAGGTCAATGGCTGCGGCCAGATCCTTATCAGTCGCCACCTGAATCAATCCACACAATCCGGCAACCGCCGATTCACCACCAACAATTGCCTCATCGGAAAAATGCTTCGTCGCAAGATCTCCCATGGCCCGAGTGACATTATCGTCGGTGATCGACAGGAAATGATCCGCGCCCAACTCGATGATCGACCAGGCAATGGGAGACACCTCACCGCATGACAATCCAGCCATGATTGTTTCCCGGGTGATGTCTACCTTAACCAAATCTCCGGCGGTCGCGCTCTGCAATAGACAATCAGCATCGGCCGGTTCGACTACAATAAATATTGGTCGATCGCTGCCGTAATGAATCCACATTGCGGCGATTACCGCCGCCGCCAAGCCACCGACGCCGCCCTGAACGAACACATGAGTGGGTAATTGACCGTCCGGCCATTGATTGAATAATTCGCCGACCATGACCGTATAACCTGCCATTACCTGTGCCGGCACCTCCGTATATCCCGGCCATGACGTATCCGAGACCACGAACCAGTTATTGTCCCTGGCATCGCGTGCCGCCTGACGAACCGATTCATCGTAGTTGCCATCGACACGCACGACTTCAGCACCGAGTTCTGCCATGGCCTGTTCACGATAAGCGCTGACCTCGGCATGGATATAAATCCTCGCCCGACAGCCGAATCGTTGTGCGCCCCAGGCAACCGCCCGACCGTGATTACCGTCGGTTGCTGTAACTACAGTAATGTCGGCGACTTGATCACGAGCCTTATGGGTGGATATCTCCGCTGCACTCATTGAGGTTTCCCGCATCAGCAGGCAAAGAACCGCATAGGCACCGCCAAGCGCCTTGAAACTGCCGAGTGCAAACCGCTGTGCTTCATCCTTGTACCATAACGTTGCGATATCGAGTTCCGAGGCCAGTGTGTCGAGAGAACGTAACGGCGTCGGCCCATAACCCGGCCACGACTTGATTTCCCGTGCTGCTGCGCCGATCGAATCGGCACTGATGACCGTTGACAATCGCTCTGGCCAGGGTCCATGCCGTGCATTGGGATTGGCGAAGTGGTGAATGTGACTTCGAACGTACTGGTTAAGATTTCGCATCTATTATCCTTAACGTGACTTTATGTAGAGCGCTTGCGCGATAAGCTGACATCTTTGATTATTGTTTGTCATCGTAATTTCAGTCGCATTATTTGCAAGTGTTGCATTGATCATTTTGCCACTTAGGGCACAGCACCAGCCCGCTTTGACTGGCGATCATGAACTATTCTCGAAAGGCAGTATATCGTCACCGATACCAGTACGACCGCTGCACCAGTCGCACTGACAGTACTGGGTACTTCATTCACCCCGATCCAGACCCAGATTGGCGCCAGCACCGCTTCGCTAAGCGAGAACAGTGCCACTTCCGCCGCCGGAATATAACGCGCACCTATGGTCAGTAAAATAAACCCGACACCGAACTGGACGCTGCCAAGTGTCAGTGCGATAAGAAAGTCGTGACTACTGATTAACAGGGTATCGGCCATCACCGCCGCAATTGCTGCTGCCACAAGCCCCGCCATACAGGTAGCCGGAATCATGTCGATTCGGCGGCCGTCGCGAACCAGTAGCAGAAATATCGTGAAAGTCAGCATCACACCAATTGCCATGACATTACCGATCATTCCACCACTTATGAATCCATCGGAAAACATCAACCCGATTCCACCAAGGGCACAAAGCATGGTCACAAGGCTGGTTGATGTGATTTGTTCCTTCAACACCAACCGGGCTATACCTGCCGTGACCAAGGGCGATGCGCCAACAATGAATACTACGTTCGCGACCGTTGTATTGAGCATAGCGAATACATAACAACATGAGCCAAGGCCTAGCGCTACGGCAACCCCGATGCCGCGAGCACCCACTTTTACAAATGCGTCCCACGTGGCGCGTCGATAGCGAAAAATCACAATCAAAGTCAGCGTCACGAAAAATGAAACCGAACGATAAAAGAGGATTTGCCAACCATCTGCCGATTCAATATGACGCAGCAATACTCCGGCCAGAGACAGAAAAGACCCTCCGAGGATGACCAGCAAGACGCCATGTATATAATCGGTACGATTCATACTCATGAGCCTGTACTCGAAAAACCATGCGGAGAATCGGCCGTCGATGTAGCAGAAATCAATGCGTTCGATATCGATGCCTGCTCGAACCCGTCGAGATACGCTGCAGGTTGTAGTGACGATCGACTTATAATCACGCTATGAATACTCACTTATCTGATAATGGATTCGACCATCCAGTTGGCATCTACGACCTGCATTGTCACAGCAATCACTCAGATGGCGAACTTGATGTTGCCACACTGATCGAGCGTGCCAAAAGCAGAGGCGTCACCTGCCTGTCGATTACTGACCATGATACGGTGTCAGCATACCGGGTGATCGAGTCTCTCGACCATGGCGACATGCGTATTATCCCGGGCATTGAATTTTCAACTTTCTGGCGCAAAATTGGTGTACATGTACTCGGACTTCATATCGACCCTGAATGTTACTCGATAGTCGAAGGCGAAGCTCAACAACGTCGTAATCGCGCCAAGCGTGCAAGACAAATTGCCGAGCGACTCGGCAAACTCGGGCTTGGCAACCTGCTTGGACCTGTCGAGGTCCTTGCCGGCGATCGTCCTGTCGGTCGCCCGCACTTTGCCACACAAATGGTTCGCAACGGGCAGGTTTGGGATATGCGCGAGGCATTCACCCGCTACCTCGGCGACGGCCGACCCGGAGATGTCAAATGTCTATGGCCGGGCATGGAAACCATCATCGATTGGATCAAAAAAGCGGGTGGTGTTGCGGTTCTGGCTCACCCACTTAAATATCGTCTGACTCATACCCGTTTACGGTTGCTGCTGGAAGATTTCAAACAGATGGGTGGGGGCGGTATTGAAGTAATCTCGGGACGCCAGGAGACCCACGTCAGCCACCAATTAGCTTCTTTAAGCACTGAGAGCGGGCTTCTTGCCTCCTGTGGATCAGATTTTCATCGCGAATGTCAGCCATGGGCGGACCTGGGCTGCAACGGCTCACTGCCCAAGCAATGCGTACCGGTTTGGCATGACTGGTAACACTTCAATATTGCGTCGATAGCAACTTGATGACGACCTTATATGGTTAAACATAAGATAACGATTGCAGATGACGAGATTGAGGTAACCTCGATTCGTGCCAGTGGACCCGGTGGACAAAACGTCAACAAGGTTGCAACCGCGATCCAGCTTCGCTTCGACATCAAGGAGTCATCTTTGAGCCAGCGTGATCAAACCCGGTTGCTGGCATTTGCCGATCGACGCATCTCCCGCGATGGCATCATCGTTATCAAAGCGGGACGCTACAGAACTCGTGAGAAAAATCTCGAGGACGCCGTGAAAAGACTGCATGAGTTAATCGAGCGTGCCACAACCGAGATCAAACCGAGAAAAGTGACCCGTCCCACCGCTGCGTCACGGAAACGACGACTGGACGACAAAACCCGCAGAAGTCGTCTTAAGTCATTACGCAAGCCACCCGAAGATTAGATAAAAGTGGGCCATAGCCCGGGGGGACTGAAAACTGTCGGAATCCCGGGATTCCGCATTCAATCGGGTGCCTACAGCGCCGCGAGGATACTGTCGGCATCGCTGACTTCAAGCTTTCTTGGTGCCTCGCGATTCAACAATGTCACCACACCATCATCGACAATCATGGCATAACGGTCAGATCGCATGCCAAAGCCTCGATCGGTCAGATCAAGATCGAGTCCTGCTGCGCGGGTGAATTCGGCGCTGCCATCAGACACCATCATGATCTTTTCTGCGTTTTGCTGCTTTCCCCAGGCATCCATAACATATGCATCATTTACGGAAAGACAGACGATGCTATCCACGCCACGAGCAAGTATTTCGTCTGCCTTGGCGACGAATCCTGGTAGATGAGCAGCAGAACAGGTGGGCGTAAATGCACCAGGAAGCGCGAATACCACCACCTTTTTGCCGGAAAATATGTCATTGGTTGAAAAGGACTTCGGTTTGCCATCAACCATAATAAATAGAGTGGCTTCCGGTACGCGATCACCAACTTTGATGGTCATAAATCCTCCATGGGAACTGTGGTTAAAAGTTATTGAAACAATTTGACGCGGCACTGTACCCGCTCCTGATGATACTGGCAATTTAACAATCGGTTAAAGCCCGCTCGTCTGATTATACGCCTGGCCCTTCACAGAATCGGTGTCACCAACAACGACACCGGTGGATTGATTGAACACAATTGTCGATAATGAAGCCATGATTCATCGTACCGCTGTCGAGGTGATTGCCATGAAAAACAAATTCCGATTTTTGCCCCTTATATCCGTGTTGGTACTCGTATTGTTCGCCGGTGGTTGCGCATCGACGAGCATCATCAACTCATGGCACGAGGATCAATACGGCGGGCCAAAGCTCGAGAAGTTTCTGGTGATAGGTTTATCCAATGTGCCGAATCGTCGTCGATTTTTCGAAACCGCCTTCGCCGAGAAACTGACAAATGCCGGACTGGCTGCAGAAACCAGCTTCCGCATGATTCCGGACGATCGTATTACAGATGAAAAAAGTGTCATTGAATCCGCTATCCAATCCAGCTCCGCCGATGCGATTCTGACAACCCGGCTGATTGATATTTCAAGAGAGCAAAGCTACGTTCCACCCAGCTACAACTATGCGCCAGTTGGGTTTTACGATTATTACTATCCTACCTACCGGATGATGTTTCAGCCGGGATACGTGGTCACCAATACCAATGTTATTCTGGAAACCAATGTCTACTCTGCTGCCACCAAGGCGCTATTGTGGACCGGGAATACGCGTACGTTCAATCCGTCATCAGCAGAACACGTCGTTGATGAACTGGCGTCTATCGTGATCAAGGAACTGACGAACTTCGGCTATATCGCTCCGCGTTAATGTCGTGTAAATGGTATTGTCAGGACTTCATGCCCTGTTAGGGATAAGCGTTCTGCAAGTTGTTATTCCGTCATGTTGGACTCATCCAATAAACGGATAAATTTTATGGAGGTGGTTATATGATTAATACCGTAGTCGTACCTGTTGATGGCTCAACCCATTCAAAAAAGGCGCTAAACTTCGCATGCGAAATTGCCTCTAAATATGAGAGCGGTCTGCACCTTCTGCATGTCACCGAAAAGCCAATGAAAGATCAGGTTCTTGCTCTCGGATCAGCATCGGTTTTCACCAGCGGCACCCAGGCGGATCTCAATCGTGCAGCACGTAGCGTCATCAAGGCTGCCGAAGACATCGCCACACGCAAGGGCTGCAAGAAAATCTCAACGGAAATCGGTAGCGGCGATCCAGCCAAACGAATCATTCATACGATCAAGGAGCTCGATGCAGATCTTGTCGTAATTGGCACTCGCGGCCTGGGAGAACTTGCCGGCATGTTAATGGGTAGTGTTTCCCACAAGGTAAATCAGTTATCGCCATGCACCTGTATCGTTGTCAGGTAATGATAAATTGATCGGGTTGACCACAAGGATCCATTCTGCGTAATCATTTTGTTCGGCTATAACAGTTTTAATGGGCGCTTTCATGGGATTGAACCGGCGTATTTAACGCGTCGTGTTTCTCACTGGTTTTTATCCTATTGCTACACTCACCCGAACAATAATGTTTTAGTCATCAATTTCGCGTGCCTCCAGCCATGAATGCCACTGACATCCGTTCCAACAACGATACAAACTTATTTAACATGTTGTTAAAACAACCCGATGTGATACGGGTCAACGAAGCAATCGAACGCCTCGAAAAAAAGGGGCCGAGCGGTGTGCGTCGCCATCTCCTGGCAACTTCCGTGCGGCTCAGCCGTACCATGGCGCCTGATGTCCATCGAACCTGCGACCACTGTATCGATAAACTGGGTATCGATATCCCCCTTGAACTGTATGTGTACTCGAGTCCGCAATTTAACGCGGCCTGCATTAAACCTGAAGAAGGCCGTTTGTTCATCATGCTGTCATCGAGCTTGCTTGAATCGTTCAAGGGAAGCGAATTACGTTTCGTTATGGGTCATGAGCTCGGTCATCATCTGTATCACCATCACGACATACCGGTCGGTCATCTGCTGCGCGGTGCGGTCAGACCCAGCCCGCGGCTGGCACTACAGCTATTTGCCTGGTCGCGCTATGCCGAAATATCAGCCGATCGCGCTGGCGCGCACTGTGCTGATGAATTTTTTGGCGTCTCCCGGTCGTTATTCCGACTCGCTTCAGGCCTCGGCGACGACGTTATTCATTTTGATCTTGATGAATTCATAGGACAGGTCGACGATCTGACAATCAGCAGCGGGGAACCAGGGCAAGGAGCACCACAGGAGGACTGGTTTTCCACTCATCCATTCAGTCCTGTGCGTGTCAAGGCTTTGAAGTTATATCATGACTCGGTGTTTGTGAAACCGGACGGCATCAGTGTCGACGAGCTCGAACTGAAAGTACAGTCAGTGATGGGTCTTATGGAACCCAGCTATCTCGAAGCCAAGACCGAGTCGGGCGAGACCATGCGTCGTCTGCTGTTTGCCGGTGCCCTTGCGATTGCCCGCGCCAACGAGGAGATCAGTTCGGCAGAGGAAGCCGTATTTGAAGAATTTTTCGGCAAAGGTGCTATCGGTGACAACCTCAATTTTGACCGTATCATGCGTGATCTGCCAGAGCGAATACGTCTGGCGCGGGAGAACCTGAGCGAGTCCCAGCGGATGCAGGTACTGCGAGATCTCTGCCTGATGCTAAAAGCAGACACCCGCGATGATGCCGCAGAGCGCGAGATTATCTACGATATTGCCGAAGCTCTGAATATCTCACCGTTATTCATAGATGCACAGCTTGCGCTATCGGTGGAGCTTGATTAGAACCTGCACTGATTACACATCAACCAGCAACCATTAAATCACCTCGAACGATGTAATACTGACCCCGTACGGGTCGGTTCTGACAAGTCAAACGTCGAGGGTGGAAATATTTCGTTCCAATTGTGCATTTAAAATGGTCGATTCAAACAACATTAATAGTATTAACGTACGACTTGCCGGAAATTTACAGACCTCATGGAGATATACCGACTCAACCGCGGACGCTCACCAGTAATCCTGAGCATGCCCCACTCAGGTATCGAACTGCCGCCGCGTCTCGAAGCACGCCTGAGTCCTCAGGCAGCCAAACTGCCAGATACCGACTGGCACATTCCAAAACTCTATGATTTTGCCGAGGAACTCGGATGTACGGTGCTTAAGGCGAACTACAGCCGCTATGTGGTTGACCTGAACCGTCCGCCGGATGATGCTGCAATGTACCCCGGCCAATCCGGCACTGGACTTTGCCCGGAGACCACTTTTAGCGGCGATCCCCTTTACCATCCCGGCGAAGAACCGGACGACCAGGAAACTGAACGGCGAATTCGCCACTACTGGCAGCCTTATCACGACGTTCTGTCATCTGAGATCAAGCGGGTATACCAGAATCATGGGTTTGCCGTGGTCTACGATTGTCACTCCATCCGTTCACGGGTGCCGAGACTGTTTGATGGCGAACTGCCAGCCATGAACTTCGGCACTGCTAAAGGTGAGAGTTGCGCTGCCTATCTGCAAGATCGCGTGGTTCGGGAAATCGAAGCTTCCGACTACACTTATGCTATAAACGGCCGATTTGTAGGCGGATTCATAACCCGTCACTATGGTGATCCAGCCAGAAATATCCACGCCATGCAAATGGAGCTGGCACAAAGTGCCTACATGCGTGAAGACGAGAGTAACTCCTATGACTCGGCGGTTGCGGAATCACTGGCTGGCGTATTACAGCGAATTGTGCAAATTCTGCTTCACTGGACGCCGGGGCAAACCTCGCTATTGTAATCTGCCAGCAGAACACCAGGAAAGCCTAAAGGATTCCATACCGAATCCCGATCACGATGTGACTGGAATCCGTCCCTGGAGTGATCCGCATCAACATTGTCACTTCACAGAAGTGTCATGCTTAATGCTCGGAAGTTACAGTCAGGAGGTTTAAGGATGTTGACGTTAAGTGATTGCATCGAATTATGTGGTCTTGATCCGGGCGAAGTTGAAGCCATCGCTCAACATGAACATATACCCGATATGCAAGCAGCGGAACTGGCGCAATACCTGGTACATTGTGACGATGGAGTGCCACGCATCCGACGCATGATCCAGGACGACCTGGAAAACGCCAGTAAACGTCACGACACTGCCGCGGTAATGCGTTATCGTGACGTACTCAAACACTTCATCGCTACTCATCCGGAACGCGATCTGTATCTGGATCCCAACACGGATTGATATGGTTAAAAAAATGTTGGCGCAGAAGTTTAATCGTCAGCTAATCCAACTGCAGGCAATCTGGACCATGTATCACGGGATCTAGTTGCTGTCCGAAGATGTTTCAACGGTGCGCCGCAGCCATGGCAGCCGATCCTGGCCCCAGAATCGCTGACCATCGAGGATGTAAAAAGGCGAACCAAATACACCGGATTCTATCGCCTCGCGGGTATTAGCCTGGAATGCCGTCGGTGCGTCAGGCGAATCAATAGACAACTCGTCAACATTAATATCGAAGTCATTGGCAATGGCAATGACTGTAGACATGTCACCGATATCCTTTTCATCGCTCCATACCGCTTTAAGAAGTGCATGAACAAACGGTCCGACTTCTTTACCGGCATTTGCTGCAGCTATCAGCACGGACGATGCGAACGTTACGTCGGTTGGCCAATGAGCGGGCTTGAGATTAATAGGCATATTCTGCGCTTCGGAGATACGTTGAAGTTCCTGCAGGCGATACTCCTGCCGTGACCAGTGCCGGTCCTTCGGCATCACCGCCCCCGTCTGTCCGAATACCTCGCCAATATTCATCGGCTTGTAGGCAATGGCGAGATTATGGTCGCGGGCAATCGATTCAAGCTCAAGGCCTGCAAGATAGGTAAACGGAGACAATAGGGAGAAATAGTAGTCGATGGTTTTCATGTTTCCTCGTTTAATACCAGTTAGTTGTTATTCGCAAGTCATGGAGTGGCTTTGGCTGTACGTCTTTCCATTTTCCAGATATACAGACCACTCAGCACGACAACCACTGCACCAAGCAATGTAAACACATCCGGAACGTCGCTGAAAATCAAAAAACCAAGCCCGGTCATCCAGACAATTTGCACGTAGAAAAACGGCGCTAACACGGATGCCGGTGCATATCGGTGGGCGAATATAAGGCAGTAGTGTCCGAGGATACCAAATCCACCAATACACAGCATAATCAACCAGTCCCAGCCATGTGGCGTCTGCCAGTAAAAAGGCACCATGGGCGTTAATATGACGACACCGGCAAGCGTTGTATAAACCTGGGTAACGATATGATTATCAATATTCGCCAGCATGCGCGTGGTAATCTGGAACAGTGCCAACGCCACCGCCGTACCGAGACTTAAGAATATCGCCCAGTGAACCTCGCCAAAACCTGGCCGGGTGATCAGCACGATACCCGTAAATCCTGCGATGATGGCAATCAAGCGATGACCGGTAATTCTCTCCCCTAAAAGTGGCACTGCCAGCACTACAACCCATATCGGTGCTGTCATTGCCAACGCACCCACCTGATCAAGCTGTAAATACCCCAAAGCAATAAAATTCAATCCGCTGGCGACCAGCATCAAACCGGAACGCACCCACTGTAGTCCGGGACGACGACTTGTCAGCATACCCACGCCCATACGCGGTGCAAAAATTACCAGGGCAATTACAAAGTGACCAATGTATCTAACCCATAGTATCTGCATGACGTGATAGTCAGATGAAAGATATTTAGCGCAGGTATCCATGGCCGCCAGGAAAGCTACCGCCACCACCATGTACAACACGCCGCGTGCTCTGGCCCCAGGTTCTGTATCAAGCAAGGCAATCATTTCAAGGTACGCATCTGATCAAAAAGTTGGCATGCAGTTGACACGGATGAAACAGGTTTCACATTTTACGCCTCGGTAAGCCAGCCCAATTCGGTGGTGGGATATCTGTGTGGTCAGTTTGCAATAAGTATTCGACGCTTGAATGTCGACCTTGGGGCTGACGCGACGAGACATGCCGATTGTCATTATCCAGGGCGCAAGGGCGAAGCGAATACGATAAGATTACCATGCGTATCATAAAATTAGTGTCAGGTGTGATCGAGCGCATGCTCGGAATTAGCTGTCGCCAGCTTTCAGGTCGTCGACAAATAATGATCAGGTAGGTAGTAAAAATATCCGTGTATTAGGAGGAAGTATGTCCAACCCGCCCTTTATCGTTGCCGGCGGCGGAATCGGCGGCCTCGCTGTCGCACTCGGTCTCGCGCGCAAAGGTTATCCAAGTATCGTCCTCGAACAATCTTCAAGGCTAGGAGAAATCGGTGCCGGCATACAGATCGGTCCCAATGCCTTTCATTCATTCGATTACCTCGGTGTCGGTGACGAAGCGCGTTCAAAGGCGGTATTCATCGACGCTCTACGTTTAATGGACGCATTATCAGGTGAGCAGATCACCCATATTCCTCTTGATGATCGCTTTCGTCAGATCTTCAAGAATCCGTATGCGGTCGTTCATCGCGCCGATCTTCATAATGTCCTTCTCGATGCCTGCCGCGACAATGCTTTGATCGAATTCCGAACCCGTCATCAGGTCGAAGACTATGAACAGGATGATGACAAAGTCACGGTACTCGTTAAAGGTGAATCACCAATTGAAGGATGCGCGCTGATCGGTGCAGATGGCCTGCGTTCTGTTGTTCGCGCCAAACTGGTTGGTGATGGCGAGCCGCGAGTATCAGGGCACACCACCTATCGTTCGGTTATACCCACTGAACAGATGCCTGAAGATTTACGCTGGAATGCGGCGACATTGTGGGCGGGCCCGAAGTGTCACATCGTCCACTATCCATTGAAGGGATGGAAAGTATTCAATCTGGTAGTGACATATCATAATG
The DNA here is from genome assembly GCA_021604525.1 of marine bacterium B5-7. Lineage (GTDB taxonomy): Bacteria > Pseudomonadota > Gammaproteobacteria > Arenicellales > CAJQKF01 > BQJD01. Next base: position 21,376 of record BQJD01000025.1, on the reverse strand, counting down.
ACGCACCAGAGGCAGTCGCGGGCAAACCGGTGGACAAGGATGAAGTCATGCGTGGGTTCGAGCATGTCCACCCGCGCGCCCGGAAAATTATCGAACATGGCGATAACTGGAAATTATGGGTGCTATGCGACCGTGAACCCATAACCCGCTGGAACGACGGACGCGTTACCTTGCTTGGTGATGCTGCTCATCCCATGTTGCAATATTTTGCTCAAGGCGCCTGCATGGCGCTTGAAGATGCGGTATCGCTCAGTCACAACATTGAAGCTCACGACGGGGATATTGAACCCGCACTGGAAAGTTATTGCGATCAGCGGGTGCCACGCACCACACGGATACAGCTCGAGTCCCGACTGGTTGGCGAATACATTTATCATCCGTCTGGCGCTACCGCCCGCGTTCGCAACAGCATCATGTCCGAACGCACCGCCGATGAGTATTACCTGAGACTTTCCTGGCTCTACGGTGGAACCGGTGTGGACAGTACTACCCAATCCCGCATGGACATCCTCGGAGGTTAATGTCATGTCACTTGAGAATGCACCTGAGAATACCGACGAACGCAGTGCATTTTATGATCGCATTGCAGATGACAACTTCACTCCACTTTGGCAAGTGTTATCAAACATCATCACCGCTGAACCTCAAAGCGGCTGTCGGGCACATTTGTGGCCGTATTCCAAAGCGCGAGAATACCTGCTCGAATCCGGTCAGTTGATCACAGCCAAAGAAGCCGAACGACGAGTACTGATTCTTGAAAATCCCGGCATGCGGGGCCTAAGTTGTATTACCACTTCGCTGTATGCCGGTCTGCAATTGGTATTACCTGACGAAGTTGCGCCGGCGCATCGTCACAGCCAGTCAGCGCTTCGATTTGTTATCGAAGGCTCGGGGGGGCACACCACGGTAAATGGTGAAAAGACCACCATGGAGGTCGGCGACTTTGTTATCACCCCGCCATGGGCCTGGCACGATCACGGTAATAAATCGGATGAGCCGATGATCTGGCTGGACGGACTCGACATTCCCATCGTGTCATTGTTTGATACCTCCTTTGCAGATCGCTACCAGGAAGAAACCCAACCGTTGACCAAACCCGATGGAGATTCGCTGGCCCGTTACGGCACCAACATGTTACCGGTTGATTACCACAGCAAATCCATCGTATCACCAATCTTCAGCTACCCTTTTGAAAGAACGCGGGAAGCACTTGAAAAGTTAAAGCAAAAAGATGAGTGGGATGCATGTCACGGCATCAAGCTGCGTTACATCAATCCTAATGATGGCGGCTATGCAATGCCTACAATCGCGCCCTTTATGCAGCTTTTACCATCAGGTTTTTCGACTCGTCGTTATCGAAGTACGGACGCAACAGTGTTCTCGGTTGTTGAAGGCAGTGGTGTCAGTATCATTAACGGCGAATCGTTCTCCTGGTCACCCAGGGACACTTTCGTTGTACCGAGCCATCAGTGGGTTACTCATGAAACGAGTGAGGACGCTGTGCTGTTCAGTTTCTCCGACCGCGTCGCCCAGGAGAAACTCGGCTTATGGCGTGAGCAACGCGGTAGGTAGAACTTGTCAGGGTTTTACATAACGCACTTTGAGTAGTTTGCAACTTAAGCAATCAGAATCGTTTATTCGTGAGAATGACCACCGGGTCCGTGTGCGTGGCCATGTTCAATCTCCTCTTCGCTCGCGTCGCGAATGCTCACAATATTTACGTCGAATACTAATGTGAGTCCGGCGAATGGATGATTTAAATCGACATCCGCATTGAAACGGCCAACTTTCAATACTACCACCTGTCGAGCACCCTGATCTGTATTGACGGTAGCTATCTTGCCCGGTAACAGTTTGCCGCCACATCGCAGATGTTTGATCGACACCCGCTGTGTTCTGCTTTCTTCCCGGTAACCGAATCCACGCTCCGGCGATATCTCGACCGAGAACGCGTCGCCTTCAGTATGGCCTTCCATGGCCTCCTCCAGCGCGCCAAGCAAGTTGCTGTGACCGTGCAGGTAGGCCATCGGTTTGGAATCAGCCGTATTCTCGATTTCTTCCCCATCGCCGTCGCTCAGTCGATAGTCGAATTCAACGACAGTGTTTTTCTTTATAATCATTTGCTCCGATTTCCGATGCTGGTAAGAGTTGTAGTGAATAATATTTGGATATAGTACCAGCGCTATGAAAGAATTTACGCATCAATTGCATTGAAAATGAACCAACCGCTGACATGCAACCAGCCACAAACCCACCATTATCAAACAGATTATCCAGCATGAATCAAACCGCCATGACCCAACTGAATCAGCGTCCCTGCTGGATTTTCGACATGGACGGCACCCTCACTCACGCCGTGCATGATTTCGAAGAGATGCGCATGGCACTGGGATTGCCACCCGGGCAACCGATACTTGAATCCATCGCAGCACGGTCTCCTGAAGAAGCGGAAAAACTTCATCGCCATTTGTATGAAATAGAACATCTTCTCGCCACTAACGCCATTGCCCAACCGGGTGCAAGATCATTGCTTTCACGTCTTCAACTCGATGGTCGCCGGATAGGAATTTTGACACGCAACAGCGAAGCGCTTGCCCATATCACCTTGCAGGCAGCAGGCCTTAGCGAGTTTTTTGAGGATGCATTCATTATCGGGCGAGAACGTTGTGCACCCAAACCGGATCCGGCAGGAATTAACCTGTTGATGGAACTCTGGTCATCGACACCGGATGACACCGTTATGATCGGCGATTATCTTTTCGACCTGCAGGCAGGGCGCAGTGCCGGAACCATGACGATTCATTTCGATAGTCAGGGCAGTTTTCAATGGCCGGAGGAATCGGATCTGAATGTTTGCGACCTGGAAAAACTCGCCACACACCTGGACAAAGGCAGTAGCTGATGCCCATACCTACATCACCCGATGGCAACCCACCCGGTCTGTGGGCTGCAGCCGCCCCTGACGGACCCGAGTGTGGTGCACTGGAACGCCACCGTGATCAAGGAGCCGAGTGTGATGTCATCGTCATTGGCGCAGGGTTTACCGGGTTATCTACTGCGTTACATCTTGCAAGTCGTGGAGTATCAGTTCGAGTCCTTGAATCGGGCAGTATCGGTTTTGGCGCCTCGGGCCGCAACGGTGGCCAGGTTAATCCAGGCTGGTACATCACGCCGGACAGAATTCGCACGCTTTACGGCAGCGCAAAAGCAGAGCGCGTTCTTGACGCCGCAGGAGGTGCTTGTGACCGCGTTTTTGCGCTTATCGATCAACATGAGATTGCATGCGATGCGGTTCGACCCGGCTATATTCAGGCAGCACCCAGTGCCGGTGGTTTCAAGATACTTAATGACAAGATACGCCAATGGAGCGCTCTTGGCGCACCGGTGGAATATCTCGGTCATGATGAGATGACGGAGTTGATAGGCACTCGCAACTATGAGGCCGGCATGCTCGATCGACGCGGTGGAAATCTCAATCCGCTTGCCTATGCTCGCGGTCTCGCAGCGGCTGCCATAACAGCAGGCGCACACATACACACACGGTCTGCGGTCACGTCGGTTCGTCGATCAAACAATCGCTGGAGCGTATCGGCTGCGAATGTTCAGTTAAATTGCGATCAAGTGGTATTCGCCACCAACGCGTATACCGATAATGCCTGGCCGGGACTGCGGCAAGCGGTTATTCCTGTCAGTAGTGTTATCGCCGCCACTGAACCGTTAGCCGATAACATTCGCCACTCGATCCTTATCCACCGTCACGCAGTATCAGAAACGGCACGTGTGTTTTACTATTACAAACTTGATGGTCATGGTCGATTCCTGATCGGCTGCAAGGGCCCTGCTTTCAGCGCGCCGGATCATCATCCCGCAACACGAGCACGAGCGGCAGCACTACAGTTGTTTCCACAACTTGGCAACGTGGCATGGGAATTCTCGTGGGGTGGCTATGTTGCAGTGACTTCCGACATGCGACCACGATTAATGCAACTCGCACCCGGAGTTCTGACTGCCATGGGATATCAGGGACGTGGTATCGCCATGGCGACAGAAATGGGTTATGAGTTATCGCAGCACATACTCGACGGCGATAAACGGTTTCCACTCACCCCGTTGAAACGTTTGCCGATGCACTTCGCACATAGACCTGCCGTATTCGCCAAGGTGCTCACCGCGCGCATCATGGACCGGATCAAGCCTTCTTAAACTACACTTCCACGTTGTAAGCCATCCTGGAATTGCTCCATATGCTGCAATTGAAGATCATCGACATCACAGCCGGTTGAATGGGACATTTCCTCCCGGAAACAAGATTAATTCCCGTTGGCGGAGTATCCTTTAATCAGGTCAAATTCGCCGATCTTGGCAGCTCCTTATAAACTGGCTATATTCAATGCCCTTTTAAAAATCCGTTTCGCGGCATGCCGCCGTGCCCACACTACTTCTGGTGTCTTATGTTTAATTTAGAGATGGCTCCCGCCGACCCGATCCTCGGACTCACCGATTCATTCCGTAAAGATCCTGACCCAGACAAGATCAATTTGGGTGTGGGTGTGTATAAGGACGATGCCGGAGTAACACCCATCATGCGTTCGGTAAAAAAAGTGGAAGAGCAACTACTGGCAAGTGAGTCGACCAAAAGCTATCTCGGGATTACTGGCCATGCCGCCCTGCCCGCTCTCACCCAGCCTCTGATTCTAGGTAACGATAATCCACTGATTGGACGTGGCGTGGTTGTTACCGCACAGGCGCCAGGCGGTACCGGCGCGCTCAGGGTGACGGGCGATTTTCTAAAAAAGGCAAATCCCGATGCGACCATCTGGATATCAACGCCAACCTGGGCTAACCACACGGCAATTTTCCAGGCCTCAGGCTTGAAAACCGCCCAGTACGCTTACTACGATGCAGTGCGACAGGGGTTAGACCACGATGCCTTCCTTGATGGACTGAAAGCAATTCCTGCCGGCGATGTAGTGGTGTTGCATGGCTGTTGCCACAACCCGAGTGGTGTCGACCCGGATGCAGACACCTGGGCTGATATAGGATCAATAGCCAGGGAGCGCGGATGGCTACCATTATTCGACTTTGCCTACCAGGGATTTGGTGATGGCCTGGCGGAGGATCGAGCGGGATTGTGCAAAGTGCTTGAATCAGGTGTACCGGCATTTATTTGCTCATCCTATTCAAAAAATTTCGGTCTATATAATGAGCGTATCGGTGCCGTTACCTATGTCGGTGATTCTGCCGATGAAGCAGCGCGCGTTTTCAGCCATATCAAAACAACTATACGTGCCAATTACAGTAGTCCGCCCTCCCATGGCGGCGCCATTGTTGCTGAAATTCTGGCCGATTCTGCACTCCGCTCGGATTGGGAAGACGAGCTCGCGCAAATGCGACAGCGTATTTTTGCCATGCGAGAAGGATTCGCCAACGGCTTGGCAGCGCGTGGTGTTAAACGCGACTTCAGCTTTATCAAGCATCAAAAGGGTATGTTCAGCTTTGCCGGCATTACCCCGGAACAGGTCGACGCATTACGCGAACGACATCACGTGTATGCCGTCCGATCCGGACGAATCAATGTCGCAGGTATCACCCCAGATAACATCGATCGACTCTGCGATTCTCTGATAGATGTTTTGCAGGACTCCCCTGACTGACACAAACCCTCGATTTAACCGAGTGACCACCTGATACTCGGCATTGTAAATGCGCTATGCCGGGTATCAGCACGCTGGCCGCTGATGGTTCGCTTTTGGAATAGTCGTGACGCAATCTCGACTGTTACACACCCCCGTTACCACAATACCTCCCGTAGAATCCTGCTTGGAACAGGTAAAATTGAGTGGATACGGAGCGTGTCATGCAGGACTCACACAACGGGTCAACAAGAAGGCGCAGAACTCGCGAACCTCGCAGGCAACTGGCCACACTGGAACAACTCGACTGGTCGCTGCCCAGCTACACTGACCAGCCAATCGAACCCCTTGATAGCGACGGGCTGGAGCGGATTCACAACGCGGCCATGCGCATACTCGAAGAAATCGGTATTACATTTCTTCACCCCAAGGCCCGATCCCTGCTAAAAGAGGCCGGTTGCGACGTCAATGAAAAAACCGAATGTGTACGTATGGATCGCGTATTCGTTATGGAGCAAGTAGCCAAGGCGCCCGCCTCATTCAAGCTGGTGCCGAGAAACCCGGCGCGATCAATTATCTGGGGAGGCCGACATTTCACCTTTGGCCCGGTGGCAAGCCCGCCTAATGTCAGTGATCTCGATGGCGGACGGCGTGTTGGCAATCGTGTTGATTATCAAAATCTCCTCAGACTGTCGCAAACATTTAACTGCCTGCATTTCTCCGCCGGCTATCCGGTGGAGCCAGTGGATCTGCATGCTTCAACTCGTCATCTGCACGCGTTCTATGATCTGCTGACACTGACCGACAAAATAACCCATGCGTACTCGCTCGGTACGGAAAGAATTGAAGATGCCATGGAAATGGTGCGGATTGCCGCCGGTGTGAGCGTAGAGGAATTTGATTCCACGGCACGCATGTATACCAATATCAATTCGTCTTCGCCATTGAAACACGACTGGCCAATGCTCGATGGTGCTATGCGTATGGCGGCACGTGGCCAGCCTGTGGTGGTTGCGCCCTTTACTCTGGCGGGAGCCATGGCGCCGGTTACCCTGGCCGGAGCGCTCGCACAACAAACAGCCGAGGCGTTATCGGCTATTGCATTACTGCAGGTGGTTCGACCCGGTGCACCCTGCGTTTTCGGCGCCTTCACCTCCAACGTTGACATGAAGTCCGGCGCACCCGCATTTGGCACGCCGGAGTATGTACGCGCCATGCAGATCAGCGGCCAACTCGCCCGTCGATATCACTTACCCTGGCGCGGCTCCAACGCCAATGCCTGCAACACACCTGATGCCCAGGCCACATGGGAAAGCATGTTTTCCTTATGGGGGGTCACTACCGGCCAGGCAAACATGGTCAAGCATGGCGCTGGCTGGCTTGAAGGCGGCTTGACGGCCAGCTTCGAAAAACTGGTTATCGACTGCGAGATGCTTCAGCAATTTATTTATTATCAAAAGCCCATCGGTACGACCGACGAAGATCTTGCGGTCGACGCCATCGCCGAAGTCGGACCGAACGGTCATTTCCTCGGTTGCGAACATACCCGTGAGCGTTATCAGACAGCTTTCTATAGTCCTTTTCTCTCCGATTGGCGAAACTTCGAAAGCTGGCAACTGGACGGCGGTAAAGACGCAGTACAGCGAGCCAACACGCTATATAAACGTTTACTTGATGAGTATGTTCCACCACCGATTGACGAAGCTATTCGTGAAGAACTCACCGAATTTGTTGACCGGCGCTGTCGTGAAGGTGGGGCGAAAACCGATTTTTAAATTGCGATTCGTTTCTGAGTCGAAATAAGTCGGCATGATTCAAATGCTTCGGGACGCATCACCCGCATACTGCGCGTTGGAATTCATCCTTAGTACATATTGTCAGGTAGAGGAAAACCCATATGAGTGAGCATACCCAGGTCGCCGTGATCGGCGGTGGCGTTGTAGGTGTATCGGTTTTGTACCACTTGACCAAGGCGGGATTTAAGGACGTGATGTTACTCGAACGTTCCGAGTTAACCTCCGGCTCGACCTGGCACGCGGCGGGGGGCTTCCACACCTTGAACGGTGACCCCAATGTCGCCAAGCTTCAGCAATACACCATTGAACTCTATAAGGAGATCGAAGAGATATCCGGTCAATCCTGTGGGTTTCATCTAACTGGCGGAGTGATGTTGGCCGGCACCAAGGAACGCATGGACTGGCTCAAGATGGCACACGCCAGGGGACGTTATCTGGGCATGGATACCGAGCTGATCAGCGCACGCGAAGCTGCTGACATAATGCCGTTATTAAATCCGGATGAGTTCGTTGGTGGCATCTACGACACCATGGAAGGCCATCTTGATCCATCAGGCGTCACACATGCCTATGCAAAATCTGCACGCAAAAATGGCGCCACTATCAAACGGCATACCCGGGTCACCGCGCTTACGCAGCGCACTGACGGTAGCTGGAATGTCATAACGACAAACGGCGATATTCACGCCGAGCATGTTGTTAACGCCGGTGGATTATGGGCGCGCGAAGTTGGTCGCATGGTTGGACTCGAATTGCCGGTTCTGGCTATGGAGCACATGTATCTGTTAACCGAGGACATGCAGGAAGTTATCGACTTCAATGCATCGACCGGCAAGGAGATCCCTCATGTTATCGATTTCGAAGGTGAGCTCTATCTGCGTCAGGAACGCCAGGGCATGCTCATGGGCACATACGAAAAAGCCGGCAAGCCATGGTCAGTACACAGCACCCCGTGGGATTTCGATACAGAACTTCTGGAACCCGACATAGACCGAATCGCACCGTCACTTGAAGTCGGTTTTCGGCACTTTCCGGCGTTCGAGAAAACCGGAATCAAGCAAATTATAAACGGGCCATTTACCTTCGCTCCCGATGGCAACCCGCTTATCGGACCGGTGCGAGGACTACGCAACTACTGGGTTGCCGCAGGCGTGATGGCTGGATTCAGTCAAGGTGGTGGCGTGGGACTCGCCCTGGCCAATTGGATCACTGAAGGTGATCCAGGTTTCGATGTGTGGGCAATGGACGTGTCGCGTTTCGGTGACTGGGCGACCATGGCCTATGCGCATGCAAAAGTGCGTGAAAATTACTCCCGTCGTTTCCAGATTCGATATCCGAACGAGGAACTCGAAGCCGCTCGACCTGTAAAAACCACGCCGATTTATGATCGTCTGAAAAGCCATGGTGCGGTATTCGGTCAGGTTTACGGACTCGAGAGCGCCCTGTGGTTTGCCACCGATGGACAGGAGCCACGCGATATCTTTTCATTTCGTCGCTCCAACGACTTCAAGGTTGTAGCTGAAGAATGCCGCGCCGTGCGTGAAGAGGTCGCGCTGATCGAAATCAGCGGGTTTGCCAACTATGAAGTCGACGGACCTGGTGCTGCCGAATGGCTGGATTACATGTTGGCGAACAAACTGCCAGGTACTGGCCGTATGGCCTTGTCCCCCATGCTCAATCCGGCAGGTGGCTTGATCGGTGATTTCACCGTGTCGAAAATGGCTCCCGAACGATACTTTATCGCCGGCTCGGGTGCTGCCGAGGCATACCACATGCGCTGGTTTGAATCGCACATGCCGAACTCCGGAGTTCGAATGCGTGCGGCCAGTCTCGATTTCTGTGGTTTGCAACTCGCTGGCCCACGTTCACGGGAACTGCTGCAACGGGTGACTCATCGTGACTTGTCAAAAGAATCTTTTCGCTTCATGGCAATCGATGAATTCCAGATCGGTCTGGTCCCGGCACGAGTCGGTCGAGTTTCGTTCACTGGCAGCCTCGGTTACGAGATATGGGTGCGCCCGGAATATCTGTGCACTCTGTTCGATTTGCTGATTGATGCTGCATCGGACATGCCCTTGAAGTTCTTCGGTTCACGCGCGCTGAACAGTCTTCGTCTTGAAAAAAACTGGGGTACATGGGCACGTGAATATCGACCTATCTATACGCCGTTTGAAGCGGGACTGGAGCGATTCGTCGCATTGGACAAGGGTCAATTTATAGGTCGCGATGCGGCACTGATCGCACGAGACGCTGGAGCCAGGCATTTGTTGACTGTGTTCACCGTCGACGCTGACAACGCCGATGTCATCTCGGATGAACCTGTCTGGCGTGACAATGAAGTAGTCGGTTGGGTGACCTCGGGTGGCTATGCCCATTACACCGGTAAATCGGTTGCCATGGGCTATGTTCGAGCCGATGCTTTCGACGCCAACGGGGATTACCAGATCGAGATTATTGGCGATAAACGGTCTGCACGTGTTCAAACCACACCGCTCTATGATCCAGACGGTGAAGTCATGCGTGGCTAAACATCCTTGTTCACTCATCTTTATAGTCTGTAACAAGTAGAAGCCAATGGACAGAGTATCGCCTGGTGAAATCCGTAGTGTCCGCCAACACGGCGCAATGGATCCTGTTGACCCGCCCTGCGATCTTGACAGGGTACGACTCTATCGATTGGGTAGAGTACGCCAGACGTTAGCCGAACGTGATGTCGCCGGCATTATTTTGTTCGACCAACTCAATACGCGTTACGCCACTGACGCGACCAACATGCAGATCTGGTGCAGCCACAATGAGGCTCGCTACGTTTATGTACCCGCTGATGGCCCGGTGATTCTGTTTGACTATGGCGGCAAAAACTTTCTTTGTGAAGGACTGCCAACCGTCGATGAAACACGACCCGCACGTAGTTTCTTCTATATGCTAAACGGCCCTCGCTATGCCGATCGAGGTCATTTATGGGCGGTGGAAATGGACAGTATCATTCGTGAATCCAGCGGCGGTAATCGTCGAATTGCAATTGATCGCATGGCGCCATTGGGTGTTCAGGAAATGGAGCGTCTGGGCTATCAGGTACTGGATGGCTTTGAAATCATGGAATGTGCCCGAGAGATAAAGTCCGAGGGTGAAATCGCATTGATGGAATCGTCCATTGTGGTGTGTGAAAGCGCAGTTGCCAGTATGTACGAGGCCATGCGACCGGGTATCACCGAGAATGCGCTCTGGGCAGAACTACATAAAGGTAACATCAGCGGTGGCGGCGAATGGATCGAGACACGCCTGTTGGCGTCTGGTCCACGCACCAATCCCTGGTTCCAGGAATGCTCCATGCGTATGATAGAGAAAGGCGATATGGTGAGCTTTGATACCGACCTGGTGGGACCATACGGATATTGTTGCGATATGTCTCGCTCATGGATTTGTGACGCCGCCCCTTCGGATGCACAAAAGAGACTGTATGCCGAAGCCTTCAAGCAAATCGAGCATAATAAATCCTTGCTCACCCCGGGAATCAGCTTTGCCGAACTGACTTCGAAATTACGTCGTCTTCCCGATCAATACGTCAATGGACGCTACGGAGTCGCCATGCACGGTGTCGGACTGTGCGATGAATATCCATCAATTTATTACCCTGAGGATCTCGACGCACACGGATTTGAAGGGGTAGTAAAGGCAGGGATGGTTCTGTGTGTCGAAGCATTGGTTGGTGAAGATGGTGGACCGGATGCAGTCAAACTCGAAGACCAGGTTTTGGTTACCAGCGACGGAATTCGTCAATTAACCAGTTATCCCATGGAAACAGACTGGCTGTAATCTTTTCGGATTATTCTTTATTGATATTGTCGTCTACAGATTCGCCTTACCCAAATCAAACCATTTAAGCGGCGATTCTTGAGACATTATATTGATTTATCCCTGTCCGCCCACTGCATGCACACTTGATTACAGCAGCGGACTTGAGTTAATCTGGATTGGGAGGTTGCAATCCTTAATTCATGAAATATCGAGGCAATTAGCGTGTTCGACGGCTTCCTTGGGGTGGATATATGACAAGAACAATGCGGCTGGCTATAGCTCTCGTGGCGTTTGTGGTAATCCACTTGCTACCCACACCCGCTCTGGCAGCGGGGTACGACGTTTCCTATCTGTGGCATCGACAGCTACCAAGTGTCGAGTTATATCGGCAAAAAATAGCAGGCATTCTCGGCCCTCAAGTTGCCAGCAAGTTGGTCATCGTACAGAAACCAGGGCTCTATGGCCTGATTTATTACCGCAACGGTAGCAGTGATGGCGCCAGGAAAGTAGCTCGTACGCATACACGCCTGCTTCGCTCTCGCGGACTTGAGGCAGCAGCTCCAGTCCAATCACGCAACTGGAACCTCGTAGCGGTTCGCGGCAATACAACATCGCCGCCTTTACCGACAGCAAAGCCTGTAACGCCGATTGGCCAGATAGCTCTTGCCCAAATTCAAGACTCAAGCAAAGTTTCAAACAAAGTTCAAAATCCGGTTACCAATTCTCCGCCTACTTCGCAAACGTCTATTGCGTCCAGTCCTGACGCATCACCCGCTACCAAATCGGCGCCACGTATAACTGCTCGTCAGGATAGTCTGACAAATCTCGAAGTCGCAGTTGAAAATCACGTCAAAAAACTTCGTGCCCGGGGCGTCATTGCATCCGATGAACGTACAGCCTGGTCTGTGTATGATTTCACTACCGGAGAGAAACTTGTCGATATAAACGAAGATGTCCAGTTCCAGGCGGCCAGTCTGGTCAAACCTTTCTTCGCTATGGCATTTTTTCACAAGGTGAAATTGGGACAACTTACTTACGGTAGTAAGAGTCGTTATCACATGGAGCGTATGATCCAGCACTCCAATAACTATTCAACCAACTGGATATTAAAACGCATCGGCGGACCTGCTACCGTTCAAAGAATTCTCAGCAATAGTTATGGCTCGATTTTCCAGAATGTTCGTATCGTCGAATATATTCCAAGTGGCGGGAAAACTTATCGCAACAAAGCATCGGTTCACGATTACAGTCGATTTTTATATGCACTGTGGAAAGATGAAATCCCCGGTTCCAGTGAAATCAAACGACTGATGTCACTGCCTGGCCGTGATCGTTTATATACCGGGGCAAACGCTATTCCCAAGGGAACGCGGGTCTATAATAAAACGGGTAGTACAGCACGTTTGTGTGGCGACATGGGAATTCTGGTCGTGCGTGATAAGCATGGAAACAGCTATCCCTATACAGTTATCGGCGTTATTGAAAAACGCGGACGGGCACAAAATTACTCGTCGTGGATCCGATCACGGGGTGATGTGATTCGAGGTATTTCGAATATCGTCTATGAGGGTATTTCGAAACACCATAACTTGAACTCCTGATTAAACGCGTAAACTCGCGCCATCGATATCACAATGCGCACAGATTGTTATCCGTTGATAATATTGTGCGCAGGCCCATAGGGAAAACGAGTGATGTTTTCTGCGCCTTGTTCGGTAATCACCAAAATATCGTGTTCACGATAACCACCCGCGCCTTCAGACTCTTCAGGGATTGTCAGCATCGGCTCCATTGATACCACCATGTTGAGCTCAAGCACGGTGTTGATATCCTCTCTAAGCTCAAGACCCGCTTCCCTTCCATAGTAGTGCGAAAGAATTCCGAAGGAATGCCCGTAACCGAATGAACGGTATTGAAGCAAATTTCGGCTGGCAAAATACTCGTTTACGCCTTCACAAATCTCGGAACATCTCGCACCAGGTTTAATCAGTGATAAGCCAAGTTCATGTGCTTCAACATTCGCTTCCCATATCTTCAAAGTAGCGGCGTCGGGTTCGCCAAGATGCAGTGTGCGCTCAAGTGCTGTGTAGTAACCTGAGATCATTGGAAACGTGTTTAAACTAAGCAAGTCACCCATAGCAAGCTTTCGACTCGTAACCGGGTTATGCGCGCCGTCTGTATTAAGTCCCGATTGAAACCAGACCCACGTATCACGCAGCTCAGAATCAGGATAGCTGTTAGCAATTTCAAGTTCCATTGCATCTCGTCCAGCAATGGCGACATCAATTTCCCGAACGCCTGGTTGTATGGCATTGCGTATGGCGACGCCGCCCAAATCCGCAATGCGAGCACCTTCGCGAATTAATGCAATCTCTTCACTCGACTTGATCATTCGTTGAGACATCGCCAATGGGGCGATATCAAATATCTCCGGCGTGTTCAAATAGTGATCAAGAGCATCGCGCCCGGCAAGTGTAAGATGGTCAGCCTCAATTCCAACTCGTCCACCTGAACCGATAACATCCCGTATGGCACGCCAATAGTTATCACGCTGCCAATCGGTATAGACCACGTTCTCCGATATCGATCGACGCCAGGGTTGCGCACCATCGATGTTCGCAGAAACAGTTACACAACGGTTTTCCGTTACGATGCAAGCAAACGGCCTACCAAAACTACAATACAAAAATCCGCTGTAGTACGCGATATTGTGCATCGACGTGAATAACGCACATGGCACATCGTGCTGGGCCATAACGCCTCGAAGCGCAGTGAGTCGTCTTTGGTATTCGCTACCTGAAAATGGCAGTGGCGCCTTGTCCCCTTTATCCACTTGAAAGAATTCGGGACGTTGATTATCCAGTGACATATCGCTCTCCTTTATCAGCCCATCCACAAATAGGAAATAGCGTGGTACGGGTGTTAATCCCGGCGTACAGGAAGAAACAAGATAATCCGGGATAACCCAAGAGCGTCGACGCCATCGACAGCAAACGAAGAGTAGCTGAGGACAAGTTAACCTGCAATATCCAGATAGCAGTTACTTGTCCGCCCTCCATCAGTGGAACTTCATGTCGGATATGGTTGCGACAGAAGTGGACCACAGTTTATGATCATGTGCGAACCCACAGATTCACTCTCAAACTCAATGTCCAAAACCAAGAATGATCCTGGCTGGATCGGCATGACTTTTGACGATTTCCTGATGCGACCGCAACTCGGCAAGACCGAGTCACGACAACATATCTCGTTGAATTCACGACTTACACAAACTCTCGATCTTGAACTGCCCATCGTGTCATCGAACATGGATAGTGTAACGGGAGCTCGCATGGCCGAAGCCATGGCATTAACCGGTGGACTCGGCGTCATTCATCGTGCTCAGTCAATCGAACGTCAGGCACAAGAAGTGGCTGAGGTTAAACGCAGCTACAGTGCGGTAATCGAACATCCACACTGCCTGCCTGTGGGTACTACGTTAGCCGAAGCTGAGCAGTTTGCAAAGCGACATAAAATAACCGGCATACTGATTGAAACCAAAGGCGGTAGCGGAATACTGGCGGGTCTTTTATCCAGTCGCGATATTCCATGGCAAGGAGATCATCAACAGCGACGTGTAGAAGAGTTTATGACGCCACTTGAACGACTGCATACACACAAGCCTGATATCAGCATTGAAGATGCCGAACAAATTCTCTTCGACAAACGAATTGAACGTTTGCCTCTGGTTGACTCCGAAAACCGTATACACGGACTTATTACCAGTAAGGATGTGCGCTTCATTCGTGAACGCCCCTTCGCCAGCAAAGATACCAAGGGGCATCTGTTGGTCGGTGCCGCGATTGGTGCACGCGGCGACTTCATTGAAAGAACTGCTGCGTTACTAGAAGCCGGTGCAGACTGTTTTTTTATCGACATTGCCCATGGTCATTCCATGGTGATGCAACAAGCTGTTGAAGCGGTGCGTAGCAAATTCGGCGCTATCCCTCTCGCTTGTGGCAATGTTGCAACTGCTGAAGGTGCGATGTTCATGAAAGGTCTTGGTGTCGATGCCATCAAGGTGGGCGTTGGCCCGGGTCGCGGTTGTCGAACCCGATTGGAAACGTCAGCCGGTGTTCCGCAGTTACAGGCAATTCGAGAAACATGGTCCGCTGTAGGTGAAAGTGTTCCCATCATTGCCGACGGCGGTGTGCGCTACGATAAGGATATTTTCCTGGCATTAATATGTGGCGCGTCAACCGTTATGCTGGGTAGTGCATTATCGGGTACCGATGAGGCACCAGGACGCGTGATTGAAGATCCAGCCACGCATACAAAGAAGAAAATCTATCGTGGCATGACTTCACCCGAAGCCGTGCTTGAATCCTTATACGATGTCGACGATGGCGAAGCAATTACATCTGCACTGGAAACGCCTGCGGAAGGCCAGGAAATTCAGGTTCCCTACAAGGGTAGTGTTCAGAATATCCTGCATCGCATACGCGGTCACCTGCGATCTGCCGTCAGTTATGCGGGGGAAGCGAGTCTTAATGATGCGCGTGTAAAAATACTTCCCGATCCGTTTGAGTACCTCATACCATTAAGCGAATCATCAAGGCGGGAGTCCTACGAACGATAAGGGATTATTGCAAACGCCAGGCACCCGGTTCTGTCCTTCGCGATATTCTAAAGTCTGTCTGAGTATCTGATAGACATATCCAGGCCTATCTATACTTGCAAATTTCGACAAGCTGCGTCGTGTGTATAGAAGGTGTTTCATCTATTTCGAAGTACATCTTGTTATCTTTCAGTTCTGCATACATTTGACACAATATGGGATCATTCGTCCTTCCATGAACCAGATAGTCAATACTATTTTGATCCAGAAAGGCAGGCGTATAACAATCATAGCCATTGATTGGTAATACACCATCAACATGAATAATACTTTCGAGTATTTCCTTCCGCTGATTGAATGGAATCACCGGCTTGGCTCCTTTATATTGCTCAACAAAATCATCGGTATTGAGTCCAACCAGACTGACCGAAAAAAGTTGCTTCGCATTTTTCAGGATATTCAGATGACCTACATGGAAAAGATCGAATACCCCGTCTACAATGCATGTCCTGTATTCCTTGAGTGATCCACTGTCTGTACTGGAAGTCATTTTATTGTTCGATCCACGAACATCTCCCTATTATCCAAATAATTAGTGCAAATAATTATAGCGTGTTCAAATTTTGAGTACATGTTAAGCTGCTGAATCAAAGTGTAAAGTGTGACGACCATACTATTTTCCGACCATCCCTGCTGTACCCGAGGGGTTGCGACTGAGTTCTATAAGAAAAACCTGAGTTCAGCGGAAGCTGTATCAGGGCTTCGAAAGCTCCTGAACGAATGGCACCATCTGACTACGCAAATTGGAATCAGTTATTGGCTCGATGCAGGAACGCTGATCGGCGCAAATCGATCAGAATCACTTATTCCCTATGATGATGATATAGACATCGGTATTCTGGACGAAGATATGCCTGCCTTGCTAAAACTAAAAGGCAGCACAGATATTCTGGATTGTAACCGCGACTGGATGCCTGTTTATGAAACAGTGAATCACGTACTACGCATCAGTCCCGTGTGGCAGGAAATTCGTATGGAGGATGATCCATGTTACTGGGTAGATGGAAAATTTGTCGACAAAATGACCGGACTGTATATCGATTTAATGGTGTATCACCAATTACCACAGGCGCAAATAACAAGAAAGTTTCCTATCGGCGGTAAGCTACCACAATATCCGTGGGAATGGTTTTTTCCGCTACAAACGATAACATTCGAAGGGAAATTATTGAGTGCCCCCCGGATGATAGATCGATATTTGGAGTCCGAATATGTGGGTGGTTACCTTGAACCGGACCATGTGTTTGTTGGTGGCCGTTGGATCAAAAAAAATATTGTCTAGAACCTGTATTTCAAAATATGGCCACCATAAAGACTATCGGCGAAACTATATGAGTTATTCGACAATATCGATATTTAGTGCCTTGCGGACTGCCGATACACTGAACTGATATGCAACACGGGTAGTGGCACTACCATGTCGCACTCTGAAACAGCCATGGACAAGGCCTGAACAATCCAGCAGTTCAACAAATACGCCAGCGTCACGTAATGCCTTTGCATAAAACAAACCATCATCATGCAAGGGATCATGTTCAGCAGCAATTATCCAGGCAGATGGTAAATTATCGAATCGGTCAGCAAGCAGCGGAGCAGCATAAGCGTCCGGTTCAACACCGCCCAGGTATCCAGCCCAACAAGCTTCGAGTGATTTAAGACTCAATATGGGTGCATCGCGATTGGCCAACCATGAGGGTAGTGGTGAACCGTAATGTAGTGCTGGATATACCAATACTTGCCCACAAATTCCGGGCTTATCAAGATCACGCGCCTTCAGACTCACGGCAGCGGCGAGATTACCCCCTGCACTATCGCCATAGACTGCGATTCGTTCCGGATTAATCGAATAACGATCCGAATTTTCTGATACTTCATTGAATACGGCATAACAGTCGTCAAAAGCAGCGGGATACCGTGCATCAGGCGCCAGTCGATAGTCGGTAGCGATTACAGTCGCACCGCTATCCGCGCAAAGGTCCGCGGCCCAGGCATCGTGTGTGTCAATATCACCCAGTGTCCAGCCGCCACCATGAAAGAACAAACAGCATGGCGCATTAGCAACCTCGTACCGTCGATATATCCGAATAGGAATTTCACCCACGGCCGATATTACGACCGCATCTTCACGACTAACGCCATCAGGCGGTGAGGTTTCTATTGCCGCAGCCAATCGCCGATATCGTTCCTGATAGCGTGCCGGATCGCGGGCAGCATCCGCGTCAAGTGGCTCGAAGGATTCGTACATGCGAGCAAACGCTGCAATCTCGGATTCTAATTGCACGTAGGTCTCCTCAAGTATTACTTGTTAAATTCGAAATCATGCAGCCGGTCGTTTAACTGGCAATAGGATTGAAAAATTGTCGCCCCGAACGTGTCTTGCGAATGTAGTTCAGGAGCTGGTTGTAGTCTTGCTCATTATCGGCAAAATTGATCTTCTCTGCATTGACCATCAACAGTGGTGCACGCTGATAACGCAGGAAGAAGCTGGCATATGAATTTACCAACTGCTCGAGATATTCGTAAGTCACCTGTTGTTCAAAATGAATTCCACGTTTACGAATACGCTCTATCAACACGCCCACCGGAGCCTGCAGAAAAACCACGAGATCGGGCAATGGTGCTTTAGGCGACAGGTTTTCATAAATCTGTCGATACAGTGATAATTCATCATCATCCAGATTAAGCTCTGCAAACAATAAATCCTTTTCCAAAAAAAAGTCCGATATCCACGCCGGCCTGAACATATCATCCTGTTTCAAACGCTCGAGTTGACGTACCCTCTGGAACAGGAAGTAAAGTTGCGTCGGTAAGGCGTACTGCCTGGGTGCACTATAGAACCTTTGCAAGAATGGATTCTCTGCAGGCATTTCGAGCACCAATTCGCTACCAAAAGACCGCGCCAATCGGCGGGTGAGTGTCGTTTTACCGACACCAATCGGCCCTTCAACAACAATGTATCTCGGAACACTGTCCTTTCTCTCTTTTTCGATTGAGACCATGTAGGATAAAAACGCTGTGAGGAAAACTTTAATGATTACAAACAGGCCCCATTTTAACCCCGGATGACAGTCGCCGTGTGGGTCCGTATACTCGCGGATTTCCTTCGAACTGTCACGAGCAAAGCAGAGGAGCGAGAACCATGTACTACGTAATTTATGGAACCGACCGACCGGATAGCCTTGCCGATAGACTGGCGGCCCGAACCGACCACCTGAGTCGACTGAAAGTACTCGACGCCGAAGGCCGACTACTGATTGCCGGCCCATTTCCGGCTGTTGACAGCCAGGACCCCGGCGATGCCGGTTTTACCGGCAGCCTGATAGTAGCCAATTTCGACTCGCTGGATGCTGCCAGGGAATGGGCAAATGACGACCCCTATGTAAAGGCCGAAGTCTATCAGGATGTCATGGTCAAGCCATTCAAACAGGTATTCCCGTGAGTGATCGTCTATCACGTATTCGTACAATCCTTGAAACCGAACTGGCGCCGGAGTCGATCGAACTGATCGACGAGAGTCACCTTCATGCCGGACATGCCGGCGCGAAGTCAGGCGGCAGCCATTATGACTTGACCATCGTCAGTGATAAGTTTATCGGCCTCAATGCAGTAGCGCGACATCGAATCATATTCGCGGCTTTGTTTGAAGAGATGGGGTCCGACATCCATGCGTTAAGTATTCATGCCTATGCACCGGACGAGATCTGAGCCTGACGTGGAACATACAGCTCACCTGAAGTCCAGACTATTTATTTTCGGAATATCGTGAAGCAATATCGACTTAAACCTGCCGATGATCCGAAGCAACGACGTTGTGATGGAAAGGTCATCTTAATAACTGGTGCCGGTGGCGATATCGGTAGCTCGGTGGCACTGGCAGCGGCGCGTGAAGGTGCGCAAATACTGCTCCTCGACAACCGGCAAAAAGCACTCGATGAGATCTACGACGCCATCACCACTGAAGGACTTTCCGAACCGGTACAGGTTACCGAAGATCTCGCCACCATCGATTCGACCAGATGTGACGCCCTCGCCTTACAGATTGAGGCGACGTTCGGTCGGCTTGATGCGTTCGTGCACCTTGCCGGAGTTGCTGCTCCACTGTCTCCCGGTGAGCTATATCCCATTGATATATGGCAGCGCGTAATCAATGCCGGCGTGAACGGTGCGTGGCTACTGACCCGGACCCTGGTGCCATTGCTACGCGCATCAACAGATCCACGTCTTGTATTTACTTCAGGTATCGCCGGCAGAAAAGGTCGCTCTTACTGGGGCGCGACTGCCGTCGCATGGGCCGCTGCCGATGCAATGGCCCGATCATTTGCCGATGAGTTTGAAACCAATCAGGCCATTCGGGTATTTTCTGTAGATCCTGGCGAGGTGAAAGGTGCTTTCAGGAGCCGTTTGTTCCCGGGAGCAAGTGATCATGACCTGCCCTCGCCAGATGATATTGCCGACGGCTACGTGTTCCTTATCTCAAATGGGTCGAGTGATTTCTCACCGACGATAGTTAAAATCCGCGATGGTGTCCTCGAAGCAGACTGATACGATGCCTGGACAGGCGGTTCAATCAGCCCGTTTTCCGATCAGACTTAACTCTGGTAAAGCCGCGTCACTACGTCTTTATCCAAATCCATGGTTGCACCGGGCTTAAGTTGTCTCGGCAAAACAATTGGTCCATAACGAACCCGAATCAGTCGACTCACCCGTCCGCCCACCGCCGACCACATCCGTCGTACTTCGCGGTAGCGACCTTCCATGATCGTAACCCGATACCATCGATTGCTGCCCTTTCCGCCTTCGTATGAAACCGATTCGAATTTTGCCGGACGTTCGTCCAACGTTACCCCGGCGCGCAATCGATCGAGCATCTCAGATAATATTTTGCCCTGAACCCGACACAGATACTCGCGCTCGATTCTTGATGATGGATGTGCCAGTCGATTGGCGAGTTCACCATCGGTTGTAAACAGCATTACCCCGCTGGTATTGAAATCGAGTCGCCCGACCGACACCCAGCGCAAACCACGAAGGCGTGGGAGTTCCTCGAAAACAGTTGGTCGACCCTGCGGGTCATCGCGGGTACAAATTCGACCTACCGGTTTGTGGTACATGATAACCCGCCCCTGGGATGCACCGAGAACCTTCACCACCTTGCCATCCACCTGGATTCGCGCGCGTGAGTCGACACGTTGACCGATGCTCGCCACATGGCTGTTCACTTTGACCCGCCCTTCACGCACCAGATTTTCCACATCCCGGCGAGAACCGAGTCCGGATCGCGCCAATACCTTGTGAATTTTTTCCGCCTGCGGATCTTGCGGTTTCATTGGAGACTCGGTTTCCAATCATCATCATCATCATCATCATCTGAATCATCATCATCTGAATCATCATCATCTGAATCATCATCATCTGAATCATCATCATCTGAATCATCATCATCTGAATCATCATCATCTGAATCATCATCATCTGAATCATCATCATCTGAA
>BQJD01000024.1 GCA_021604525.1 marine bacterium B5-7 | reverse complement strand
GTTCTGGCCTGGCTGCGGGCCCGGTCTTTTTGCGCCTGGATTCTGCGGCTGTTTAAAGACGTTATGGACGTGATGTTTGCATCCGATCGTTACGTAAATCGAGTTCAAACCGTTTAAACGGAATTATTCAGGTTCGACTATCATATTCTTCCAATTGATCACTATATCCCGACAACTCTCCAACAAGATCCAAGAATCCACCTCAAATTTTGTCTTTTAGTGGTACGTCTCTACCATAATTGAAATCAGGTGAACGAGGCATCCTGGTTTTCGTAGCCTATGATTCGTGTAATGACCTTGTTTAGTACGAAATAGGCCGTCCGCATCAACCCAAATTCCTGGATTGTTTATTACATATAGATAGGCTGAAAAGTCTCCTGTCTTTAGATTATGAAATCCCATCAGTGAAACTATTTCGGACCCACCCAGTATAAAACTGAAATCTGACATTGACTTAACTGACCATACATATCCCGGAACGACTCGATGACTACACCAGCCTTTGATCGCTGTTAGGCTTACAAACAGAGTTTTGAACATCCTCTTTTTGGATCCAGATGATTTAAATCAGGATGGATCTTCTGATTTGTTTCTGGATTTACCCAGTTACCTTAAGTGTTTGCGTCGAGACAGCACATACCAGCCCAAGATTGTCGCGAACATGGGCATTACATACAAAAGGTATTTTCTAGTAAGAAGCAAATTGCTTTCTTCGTAAATATCTACTCTCAAAAACATCAGAGTAATCAGGCTTGAGAATACGCCAAGACACAGTGCCCATCTAAATGGCTTTAATGATTTCCACAGCACATATCCGAGTATAAAATAGACGAACAGAAGTATAAGAAGACTATCAATCATCAAGAATATCTCCCCAATAATGGGATTCATCTGGTACAAATAATTTGACAGCCTGCCCATTGGAATCGTTAGTAACACGTAAACGAAGTATAGTGTTATCGATAGTGATCCAAAGCCAAGAACAGAATATATGGTTCTCATTATCTATCGACGAATTCCGGGAATATCTGCATCATTGAAAATTATTTCCGTCCATTTCATAATTGAGTCGGCTAATCTCGACTCATTCTCTTCAAAATGGTGACCAGGATCTCTCGTCACTGACTCATTCCCGCATTCATCCACTTCTTTGCATTCGAGATAGTACTCAATGTCGGTAACATTCAGACGAAAATTATAGGTTACTTGCTTTCAGAACAATCTCGCAACGAATCCAATTTTTAATGTATCGCCCTTTCGCCGACTTATAGGTATCCCGGTAAAAAGGATATCCCTGCTATATACATAGGGATCGCCGGTTATATGCCGCAGCCGCTCAAGTGAATCGTCGTCAACGATTATCAGTAAACAATTATCCGGCCAATTAGTTGGTATATATAAACCTAGAGGATCAATATGTCGTCCCGGATTCTGTAATGCATATCCGTATGTGTTAATTCCACCCAAGAGTCCAATCAGGTCACTTCGAATCGCCGCCAATGCGACCTTGGCCTTGAATTCCGGTGAATGGGTTCGTCTCTTGCGTCTCATCGCTTCTCTCCTGAGCTTTTCGCTCATGATGGAGGAAGCACTTATCATCGTCCAGTTACTGTCCAATCAATGGGGTCCAGCTCTATCTTCCGGATGTTAAATACCTTTTCGAAAGTGTCTTCAACCATTCGACGTGATTCATCTTTATTCATACTAATGTGTTCCACCCCATCTTGGAGAAGGAGTTTCTGTCGATGCCAGCGCATCGAATCTGTAGCAAACACATCAATTAATGTCAGCTTGCATCAATGCCTGCATTTACCTTGTGATCATCAGTGTTCGCATATTTTATTGTTAAGAAAAACTGCCTTTCCCAATGACTATTAGTAAATAAGAAATCATCTTTTTACCTTTTTAAAAGCTGAATAAACTGGACCATCAATACCATACAACTCAAGTGCTCCATTATTAACAGGTTCGAAGATCGACACATTTGTAACAACTAGATTGTCAATAACAACATATATAACATCTGATCTTCTAGTCATCTCACTCATGACTTTAATTCCGTCTTCAGTTAGTCTAATTGATATTGTTGGTCCATCAGTCCCGACTATTTCTCCAGGAATGTTGATCAGAGTATCAATAGCCTCGAACGCCTCATCCACACCCCCTGTTTCCTGCCACAATATCTCAATAGATTGGAAATCAGAATCACTAATAAAATTATCACGCAGCACACATACTTCGCTTTTACCGCTTTGTTTGAAATAATATTCAGAGGTCAGTACCTTTTTAATCTCCAAACCTTGCCCAACATTACAACCAGAGAAAATCTCTATAGTAGAAGCAGCACAAGCAGCACAAGCAAATAACAATACACTTAAAAAGCCGATTGAAGATATATTTTTAATTACTACCACAACATTGCCCTCCCCCAGTATGACTTCGCTTGCGACAAGAAAAATGGGAAAATGGGCCTCTTGAAACTGCAAACGAAAGAGGACAGTCTCCGACTATAGAAAACACATCCGATGTACAAACTCTATTCTGGTGCCTGGTTTTCTTAACACATAAGAGGGAACAGCCTTTTGTGCATGGCGCTAAAGAATTTGCGTAACTTTTTATTTTACGTTCCGCTTCTTTCAATCTTACGATGTACATAGCATTAAACCCAGCGCAGATAAGATCGCCAAAAAATTCACCTCTATTGCCAAGCTTATCTATAGTGTCTGAAATTTCAGCCTGCTTACCTTCTGGGTCAACCAGTCGTAAAGGATTTTGATACACATACCCGTAGGTGTTTAACCCTCCATCCAGTCCAATCGGGTCACTGGTAATATACCGCCCCGTCCTCGGATCATAATATCGGTTCCAGTTGTAATACAGCCCGGATTCACCATCGGCAAATTGGCCTGGGAATCGGAGTCTTACGTTGCGCTTTAGTCCATCATCATCCGGGTCCTTATCCAGACCACCTTTGCCGAAGGCATCGGAATCCCACCGCCAGACGATGGTGTTGGTTTCATTCGTGCCAAGCCGTGGCGTATTTAAATGATCGGTGGTGATATACACCGTGTTCTGGTTTTCTTTAACATCTTCTGGATGTTTAACCCGTTCTCGCATCACCGGGACGTCATCGGCCCAGAGGTATTCTCTCAAGGGACTGCCGTTTCTATACTCTGAGATCAGGCGGCCATTTTGGTCATGGAAATATTGAAAACGCCGATCGATGGGATTGCCATCACTGTCTATGGTAATGGTTTTGTGGGTACGTTGGCGGCGGGCGTTGTATATGTATTCGGCTTTTAGTGCACCGTTTTTATAAAAATGACTCAGGTGGCCGGCGCTATTGTATTCAAACCGGCGTTTGCCGCCCCGGTCGCTCAGGGTATTACCTGCGGGGTCGAGTTCAATGGACTTCTTGCCGATTTGAATCAGCTGGTTGCTGTCCTCAGCATATATATAGTCGAGTTGTTTTTCTCCTGCTTCAAAACACCATGCACCGGGTGTACAGGTTGTATCGCAGGTTCCTTGTTCCGGATCGCAGTCGTCGAGATGATCTGGCGTGGTGGTGCCACGGGTTCTCATGAGTCGATTGCCATTGGCGTCATAGTCATAGACGGTCAGTGCGTCACTGATTAATTCGGCAATCAGCCGGTTGAGGGCATCGTATTCATAATCGGGACTGTGAACTGCCTCGATCTCAAGCAGGTTGTCATTCGCATCGTAGTTGTAATCCCGGCTTTCGTGATCGCCCATTTGTTGACTGATGAGTCGAGCGCGGGTGTCATAGCGCCGTGTTTCGGTGAGTCCATTGCCGAAGGTTTGCGAGGTGAATTGATGATTGGCGTTGTAGCTCCGATGGGTGAGCACATTGACTGTAACGTCTCCTTGGGTGGTGTCGATGCCAGTAATACGGCCGAGGGCGTCACGATGATAGGTCACAACGCGACCACTGGGATAACTTATGCTGGCGACTCGATCATTATCGTCATAGCTATAGCCAGTGGTGTATGAAACACCTTGCCGGATCTGGACTTCGCTGCGGAGATTGCCAAACTCATCATATTCAAAACGGGTTTCGCCACTGGGGTCGTTAATGACACAGAGTCGACCTTTGCCATTGATACAGTTGTCGTAGACAAAATTCTGGTCTTCGTCACTGCCGGGATAGTCCATGGCTGTCGGTCGGTTGAGGGCATCATAGCTTGAGTGAACGACAATCCCGCGGGCATCGACCAGTGACGTCATATTGCCGGCCTGATCATAACTGTATTGGGTTATGCCGCGATCAGAACTGGACTCTTCGAGCTTATTGCCCAGGTCGTCATAGTGGTAATGAGTCTTGGCGCCACCCGGGGCATTGACTTCGGTCAATTGGTCGTTGATGTCATAGCCAAAAGTTGTTTGGCTGGCAAGGGCGTCGATGGTTTCGGTGAGACGATTGAGTGGATCGTATTGATGTGTGGTCTGGTTCTGATTGGGGTCAGTTTCCTGGGTCAGTTTACCGACCGGATCTTGAATATGGTGGGTAATGGAGGGGTCGTTAATGCCTTGGGTCAGGGTAGAGAGGCGATTTCGAATGTCATAGGCCATGGCAATGGCATGGACTAATGTCCCATCAGGATCTTTGCTGACTTGTTGTGTGCGATTGCCTTTCAGGTCGTAATGGTATTCAACCCGATTGCCGAGCGGGTCTTCAATGACCCGTAAGTCACCGGCGGCATCGTACTGGTAAGTCAGGGTCATGCCATCGTCGAGGACAACCTGGATCAACTGACCGGCGGCATCATAGGTATAGTTGGTTGTGCGGGGACTGCCGGTTAACGACGTCCGGGTACGGGACAGGAGCCAGCCCCTGGGATGATAGGCATAGGTAGTCACAACGCCGGTGGGATCGGTTTCCTGCAGCAGGCGGCCGTTGGCGTCGTAGGCATCGAAAGTCGTTGTGTGACCGGCAGCGTTGTGCCGGCTGGCGAGTTGGCCACACTCGTTGCCACTTTGACACATGTAGTAACTGAAGGTGGTCACATCGTTTACGTCGGTGCGCGATCCGTCCACTGCGGTGAGGCGTCCTTCAGTGTCGTATTGGTAGCCGGTGGTCCTGGATACCGGATTGCCCGCCGGATCAAATCCGCGAACAGTGATGGATATCGGGTTCAGTTGGTTATCGTAAGTGGTTACGGTCTCCTTTTTGAAGCCCGCATACACGCTGTCAGATTGTTCAAGCATCACCTTGTTGGATTCTGGCGACAGATAGGTGTAGTAAGTGGTGCGGGCCTCAGCAGTACCGTCCGCCTCAGTGCGTGTGATGCGCTGGTTATGGGCATTGTAGGTATATGAGGTGACCTGGCCGGCTTCGTCCCTGACTGATAACACATTACCGTTGGTGTCGTAACTCTTGACGAGTTCCCTGCCGTCGATTCCATTGACCGCCGAGGTCAGCTTCTTGACTCCCTGGACATCGGCGAAAGTCAGAATACGCGGGGTACCGGCGGCATCGGTGACAGTGGTTTGGGTGTTCGAATCATAGGAGAAAGTGAATTCCTCCTGTGCAGCATCGTTGTCGGTAATAGCATGACGCGTACTGATGGCGCGGCCTTCGTTATCGTAACTGAAGGTGGCATAGCGGATGTCCCGGGCGTCGGTTATGCCGGTCAGATGGTGGGGGAAGCGGTCGTCCTCATAATGATAGACACGAACACCGCCATCCGGATAGGTAACCGAGGTCAGCAGATCAGCCTCGTAACCGTAAGTGTAGACACCGCCTTGTGGATCGGTGATGGTGCTAATGTTGGAACCGGTGTAGGTGATCGATAGTGAATGACCGTAA
This sequence comes from marine bacterium B5-7, assembly GCA_021604525.1. Classification (GTDB taxonomy): domain Bacteria; phylum Pseudomonadota; class Gammaproteobacteria; order Arenicellales; family CAJQKF01; genus BQJD01. The sequence goes on along the minus strand of BQJD01000024.1, from coordinate 49,716 downwards.
GGCCCGGTCACGTCGATCACCTGACGCTGGTCGTTGTAGCGGTAAAGGGCCTTCAGTCCGCGGGCGTCTGTGTGTTCAGTCAGGTAGTGGGTGGTGGTGCTCTCAAGCGGCTCGTAGAGATCCGTCGATCCATCCCGGTGATTGATGAGCAGACCGTCGGTCGTTTCGGTGACAGTCAGGGTGACATCAGCATCGAATCGCCAGGCGCCATTTTCCCGAATCATGGGAAACGCGCGGCCGCCTCCGGTGCGAAGCACAGCGATTGTCCCCTCGTTGATGGTTTCGCCGTAGCGCAGGATGGTTTGACTCAGGGAACTTGACCAGTTCCAGCCGAAATATTGCGCGTGGTCGTTAAACTGACTCGAGTAGGTTCGGGTGATGCCGAGACTCGTATGACCGGATAGCTGAATGTCGGTTTCCACCTGTATCTTCGCGCCGGTCGCAGCGTTGCAGGGATTACCGTATAGCGTGCCCCCTGACGCATTGGCCAGTTCCGAATTACAGTGCTTCGGGTTCTTGATGCGCTCGACACTTCGGAAATAGTAGTTGCCGGTGCAGAGCGACTGATGCCAGAAGCCATTCGTATCTTCACCGAGCCTGCTGTAGTCGATGCGCTCCGGGTTACGACAGCGCTTAAAGCACTGTGTCCCGGTAACCGCCAGATAACTCGGCAGCCATAGTTCGGCTAACTCGAACATGTTATTTCCCCATAGCGGTTCAAAGTAGCAGGTACCGGGATAACCTTGCATGCTGCTAGCCGGTATATGCAGCAAATCCGCTTGCCAGATGGGTTCGTTATCCTGACTCATGACAGGCATCGCTACCAGTGCAGCCATCAACAGCAATATCAACTGCATGACGGTTGCCAGCACAGCGCTACACGTTGCAGGAAGTGACGTCCTGGATAAGGGGATGGATTGCATGAGATTCTTCCTTGAAGTCGAGTTCCGTGTCGATATCCACGGCCATGGCTGGCCGGGTGCTGCATCCGGACATGAATGGCAGGTTCTGCCAATATCCAGGCAGCCAGACTACGAAAGCCCGTTTATCTGTTACAAGGTAATATGACCGGACGATCACGGTCATATTTTCCTTGCATTTTTTATTGTTTTCGCCACCGCTGATACACTGGTTTCAAGCTGGCAGATGATTAATTGATTAAGAGTCTTAACTCTCCCGTTCGCCAGGGAAAGCCTGCGACCAGATCACAAATCACCTATTTCTCAGCTTCTATTAATGCATAATTACCACTCCAAGCGATTTTGACGCGTTTGATATTTATACCTCGCGACTTCAAACACTAATATCCGATTCAAATCTGCAAACCCTTCGGGAGATGACTCTTGGTTCCCTTTAATATCGCCGGCGTTCAATTAAACGTCTCACTCGCTGACAATATCGATGTCATGGAACGACGCATCGCTGCAATCGTCAACCGGTTTCCCTGGATACAAATGATTCTGTTCAGCGAGCTCGCGGCACTTGGACCTTCACCGGCGAACGCCCAGCCTTTTCCTGGTCCAACCGAACAGCGGTTTTGTGAGATTGCCCACCGCCACGGCATCTGGCTGATACCCGGTTCCATATTCGAGATGTTTGAAGGACGCGTCTACAACACGGCCAGCGTCATCAACCCGGAAGGTTCAGTCATCGGCCGATATCGAAAGATGTTTCCATTCAGGCCGTATGAGATCGGGGTCGAATCCGGTTCCGACTTCCTGGTTTTTGATGTACCCGATGTGGGCCGCTTCGGTGTGTCGATTTGTTATGACATGTGGTTTCCGGAGACGACCCGTACGATGGTGTCCATGGGAGCGGAAGTGATTCTTCATCCTTCCATGACAGATACTATCGACCGCGAAGTCGAGCTATCCATTGCGCGCGCCTCCGCAGCAATCAACCAATGTTACTTCTTCGATATAAATGGCGTTGGCGAATGGGGTAATGGTCGATCCATCATCGTCGGCCCATCGGGTTATGTAATCCACGAAGCCGGAAGTGGTGAGGAGATTATGCCTGTTGAGATTAATCTTTCCCGAGTGCGTCGCGAGCGGGAAATCGGTTTACGCGGTCTTGGACAACCACTGAAGAGCTTTCGCGATCGACCTGTGGATTTCAATGTGTACCAATCGGATAAGTTCGATCACTCCTATCTGAACAGTCTTGGCGTACTGGAAAAACAGGGCCGATCCTGAGATTTGCAATAATTCACTTCACCTGAATCGATAGCGTCGAACACACCGAAACTGCAACATCATCCATTGTTTGATATATCGATACCTAATTTGCCCCTTTGTGATTTCACGCATCTAATTGATATATGGTTTTCATATACTTGCACATTATTGAATTTAATTAGGAATGTGCACTGATAACGAATACCATTTTCTGACATTTTATTGGTTCCCAAAACCACCTATTTTTCGGGCTATATACGTGCCAAAAACTGTTTCATAAACCAACAGAATATTGACGTAAATCTGGAGAGAACGCTTAGCATGGCTGTGCGGACGGAATAGTCAGGCATTCAGTGATGCTGAGGGCTAAATGCACTTATGGCCAAGACAGACAAGACTTTCGTTATAAAGCGTAACGACCTGCAGTCGCTGTTCGACGTGTTGATCGAGCGTGGCTATGCGCCTGTGGGTCCTACGGTACGCGACGGCGCGATCGTTTATGACGAGTTGCGCAGTGTTCAAGATTTACCCGAAGGCTGGACCGAGGACCAGGATGCTGGAACCTACCGCCTGAAACAACATGACGATACCGCACTGTTTGGCTTCAACAACGGTCCGCATTCGTGGAAGAAATACCTGTTCCCACCAAGGTCGAAGCTCTGGGAAGGCGAGAAGACGGAAAATGGCAGCTTCACGGTAAAGGATGCGGAAGACACGGCCAAGCCCTTCGCCTTCATAGGCGTACGCGCCTGCGACCTGCACGCGATACAGGTGCAGGATAAGGTGTTCATGAACGAAAAACACCCGGACCCGGCGTATGTCGGGCGGCGGAATGCGGCGCTTGTTATCGTCGTCAATTGCGGGCAGGCGGCGAAGACCTGTTTCTGTACATCCATGAACACCGGACCGCGTGCAGAAAGCGGCTACGATCTTGCTTTAACGGAGATACTGGATGGCGACGACCATTATTTCGTCGCCGAACCCGGCAGTAAGGACGGTTTCTCCCTGCTGGCTGAAATCCCGCATATGGAGGCAGGCAACAACAATATCGCCGCCGCCGATAGTTGCACAAAACGCGCCGAGGAACAGATGGGGCGCAATATCGACATTTCCGACATCAAGGATCTACTCTACGGCAACTACGATAATGAACGGTGGCAAGAGCTGGAGAAACGCTGTCTTGCCTGCGGCAACTGCACCATGGCCTGCCCGACCTGTTTTTGTTCGAAGGTCGAGGACGTAACGGATCTGACGGGAGACCATGCCGAACGCTGGCGCGAATGGGATTCCTGTTTCACGATGGATTTTTCCTACATTCACGGTGGCAGCGTGCGCCCGACGACGCGGTCAAGATACAGGCAATGGCTGGTTCACAAACTCGCCACATGGCATGACCAGTTTGGCATGTCCGGCTGCGTCGGTTGCGGGCGCTGCATCACCTGGTGCCCGGTCGGCATCGACCTGACCGAGGAAGTCCGCCTGATCCGCAACAGCGTAAAAAATAAGGAGGTAGCCAATGCCTAATATCACCGATATACACACCCTGCTGACCGAAGTCCCCTTCTTCGATGGCATGTCGGACGAACATCTGGCAACCGTGGCGGGGTGTGGCAAGCTGGTGCACTTCAAGGCGGGCAAGTTCCTCCTGCAAGAAGGGGGGAAAGCCGATACATTTTATTTGATCCGCGATGGGGAAGTAGCAATCGAAAGCCATATCCCGGCATCAGGTCCGCTGACCGTCGCACGCGTCAGCGCGGGTGGGATCACCGGTTACTCATGGCTGTTCCCACCGTATCGCAACAGTTTCGACTCCCTCGCTCTGACGAATGTATCCACCGTAGCACTCAACGGCGAATGCCTGCGCGGCAAGGCGGAGACCGATCACGAACTCGGTTACCAACTCATGAAACGATTTGCGCAGGTCATGCTCGACCGCCTGCAGACGGCACGGCTGCAAATGCTGGATGTCTATGCAAACGAGAGGACGACGGATGCATTCGAAGGCTGACATAGCCTCACCGATGCACCCGCATCCTTTCCGCGTGCTCGAGACATGGGAGGAAATCCCCGGCTGCACAACAATGCGCGTCGAACAGGCTGGTGATGGGAGCGGCTGTGTCTTCATGCCGGGACAGTTTTACATGATCTATATCTTCGGCCACGGCGAGGTGCCGATTTCCGTCAGCGGTGATCCGGCGAAACCGGAGGAACTGACCTTCACCGTCATGGCCGTAGGCTCTGTCACCCGGGCACTGTGCGCCGTTAATCCAGGCGACACCATCGGACTGCGCGGTCCGTTCGGCAGTGCATGGCCGGTCGACGAGGTGAAAGGACACGACGTGATTGTCATGGCGGGCGGACTCGGCCTTGCCCCCTTGCGCCCGTCGATCTACCACATGTTACAAAACCGCGACGAATACGGCAGCCTCACGCTTCTCTATGGTACGCGCCAGCAACAAAGTATTGTCTTCCAGCAGGAACTCGCCGATTGGCACAGAGACGCGCCCATGGACGTTGCGGTTACCGTCGACACCGCCGGACGCGACTGGCCGGGAAAGGTTGGCGTGGTCACCGAGCTGCTGAAAGGGCGCAGCGTCGATCCGGCCAAAACAACCGCACTGATCTGCGGACCGGAAATCATGATGCGCTTTTCTGCCTATGCGCTGCTCGATCTCGGTGTCACCGCCGACAACATCCATGTGTCGATGGAACGCAATATGAAATGCGCCATAAAAATGTGTGGACGTTGTCAGTACGGGCCGTTCTTCATATGCCACGACGGGCCGGTGTTCTCCTTCGACCGCGTCGAACGGCTGTTCAAAATACGGGAAGTGTGATGACTGAAAAACCGAAACTCGCGGTCTGGAAATTCGCGTCCTGCGATGGTTGCCAGCTCAGCCTGCTGGACTGCGAGGACGAATTGCTGGCCGTCACCGATCACATTACCATTGCCAATTTTCCCGAGGCCAGCCGCGCCGTGCTGAACGGGCCGTATGATGTATCACTGGTCGAAGGATCTATCACCACGCCGCACGACCGCGACCGTATTCAGGAGGTGCGGTGCCAGTCGAAATACCTTGTCACTATCGGGGCTTGTGCCACGGCAGGCGGCATACAGGCGCTACGCAATTTCACCGACGTGCAGGAATTCATGGATATCGTCTATGCCAAACCGGAATTTATCAGCACGCTGGACACGTCGACACCGATATCCGCGCATGTGAATGTCGACTTTGAACTGCGCGGCTGCCCCATCAACAAGAACCAGCTCCTTGAAGTCATAAACGCGTTTTTGAATCAGCGCAAACCGAATGTGTCTTTGAACAGCGTCTGCATCGAATGCAAGAAACGCGGCACCGCCTGCATCATGGTGGCGCAGGGCACGCCCTGCATGGGACCCGTGACCCAGGCTGGGTGCGGTGCAATTTGCCCGGCCTACGACCGCGGCTGTTACGGCTGTTATGGACCAATGGAAACGCCGAACACATCTTCGCTGGCGATCTGGATGCGCGAACTCGGCGTAACGAAGGTGGAATTGCAAAGAATGTTCAGAACCTATAACGCCGAAGATCCGGATTTCCGACGGGAAGGTGACCGCCACGGAGGAGAAAGCTTATGAGCGATAAACATGGCGGCGGCACACGCACCATCAAGGTCGACTATCTTGCCCGTGTCGAGGGCGAAGGAGCGATGTACCTGAAAATCCGCGACAACGTGCTTGAGGATGTGAAGCTGAAAATCTTCGAGCCGCCACGCTTTTTCGAGGGACTCCTGCGCGGGCGCGATTTCAGGGAGGCCCCGGATATCACCTCCCGTATTTGCGGTATCTGCCCCGTTGCCTATCAGATGAGCGCGGTGCACGCGATGGAAAATGCCTGCGGGGTGCGCGTTGAAGGCGCGCTGCGCGAATTGCGGCGGCTGTTTTATTGCGGCGAATGGATATCCAGTCACACACTCCACGTTTACATGCTGCATGCGCCGGATTTCCTCGGCTATCCAAGCGCAGTGGAGATGGCGAAAGACCACCCCGAAGCCGTCAAGCGCGGACTTGCTCTCAAGAAAACGGGCAACGACATCATGAACCTGATGGGTGGGCGGGAAATCCACCCTGTCAACGCCCGCGTGGGTGGGTTTTACCGCGCCCCTGCGCGCAGCGAGCTTTCGGGCCTGCGTGAAAAACTGCTGCACGCCCGCGACCTCGCCCTTGAAACGGTCAAATGGACCGCGACGCTCGACTTCCCGGAATTCGAACAGAACTACACTTTCGTCGCGCTGCGTCATGGCGATGAATATCCGATGAACGAGGGACGCATCGTCTCCAACATGGGTCTCGATATCGACATGTCAGATTACGACAATCATTTCGAGGAACAGCATGTCGACTACAGCAACGCGCTGCACTGCGTGATGAAGCCGGGCAACAAAAGCTATCATGTCGGGCCGATGGCCAGATATGCACTGAATTTTGATCGACTGCTGTCCGATATACAGGACGTCGCGAGGTCGGCCGGACTCGGCCCTGTCTGCACCAACCCGTTCAAGAGCATCATCGTCCGTGCCGTGGAGGTGCTTTACGCGGTGACCGAAGCGCTGCGAGTAATCGACAACTACTCACCGCCTGACACATCGTTCATCACCGTCGAACCGAAAGCTGGCACCGGGTACGCCGCGACGGAGGCGCCGCGCGGGCTGCTGTATCACCGCTATACCATCGATGATGACGGCATCATTAAGGATGCGAATATCGTGCCGCCGACCTCGCAGAACCAGAAGATGATCGAGGATGATCTGCGGCGTTTCGTGCCGACCTGCATGGACAAGTCGGACGATGAAATCCAGTACGTATCCGAACAGGCGATCCGCAATTACGACCCATGTATTTCCTGCGCAACTCACTTTCTTAAGTTGGAGATCGATCGCCGATGACACAGGCGAACACACTTGTTATTGGTATCGGTAACCGCTATCGCGGCGATGACGCGTTCGGTTGCATCGTTGCGAGCGAGCTGGCGAACATGATGCTATCCAGCGTGAACTGTATCGAGCATGACGGTGAACCCGCTGCGCTGATGGACTGCTGGCAGGGGGTTGAGAAAGTGGTGCTGATCGACGCGGTGTCGTCGGGCGCAAAGGCAGGGAAAATCTTTCGCTTCAACCTTGCCCAGCAGTCCTTGCCTGAGGAATTCAACCTGTATTCTACCCATGCCTTCGGTGTGCCTCAGGCCGTCGAACTGGCACGTGCGCTACATAAGCTGCCGCCGCAGATATCGTTTATCGGCGTCGAGGGAGATTGTTTCGATGCAGGCGAAGAACTGTCGCCCGCTCTAACCAAGGCAAAAGATGCAGTGATTACCGAAATTCTGGATTCACTTGAACTGAAGGAGAACATACGTGCATGAATTTTCGCTGATGGCCGACCTGTTGCGCAAGATCGAGCAGCTTGCCAAGGACGCGAACGCAGACAAGGTTATCGGTGTGAAGGTGAAGCTGGGTGCTCTATCACACATCACGCCCGACCATTTCCACGAGCATTTCGAAGAAGCCATCGTCGGCACGGTTGCTGAAGGCGCGAAACTGGTCGTCGAGCAGTCCGATGACCAGGACGATCCGAACGCCCAGGACATCCTTCTCGAAAGCGTCGATATTGCGGCTTGATGTCATGTCCGCCAATCTTGTCCAGCACAACGAAGATGAGAGGGCGAAACGTGAATGCCTGACTGTCGAGGGCACAGTGCAGGGCGTCGGCTTTCGCCCGTTCGTCTATCGTCTTGCACAGGAGTTCGGCCTTTCGGGCTATGTCCAGAACACGCCCGCGGGTGTGATTATCGAGATCGAGGGCGCATCGAGTCCGCTTGAGGCCTTCAAGAAGGCGCTGAAAGAACGTAAACCGCCACATGCACGAATTCTCAGTCTGGACAATACTCCACTGACCACCGACGGCGGGTATGAGTTTGTCATACGCCCAAGCGAAGCGGGTGAAGAAGAGCCCACAGCACTGATGCTGCCCGATCTCGCCGTCTGCGCCGACTGCCTGCGTGAGATGAACGACCCTGCCGACCGCCGTCACAACTATCCCTTCATTAATTGCACGAATTGTGGGCCGCGGTTTTCGATCATCACGGCACTACCCTACAACCGCCTGAACACGACTATGGCAGGGTTCGACATGTGCGACGCCTGCCGCGCCGAATACCACAATCCCGAAGACCGCCGCCATCATGCGCAGCCGATCGCCTGCGCGGACTGCGGGCCGCAGCTTCAACTGCGCAACGCGAAGGGCAAATTGATGGCGCAGCGGAACAAGGCATTACAGAAAGCGGCACAGGCGGTTCGCGACGGGAAGATACTGGCGCTCAAAGGACTCGGCGGATTCCACCTGGTGTGTGACTCCAGCAACGAAGATGCGGTCGTGGAACTGCGCCGCCGCAAGCACCGACCGATCAAACCCTTCGCACTCATGTACCCGTCTCTGCAGGCCGTACGCAGCGACTGCATGGTAATAGCCGAGGAGGAGAAGCTGCTGACATCGGCTGAATCGCCCATTGTCCTGCTGCGTAAAATGAATTCATCCGGCATCGCGGAGAACATCGCGCCCGGCAATCCTAATCTTGGCGTTATGTTGCCCTATACCCCGCTGCATCACCTTCTGATATCGAAGCTGGATTTCCCTGTCGTCGCGACCAGCGGCAACCACGCTGACGAGCCGATCTGCATCGACGAGGATGAAGCCGTTGAAACCCTGCAAGACATCGCGGACCTGTTTCTTGTCCACGACCGACCGATTTCCGGGCGCTGCGACGATTCCATTCTCCGTGTCATGGCCGGTCGTGCAACCGTGCTGCGACGTGCGCGGGGTTACGCGCCTTTGCCGGTGATAGTGCACCACAAGTTCGCCGTACCGGTGCTGGGCGCGGGCGGACATCTGAAAAACACCGTCGCTCTGGCTGTGCGTGATCGCGTCTTCCTGTCGCCGCATATCGGAGATCTTGACACACCTAAGGCCTGCGCCGCGCATCGGGAGGCTGCGGATCAGTTGTGCCGTCTCTACAAGGCGGCACCTGAAAATGTCGTCCACGACCTGCATCCCGACTACCGCTCCACACAGATGGCACAAGCGCATGGCGGCAATGTCATCGCCGTACAGCACCACCACGCTCACGCCCTCGCCTGTATGGCGGAAAACGGGGTGAAGCCGCCGTGCCTCGCAGTGACATGGGACGGCAGCGGCTACGGTACCGACAACACCATCTGGGGCGGAGAGTTTCTCAAGATCGAACCCGGCGGCTATGATCGTGTGCTGCATTTCCTGCCATTCCCGTTGCCGGGCGGTGATGCGGCTGTGCTCGATCCGAAACGCACCGCGCTCGGCATGTTGTATGCACTTAAGGGAGATGAAGCATTCAACAGCGATATCGGCCTACCGGCCGAAGACGCGTGGCTTATGAAATCCGCATTGAAAAAAAACATCAACTGCCCGTTAACCAGCAGCGTAGGACGCATCTTCGACGTTGTCGCCGCTCTGACCGGTGTTTGCGCGGACAATACATTCGAAGGACAGGCAGCAATGGCACTGGAATTCGCCGCCGGGCCGGACGCGATTGGAGTCTATGAATTCAGAATCGACAAAGGCGTCATCGACTGGCGGCCGATGCTTCGTGAGATACTGGACGACATTGAGAACAGCGTCGCACCGAGCGTTGTTTCCGCGAAATTCCACACGACGCTGGCAACTGTGATCGTGGGGGCCGCAAACCATATTGGCGAGGAAACGGTGCTGTTGACCGGCGGCTGCTTCCAAAATGCACTGCTACTGGAATATGCAGTGGATGCGCTGGAACTGGCCGGATTCATGGTGCACACGCACCGCCAGGTGCCGCCGAACGACGGCGGGCTGGCTTTGGGACAGGTCATGGCGATGGCTCACACGCTATAAAAGGGAGGAAGAGAAACATGTGCCTGGCCGTACCGGGAGAAATTATCAGTATCACAGGGGACGACGCATTGTCGCGCAGCGGGCAAATCCGCTTCGGTGACGCGGTGCGCGGTGCAAGCCTCGCTTTTGTGCCGGAGGCCGTCGTAGGCGATTATGTTCTGATCCATGCCGGCATCGCGATCAGCGTTCTGCAGGAAGATACGGCGCACAGAACCTTCAGCTTATTGGAGGAGATGGAATGAAATATGTCGACGAATACCGCGATCCGGAGACCGCGCGCAAATACGTGGAAGCCATCTCGCGGACCGCGACGCGCCCTTGGACTATCATGGAGGTCTGCGGCGGTCAGACGCACGCGATCGTGCGCTTCGGCATACAGGACCTGTTGCCTGACGAGATAGAACTTGTGCATGGACCCGGCTGCCCGGTTTGCGTGACACCGCTGGAAATGGTCGACAAGGCAATCGAGATCGCCACGCGCGACGAGGTGATTTTCTGCTCATTCGGCGACATGTTGCGTGTGCCCGGCTCCGACAAAGACCTGCTGACGGTGCGGGCGGAGGGCGGGGATGTGCGTATCGTCTATACGCCGCTGGACGCCGTGAAGATCGCCACTGACAATCCGGACAAACAAGTGGTCTTTTTCGCCGTCGGTTTCGAAACCACCGCGCCAGCCAACGCCATGTCCGTGCATATGGCGAAGGTAAGAGACCTGAACAATTTTAGCGTTCTCGTCTCCCACGTCCTTGTCCCGCCTGCAATCGAGGCGATCATGTCGTCTCCGGAAAACCGCGTGCAGGGTTTCCTCGCCGCCGGGCATGTCTGCACCGTGATGGGAACGCACGCCTATGGACCTCTGGCCAACACCTACGGTATCCCCATCGTTGTGACGGGGTTCGAGCCTATTGATATCCTGCAAGGCATCTATATGTGCGTTCGCCAGCTTGAGGACGGGCGTGCCGAGGTTGAAAATCAGTATGATCGCGCCGTGCGCGATGTGGGCAATCCCGCAGCGCAGGCACTGATAAATAAAGTGTTCCGTGTCATCCCTCGCAAATGGCGGGGCATCGGCATGATCGCCGAAAGCGGCTGGACACTGAGTGACACATACGCTTATTACGACGCCGAACGACGCTTCGGCCTCATCGACACGGACATCGCGGAACCCGAAGACTGCATCAGCGGTCTCGTGCTCCAGGGACTGAAAAAACCCTCCGCCTGCCCGGCTTTCGGTAAACAATGCACCCCGGATCACCCGCTTGGTGCCACCATGGTCTCCGGCGAAGGTGCTTGCGCCGCCTATTACCGCTACCGTAAGGAGAAGGCGGCGTGATCGAGGCGAAATCTTTCGCGATAACTTGTCCTTTGCCGCTCTTTGACCACCCCCGTATCAAGCTGGCGCATGGCGGCGGCGGACGGCTGATGCAGCGGCTAATCAATGATGTCTTTATGGCTGCGTTCGACAACACGACGCTGCGCGAAGGGCATGACGGTGCCGTGCTGGAATTACCGAATGGTCGCCCGGTGATAACGACGGACAGTTATGTCGTGCGGCCACTGTTCTTTCCCGGTGGAGATATCGGTGCGCTTGCCGTGAACGGCACGGTTAACGACCTTGCCATGTGCGGCGCAAGGCCCCTGTACCTTTCGGTATCTTTCATCCTTGAAGAAGGGCTCGAAACCGAAACGCTGTGGCGTGTGGTGCAATCGATGCGCGTCGCTGCCAATGCGGCAGGGATGGAAATAGTCACCGGCGACACCAAGGTTGTCGAACGCGGTCACGGCGACGGCATCTATATCAACACAACCGGAGTCGGTGTGATCGAGAATGAGATCAGGATCAAACCACAGTGCATCAGGAAAGGGGACGTCATCATTGTCAGCGGCGATATTGGCCGACACGGCATGGCGGTGATGGGAGCGCGCGAAGGACTTGCCTTTACCACACTGATTGAAAGCGACTGCGCGCCCCTGTGGAAAGCCGTATCTGCCATGCTTTCGGCGCGAATAGACGTGCATTGCCTGCGCGATGCAACGCGCGGCGGGTTGTGCGCCGTGTTGAACGAACTGGCGCAGGCAGCCGGCTTGCAGTTCGATGTGGTGGAACGTGACATTCCCGTGGCGGCAAGCGTACGCGGTGCCTGCGAGGTGCTGGGACTGGATGTGCTGCAAGTTGCCTGCGAAGGTCGCTTCGTCGCCATTGTGCCTAAAAGTGATGAAGAGCAGGCGATAGAAATCATGAAGGCACACAACGATGCTGCCGTTGTAATTGGCCGAGTGACAGACGGTGAAGCCGGCCTGGTGACGCTTCAAACAGCGATCGGCGGGCGCAGGATACTCGACATGCCAGCGGGAGAACTGTTGCCAAGAATTTGCTGAAAAACGCCTGAATAGCACGCGTATTTGTTCCGGTAAACAGATCGAAAGTAATGATAGAAAAAAGTGAACATAAAGAGGTAAACATATGGCACGAAATGACAACGGAAGATGTCATTAATGCCTGCCATGCGGACAACAACGGCCTTACTTCCGATGAAGCGTCGACGCGTCTTGAAACATATGGTCAGAACCGCCTGCCCGAACCCGCAAAGCGAAGCCCGCTGATTCGCTTTCTTCGGCATTTTCACAACATCCTCATCTACGTCCTTCTCGGCTCCGCCGCCATTACGGCGGCGCTGGGGCACTTGGCCGACACGTTGGTGATTCTGGCCGTCGTTGTCGCCAACGCAGCTATCGGTTTTTTTCAGGAAGGCAAGGCCGAAAAGGCGATGGATGCCATTCGCCGTATGCTTGCCTTGAAAGCATCAGTGTTGCGTGACGCGCTCCGCCGTTCAATTGAAGGCGAAGCGCTGGTGCCCGGAGACATTGTACTGCTTGAAGCCGGAGACAAGGTGCCGGCCGACCTGCGGCTTCTTCGCGTAAATGGACTTCAGATTCAGGAGGCGATACTCACGGGCGAGTCCATCCCCGCCGAAAAGCATACGCGACCTGTTGAAGCAACCGCCCCGCTCGGTGACAGGAGATGCATGGCATACAGCGGCACACTCGTGACTAGCGGGTTGGGCCGTGGCGTAGTCGTGGCCACGGGAGCCAACACGGAGATCGGTCGTATTAGCGGCATGCTTTCCACCATCGAGATACTTACGACGCCGCTTATCAAGCAGATGGACATATTTGCGAGATGGCTGACTGTCCTCATCCTGCTGATCGCGGCCGTACTCCTGGTGTTCGGGTATTTCGTCGAGCATTTCGAATTCTCTGAAATGTTCATGGCTGTGGTGGGCCTCTCGGTTGCCGCAATCCCTGAAGGTCTCCCTGCGGTCCTGACAATCACGCTAGCGGTAGGCGTCCAGGCCATGGCACGGCGCAACGCCATTGTCCGGCGTTTACCCGCCATCGAGACCTTGGGCTCTGTATCGGTGATCTGTACCGACAAGACGGGCACGCTCACGCGCAACGAGATGATGGTGGTTTCCGTGGTAACGGAGGCGCATATCTTCTCACTTGGAGGCGCGGGATACGAACCAAAGGGAGAAATCAGGCTCAACGACGCCGCAGTGAGTGCGTGTAAACATACCATTTTGAATGAGCTCGGCCGTGCAGCAGCATTATGCAACGACGCTTCCCTGCATGAGCGCGACCGTGTGTGGACCGCCGAAGGAGATCCGATGGAGGGAGCCCTGCTTGCGCTGTCCAGAAAGGTCGGTATCGATAATCGCAAGGAACAGGCAAGTTGGACACGAACCGACGTTATCCCCTTTGACGCCAAACATCGCTTCATGGCCACGCTTAACCATGACCATGAAAATCACGCGTTTATTTCCGTGAAAGGCGCCCCGGAACAAATTTTCACGATGTGCGACGTACAACGCACGATTTCCAACAACACCGAAACATTTGACGAAAAGTACTGGCGTGAAAAAGCCGATGCCATCGCATCACAGGGGCAGCGTGTGCTCGCGTTTGCCGTCAAACCGGTGACACCGGAACGCACGGTTCTCGAATTCTCCGATATCGAACAAGGACTGATACTGATCGGCCTGGTGGGTCTGATCGATCCGCCGCGTCCCGAAACCATCAAGGCTATCGCGGAATGTCACGTCGCTGGTATACGCGTGAAGATGATCACCGGAGACCACAAGGGCACAGCCGCGGCCATCGGCAAACAAATCGGCCTGCAAAACCCCGACAAGGTTCTGACCGGCGCCGATCTCGACGAGATGGACGATCCAGCGCTGGCGGCGGTGGTTCTCGATACCGACATCTTTGCCCGCACCAGCCCGGAGCACAAGCTACGCCTCGTCATGGCGCTGCAATCCCATGGCATGACCGTTGCAATGACCGGTGACGGCGTTAACGATGCGCCCGCGCTCAAACGCGCCGATGCAGGCATTGCCATGGGACTTAAAGGCAGCGAGGCGGCGAAAGAAGCTGCTGAATTTGTCCTTGCCGACGATAACTTCGCTTCGATAGCAGCCGCTGTTAGAGAAGGCCGGACCGTGTACGACAACATCAAGAAGGTCATAAGCTGGACATTGCCGACTAACTCCGGTGAAGCCCTGACCATCGTCGTGGCCCTGCTCTTCGGGATGACTCTGCCGATTACGCCGATCCAGATTCTCTGGATCAATCTGATTACCGCAATCACACTCGGCATTGCACTGGCATTCGAGCCAACGGAGACAGGCACCATGCGTCGCCCGCCTCGTCCCAGGAATGAACCGCTTCTTACAGGCGAATTGGCCTGGCACATCGTTCTTGTATCGACCCTGTTCCTGGGCGGTGTTTTCGGCATGTATGCCTACGCCGTCGATCAAGGGTATTCGGTCGAGCTGGCACGCACCATAGCGCTCAACACGCTGGTCGTGATGGAGATATTTCACCTGTTTTTCATCAGGAACATCTACGGCACATCGCTGACTTGGAAAGCTGTCAGAGGCACAAAGGTCGTCTGGACGACGGTCATCGGCGTGACCATCGCGCAATTCGCCATAACCTATCTGCCACCGTTACAGACATTATTCGCCACTGTCGCGGTACCGTTTTGGGATGGCGTAATCATTGTCAGCGTCGGGGTCGTGCTTTTTGCGACCATAGAAACAGAGAAACAGCTTCGCCTGCGCTTGCGCCGAATACGCTCCGCATAAAACCGAAGATCTAAACAACAGGTGAACTGAACCCGTGCAGATTGCTGTGCTGCTGTGGCTGGCAGGGTCATGGACGAGAATCCATATCAGACACGGAAATGTTCACATGAAGCCGAGCCAGAAACCGGCGGCAATTAAGGCTTGTCTTCCTTTCACCGAATTGCCGCAGGATATACCTGGACTCACACAACATGATTGACGTGTGATCGCCCGATGTCGATGAAGAGCAGGATTATCCGGGTATGGTCAGATGTTTGTCAGCGTTCAATACGTAAATCAGGCCATCGTAGAGATAGCGCCGTGGACCGCCTCGTAATCCTGATCACTTATGCTCGCCTGCCGTAGCATGGCATGCCAGGATGTGCGAACCATATCGGTGACACGAGTGAAGATCGCTTCAACATCTTCGGTGTCGAGCAGGAACCGACCCACCGCCCATCTATTCCACTTGACCATTAAGTGATTGTTCACCTGAATCGATAGCGTCGAACACAGCGAAACTGCAACATCATCCAATGTTTGATATATTGGTTCCCGATTGGTCCCTTTGTGAGTAAGCGTGGCAACCAGAGAAGAATCACGAAATGGCGCCCTTGCACTGCGTCGGGCGCTGCTTGAAAGCATAAACGACGGTTCCCGCCCTCCCGGCAGTCGTTTACCGCCTGAGCGTGATTTGGCGCATCAGTTCGGAATTGGCAGAAATAATGTCCGTAATACCCTGAGCGAACTTGAAAGCGAGGGGAAAATTATTCGCCATGTCGGTCGCGGTACATTCGTCTCGAATTCAACGCCGAATTCCCACCAACATGGGGTTGATGCAAATGTAGTCAGCCCGGAAGAGATGATGGAAGCACGGCTACTTATAGAACCGTTGCTTGCACGGTTGGTGATTGCACGTGCCTCCGAAGTTGAACTTAAAGCCATTAAAGCCCTGACAGCACGCGGCGGGGAGGCAAGAACAATGGCTGAGTTCGAACATTGGGACAATAAATTCCATCGGGCAATCGCTAACGCCAGCAAAAACCAGTATTTGATCGGCATCGTTGAAACCATGCATCGGATTCGAAGATCCGGCGAATGGGGCGCATTGCGACGACGTGGACTGACCGATGACCGCCGCAGGGAATACCAAAAAGAGCATGAAGAGATAGTCGACGCCCTGTGTGCCCGTGATGCCGAACGTGCCCGTCAAGCGATTGCATCTCACCTCAATCATGTTCGGGAAAATCTCCTGCTGGATTAAAAGGTCAGCTTTTATGACCGTCCGTTCTGCGCTTTGACGCCCGATTCTTTTCGTGCCTATAATGGTTCCATAAATTGAAACCAATTTATACATTGGTTCTATTTTTGATCAGCAACTTCCACATCCTGAGCCAATCATGCAGCACACCCGGCCGGAGATTGTCGGCACATTTGGCGCCGCATCCTCATCCCACTGGATCGCAAGCCAGGCGGCGATGCGGATACTCGAACAGGGTGGCAATGCATTCGACGCCTGCGTAGCCGGCGGCTTCGTGCTACAAGTTGTCTCACCGCATTTGAATGGACCGGCGGGCGATCTATCCGCACTTTTACATCGCGCAGAGGATCGTACAACAGTCGCCTTGTGTGGACAGGGCCCTGTTCCGGCCATGGCAACCATCGATCGGTTTCGGGCACTTGATCTACCTCTTGTTCCGGGTACCGGCCTTTTGCCAGCAGTTGTTCCAGGCGCCTTCGATGCCTGGCTTCTCATGTTGCGTGACTATGGAACACTGGATGTCGAAACCATTCTTGAATGTGCGATTTACTATGCCGAACAGGGTATACCCGTAAGTGACCGGTTGCAGGCGACGCTATCCGCCGCAGCCAACCAGTTCAGTCAATACTGGCCAACATCCAAATCCCTGTATCTTGCCAACGATACTATTCCCGCCATTGATTCTCTGTTTCGTAATCAGACCCTCGCCGCAACATGGCGACGCATTGTGGTTACTGCACGTTCTGCAGGAACCACCAGAGAACAGAAAATAGACGCTGCACGACATGCCTGGTCGGATGGATTCGTTGCTGATGCGATCGATTCTTTTTGTCGCAGGGAATCAGCCGTCGATGTAACCGGTCGCGCGCACAAGTCATTCCTTCGTGGCGATGATCTTGGCAAGTGGTCGGCAACCATCGAACAGCCGGTAATTCAGGAATATGCGGGATGGCAAATTGCCAAGTGCGGACCCTGGACGCAAGGTCCGGCCCTATTGCAAACCCTCGCATTGCTGGATCCGGACCACATTACCGATCTTGATACCAATGGTGCTGAGTTTGTCCATGTGGTTGTTGAAGCGATGAAACTTGCATTTGCTGATCGGGAAACATTCTATGGAGATCCTGTTGACGGAAGCGTACCGATGGACCATCTATTGTCCAGGAAGTATTCCGAACAGCGTCGACGAATGATCGGTGATGAATCCAATAATTTCTGGCGTCCCGGTAGCATTAATGGATATGGGGCCATGGTCGACATTGATGCGGCAACGGCACGCTTTCGGGAAGGAGGTTTACTGTCGGCCTACGGTGGCGGTGAGCCAACCACCGGAGAGTTCGCTTCCAGCGAATATCTTGCCAGCGTGGCCGGCGATACCTGTCACATCGACATAGTCGATAGACACGGAAATATGGTGTCTGCAACGCCTTCAGGCGGCTGGATTCAATCATCACCGGCCATACCGGAGCTTGGCTTTCCGCTCGGTACACGCGCCCAGATGACATGGCTCGATATAAAGTCTCCCTCACGTCTTGCGCCAGGTCGTCGACCACGAACGACACTTACACCAACGTTGGTGCTGGATGCCGAGCAGCGTGGTTACCTTGCCTGCGGTACACCTGGCGGTGATCAACAGGATCAATGGCAAATCGTTTTCCTGTTACGCCATTTGCTACACGATCTCGGTCTTCAGGAATCGATTGAAGCACCCGGCTTTCATTCGGAACACTGGCCCAATTCCTTTTATCCTCGTCAGGCTTCACCCGGCAAGTTGGTGGTTGAGTCACGATTTGCATCATCGGTTATAGACGATCTTGCCGAACGCGGTCACCTCATAGTTGAAGGCGGCCCCTGGTCGGAAGGCCGCCTGACTGCGGTTGTACGAGAGCAGGACGGCCTCATTCGCGCCGCTGCGAATCCACGGGGAGGTATCGGCTATGCGGTTGGTCGCTGAGCCTTTTCCCCAGCCCGATCACAAGCCTGAATATGCTGGCGGCCTGCGTGGTGTGGTTCAGCGTTCGCTCGAATGGCTGGATCGTATTATCGGCGGTGCGGCAACAGTGGCACTAATAGCGCTGATCATTATCATCTTCAGTAATGTTATCGGACGCTACGGTTTTAACCGATCAATAACCTGGGCTGCGGAAGCTGCACAGTGGCTTTTTATCGGTGTAATTTTCCTTGCCATTCCGCTGGCCCATCGGGCACGAATGCACTTGTCTATCGGGCTCATCGTTGATCGACTGCCCGCCTATCTTAAACGAGTCGCCGAGATGTTGAGCGATGTCATCATCGCATATACCACTATCATGCTGATGTTCGGCGGCTTGACCATCATTCAGATGGTGGGGGGCGTCAATTATGCATTGGGTATGCCGACATGGATAAAGTTTGCGTTGATTCCCTTCACTTGCCTGCTCGGCCTGGTTTACTTATCTGTTCGCGGCATTGACGAAGGCAGGGCTCCCTGGCGTGGCCCTTTAGCCATTGCAATAGCACTGATTATTTACAGCGTAGTCAACAAAGCCGGGATGATCTCAATCTCAGGATCGGACCCCGGCCTGACCATGATATTGGCATTCGCGGCTGCCATGGCCCTTGGCACACCTGTGTCTTTTGCGATGTTGTTCTCCGCATTCATGGCGAATCTGGCAGGTGGGTTATTACCACCTGCTGCGGTCGTGCAAAACATGGTAAACGGCTCAACCAAATTCCTGTTACTGGCGATACCGTTTTTCATCACAGCAGGCGCACTCATGAATGCCGGCGGACTTACCACTCGATTAATGGACTTCGCATTCAAGCTGGTGGGTCATTTCCGTGGTGGTTTTGCCCAGGTAAACATCGTTTCCAGCGGCCTTTACGCGGGCATCTCCGGCTCAAGTTACTCGGAAGCAGCGCTCGGTACAAAATTACTTGTCCCGCAAATGGTACGCCACGGTTATTCGGCGCCATTCTCATGCGCAGTGACGGCTGCTTCAGCCACATTACCTAATGTCATTCCACCATCAATCGCTCTGCTCATCCTGGCCGCCGCGTCCAACCTCTCGGTTGGCAAACTGTGGATCGCAGGTGTCTTGCCTGGTCTGGTAATGATCGCATCGCTAATGCTATGCGTGTATGTCATTGCCCGCATGAAGGGCTATGGCACTGCCAATGAACGAGCAAATTCCAAACAGCGATGGCAGGCGCTCATAAAGGCAACGCCTGTACTGGGTCTGGCTATCGTGATAATCGGCGGTATTCGTTTTGGTGTGGTCACACCAACCGAAGCGGGTGTACTTGCAGTAGTTTATTCGTGGATTCTCGGCATGTTCGTATACCGTGAATACGGTAGTAAGGAATTATGGAAGACCTTGAGCGGCGCTGCTGTCGAGGCTGCCATGGTGGGACTGTTAATCGGTGCGGCTGCGCCCTTTGCCTTTGTACTGGTAACCGAACAAATACCACAACTGATAACCCAATATGTGACGTCGATTTCCGACAATACGTTGGTAGTCCTTCTTTTGGTCAACATATTGATGCTGTTCTTCGGCATGTTTCTTGATATCGGTGCCGGCATTTTGATTTTGACGCCGTTATTGATGCCGGTAATGATAACTCTGGGCATTGATCCCATACATTTCGGAATCGTTATTGTCGTCAATCTGATGCTCGGAGGGCTCACCCCTCCGGTAGGCATGTTGACGTTCATCACCGGAACCATATCAAGAACACCCGTTCATGAAGTGTTTCGCGCTATGACACCATTACTTGCCGCATTAATCGGCGCATTGCTTTTAATCACCTACATACCTGCCATATCACTGGGACTTGGATGGCTGATCGATGGAACGTGAATCGCCCAGTCACAAGAGTTAAGAGTCGAACTACCAAAACGAGAGGAGAGATACTATGAAGTTTGTACAAAACACACAGCTAAAACGTGTTGCAATTGCGACGGCCGCCTCACTCGGTCTTCTGCTGGGGGCAAATGTGTTTGCTGCGGATGCAAAACCGCTAACAGTCTCGGTTATATATGGTCCGCAAAAACCTCAAGCAAAAATATGGTTTCGCTTTAAGGAAATCATCGATAAGAAACTTCCGGGCCAGTTTGATATAAAAGTGGTTACCGACGGAGCACTCGGCGGCGAAAAAGAAACCACCGAAGGCATCCGGTTAGGATCCATACAGGGTGCGTTATCGACACTTGCCAACCTGACCACCTGGGTTCCCGAAGGCGCATTGTTTGATATGCCATTCATGTTCCGCGACGCGAATCACATCAACACCGTCATGAATGGTCCTATTGGGGATGAGTTTAAACAACTCTACGCAGCCCAGGGTTTCAAGGTTTTAGGTTATATCATTTACGGTTCCCGAGAGGTCATCAGCAAGGAACCGATAAAGGTTCCTGCAGATGTTAAGGGCAAAAAAATGCGAGTCCTGCAAAGCCCGCTTCACATTGATCTATGGAGTTCACTAGGCGCGAATCCAACACCAGTACCCATTACAGAAGCATATAACGCACTACAGACCGGTGTGGTGGATTACATGGATATGACCAAATCGGGATACCAGGCTTTAAAGCTGTTTGAGGTAGTTCCTTATATGACTGAAACAAATCACATCTGGGCACTCGGTGCCATGTATCTCGGTGAAGATTACTGGAACAACTTGACGCCAGAACAACAGGAAGTGTTCCAGCAGGCGGCAGATGAAGCAATCCCCTACTTCAACGATCTGGCTGCTTCAGAACAGGATGCGTCATTGCAAAAAGCGGTGGCCAGTGGCGCGACCGCGATTAAGCCAGATATAAAAGCCTGGCAGAATGCCATGGCACCATTCTGGGAAGAGTATGCAGGGAAAGTTGGCGGCATGGATCGTATCACCGCTATTGTTGAAACCAAGTAATAAACGAATGAGCCATGTCATACCGGGTTGTAAGAAAACATCCCGGTGTGCCAAGGCTCTGCTATCCACACATATCCACAAACAGTATGAATGATCAGGATCCGACATCACCGCAAAACGGCATCGACTTTCCGGAGGTTGATCATCCTTCTACAGGTGATATGCGCGATGAAATTCTGATCATCGTCATCGATGCATTGAACAAGCAGGGGTACAGCAACATAGATCGCGATTCGATTCGCACAAAGCAGACACATCGTAAAGCCGTTCTCGATATGTTGCGGGATTGTCGTCCCATGCCTGTGGTGCGAAATCTGATTGAAGAAATCGAAAGCTACCCGACACAAACATAAAACAGATATATCCCTGAAACCCGAATCATGCCAACTGACAAGATGCCAGCCGATCGTTCATCGTTTGAATCACTCATTGATCGAAATATCGAGAGTTGCGTATTCATCGATGGTGCGTTCACAAAGACACCGGGACATATCACCGTAACTGACAAAGTAAACGGCAACGTTATGACAACCGTCGGTTCGGCTGATACCGACACCATCTGCACAGCGATTGATTCAGCAAATCACGCATTCTCAAGGTGGCGGCAAGCATCGCCTGCCGAACGTGCACTACACCTGAATAACATGGCACAAGCCCTTGCAGCAGAGGCCGAAACATGGATGCTTCTAGAGGCCGTTCATGCCGGAAAACCTTTGGCCGATGCACGCATCGACATCATGGCTTCGATCGGCGTCTTGAAATGGTTTGCAGGATTCGCGGATCGAGTTGATGGTCGATTGGTCGCATCCGGCCCAAATCAACATCGGTATGTCAGACGCGAACCATTGGGGGTATGTGGTGCAATCGTACCCTGGAATTTCCCACTACTACTCATGTTGTGGAAGGTGGCACCGGCGCTCGCCACCGGCAACACCGTAGTGGTTAAACCCGCCAGTGCAACACCATTAACAGCGTTGTTGTTTGCTGATCTTGCTCATCGCGCGGGATTACCGAATGGCGTGCTGAATGTTATTCCCGGCCCTGGCAGCGAAGTGGGCATGGGAATTACAAGACATCCGGATGTCGCGAAAATCAGTTTTACCGGTTCGACTGAAGTCGGACAGACTGTCGCACATGCGGCAGCGGATGGGATTAAACGAATCACCCTGGAACTCGGGGGCAAGTCACCCAACATTATTTTTGAAGATGCCAATCTCGATCGTGCGATTCCCGGAACCGCAGCCGGTGTATTCGGTCATGCCGGTCAAAAGTGTGCCGCAAGAACGCGCTGTATCGTGCCAGAATCCATTGCCGATGAAGTTGTCGAACGCCTCGCCGATGAAGCGGTAAAACTGAAGACCGGCGATGTACTCGATCCCGATACGCGATTGGGTCCGGTGATTGATGAAACAGCCCAGCATCATATTCTCTCCTATTGTGCCCTGGGTCGTATCGAAGGTGCCGAGCTGATCTGTGGTGGCAATTCTGCAAACACACCTGGTCCGTTTGTAGAAGCGACTGTTTTCGATCATGCCAACAATTCCATGCGATTCGTTCGTGAAGAAATTTTTGGGCCGGTACTTGCTGTGATCAGGGTCTCAGATGAAGCTGAGGCAGTAGCTGTTGCCAATGATAGCGACTATGGTCTTGCTGCAACAATCTGGACTCGTGACGTGGGTCGTGCCCACCGCGTTGCTGCAGAAATCGAAGCCGGTACGGTGAGTATCAATACACCAGCGGTTGTCGGAATTGAAACTCCCTTTGGCGGCTTCAAGAAAAGCGGTTATGGCCGCGAGTTGAGTAGTGAAGGACTGGATGCCTATCTGCAGTCCAAGTCGGTTATCGTTGACTTGAATGAATAGAACCTATCGGAATTCGGACACCATATCATTATCGAGTTGATTAGCATGAGCACCACATTCCCCAATTTTTCCTTTCAACACGCAACCCATCGCGTCGAATTCAAGCCAGGATGTTTCGATTCAATAGCAGGGATTGCCCTCGCCGAACGACGTAGGCGAGCCTGCGTATTGCTTGATGAGTTTTTTATCGGTGGAGAGGTTGAAAGTCGATTACAAACCCAGTTAAAAGATCTGGATGTGGTTTTTCACAGCGTGCCGCAACAGGAGCCGGATACCGATACGGTGGAGAGCGCTCACGCGAAACTCGCAGACAGCGAGGCCGATCTCATTATCGCGGTTGGTGGTGGATCGGCTATGGATACGGCCAAAGTCGCCCGCATGTTGCTTGCTAATCCCGGGCCGGTCGAAAATATATCCGGACCTGTAGGGGTGTTCATGAAACCTCATCACAGTCTGTTTATCTGCGTTCCAACAACCGCTGGAACCGGAAGCGAAGTATCTGAATCGGCCATCGTGGCCAAAAGTGGCACGGACTACAAGATGGTGTTCCGTTCAAGCGAAATGAGTGCCCGAATTGCGCTTCTCGATCCGGAACTATCAACATCCGCACCACCTTCGGTCACTGCTGCCTCCGGGTATGATGCCATGACCCATGCGGTGGAAGCTTACACATCGAAGGCTGCCGGTCCGATGACCGATCCATTTGCATATTCGGCAATTCGACTCCTGGCCCGTGCTCTGCCTGAGGCCTGTCATGAACCGAATGACATCAACGCGCGTGGTAATTGCCTGGTTGCCTCGATGCAAGCCGGCATTGCATTCAATAGCGCTCATCTCGGTTTATCCCATGCAATTGCGGGTGCTCTTGGCGCACTGAATCACGTGCCGCACGGGTTGGCAAACGCACTGGCCTTACCTTGGACCACTGCATTTAACGAACCTGAGCTCGGTAGAAAAGGTGCCGATATCGCTACGCTTCTGGATGCCGATAGCGCCGCTGCAGGTCTGTCGAGATTACGTTATGAAATCAATCTAGATATTAGTCTGGATGAGTGGGTAACCAGCGACGAGGCACGCGACGCAGTCGCTGCGGGGTCCATGAAAAGTGGTCAGATTCGCGTTAATCCGCGATCGGCCGACGAACAACAGGTACGCAAAATTATTGAGGCCATGCGTACACCCACCGCTGGAAACCAGCCACAACTTTCCCTGTAACACACGCTCAATTTATTGATCTTTTATATGCTTTACCACACTGATCCAAGGTCGGTTCGACGAGATCAATCCTGCCAATCATTCTGGTATGCGTTTACCAGTACACAATTAACCATTGCCAATTGAACAGGAATACTCGTGAAGATACACAACCCACCAACTATCGCCGCACCTGCATCGACCTATAGTCACGCCATCGAGATCGGCGCCGGAGCACGCTGGCTAACTGTGTCGGGACAGATCGGCAAAACCATCGAAGGCAATGTTGCGGAAAACGCCGAAGCCCAGGCAGAAATAATCTGGGACAACATTACTCACATTCTGAAAAGTGCAGATATGAGTATCGCCGATATCGTCAAGATGACCGCATATCTTGTCGATCCGGCCGACCTTGCTGCATACGGTACAGTTCGCACCCGTTACCTCGGTGACCACCGTCCGGCATCGACGCTTGTATATGTATCTGCTTTGGTAATACCTGGACTCAAACTGGAAGTCGAAGTGCAAGCCGCCAAAGTTTGACCCTCAATTAATATAAATTACAGTCTGCCGGATAATTTTCTATAAGGTAGCCGCCGCACGCTGCATGGGTGGATCTGTTTCACCTTCAATCTCGGGAATACGCGGTATAGGCACATCGTATGGTGCAATGTCATCGCGAATCTGTTGCAGTGCCGTGGCAATAATTTCGACTTCCTCGTCTGGATAAGTCGCACCCAGGCCGTGTTCTGCAGCAAGGGCTCGTGCGTGTGATGAACGTTTGCGTTCGTCCTCTGGCAAATTAACTACGGCATAAACCCCGTTCAGGAGACTACCGCGTAATTTCCCGGCAAACTTGTTACCGAGCATCTTCTTCTCTTCGACATCAAGTTGGTCGAAGAACCGTTTCATCAGAATCCGTCCGAACTGTACATGCCGGGCTTCATCACGCAGGATCAACTTGCAGGCATGCTTTATCCCGTCAAAGCGCGCGTTCCTGTAGCGTGCAGCCAGTAATTCTCCGGAAAGCTGTTCGAATAGTGTATTGACTGCCATGCCCGCATAGAAGGACATTTGTTTTTCTTCCTTCTCATCATGAAATTTTGGGATAACGAGTTTGAAATAGTCACTGCGCGGGCTCGGTTGATAACCACCAAGCGCATCAGCTATCCGAAAGGATGCTTCGTGGTGACGCAATTCCTCCATGATGAAGTTCGCCACGTGCTGCTTGATCTCAAATGGCAGATGTTCATAAACCGCCTGACGGTATCTTTCCGCCCCATAGGGTGTCGCCCCATGTTCCATCCATGCTCGTAGTGACCACCACTCGGCACCCGCCACGCGAACTTCCTCTGGCAAGATTGATAATTCATCTTTAAGCGCGACCCAATCAATATCCTTATCAGCATCCCATGCCAGTTCACGCGCCTGCTGACACAAATTCCAGACATCCTGGTACTGCAGCTCGCCAATAATCGGATACGGGTTCGGATTCTGAATCGTTTCTTCAAGCATTGATGCGTCCACTGACGTTCTCCTCGACTCGTGATGTCGTGCATAAGTTAAAGGGTTGCCCTTTATTCACACATATAAATGTATACTTGACTATACATTTGAATCGTCATTTGAACAATATCTCCAAAATTACGGAAAGCTTGCTCATCATGGATTTCCCTCTCGATCATACTTCACCGATTCCGTTGTTCGTTCAGATCAGAATGAAGCTGTTGTCTGAAATACTGAACTGGCCCGATCCCGATAAACGCTTCTACGGTGATCATGAACTTGTTGAGCGATTCGGCGTTAGTCGAATGACCATACGACAGGCAATTGCAGAACTTGTCGAGGAAGGCCTGATCCAGCGTCATTCAGGACAGGGAACTTTCGTTAACAAGAAAGTATTCGTCGAGCGACTCGATCCAACTCTGGACATTGCCGGGCAGTATATGGAGAAGGGCATCAAACAACGCGCCAGGTTACTCCAATTTGTCTGGCGTAAAGCACGCCCGGAGGATCATCAGCGTCTTGATCTCGAGCCAAACGACGAAGTTCTCTCCATCCGACGACAACGAATGATCGGCACCTCTCCAATTGCCATTGACGAACGTTTTATAGCCGGATCGGTTGCGCGACGTGCAGCATTCAACAAGAAAGTGGCACTCGGTTCTTTTGTAGAAAGACTGCGGAATACAGTCGACCTCGCACAAGCCAGTTGGACAGTTGGCGCACAACAGGCCGGAGATCTTTATGCTTCATTGCTTTTGATCGAATCAACCGCGCCCATACTCGAACGTCGTATGACCTATGCGACTTCCAGTGGCGACCGGGTATTAAGCGGACGTACGGTGCATCGCGCCGATCTGGTGAACTATCGCTTCGAGTTGCCACTTGATGGCGTGAATACGCCAGTTATTGAACACGCCAAACGTATTTGATATCAAGTACGTTTGGATAAGACGGTAACACAAAGAATCCGGTTTGCGATATTTAACGACAAACTTAAGGACATTCATACACACAACAAAAATCAACGGATTCCGTATTTCCAAGCCAACAAGTTATCATGGGAACTGTTCTCAACTGATTTTTATCGCCGCGGTAATCATCCGAACCAAATAATGTGTCAAACACTTAACCGGCAAAATGAGGGATACGATCCATGCAACATACCGACGGATTGCTGTTCGCCTATAAGCTCGACGGGAATGGCGGTGGAGTCCCACTCGACTGGAATGATATTCGCGAATGGAAACCCGAAGACGGCGTGCTATGGATACACCTCGACCGGACCGGGGACGAAGCAAATGAATGGATGCGTGAATACACGGGTCTGGATGACGCTACAGCAAGTGCACTGCTGATATCTACGGCCAACCGTCCACGGGTACAAGCCATCGGCGACGGTCTGATGGTCATCATGCGGGGCATCAACATGAACCCTGACGATGAGCCTGATGACATGGTCGGGCTGCATATGTGGATTGACTCGAAGCGCATCATCACTTTGCGACGACGTCGCCTGATGGCAGGCGCACAGATCGAGGAACAGTTACGAAGCGGCCATGGACCACACAATAGCAGTGAGTTCCTGTCGCGAATCTCCGACTTGCTCATGCAGGCTATTGTGCCCGTCATTGACGATCTGGACGATAAGGTCGATGAGTTGCAGGCTGAACTTATTGAAACATCCGATACATCCTTACGATCGCGTTTACAGAATATTCGACAGAAGGCCATCAATCTCAGACGCTATCTTGCTCCGCAAAGGGACGCACTGTCACGATTCCAGACCGAACCGATACAGTGGCTGACGGATCTTGATCGCGCATACCTTCGCGAAACCGCTGATCGAACCCTGCGTATCGTCGAAGATCTGGATTCGATTCGTGAACGCGCCGCCGTCGCCCAGGACGAACTTAACAACCGTATGAACGAACGGATGAATCGCACAATGTATGTATTAACGGTAGTCGCCGCCTTGCTGTTACCACCGAGCCTGTTGACTGGGCTGTTCGGAATCAACGTTGCCGGCATGCCAGGTGTGGATACTGAATGGTCGTTCGCGCTTATAGCAATCTCCATACCCATTCTCGCCGTTGTCGAATTCATTGTATTACGCTGGCTTAAATGGATATAAGCTTCAGGCACGAACTACATGGTAGCGAAAACCAGGGTGATTTCGCCCGTCCTTACCACGTCGTACAGACGGGATAGAAAATGGATAAATTGATCGACCTTAAATTCTGGGAAACAACCGTGGAATCGGGCCAGGGTTGGCTCGAATCCTATGTGTTTGCATGGGCGAATCTTATCCAGATACTGGTAGTGCTGGTTCTATTTTCGCTTGCCATGCTCATAGCGCCGCGTCTGCGCCGCATTCTTGAGCAGCAATCCCAACGGCGCACGCTTGAAAAGCTGACTGCGCGCGTCGTAAAAGTTACTGCGCCAATCACGTTGCCGGCAACCTGGCTCATGTTGCAGTGGATTGCGTTGCTGGTCGCCTCCCATGTGCAATGGCCCCATGATCTGTTACGTATCACCGTCAGCCTGCTCACTGCATGGGTTGTTATTCGGCTGACCACCGGGCTAGTACGTGATCCAGGTTGGGCACGTGTGGTGGCAATGGTCGCCTGGACAGTAGCGGCACTGAATATTGTCGGCCTTCTGGATGACACCATTGAGCTACTGGACAAACTGGCTTTCTCTGCCGGCGACATGCGGGTCTCGGCTTTGCTGGTACTGAAAGGTGTGTTAGCGCTCGGGATGTTGCTGTGGGTAGCAGGCGTTGCTTCCAACCTGCTCGAACGTCGCATCACAGAAAGTCAAAACCTGACACCGACGGTTCAGGTTCTATTCGTCAAGCTCCTCAAAATAGTCTTGACAGCCATCGCGGTGGTCGTTGCATTGAATGTCGTTGGTATTGAACTGACTGCATTCGCCTTCCTCGCCGGTGCCATCGGCGTCGGCATCGGCTTCGGACTGCAGAAGATCGTTTCGAATCTGGTCAGCGGGGTCATCATCCTTCTAGATAAATCAATCAAACCCGGCGATGTTATCAGCGTCGGTGAGACTTATGGATGGATAAAGTCTCTGGGCGCACGTTATGTATCAGTGGTCACACGTGATGGCATGGAGTGGCTCATACCGAATGAAGATCTTATAACCCAACAAGTCGTTAACTGGTCTTACAGCAACGACACCGTGCGACTGAAGATACCGCTCGGCATCTCCTATAGCTCCGATCCACGTCGGGCCATTGAGCTATGCTTCGAAGCCGCCGCCGAAACACCCCGAATCATATCCGACCCGAAGACCAATGTGCTGCTTAAAGGTTTTGGAGACAGTTCTATCGATCTCGAAATACGCGTATGGATTCGCGATCCACAAAATGGTGTTTCCAACGTCAAGAGCGAGATCCTCCTGCGAGTGTGGGACAAGTTTGCCGCCAACAATATCGAGATTCCATTCCCGCAACGGGATATCCATTTGATTCCACCCACCGATACGGTCGAAGACTAATTCGTACAAAATTCCGAGGCGTTATTCACAAAATGTGTTCTAACCTGAAGGCGGAAGAAATTACCAATATCATTCACCTTTCTTGTTAGTGGGCGAGAATAATGATGATGCTTTTTCTTTTTCATGGAAATGCAGAAAGTGGATCTCAACTATTATCATATGGGAAGTCAATGACGGACGGGTTAGAGCATGAGATGACGTTATAATATCGACTCTGTAGCCACTGTTGAGTCCCGCCGATGAGCCGCGATCCGCGTTACGACGTTCTGTTCGAGCAGGTGGCTATCGGCCCCGTCACCGCACCCAATCGTTTCTACCAGGTACCGCACTGTACCGGCATGGGACGCGACCGACCTCAATCCCTTGCGGCAATGCGCGGCGTCAAGGCCGAGGGTGGATGGGGTGTGGTTAATACCGAGTATTGTTCGATTCATCCATCATCGGATGACACGCCCTATCCCTATGCCAGCCTGTGGGACAACGAAGATATCAAGGCCAATGCCCTGATGGTTGAGGCAGTTAAACAGCATGGTTCACTGGCAGGCGTGGAGTTGTGGTATGGCGGCAATTACGTGGCCAATCTCGCCAGTCGACAACCGTCTATGGACCTTGTCAGCATTCCGTCAAGAACTGACCCGGTGCAATGCCGCGTCATGGATCGGCGGGATATCGTTGAACTCAGGCGCTGGCATCGTGATGCCGCAAAACGTGCAGCGACTGCCGGCTTCGATATCGTCTATGTATACGCGACCCACGGTTATCTGCTTAACAACTTCCTGTCAAAGTCGACCAATCATCGTGTCGATGAGTATGGTGGTTCTGTTGAAAATCGTATGCGTATCGTTCGCGAGCTGCTGCTTGAAGCACGAGATGCCATTGGCCCTGACAGGGCACTGGCGATACGGTT
Organism: marine bacterium B5-7; assembly: GCA_021604525.1. Lineage (GTDB taxonomy): Bacteria > Pseudomonadota > Gammaproteobacteria > Arenicellales > CAJQKF01 > BQJD01. Next base: position 19,344 of record BQJD01000024.1, on the reverse strand, counting down.
TTCCATGGCTAATGTCGGCGGTTACGATGTATCCAGTGAAGAGCTTAAAGCGATGATGGAATCGCTGGGACCACTGGCCGATATCTGGGATGTGGTCGTTGACGATTATTCAATGGATATGGGTAGTTCACGATTTGTTGAAGAAGGCGCGCAAGAGAGCTTCGCGCGGGAAGTCCGTGAGCTGGTCGGCAAGCCGGTCGTCGGCGTTGGCCGCTTTACATCCCCTGATACAATGGCGCGCATGATATCAAGCGGTGTGCTCGATTTTATCGGTGCTGCACGACCATCAATCGCCGACCCGTTTTTACCCAACAAGATTAGCGATGGCCGCATCGATGAGATTCGTGAATGTATTGGTTGCAATATTTGTTATGCATCCGATTCACGCGGCAACCCGATACGTTGCACCCAGAATCCAACCATGGGTGAGGAATGGCGCAGCGGTTGGCATCCGGAAAAAGTCGAGCCGGCCGCTTCGGACAGTTCGGTACTGATAGTTGGTGCCGGACCCGCAGGACTTGAAGCCGCCGTGACGTTGGCGCGTCGGGGTTATCAGGTGACCCTGGCGGACGCAGCCAATACATCGGGTGGGCGAGTTACCCGCGAGTCGGCGTTGCCGGGTCTTGGCGCATGGTCACGGGTACGCGATCATCGCCTGCAACTGATGAACAACTTACCCAATCTTGAGCTGTTCCTGGCAAGCCCGATGGGTGCTCAGGATATCGTTGAATTCGATGCAACCATAGTTGCAATCGCAACCGGCGCGCGCTGGCGACGTGACGGCATTGGACGTGAACATCGAACGCCGGTTACCGGCTTTGATCTACCTGGCATATTGACTCCCGATGACATCATGGACATGAATGCTGAACCGTTACCGGCTGGCCCGGTGGTTATCTATGATGACGATGGTTACTACATGGCGGTGGTACTGGCGGAACAACTGGTTGCGGATGGCCATGACGTCACCCTGGTGACCACCGGCACCGTGGCTGCCGAGTGGACCGCCTATACCGATGAGCTACATCGCAGCAATGCACGCCTGATCGAGCTCGGTGTGAATGTAATTCCTAATCACCTGGTAAATAAATATGATGGGCAGATTGCATCGATCGCCTGCCTGTTTTCAGGTAAGGCAACAGAACTCGATGCAACTTCGTTATTAACGGTGACCTCGCGCACGCCAGTAGATGCGCTGTACTATGAAATCCTGGAACTGGCCCCTGAGGGCATACAAACTATTGAACGAATCGGTGACTGTCTGGCGCCGGCACTCATTGCCCACGCGGTTCACGCCGGACATCGTTTCGCGCGTGAGGTGGATTGCCATCAAAGCGGACAACCATCCATGATCATGCCGCGTCGTGAGATCGTAACCGTTTAAAACATCAATCGGAGCAACCATGAACGAGGCTGAAGAAGAATATTCAACCGACCTGATCAACTTTCTTGAAGTCGTTTGGGGAGAAGGTTATCTCTCACCTGGCGGATCGGAGGAAGTCGCACGCATCATAGGTGAGTTTCTTTTAAACGGAAAACGTGTCCTCGATATCGGTTGCGGTTCAGGCGGTATCGCGATGGAATTGGTGGAGCGTTATGGCGCAGGCGAAGTGGTTGGCGTAGATATCGAACGTGGTGTACTGGCCCGCGCCGCCGAACGTGTAAATAAACACGGCCTTGAAGATCGTATTACTCTACAGCAAGTCGAATCCGGGCCATTGCCTTATGATGATGAAAGCTTCGATGTCGCTTTCAGTAAGGACTCGATGATTCATATTCCGGAGAAGGAATTATTATTCGCCGATGTTTACCGGATACTGAAACCGGGTGGCTGGTTTATCGCCAGCGACTGGCTGATCGGTCATGACGACGAACCTTCCGATGAGATGAAACACTACATTGCACTGGAAGGTTTAAGCTTCGGCATGGCGTCGCCGAATCGCTATGGAGCAGCGCTTCAAGCAGCCGGCTTTGATGAGATATCACTGACCAACCGCAACGTCTGGTATCGCGATGTCGCTCAAAGAGAGAGGGATGCTATTGCCGGCGATCTCTATGATCGCGCCTGTGAAGCGGCTGGCAAGGCCGTCGTCGATCACAACATCGATACCTGGACGGCGATGCTGACCGTGCTCGAATCCGGCGAACACTGCCCTCATCATCTACGTGCCAGGAAACCGGACTGACCAGAATCTGGTTCAAACTGGCTGTAACCCACCCATACAGAGTTAAATGCTTGCTCAGTTTGAGACAAGCTCCAATTATCCATCAAGCATTAAGTCATTCACCTGCTTAAGAGTACCCGGTGCCGGTTCATCGGCAAGTCGTGCGACCGGTATTCTTTCCTTTATCCTGCGGTGAAAGCCGAGGACACCGTGTTCGAGTTCCGACAGCATATTGATTGGAAACACGCTGGAGCGTACGCCCTCCTGTAACCACTTGCACAAATTACGATCTTCTTTGTCGGTCAACATATTAATGCGATCGTTCAAGTAACGTGTCACCCGTACTTCGCGTCGTTCGTCAGTCAGAACATAACTCGCACCAATCATCGCAGTGCGGTCCACGCTTAACGGCAGAGTCATATAGAACTCGACGCTATCGGGATAAATCGCAAACACCATGTTGGGAAATACGCCGACATACAGCCATAGCCGTTGATGCTCATCCGGGAGATGATCAAACCTTGGCAGTATTTTTTTATAGTTGCTTACACTCCACAATCGCGCCGGTTGATCGTCGACAATGCCGGTTGAATACACGACGCCATCGACCTCGAGATCCTTATAGGATTTGCCGTATAGTTGCTGAAGACTCGGATGCGCCATGGGCACATGATAGCCTTCGTTATCGACGTCATGAATGATCTTCCAGTTGTAGGCATACTCTTTTCGATAGCGTTTCGAACGGGGTTGCAACTCCGCCATGCGGTACGGGGCAACCAGATGCTCAACCGGTTTTAACTGTTCGGCTAAAGACACGCCGCCGCTTTTAAAGCGCACAAACACAAAACCTTGCCATTCCTCCAGTTCCAGCGCTACAAGACCGTGTTTTTTCTTGTCGATACCAGGAAAGGTATTTGCCGCCGGAATATTCTTGAGCGATCCATCGAGGTTATATGTCCAGCCATGAAATGGACAAACGATGGAGCGAGGGCAGTTGCCACGCTCGCCTTCCACCACACGCGATCCACGATGCTGACACACATTATGGAATGCCTGCAGCTTGCCATTCTTATCACGTATAACAAGGGCGCGTTCTCCCGCGACATCGAACGTCAGATAGTCGCCGCAGTTGGCAATCTCGCTAATGTGCCCGACCAACATCCACTGACGTTTCAGCAGCGTATCCATCTCGACATCGAAGAACTCACTGTTGCGATAAGTCCAGGTCGTCAGCATGCCATCAACACTTGCGTCTTCTGATCCGCGACGCTTTGACGATGATGGCAGATCGCTGACCGTTGATTGGTCATGTGCGAAGCGGTCAGGAAATACACTGTTAAGATAGGCTACGCATGTTTCGCGACTTAAGCCACGATCGAAACCCTGCGGGTCCGCCATGCAGTCTTCCCAGAATGAATCGATCAAGGCATCGAAAGCCCGGGCTACGGCACGAGCGTTTATCGACGTTCTTTCAGTGGATTCGCTGAGCGCTTCAAACAGCGAGTAGACACGTTCCTGCATGGCCGCTTCACGCTGGCCGAATATTCTCAGGTAATCCGCTCTCGCCTGACTTTCCCCCCAAAATGCGTACCACACGGATGCAGTTCTCGGATTGAGGATTTTCTCGTCGAGATTGACATCGATAATCGCCAGTAACGATTCCTCGGCACCACGTGCCCGGTCCAGTGCATCGGCAACGGCAGATTCGTATTCACTGGCGATGCTCTTCAGTGTTTCGAGAAGGAGTTGCTCCTTGCTCTTGAAGTAGAAATTGACGATACCCGGCGACAAGCCCGCCAAGGTGGCGACCTTGGCGACGGTTGTTTTCGAGATTCCGAATTGTCGTATCCCCTCCATGGTGGCTTCGATTAGCTGTGCCCGCCGATCCTGACGACTGTCAATATCGTCAACGGCAGTTCGTATAATGGCTTGAGTCATGACCTTAGCTCGCAGAAATAGCTTAACAACAATTCTGAACGATTATACAACTTTGTTAAACGTTTGTTCAAATAGAGAATAAATCAATAAGATCAAACGAGGTCAGAACGTTTCCGAATCAAGCTAAATCATCGATGTGTTACGGTATTCAGGGCGATAATTGCGCGAGTCTTGCAATACCTGCATCCATGCACGAGACACGCACCTGACAGGCGGGATTAATTAGTTTTCCGGTTCGTCGGCAGGCAGAACCAGCAAGGCATCATCCGACCAGGATAGCCACAGATCGGCGCCGTCCGCCAGTTCACTGGCGGCAATCGCATCGGCGTTTTGGGTGGATACGGCAAGTGGCGATTTAAGCCCATCCACCTGGACAAAGTAATGGCTGCGATCGCCGAGATAGGCGCTATTGTGCATATGACAGGCTATTCGCGAGCCGCTGGCGGGTTCGCTGGTGTGCAGCACCAACTTCTCCGGGCGCACCGCAACGACCACTTCGGCACCATTCAATTGGGCCTTATCGCCATTGGCGGCAACCTGCCCAAGCCCATCGGCCTTAACCAGGATTCGATCATCATCGGAACCGATCAGTCGCGCCATGAGGAAATTCATCTTACCGATGAAACCGGCGACTTCCATGGAACTCGGGCGCTCATACAGGTCTCGAGGCGAGGCCACCTGTATTGCCCGACCGCTGCCCATTACCGCCACCCGGTCCGACATCGTCAGGGCCTCTTCCTGGTCATGGGTGACAAATACGAACGTAATACCCACGCTACGCTGCAAGCTTCTAAGCTCAAGCTGCATCTCCTCGCGAAGTTTTCGGTCCAATGCCCCCAGTGGTTCGTCGAGCAACAACACCTTCGGTCGCTTGATCAGGGCACGCGCCAGGGCAACACGCTGACGCTGACCGCCTGACAATTCATCCGACTTGCGCGACTCGAACCCTGTCAACTTCACCATGGCCAGCGATTCAGCCACCCTGCGGTCCAGCTCGCTGCGGGCAAGTCGATCCTTTCTCAATCCGTAGGCGACATTTTGCCCGACGCTTAAATGCGGAAAAATGGCATAGCTCTGAAACACCATGTTGGTAGGTCGCAGATGCGGTGGCACAGCCTGCATCGAATCACCATCGATGAGGATTTCCCCGCATGTGGGCATCTCGAATCCTGCAATCATGCGCAACAAGGTGGTCTTGCCACAGCCGGACGGCCCAAGCAGGGAGAAGAATTCGCCACGAGCGATATCAAGATTGATATTGTCGACAGCCTTGAAGGCGCCAAACGATTTGGTGATGCCCTTAAGGCTGATGATTGCGTCAGTCAATTGTTATAGCGCCCGGGTCTGAATTAAACGAACTGCGCCGCCTCAAATATTCCGCCAGGGCAATCACAAAAAATGATGCCAGCAATATGCATGAACCAAGCGCCAGGACACCGGGTAATCGCTGCGGAAACCTGAGTTGGTTCCACATGAAAACCGGCAACGTCGGATCGGTACTGCCTAGGAAGAATGCCATGATGAATTCGTCGAAGGAGATGGTGAAACACAAGAGGAAACTCGACGTAATACCGGGCATCGCCATGGGCAGGGTCACTCGCCAGAATGTCCACCAGGCATTTTCGCCGAGATCCGCCGAGGCCTCCTCCATGGAGCGATCGAAACCTTCAAAGCGCGACATGAGAACGGCCATGGAAAACGGTACGCACAACAGTATGTGGCCGAGCGTTACGGTCAACAGTGATAGCGTACCGCCAGCCTGCATGATGACAATCAATAATGCCGTACCGAGGATGATTTCCGGCACTACCAGCGGCAACATGATGGTGGCGATTACCGGCCTTGCACCAGGTAGCGTATAACGAGTCACCGCCTTGGCGGCGAAAATGCCGAGCAGCGTGCTGATAGTTGCAGTTGCCAGCGCTACGCGAATGCTGTTCATCAGCGAGTTCAGCATGGGTTCGTTGCCGATCATCGACTCATACCATTGCCAGGTGAAGCCTTTGAGCGGGAAGGAAATATAGATCGAGTCGTTGACCGAGAAGACCGGCAGAAACAGTACCGGGAGGTAGAGAAAGGCAAGATAAAACACGGCATAAATTGCCAGCGGCCTGTTTTTCTCTCTGCCGATGCCGCTCATAATTAGCCCTCAACCGATGCGCGCCGTCAGCCGCCGAATAACGGTGACATACACCAGAACGATGGCCGTCACGATCACCATGGACGACAGCGCAAGCGCCGCGCCGAGCGGCCAGTTGTTGCCGCGCGCGAACTGGAACTGGATTGCATTGGAAATCATGTAGCCGTCGGTACCGCCGACCAGGGAAGGCGTCACGTAGTCACCGACCGTTGGAATGAAGATCAGTACCGACGCTGCAATAATGCCAGGGAGCGAGAGGGGCAGCACGATACGAAAGAATCGCGCCACGGGTCCGTCGCCCAGATCAGTGGCAGCCTCCAGCAGCGAACGGTCTATTTTCTCCAGCGATACATAAATGGGCAAAATAGCGAATGCCGCCCACGCATGAGTGAGCGTGATGACCACGGCCGTCGGGTTGTAGAGCAGGATGGTCAGCGGCTCGCTTATGACCCCCATGGAGATCAATCCGGAATTGATGGCGCCGTTGTAGCCGAGAATGATTTTCCACGCGAACACCCGGAGCAGATAACTGGTCCAGAACGGCAGTGTCATCAGGATGATCCACACCATCTTGTGCCGTTTTACATGAAAGGCCACGAAGTAGGCCATCGGATAGGCCAAAAGAACAGTGAACAGCGTAGTCAGCAGTGATATGCCGAGCGAACGCATGAACAGGATACGGTACATGTCACGTGTGAACGCATCGGTATAATTCTTGAGCGTGAGGGTGGTGTCGAACGTGTTGCCGGCGTGTTGAGTCCAGAAACTCAGCACTACCATGCCCACCATGGGAATGACCATGATACCGAGCATCACCAGCAGCGTTGGCGACAGCAGCAGATAACCGCGCAACGCCTCGCTACGCATCAACCAGCGACGCCAAAACCCGGCACGCGGCGCCTCGACTATGATCGCGACCGTATTCACGAGCGCGGTTCCGGGTGCAGTAACGCGACAGATTTTGCGAGGGCGGGCATTGCGCCCGCCGTTCGCTGGTCGTACATCTCGGTACTAGAAACCGGTCTTCACGCTTTCGAAGTCGCGGTTCATCTGCGTCTCCACCTCATCCGTCTGGGGATAGATGAAATTACCCGCGTCGATGTAGTCGGTGGGGTTCACATCGAGACCAAGGCTGGCAAGGGTCTCGGCATCGACCTGATCGAAGGACTTGGCATTGGAATGACCGTAGCCGTATTCCTCAATGCAGTATTTGCCGGTCTCGACGGACAGCATGGCGTCAATGATGTCATGGGCATCATCCGGGTTAGGCGCATCCTTGTGCATCATCAGGCCGCAGTTCCAGGTTAGCGCACCTTCCTTCGGTGCGGCGAACTTCACAGGCACACCCTCACCGGTGAGCTGCACCGGAACCTCATTCCAGGTAATTGCCATGACGACTTCACCAGACGCCAGTGACTGCGCCAGGGATGTCATGTCATTGGTGTACATGCGGATCTGAGGATGCAGTCTGCGCATCAGTTCGGTAGTCTTTTCGATGTTCTCCGGGGTGAGCGGTTTGCTGATGTCGACGCCGGCAAGGATTGCCATGCACCACCAGGTATCGGCTGCGCTGTCGATGACGGCAATCTTGCCCTTGTATTGCTCATCGAAAAGCATGTTCCACGATTCACCGCCAGGGTCCGAACCCACGAGGTCCGTGCGGTAGGTGATCGACGTGGCGCCCCACTCGAACGGGACGTACCATTGACCGGCGTCGTCACGCGCACCCGGCAACGTGGCAAGACGCTCGAAGACATCAGGAAAGTTGGACAATTTCGAGGTGTCGATAGGCTGGAACAGGCCCGACTCCTTCCAGCGTGGAATGTCGTTGGAGCACGGATGCACCACGTCCACAACGTAACCCGCCTTCATCTTGGTGAACCCTTCTTCGGCATCGCCGTAAGTCACAAAATTTGGTGGCGCGCCATGTTTGGCGATGTAGGTCGGGAACAACCCTGTGTCGTCATAGCCACCCCAGGTAAAATAAGTGCCTCGTTCGGACTGGGCCATGGCGCGTCCGGCAATACCGGGTAGAGTTGCCATGGTCAGACCCATGGCTGACAAAGCCTTGACAGCTTCTCGTCTCGTTACGGTGCCACCGCGTAGTGCGGCAATCATGTCATTCTGTTTCACATCAACTCCTCCGTTGATTAAGTATAGTTAGTGCAATCAAATGATCGCATCGATCCCCGCACGCATCAGTTGATACACTCGGTTAAAGATTATGCCGCCCTCACGGGCTTGTCTACTGTTAACTTATCGAATTTGCAGCCGTGGCTTGCGCCGCTCGGTTATGCGGCAGTCGCAGCCGACATCATTGGTTGCTTCACCATTCAGTAGTCGATAGGCATCGCCTGGAATAAATCGCGCAATCCGGTATACATCGTCATCAGCGAGAGAACGTATCGAAACACTCGTTCCGTTTATGTCGAGCATGAAGCATCGGCTTCGCTCATCCGCCACCAGCCGATAACAATAAGCACCATCGTCTTCGATCCACCATGTCCCCATGAGTGCCTGTTCGCCCGCCTTCCTCGCAACAGCGATCCGACCGTTGGCATCATGATAGACCACGCTCATCGGCCATTGCCGAGTCGAATCTGTATTGGGTACAGATTCAAATTCCGCTGTCCGTCCCGCCAATAATTCCTGGACCAGTGTCGCATCGATTTGACTCTTCGCCATGGAGGATGCAGTCGCACTTAACACAAGGAATAAAATACCAGCCAATCTCAAGACCATAGCGCTAACACATCCCGACATCTCAAGTCAGCCGTCATGCGGAATTATCCGGCTGTTTAAAATGCTCAGGCAACATACAGGCCAGCCAATGCTCACAGGCACGTACTGCCTCATCGGTATTGAATACATCAGGATTGAGCAGGATGTTTTGCCACAGCCCATCCCAAAGCGCCATTAACATCAATGAAGCGCGATGGGCGCGTCGTTCATTACCATCATCAAACAAGCTGCCAAATAATGTTCTCATCTGATCGAGATAGTCGTCGTCCAACTGCTGACAAAGGTTGCTGTATGTCGGTCTCGAACGCGCTTCACCAAAGAATGCATACCACACGGCAATGCGACGTTGATTACATATCCGTGGTTCAAAATTCATGCGTGTGAGAGAAAGCAACTGCTTCGCCGGGTCTTCATCAGATTCGTTACGTGCCTCGATCCAGGCCTGATGATATTCATCCGCAAGGTAGCGCAAAGTTTCAGCCAGTAACGTTGTTTTACTATCGAAGTGGAAGTTGACGATGCCCACCGATAGTCCCGCTCCGGCTGCGACATCGGCCATGCGGGTATCAGTGAGGCCACGTTTGGCGATGCAGTCGATGGTGGATTCAATGAGTTGCAGGCGGCGCAATTCCCGCGGCAGGGTGCGCTGTGAATTCGCAGGGCTTTGCGTGCGCACCAGGTCTTTTTCCGATGACTCCTTGGCAGTCGTATCTCGGTTAACGGAATTTTGATGCAAGTTTAAATCGCTCTGTGGCATGCCGCAGTGGAAAATTCCCATTGAATCGGTAACAGGTTACACATCATGGAACTCATGATATCATCCACTGAATGAGCATTCAATCAAGATTGAAATCGTGAATCCGGCCTCATTCAAGCCGAATCCAACTGGCCCCGGTTCAGTCATTCGGCCATCTGTCAGTCGAAAGCGACATTCAAGTTACCGCGTGTGCTGCCAACCTTTGATTCGCCGCGCTGCTTCCTTAAAAACCGTGGAAACCCGATGCAATGGCTGATCGTTTCGATGCACTGGTAATCGGCGCCGGTCATAACGGTCTGACGGCGGCTGCCTATCTGGCTCGCGCCGGGGTAAAAACGGTGGTTGTCGAACGCAATCCGTATATCGGCGGCGCCGCGGTCAGCCGCGAACTTTACCCCGGGTTCACCTACTCCAACTGCTCGTACGTGTGCAGCCTGATGCGCCCTGAGATCATGCGCGATCTCGACCTTCCCCGCCATGGATTACAGGTGATCCCATTCGAAGGCAGTGTCACCATGACTGAGGATGGCGGCTATTTCGCGTCGTATCTCGACCACGATCAGAATCGCCGAGAGATGGCGCGTTACTCTGCCCGCGACGCCGAAGCGTATGACGACTATTCGGCGGAGGTGCTGCGCCAATGCCGCTTCATCAAGGACACCTTGTTGATGACTCCGCCGGATCCGACATCGTTTCGGCCCCGCGATCTGAGGGGCTTGGTAGACCTCGGTCGTCGCTTCGCGGCACAAGGCGAGGACTGGATGTACGACACCATCAGATTCTGGACCATGAGTTGCGGCGACTTTCTCGATCAGTATTTCGAGTCCGACATCATTAAAGGGCATCTCGCCGGCAGCTCCATTATCGGTACGGCATTGGGTCCAAAATCACCGGGTAGCGCCTACGTCCTTTTGCATCACTACATGGGTGAAGTCGACGGCAACATTGGTGCGTGGGGTTATGCACGCGGCGGCATGGGCGCCGTGTCTAAATCACTGGCGGCAGCGTTCCAGGAAGCCGGCGGGGTAATTCGCACCGATGCACCGGTTGCGCAGATCATCGTTGAAAACGGCAAGGCGTGTGGCGTCGCCTTAAGTAACGGCGACGAGATACGCGCTAACAATGTCGTCTCCAACATGGATGTCAAACGAACATTTTTGAATTGCATGGATGCATCGGACCTGCCGGACGATTTTGTCAGGCAGGTTAAAAACTTCAAGATTCGAGGCTCCTCCGGCAAGCTCAACATCGCCCTGGATGGTCTGCCCGAGTTCCCGTCAATTCCAGCCGACTGCCCGGCACGATACGGCGACATGCACGTCAGTGACAGCATGGACTACCTGGAGATTGCCTACGACGACTGGAAGTCCGGCACCTGGTCGAAGCGTCCCTACGTCGACATGATGATCCCAAGCATGACAGATCCAACCATGGCACCCCCCGGCAAACACTTCATGTCGGTGTTCGTGCAATACGTGCCACCAAAAATTCACGGCCGCGACTGGGCCGATGCCGATCGTGACGCTTTCCGCGATACGGTCATCAACCGTATTGCCGAGTACAGCCCCAATTTCAAAGACCTGATACTGGATGTCGAAGTCCGCACACCACGTGAACTCGAAGCTGAAGTCGGCCTGACCGAAGGCAATATCTTTCAGGGCGAACTAACACTCGATCAGTTGTTGTTCAACCGGCCGGTACCCGGTTACGCGCAATACCGCAGCCCGGTGAAAGGCCTTTATATGTGCGGCTCCAGCACCCATCCCGGCGGTGGCGTAATGGGCGCGCCGGGGGCGAATGCCGCGCGCGAGATTTTGCGGGACCTGAAACGATGAGTACGCGCTACAACTACGATGCCATTGTCATCGGCGCCGGTCACAACGGCATGGTCTGTGCCGCCTACCTGGCTCGGGCACGCCGTCGCGTACTGGTTGTAGATGCTGCAGACGCGGTGGGCGGTGCGTTGCGACCGATCGATTTCAACGGGCTGTCCGTACCGTTCGCCGCCCAGCTCGACTACGGGCTGGATCGTAGTCTCGTTGACGATCTCGAATTATCCAGACATGGTTTCAGCTACGCCGTTGAAGATATCGGCTCAAGCGTTTTCAACCGCGACGGTTCGCGAATCGACTACGCAATGAGTAATGACGATACACGGTCATTAGCGGGTGTCAGTAAAGACGATGCACGACAGTGGCCTGAATTCCGTCAACGTCTGATCAGATTTTCAGGGATCATCAGCGACATCGCACGACGTAGCCCACCCCGTCTTGGCGGTGACAGCGCGAACGCTCGAACCTGGCTTGCGATTGCCTTGAAACTTCGTCGACTCGGCAGAAGCGAGATGCGTGAATTTTTACGCATCGGTGCTATCAATATTTTCGATGTCCTCGAAGAGCAATTTGAAAATCCAACGTTCAAAGCGGCTATCGCCGCCGAAGCGGTACTCGGTCATCACCTGGCGCCACGTTCTCCCAACAGCGTACTAACCCTGTTGATGCGACTCGCCGGTTCACAAGGCAAGATCGCCCTGCCTCGCGGCGGGATGAGCGCCCTGGGTGCGGCACTGCAATCAGCCTGTGAATCACGCGGCGTAACCTTTCGCATGAATGCGCTGGTCAGGCGTGTCGTGATTGACAACGACATGGCGAGGGGCGTTGAACTCGACGACGGAACGATAATCACCGCACCCACCGTCATATCAAGCACCGACCCGCGCACCACTTGCCTTAATCTGGTTGGCGCCGATCATCTTGATACTGGCTTCGTCCGCCGTGTGCGCAACATCCGCTCCAACGGCTGCACGGCTCGCATCGATTTCCTGCTGGACAATTTATCCGGCTTTGCCGCTGCTTCCGCGCTCGGATTGAAGCGACGGTTGATTTATGCACCCGACATGGACACCATCGAACGCGCCTTCAACGATAGCAAGTATGGCCGCATTTCCGCTGAGCCGTTGGTCGAACTGGTGTTGCCGACAATGCTGGATGCCTCTGATCGTGAGAGCCGGCAACACCTGGCCACAGCACTGGTTCAATACGTACCGTATCAGATGATCGGCGACATCAACATGGCACGCGATACATTGCTTGAAAATACCCGAAATATTGCCGAGCTTATGTTGCCGGGATTCAAATCGCACATCACCGCATCCCGCGTATTGTTACCCACTGACATAGAACACGGACTTGGTAACCACGGTGGCCATTGGCATCACGCCGAGATCGCTCTCGACCAGTTTTTCATGCTACGGCCTGTCCCCGCACTGGCACAGTATCAATTACCTGTTGCTGGTATCTGGTTGTGCGGCGCGGGTTGTCATCCCGGTGGTGGTATCAGTGGTGTTCCGGGTCGCAATGCCGCCGTCCGGATTCTTGCCTCGGTATCGCTTCGATGATCATGGCACCTTACGAATCGCAGGTTCTGACCACCCCGTTTCATCCACGCACCTCGGCATATTGCCGTACCAATCATTGGGCGAACTGGTCCGGCTACACCACCGTACAGGTTTATACCGATGTACAACTCGAATATTTTGCCGCACGCAACAGCGCCGCATTGTTCGACTTGTCGCCGATGACCAAATACGACATTACAGGACCATCGGCCGAGGCGTTTCTCAATCGATTACTCACACGGGACATTCGTCGTCTTGGCGTTAACCGGGTTGCCTACGTCGCCTGGTGCAACGATGACGGCATGCTCATCGATGACGGCACCGTGTTTCGATTTGCCAATAATCGATTCCGCCTGTGTTGCCAGGAACGTCACCTGCCCTGGCTGCTGGATAGCGCTTTCGGGTTTGATGTCGACATAACGGAGGTCACCGAATCGATCGCAGCACTGGCATTGCAGGGGCCCACATCATGCGCGGTGCTCAAGAGCGCCGGGTTTGCGGGGATCGAAAATCTTCGCCCGTTCGACCTTGCCGAATATGAACTACATGGTGCATCGATACACATCTCTCGCACCGGCTTTACCGGCGATCTTGGCTATGAGCTCTGGTTCCATGACCGCCATGCGCTGGATGTCTGGGATGCATTAATGGAAGCCGGACGCCTGTATGGAATCACACCCATGGGATCGCAGGCACTGGAGATGACCCGCATTGAAGCCGGCTTTATCCAGGCCAACGTTGACTTCCTGGCAGGCGGTCGAGCGACACGACCCGGCGGCAACTTACGCTCGCCCCTGGAACTCGGTCTCGACTGGCTGGTGAATTTCGACAAAGGTCATTTCAACGGGCGTCGTGCGCTGCTTGCCGAGCATCAAAATCGCACCAGCCGCTTCAAACTGGTTGGTCTCGATGTCGACGGCAACAAACCCGCAAACGACGCATTGCTATATGACCATCGTGATCGCGAAATTGGTGTAGTCACATCGGCAATGTGGTCGCCGACCTGTAAAAAAAGCATCGCCATTGCCTCGATCAAACACCATGTCGATGCAGATCATGCCGGTATCTGGGCGGATATCTACGTACAGCGCGAACTTAAATGGCGACGCATCAAGGCGACTTGTCGTGTGGTCGAACGTCCATTTTTCAATCCGCCCCGGCGCCGCATAACACCCGCCGGTGCTCACTGATCTTCGCAAACGTAATACGTATCCATCGATCATTATTCAATGAGCACATGTCATGAGCAACACGAATACAGAAGCGCTTGAACCCGCGTCAACGTCATTTCCTGATACCGACACGATATTGCAACGTGACGAGTACGTTATCCATCCGTGGGAATGCTTCGACCGCAGACATCTCGATTCTCGAACCGTTATCACACACGGTGAAGGTATCTATGTCTACGACAGCGAAGGCAATCGATTGATCGACGGACCGGGCGGCATGTGGTGCGTCAATGTCGGCCACGGTCGTATCGAACTGGCCGAGGCCATGGCAGAACAGGCACGTCAGCTCGCTTATTACAGTCCATGGAGCCTGTCCAACGTACCAGCAGCCAATCTTGCACGTCGGATCGCACAACACACACCCGGTGACCTCAACAACATCTTTTTCACAACCGGCGGCTCCACTGCCGTGGACTCGGCGCTGCGCTTCGTCGCTTTTTACAATAATCTCTTGAAGCGTCCGGAGAAAAAACTGATTATCTCGCGGGCTGATGCCTATCACGGCAGCACCTATCTGGCGGCATCGTGTTCAGGCAAGGCGCGCGACAAGAACTATCTCGATTTTGAAACTCGATTGATCCATCACCTGTCCTCACCAAATCCTTACAGGCGTGTGCAAGGGATGTCCGTCGAGGCGTTTCTCGATGAGCGCATTGATGAACTGGAAAGCAAAATTCTTGAGTTGGGTTCGGATCGCGTCGCCGCCTTTATTGCAGAGCCGATACTGGCATCAGGCGGTGTTATCGTGCCGCCGCCGGGATACCACGGGCGTTGTCTTGAGGTGTGCAGGCGCCACGATGTTTTATACATCAGTGACGAGGTGGTTACCGCATTCGGTCGCCTCGGTCACATGTTCGCATCTGAAACGGTATTCGACATCGTGCCGGATATCATCACCTGCGCCAAAGGCATTACCTCGGGTTACATACCGCTTGGGGCAGTTGCGATATCGGACCGACTCATTTCCGAAGTGAGCGATAACGAGAATCGCGGCGCGACCTTCGCCAACGGCTTTACCTATTCCGGCCACCCGGTGGCGTGTGCGGTCGCACTTAAGAATATGGATATCCTTAAGGACGATGGTTTGCTAGAACACGTACAGGACATCGGCCCGTACTTTCAACAGCAACTCGCCACACTCAATGATCTGCCTATCGTTGGCGATGTACGTGGCATGGGATTAATGGCTTGCGTGGAGTGTGTGAACAGCAAGGAATCCCGCATGCCACTGACGAAGGCGTATGATATTGGCAACCGCATCGATGCGCATTGTCAGCAGCTTGGCCTTATCGTTCGGCCACTCATCAACATGTGTGTCATCTCACCACCACTTGTCATCAATAAGGAACAGGTGGATACGCTGGTCGCACTGTTGCGCAAGGGAATTGAACGCGCGACAGATGATCTTAAAATGGAGGGGTTGTGGTCTGCATCTGAGGTAATTGCATGATTAATCTTGATGGACAAAAAGCAATTGTACTTGGTGGCACATCCGGTATCGGTCTTGCCGTTGTTGAAGCACTGCATATGAGTGGCGTTGAAGTCATTGCCGCCAGCCGGCGTGGGCAAATCTCGAACGAACTCACCGGCGTTAAATGCGAGATGGTCAACGTACTTGATCGGGATGGACTTGATAAGCTGTTTGCCCGACACGCACCATTCGACATACTCGTTAATGCGGCCACGGGTGGTGAGCGCGCGATTGGCCCGTTTATGGATATGGATCTGGACGCCTTTCAAGGGTCATTTGCAAAGCTGTGGGGCTATGTTAATTCGGTGCAAATCGGTACCCGGCATATGAGTGATGGTGGATCCATCGTTCTCATCAGTGGTTTCCCGGCACGCAAATCACTACCGGGATTTTGTGCGATATCGACAGTTGGCAATGCGGTTGAAGGTTTTGCCCGGGCAATCGCCCCCGAAATTTCTCCGCGACGCATTAACGTGGTTTCTCCGGGAATCATCGACACACCGATGTTTGCCCAGCAGGGTGAAGAACGCGAACAATTCCTGGAGAAAATGACTCGCGACTTCCCGATACCGCGTGCCGGCACGCCCGATGAAATAGCCGATGGTGTGTTATTTGTTCTTCGCAACCGTTTCATCACTGGAACGACCGTCGATATCGACGGGGGCGCGTTGCTTCCCTGATTCGACAGACCTGGCACAACAAGCCTGGCACGACGCGCCGGGTTTTCATCACCGGACAAACCCGGTTTGTCGATGGCGGAAGAACGTTGGTATAAGCGGTCACATTCAAGGCATCCTGCTGCAACGGAAGGTTCGTATGAGGTGTGTTGTCACCGCGATTACTCCGCCGGTGGCAGGCGTGTGATAATCCGGTGCAATGGAAACCCTACAAATCGACGACGAGGCGAAATGTTACAGCGAGCTCGGTCCTGATCAAATCCTCGATGCGGTGGAAAGCGTTGGCTATCAGTGCGACGGTCGGTTACTGGCCCTCAATAGCTACGAAAACCGGGTTTATCAGGTGGGACTTGAAGATGCTCAGCCTGTTATCGCCAAGTTCTACCGGCCGCATCGCTGGAGTGACGCTGCTATCGGCGAGGAGCACGACTTCGCCCGCGAACTTGAGGATGAAGAAATACCCGTTGTGGCACCACTGGTCGACGACAGTAATACCACCCTACACCATCATGGGCTATTTCGTTTCGCACTGTTTCCTCGCGCCGGCGGCCGCGCACCGGATCCTGGCGATCTAGATCAACTGGAAATCATGGGTCGTTTTCTTGGTCGCTTCCATGCCGTCGGCGCCACGCGGCCATTCAAGCATCGGCCGACTCTCGATGTCACGACCTTTGGTGAGGACTCCTACCGCTTCATACTCCAATGCGGCATGCTGCCGGTAGACCTTGAAATCCCCTATCGTTCACTCGCTGAGGATCTGCTTGAGCGCGTTGGATACTGCTTCGAGCGCGCCGGTGAAATCTCTCTGTTGCGGGTACATGGCGACTGTCATATCGGCAACATTCTGTGGACGGACGACGGCCCGCACATTGTTGACCTCGACGATGCACGCATGGCGCCCGCGACCCAGGATATCTGGATGTTCCTGTCCGGTGACCGCCCCGACCGCACTGCAGCACTGGATGCCCTGCTAACTGGCTACAGCGATTTTCGGGACTACCCAACACGGGAGCTGCACCTTGTAGAGGCTCTGCGCACGTTGCGTCTGTTGTATTACTACGCCTGGCTGGCGCGGCGCTGGAGCGATCCAGCGTTTCCGCGTGCATTCCCCTGGTTCAACACTCAACGGGCCTGGCAGCAGCATATACTTGATCTGCGTGAGCAGGCGGCGTTGATGGACGAAGAACCGTTGACGTTTGGCATGTAAGGACAAGCTCCCTTTTATAACGTTTCTCCTGACGTTGGCGATTCACTATTTTAAAAGTTTTGTACGGTACAAAAAGCTGCGCCAGGCATGAAGCCTGGCGCAGGGTTACATCCTCTATAGTTGTTTATGCTACGGGCAAATCGCACCATACTCCGGTGACAGATTGGCATAACCAATGTCACCCGAATTAAATGTATTTGCATTCCTTAGCGCATTCTCACTTCCTTGGGCAACCCCGGGCTCAAGCGTCAATGGAATAGACATTGAGGCAAACCCGATAGCATTAGATGTTGCGGTCAACGTGTTGGCCTGGATATCAAAACAGGAGCTGGTTTGATTTTCGTCCAAAGTAATGGAAATCGCATCACCATTTTGCGCAACAATGGTATTTCCAGATAGCGTTACAGACCCTGTATTTCTCGCTGCAAGAATACCGCTTGCTGCGCCAATACTGGTTATCTCATTGTCAGAAATACGCAGTGAACCTGTATTTTGTGACAGCCACATCCCACTGGATTGATCACCATCGGTACTGACAACATTATTAAATACATCGACACCACCATCGGCTGCTTCAACGGAGATACCAATTGCTCTGAAGCCCGCTTCGTTAGTGACATTGTTATTACTTATCGTTAAGTCAACACCAGCATCTATCAACACAGCACGTATACCCATACGCTCGAACCCAGGTGCAGATATGGCTTCTCCGTGGGTTTGTACGGTATTGTCATCAATCAATATGGTAGTAGGACCAGACCCATTAGCGTAGACCGCCAGAACCTCGATACCCTTAGGTGAAATATCCGCCTGAGGGCCATTAAAATCGTCGGGATCTGTAACATTAATATCGTTACCGGTGATTCTGATATCGCCTGTGTGGGCTTCAACCTTAATACCCTCGGCACTACCCCCCTTTGTGACAACCACGTTATCAGATGCATCCACCTGCCCCGTATTCCTCTGGAAAAGAATACCATCGGTCCCGGGACCTGCTGCATAAACAGTATTGTTGATAGCTCTCATATCACCAACATTATCTGCCATAGCGATACCATAGTTATCTTCATCAGAAGTCAGGTTGCTGGTAATCGTATTATCTTCGACCAGGACATCTGCCTCATTAAATGTCGCCAACACACCCCCAAAAGTTTGAAGACCGCTGGTGGTAAGGTCATTATTACGAACAATGGTCTCACCCATATTCCGGGTAATCCAGATATTGGGCGTGAAGTCCGAGCTGGTCGTTAAAACATTATTGGCGATTGTGTTAGTGGCAAGACTATTAATGATCCTGATCGAATTTGATCCATCTGCTGAAGTTAGCACTTTATTATTGGTAATAAAGTTAGCCGTAGTTGCACCATCACTTAAAATACCCGGGCTATTGGTACCCTGGCTTATCACTTCGAAACGATTGAATGTATTGCTACTGGACAAGGTGACAACCGCTGTGTCCTGTACCTGGGCACTTGGTGCGATGACGGGTCGAGCATTGGTTTCCACCACCCCGTAGTTTTTGTAACTACCGAAGTCGTAGCTGCTGGTCACGACCTGGCCGTCGTATAACGAGACGGTTTCATCATAAACCAGAGAGTTATTGATCACCGTGTTGGTG
>BQJD01000023.1 GCA_021604525.1 marine bacterium B5-7 | reverse complement strand
AATCGAAAGTCAGTTCAATGGCATCCATCAGGTTACCGTCAGGTTGGGGCGCTGGTTCCAAATCGATCGCGCTCGCCGAGCCACAGTTAAACGATGGGCCTGATGGGCCCGTAGTCAGGGCGTGAGCTGGCAGGGCTACGGTTTCAACGATGGGCGTTACCCATTTGGACGGCAAAATCCCTGTCAGTTCTGCAGTACTTCCACCAATGACCAGAGATTTAATTAACTTTCTGCGAGATGTCATATTTCAATTCCTTTTGATGATTCAACTTAAGTCCATGAATTTGCATTGTACCGCATTTCAGACTGGTCGAATTTGTTATCAAGTTCCCAAGAGAACAATATTCACGAGCATTAAATTTCGATTGATAAATTTTGCATACCGCAACCCGATTGATTTGATTGAATGACGTTGGGCGAGTATCTGTTTGGTTGAACTGCCATGAAAACACGAAGTCCCATGTCCGTTTCTCAGGCTGATTATTGGCCCGTTTCGGTTATAACCCCATTTTCCTGGAATTATAATTGCCCATTGCGAAGTATTGAATAATAATGCCCCCAACAACAATGGATTGATATGGTCGGATTGACGATGCCAACAAGGAGATTGTTATGTCATCAATACAAGGAAATGCCCGGGAAGGGCAATCAACTCTCTTCCAGCCTGTTTTAATTCTGGTCGTTTTTTCTCTTTTTGCACTGCTTATGGTGCCGCAAGTATCGTCGGCATTTGTGCCTGAGATTTCAGAATATTATGTGACTTCGAATTTCCGTTCGAGCAGTGTTCTGATTACAAATGGTCATGGGGTCGTATCTGATCGATATGCCTATCGACCACAAGGTGGCACTACCGCTCCATCGAATAGTGTTGCGCCATCGTTTGCCGGTATGAAGTGGGACACACCGTGTCTTTCTTACGATCAGGCACGTTATTATGATCCCTGTCTGTCACGCTTTCTGAGTACAGATCCTGGCAATCAAACCAGTAGCCCTTATCTGTATGCTGGCGATGCGCCCATGCAGAACATCGACTTCAATGGGCGTACCTACGTCAGCATTTTTGGTCGTGTAGGCTCTTTTGTTCGACGCGGATTCGCACGACCAGGATTCAATACACGCCCAAGCCGTCCATACGCTACTCAGAACGACATACCAGCGATTTCGCCCGATCGGCAGGAAAACTTTGTTAAAGCACTAGACTCGTCGAAAGTATCACTAATAAAGACACACGGTGATCTGATTTCACAATATCGTGCTGATCTGGATATTCCCACAGTCGCACAATTATTATCGAAACCGGAATTTATGAAGCAGGTCGCCATTCGTGGAGTCAATGTCCCGCCTTCATTAGAGGGAATCACCTGGGCGAGGGATCCAATCACGAGTTACGGGAGGCCTCTCATACTGGTGCGCGACCTCGGAGATGATATCGCAACCTGGCAGGTAGCCAATCATGAATTGGGACACCGGATGAGCGGGTCCTGGCTAGATACACAGGCACCGGACTTCTTTAAAGAAGGCGTAAATGAATTGGGTACCCGTCTGAATTTCGGTCGTCCATCAGGAACCTATGACGATTGGGTGGCCATAGCCAACGATTTTCGAAAAAGAATAGGAGATCGGCGATACTACGAACTTTATTATCAAGCCAATGATGATGATCACCCGGCAGTACAGATCGCTTTGGATCATTTACGAGAGAGGGGATTTATTCCTGACGAGTAAGCCCTCACAGGACTGCCAAGATTCCGAATGTGCTATGACTTTCAGTTTGTTACTTAGGCGAACGCACATATCGAGGCAAATTTAAGAAATCAGTCAGGCGGCGTCGGTATCGGCGCCGCGTTGGGACAATAGTGTCGCGAGATAGTGGCCGGTATGCGACGCCTTGTTGTGAGCAACATCTTCCGGTGTTCCGGTTGCAACGATCTCGCCACCGCCGTCGCCGCCTTCCGGGCCAAGATCCACGATCCAGTCGGCAGTCTTGATGACATCAAGATTATGTTCTATGACAACTACCGTATTGCCATGATCGCGCAAGCGATGCAATACCAGCAAGAGTTGCCGTATGTCGTGGAAATGAAGACCGGTAGTTGGTTCATCCAGTATGTACAAAGTTCGTCCGGTGTCGCGCTTGGAGAGTTCCCGCGCAAGCTTTATACGTTGGGCTTCACCGCCTGATAGCGTGGTCGCGCTCTGTCCAAGGGTAATATACGAAAGCCCTACATCAAGCAGTGTATCGAGCTTGCGTTTAACCACCGGAATGGCGGAGAAGAATTCAGCCGCATCCTCTATGGTCATCTGAAGCACATCGCTGATCGTCTTGCCCTTGTAGTGTATGTCGAGGGTTTCGCGATTGTAACGCGCCCCCCTGCAGACATCGCAGGATACATAGACATCCGGTAAAAAATGCATCTCGACTCGTATCAGGCCGTCACCCTCACAGGCCTCGCAGCGACCACCCTTCACATTGAATGAGAATCGCCCCGGTTTGTAACCGCGTGCCCGTGATTCAGGCGTGCTCGAAAACAATTCACGGATGGGTGTGAACAGTCCGGTATAAGTGGCTGGATTCGATCGTGGTGTTCGCCCGATAGGGCTTTGGTCGATATCGATAATCTTGTCAAAGTGATTGAGACCTTCGATAGATATATGTGGCTCGGCTCGCACCCGGCTCTGGTGCAGGCAACGCGAGATTTCTGGATACAGTGTCTGATTGATCAGGGTCGACTTGCCAGACCCGGAAACCCCTGTCACGCAGGTAAACAATCCGACCGGTATATCGACATCGACATGCTTTAGATTGTTGCCGCTTGCGCCATGAATCCGAATCATGCGTTTATCGTCGATTGGCGTACGGCGCTCCGGAACCGGAATGCTTTCAATCCCGGACAAATATTTTCCTGTCAGTGACCGACTGTTGCGACAGATTTCATCAGGCGTACCCTGGGCGACAATCTCGCCGCCGTGAACGCCGGCACCGGGGCCGATATCAACAACCAGATCTGCGCCAAGAATGGCTTCTTCATCATGCTCTACAACAATGATGGTATTGCCGAGATCACGCAGATGAACCAGGGTATTCAACAAGCGGGAATTGTCTCTTTGGTGCAGACCAATAGACGGTTCATCGAGTATGTACATGACCCCAACCAGTCCGGAACCAATTTGCGACGCCAACCGAATCCGCTGGGCTTCGCCACCGGACAAAGATTCGGCCGCACGATCCAGGGTCAGATATTCGAGCCCGACGTTGGCGAGAAAATTCAGCCGATCGTGAATCTCTTTAACGATCTTTTCAGCGATTTGCGCGCGCCGGCCTTCAAGTTTGAGGTTCAGGAAAAAATCAAGTGAGCGACCCACCGCCATAGCAGTCAATTCGCTGATGGAATGTTCACCGACAAATACATTTCGCGCTTCGATACGCAAACGGCTGCCGCCGCAGATTTCGCAGCTTTGGGTGCTGCGGTAGCGCGCCAGATCGTCACGAATCGTGTTGGATTCGGATTCGCGATAGCGTCGTTCCATATTTGGCAGCACGCCCTCGAATGTATGCTTACGACGCATGACACCGCCATGATGACGCACGTAACGAAACTGGATCACCTCCCGGCCACTGCCGTAGAGAATGACCTTGCGGGTTTTCTGTGGCAGCGCATTGAACGGTGTATCAACATCGAATTCGTAGTGATCGGCAAGGCTCTGTAACATGCTGAAATAGAACGCATTGCGTCGGCTCCAACCGGAGATTGCGCCCTCAGCAAGGCTTAGTTCATCATCGAATATGACCCGTTCGGGGTCGAAAAACTGACGAACACCGAGTCCGTCACAGGAAGAGCAGGCGCCCGCCGGATTATTAAATGAGAACAATCGCGGTTCCAGTTCACGAAGTGCGTAGCCACAGTGCGGGCAAGCATATTTTGCGGAAAACAGCAGTTGCTGCTCGTTAGTATTTTTTCTGCCATTTGTCTTGCGTTTGATGTGGTTTGCATCATCATCGGAACCGTCTTCACTGGTTTGATTGCCGGGTAGTACCACGACTCGGGCGATATCATCGGCCAGTGCCAGGGCGGTCTCAAGGGACTCTGCCAGTCGCTGTTCATTACCAGGCCGAACGATCAGGCGATCGACGACCACTTCGATGGTGTGCTTGATATTTTTTTTAAGCGTTGGCGGGTCGGATAATTCAATCACCTCACCATCGATCCGGGCGCGCAGAAATCCCTGTGCCTGGAGTTGATCGAGAAGTTGGGTGAATTCTCCCTTGCGATCGGAAACAACCGGGGCGAGTAATAATGTACGGCTGCCTTCCGGTAGTCCCATTACCTCATCGACCATCTCGCTGACTGTTTTGGCCTCAAGAGCCACGCCGTGCTCGGGGCAGCGCGGTTCACCGACCCGGGCGAACAGCAGTCGCAGGTAGTCGTAAATCTCGGTGACGGTACCGACGGTCGAACGCGGATTATGTGAGGATGTTTTCTGCTCGATACTGATGGCCGGCGACAGGCCTTCAATCAGGTCAACATCGGGCTTTTCCATCAGTGACAGGAATTGTCGGGCATAGGTGGAAAGCGACTCGACATAGCGGCGCTGACCCTCTGCGAAAATAGTGTCGAATGCCAGGGACGATTTGCCGGAACCGGATAAACCGGTAATAACGATGAGTTTGTCGCGGGGCAGGTCAAGGTCCAGATTCTTGAGATTATGGGTCCTGGCGCCGCGAATTTTTATGGTCTGAAGGGTCACTGTCGAATCAATTGGAAAACCTGTTACTATACGCCGCCGCTAGCTGCGGATGCAAAGCCGCTTGCGGTTATTTACGTGTCAACGCAGGCATGAAGGATTATGTGCGTCGCAGTAGCAAAACAGGATCCAGCCTGCTGTTTATTTCGTTCGAACTTGCCGACGATGATAACGACTTCAAATTCAATGAATGCGTCCGAGCGCCGTGCCGTCAGCTCGCTTGCGCTTGTTTTCGGGTTGAGAATGCTGGGTCTCTTCCTCATATTGCCAGTCATGTCGATTTTTGCCCGAGACATGCCGGGATCAACACCCGCCCTGGCAGGTCTGGCGCTTGGCGTGTACGGGCTCACCCAGGCATTCCTGCAAATCCCCTTCGGGTTTCTGTCAGACCGCTTTGGTCGCAAACGGCTGATCACTATCGGTCTTGGTATTTTTATTCTCGGCAGCATCGTCGCGGCGCTGGCAGACACAATCTACGGTGTGATTGCAGGGCGTGCCCTGCAGGGTGCCGGGGCCATATCCGCGGCGGTACTGGCACTGGTCGCCGATCTCACCCGCGAACAGCAGCGCACCAAGGCAATGGCGTTGTTCGGCGGGAGCATAGGCCTGATGTTTATGTTGGCGTTGGTACTCGGGCCGATGATCGAGGGCTGGTTGGGTGTATCGGCGATTTTCTGGATTACCGCGGTGTTGGCCCTCGGCGTGATCCCGGTGCTGTGGTGGTGGACACCGACCCCGGTTCGCGTCAAACACCATGCCGACGTAGCCTTTGATAGCGCACTTTTCAAACGGATACTGCGTCATCCTCATTTGGCGCGACTCAATATGGGTATCTTTTCGCTGCATTTCGCCTTGACGTCGTTTTTCGTAGTGGTGCCATTGAGCCTCGTTGATACTCTCGGCATAGCCACCAGTGATCACTGGAAGCTCTACATGCCAGTGCTTGCGTTGTCGGTATTGGGAATGGTGCCGATGTTGATAATCGCACATCGGCGAAACGCCTACAGAGGCATGATCCTCGTCGCAATCGGCGTGATGATTCTGTCGGAAGTTGTATTTGCCGAGGCAGGTAATGATTTTGTCATTGTCATAATCGGCCTGTGGCTGTTTTTCGTCGGCTTCAATGCAATTGAAGCGATGCTGCCATCGTTGATTTCGCGACTCGCGCCGGTGGGCACCAAGGGTACGGTTCTTGGTGTCTATAACACTTTCGAATTCTCAGGTATTTTTATCGGCGGACTTCTCGGCGGTGCAGCCTATGGGACTTTCGGGTCGTCGGGCGCTTTTGTCGCCGCTGCTGGCGTACTCGCCCTGTGGATGGTGGCGATGTTCTTTGCGCCCGCCATGCAGTTACTTGATAGCATTACATTAAATCTGCCACCCGGTTCAATCGAAAATCATCAGGAATTATTACGGCAACTCGCTGATTTGCCGGGCGTTGAAGACAGCACTCTGGTTGCGGCCGAAGGCCTGGTGTATCTGAAAGTGAATCCCGGTGACTTTGACGTCAACAGTGCTAACGGAATCGTCGGTATTTCAGCAGTTTAGACACGGCTCGAAATTCGCGTCCGAACGTGTCACTATTTAATTTGTATTTTTTACAATTTTAGTAGTATTCCACTAACTTCCAAGCCCACGGGGAAACATCATGGCAAGAGGTATTAATAAGGCAATTATCGTCGGCAATCTGGGTAAGGATCCAGAAGTCCGATATTCAGCAAATGGAAGTGCAATTACCAATATAACCGTTGCCACGTCCGATTCCTGGAAAGACAAGACCACAGGAGAGCAGCAGGAGCGCACCGAATGGCATCGGATAGTGTTTTTTAACCGGCTGGCCGAGGTGGCCGGCGAGTATCTGAAGAAAGGTTCACAGGTCTACATCGAAGGCCGAATTCAGACTCGCAAGTGGCAGGACCAAAGCGGTCAGGATCGTTACACCACTGAAATAGTCGCCAGCGAGATGCAGATGCTGGGTAGTCGTGGTGGTGCCGGTGGTGGCGATAGTTCATTTAATCAGGATCAACCCCGTCAACGCGCCGCCGCTGGCCAGACAAATAAAGGCGGTGGTTCCAGTCAATCTGGTAGCGGCGCCGATTTTGACGAATTTGACGACGACATCCCGTTTTAATAAAAAGCGTCTCGCGCGACCCGCCAGCGAGTGATTCTTGTTGGCGGGTTTTTTATTGGAATACCAATTATTTGACGGATTCGATCCGGTTATCCTCTCATCGGGGATGCGGGTAAATTATTCTGTGGAGTCTTCGAACGATTCAATCCGCGGCGTGTGATTGATTGTGTCCAGAAACCTCAGAAAATCTTCACGGCTGAGCGTGGTGGTCAACCGATTATCGAGCGGGTGCAAGTGAACCATGCTGAAGTCGAGTATTTCCCGATCAAGCACAAATTCAACTTTGCATTGGCTGTCATTGATCAGGGCCAGGGGTGATACTGCGCCGGGTACAATACCAAGATACGTCATCAGTCGCTCTGTCG
The DNA here is from genome assembly GCA_021604525.1 of marine bacterium B5-7. Lineage (GTDB taxonomy): Bacteria > Pseudomonadota > Gammaproteobacteria > Arenicellales > CAJQKF01 > BQJD01. The sequence continues at coordinate 49,741 of BQJD01000023.1, read as the reverse complement.
ATGCGAAAGAGAAGTTACCGGCTCCCAGTTGGCGCGCCACGTCTTTCAGGCGAATATTCCGGTTTTCGTGAAGCGTCAACAGCCACATCCGGCCTTTCCTGTTTTTCAGGAACAGATTCTTGGTGTATGCGCCGTCGTCGATAACCCGGTGAGCGCGGGAATCCTCCACGGTTAACAGCGCAGGGTGCGTGATCGTTGGGCAATCAATTTGCAAATCCGCAAACCGCTTGAAGAGTTCATCGGGTGTCAATGGGGGTTGTCTGCCGTTCCTTCCTTGAGAATCGATGTCGTTGTACACGAATCAGGCCTTCGAATGAGGTAGGGCCAGGTGGCCAGGAGTCCGCTAACCGATTAATGTCAGGTTGCTATAATCGCGCACGCGAGTTGTTTAAGTCGATCAACACGTGATTTCTCTTTAACGCATTTCTATCCGGATTTTACTCGATGTCAACAACCCGATCGGGAAAAAATAGTGGTGATACGTCAACACTGAGCCTCTTCGATGCCGATCTTGAAACCGAGGCTCTGTCCCGGTTTGCTGAGCGATCGTATCTTAACTACTCGATGTATGTGGTGCTCGATCGTGCATTACCGAATCTCGCAGACGGATTGAAGCCGGTACAAAGACGCATCGTCTACGCGATGTCTGATCTTGGCTTATCAGCCAGTGCGAAGTACAAAAAATCGGCGCGCACGGTTGGCGACGTGCTTGGCAAATTCCATCCCCATGGCGATACGGCCTGTTATGAAGCCATGGTACACATGGCCCAACCGTTCAGTTTTCGATATCCCCTTGTGGACGGTCAGGGTAATTGGGGATCTCAGGATGACCCGAAATCGTTTGCCGCCATGCGTTATACCGAAGCGCGTCTGACGAAGTTCTCGGAAGTCCTGCTCAGCGAACTGGCCCAAGGTACGGTTGACTGGACTCAGAATTTTGACGGTACATTGTTGGAACCGACGATACTGCCCTCCCGTCTGCCGACCGTGTTGCTCAACGGTGCATCCGGTATCGCTGTCGGTATGGCAACCGATATTCCGCCTCATAATATTCGCGAGGTTGTGAGCGCTTGTATTCACCTGCTGGAAAGCCCGCGGGCAACGACCAGCGAGCTGGTTGCTCATGTCAAGGCGCCGGACTACCCAAGTGACGCCGAGATTACAACGCCGGGTGACGATCTTCTGAAGATGTACGAAACGGGCTCGGGATCGGTCCGTCAACGGGCAACGTGGGAGAAAGAGAACGGCAATATTATCGTCAAATCGCTTCCGTATCAGGTGTCTGGAAGTCGAATTCTTGAACAGATTGCCGCGCAGATGCTGGCGAAAAAACTGCCGATGGTAGCGGACATTCGTGATGAGTCGGATCACGAAAATCCCATCCGCCTGGTGATCGAGCCACGTTCAAACCGGATCGATGCGGAACAGATGATGATTCACCTGTTCGCAACGACCGACCTCGAAAAAAGTCATCGGGTTAACATGAATGCAATCGGCCTTGATGGTCGGCCAAGGGTTTACGGATTAAAAAGCCTGTTGAAGGAATGGCTTGAATTTCGTACCGCCACAGTCAGGCGACGCCTTGAATATCGTCTCGATAAGGTTAATAAGCGACTGCATGTCCTCGACGGATTGCTGATTGCCTATCTGAATCTGGACGAGATTATTCATATTATTCGCACCGAGGAACATCCCAGGCAGGTAATGATGAGCCGCTTCGGGTTGAGTGACATTCAGGCAGAAGCCATTCTCGAGACCCGCTTGCGTCATCTTGCTCGACTCGAGGAGATGAAGATAAGTGATGAGAAAGGTGTATTAGCTGCTGAACGTGATGATCTCGACAAGATTCTGGGTTCAGCAGCGCGACTTAAACGGCTTGTTCGTAATGAACTCATGGATGCAGCCGAGGCTTACGGCGATGAACGCCGCTGCCCACTCACCGAACGGCAAGCCGCACGTGCACTGGATCAGACCGAACTGATTCCGAGCGAGCCGGTTACCGTGGTGGTTTCCAAAAAAGGCTGGATACGCGCGGCCAAGGGGCACGAGGTTGATCCGGTCAGTCTCACATACCGGGCCGGGGATGAGTTTCTCCACAGCGCACGTGGAAAAAGTAATGAGCAGGTTCAGGCCATTGATTCCACCGGACGTACCTATACCATGTCTGCACATACATTACCTTCGGCGCGAGGTATGGGTGAGCCATTAAGCAGTCAGTTTAATCCACCTTCCGGCGCGAGTTTCAAAGGGATCATGATGGGTGGCGCTGATCAGCTTTATTTGCTTGCGACCGATGCCGGTTATGGATTCGTGGCCAGTCTCGGCGAATTGACGACTCGTAACCGCGCGGGGAAAAGTACGCTCAATGCGGCTGGTGCTGTCGTTCTGACGCCTCAGCCCGTAACCGAGTATGAAGACGACTGGGTGGCGTGCATTAGCGACAACGGACGACTTTTAATGTTTCCTGTAGCTGAGCTGCCACGCCTGGGTCGGGGCAAGGGCGTCAAGATGATGAATATCCCGACGCGCAAATACAAGGCCGGCGAGGAGCATATGCTCGACTTCACCGTGATTCCCGAGGGTGTTGGGTTTAAGATTCATGCGGGTAAACGGTTCATCAATTTCAAACCATCAGATTTTGAGAACTATGTGGGTGAACGTGCCCAGCGAGGCAAGGCGCTACCGCGTGGCTTCAAGAATCCAGGCCGGATCGAACCTGCTTAAGGATTCCCATAAGTCTATATACGCGCCTTTGAATCTGATTCTCATAAAAGATAATAAAGACCTATGAAGACAATCGGACTCATTGGCGGGATGAGCTTTGAAAGCACCGCTTTGTACTATCGGCTGATAAACGAGGAAGTCAGGCGGCGACTCGGTGGGTTGCATAGCGCACAGATTGCAATGATCAGCGTCGACTTTCATGAGATCGAGCATTACCAGCATAACGGTGACTGGTTGTCGGCAGGTCGAGTACTGGCTAAGGCTGGCCAGTCACTTGAGCGTGCCGGAGCCGATTTCCTGGTGTTGTGTACGAATACCATGCACCGCGTCGCGGACTTTATCGAAAGCGCGGCGTCGATACCGCTTCTTCATATTGCCGATGCAACGGCCGAAGAGATTCGCCGTCATGAGATATCACGGGTAGGCCTCCTGGGTACGGCCTTCACAATGGAAGAGGCGTTCTACAAGGAACGTATGACTGAGAAATTTGCTATCGATGTGCTCACGCCGGATGCGGTTGATCGTGCCATTGTTCACCGGGTTATTTATGAAGAACTGTGCAGGGGCATTGTTGATAACGAGTCTCGAACTGAATACCTTCGCATCATTGAAGATCTCGCGCAGCGCGGCGCCGAGGGCGTTATTGAAGGTTGCACAGAGATAGTGATGCTCGTTGAAGAACAGCATACAAACATGCGGTTATTCGACACCACGGCGATTCACGCCATGGCCGCAGTCGACGCGTCGCTCGGTGAAAGTTGATATGCCATGAATGAACCTCGATTCATGGCAACCTCCTCTACGACATTGGGTTATTTTCGACCGCGACAATATTTGCACAGGCGGATTACAGGCGTTACTCGGTGCGACTGATCAATCGTAATTTCCGTGCTCGTATCGTCACTCTATTCGTGACAACACGATGTGTGGCCGGCTGATTCTTCACAGAATCCGAGTGACTAGCGTCGATGGTGCCCACCGCCGAAACCGGCAGGCCGTGTTCGTTGCCGTGCACCTCCATGTTGACGAGCTGCATGGGCGCGATTGAGACTTCCACGGTCAAAATCAGGCATCGATGTGGGACGTGAAATTGATCCACCCGAATTCAGTTCCTGATTGAGTCTTGCGCTGGTTTGTTCACGTGTATTGCTTGGAATTCTTGCGCTAATTTCACTCGGAACTTCTGCACGAAGGTCACTCGGTACGTTCGCACCAATGTCACTCGGCAGGGTATTCGACCACTTGCCATTAGCACGCTGCTGCCATCCCTCGGGAACTCGCCTGGCTACGTTGCCATCAGAGTCGGTAAACACGTTATTTTGATGCGTTGTACTACTACGCGCCCGATTCACTTTTTCTGACAAAGTACTCGAATCAGTTATACGTGAGCGATTACTGGCACGGTTATATAAGTTAGTTCGGGAGCGTGCATCAAAGCGTGAGATATTTCCTGTCCGATCGATCTTGCTCAAGCGATTGTTGATCTCTGTGCGGTTGCCGAAGTTAATATTGTTACCAATATTGATATTGCCATTGTTAACGAAAGTCGGTCCTCGGTAACCACCACCATGCCATCCACCGCAGCACCCCCAGCCACCATGATGTCCCCAGCCGCCACCAAAATTTATACCGAAGCTGAAAAAGCCGTTACTGACGCCGATACCGAAATTCCAACCGGTCCAGGAGTTATATCCCACATGAAACCCAAACGTCGGGGTTCTCGGGTAGTACCAGTGGCCGACGTAGGGCGGGTAGTACCAACCGGTACCATAAATGGGTACGCCGTAATAGGGATACGACCACAGGTACCCCGGTGTATAACCAACGTAAACGATTTCAGGGGTTGATTCGTAAATGGTCACATAGCGGGTATTGTAAACAGGGGAGCTGGGGGGGATTTTTTCGATCTCGTCTGCGGGTATGGAATCAGCCACAACAAAGGGACCTTTTGCAGCCGTAGAGGTAAACCATACGCCATCATCAAGGACGTAGTAATGGTTGTCGATTAATAACACCTGTGAACCGGTGTTGACTGCATACGATACCTTGGTGCCGGATATTTTCTCGAACTTAGGTTCGCCATCATAGGTGACATCGACTGTTGCATCGTCGCGTTTTATGGCAGCAGTTTGCGGTATCTCAGCGTCGTACAGGGCATCGGTAGCTTCACTGGTCCCGGCGACGGATGTCCTGACGCCGCCAATTTCCGAAGCGGGTGGAATTTCGGAAAAACTTTTCGGCAGTTTGTCGGCACGCACAAATGTCCACGGTCCGTTGGTATCTCTCGCCTTAAACCAGCGACCAGACAACAATACATACATGTAACCGCTGGATAGCTCCCTGATCCACGGTGTTTCGGTATTTTCGACATACAGTAATTCGCCGCCGGCCAGCGATTTCCATCTCGGCGCACCATCGCTGATTATTAGTTCACTCGGTTCAGTGGCGACAATAATCTCAGGGGGTCCGACAGATGATGTGCTATCAATGGGTAATGCTGAATCACCGCTACCGGTGATTAACGCCGTGTCATCGCTACTGTTGGTGTTTTGATTATCATCAGCGTTTTCGGTTGTCTTGACCAGTGCGACGAGATCAGCTGGTGGTTTGTCGATTGATGTCCAGGGCCCAAGCGGATTCTTGGATGTATACCAGTAAGCGCCACTACCTAGATAAACATCGTTATCGCCAGTGTCTTTAACTACAGCGAATGGTGTATTTAGTGCATGTTGGTAAGGGCTGTTATCAATCGGTACAAAGAACGGGTCACCATCATAGAGGAGAAGCACCGCAATTTTCTCTTTGAATAGAATATGTGGCGGATCATTTCTAAGGTTATCAAGGCTTTCCTTTTCGATATTGGCAGATTCAAGACTGGCGGACAGTCGCTCCATGGATATTTCAAAACCGTGTTCCGGAACGGCTTTTTCAACTATTTCGGTAAAGCGCTGCTTGTACTCATCGGTTGCATCGGGCCAGCGCGTTTCTGTCACGCTGACATCACGTATCAGTGCGGTGTTTGAATCAGTGTCGGTATCAAGTTTTGCAGTGAACCAGAATGCACCGAAAATCTGGTCGCCACTTTCAGGTTGATATGATATTGCTGCGCGTCCTGCCAGGATATTCCCTTTAAGGGATTCGGGCTGAGGCTGATAAATCACAATGGTGCCTTTGGGCGTAGTGATTTCCTGTGGCCAGTCAATTGCAAATGCAATCGGGGATATCAGCATTATCACAAGGACAGGGAGAAGCCGTAGCAGGCTTTGGCGTGTGATTATGTTGCAGGCTCGCATGGGTTGTGGTTCCGATAGCTTACGAGGTCAGGAAACCTCTGATGTATTTGTTATACAGAGGATCATACAGATCCTTAATTAACCATAGAAGACATAGGCGCGTGAGCATTCAAGCGTGACAGAAATTTCGGAGAATACCCAACCGGTTCGTTGAGAGGCAATCTTCGAAGATTGGCGTCTGCCTCGGTACACCAATTGTTCAGATTTACCCTGGTCAAATGTTTACGAAGAGATGTTCAAGGAAGATCTATATATTCCCCGTCGCGTATGGAAATTTCCATCAACAAGCAAATGATTGCTTATGAATCCAACTTCGGGAATGCATTATGGAAGGCAAAAAAAGTTCTATCAACAAAGATCCCCAGCAGAGCAGCGATGGCTTCTCAATAAAAAGAAAACAATTTCCGAATCACAGCACACAAGACATAAGTCGACGACGATTGGTTCGAGCGCTAACAATTGGAGGTGCGGGCACTGTAACTTTTCCTGTCACCAGCAAGTGGACTAAACCCGCGATTGAAGCTGTCATTTTGCCGGCCCACGCCCAGACAACCACTCCGGCCTCTCCGAGCAATCCAGGTGACCCAAACAATCCGAATAATCCAAACGATCCGAATAATCCGAATAATCCTGCCTGTTCTGAATTTCGCTTTGACGGACCAGGTCAATTTAGATGGGCAGTGCCCGTTAATGTGACCCAAATTGAGATTGAGGTTGCAGGTGGTGCGGGTGGTGACGGGGCATCTTTCGCTACAGGACCGGACCCGTTTGGCGGCGCGGATGTAACGAGTGGTTCGGGCGGTATTGGTGGCTCAGGCGCCGTAATCATCAAGACCTTGACTGTAATCACGGGTCAAACAATCAGCATGGCTATTGGCGGCATGGGAGAAAGTGGTGATGCTGTGCGAGCTGGTGCTGCTGTTCTTACGCAAACTGCCAGAGGTGGTTTCCCCAATGGTGGCGCCTCGGGAGCTTTCTTTCCATCGAACTTTGGCGCTCACCCCGATACAACCGGTTTCAGTGGCGGTGGTGGCGGTGGTTCAACCACCATTAATATCGTCGGTACACAAATTGTCGCTGGTGGTGGTGGCGGCGGTGGCGCCGGTGGCGGTTATAACGGTAGCAATGGACCTGATTCCACTTTCGGTGGCAATGGTGGCAACGCCGGCGAATCCGGTGGGACGGGTCAATTAGCCGCCAGCTATGCGCCGCAAAGCCTGTTGCCTGGTACAGGTGGATCTCCAGGAACTGCTGGTAGTCCGGGAACAGGTGGCCGCGATAATGGCGGTGCAGGCCAGGGTGGTAATGGCGGCCGACCTAATAACAGTAACCTCACAGTCGGTGCGATTGCCGGCGGTGGCGGTGGTGGTGTATTTGGCGGTGGCTCAGGTGGTTGGGGCCAGGGTGGTAGTGAGATCTATCCATCAGGCGCTGGTGGCGGTGGCGGTGGTAGCAGTAACGCACCACCGGGTGCCACCATAAATAATGCGGGTAACCGGAATAATGACGGTTATGTGATTATCAGATGCCTCGCTTAATGAAATTGTTTGGTGTAGGTAATCTTTAGCATCTGCATAAAACCCTGGCGGGAAACCGCCGGGGTTTTTTTATTGAAATCGGCATTAATGAAGAGACTTATTAAATCCAATTTACTCGATCAACTGCAAACCTGGAATTGTTGAACTGAACTTTAGCTAATTCAGTGCATTCCTGATTGTGTTACAAGACAGGTTCTAGTCAGTAGTATAGAAACCGACTGATGCTTCGCTCCATGGAGGACAAGTACGTTCGATGATTTTATAGACCGGACAGTCGGGCCGATGCGTGCCAGGGAGAAAACCGGTCGACATCAGAAATTCGCCAGTTATCTCTCCGCCGGTAAACTTGAAAGTCTTTTTGAACAATTTGACCCAATCGGGTTTGATCATGGGATGATGCTGACGTAGCCACGAATCGAAACCACCGTGGGAGTCACGCATCGATTCGACTACGCCGGCATTATGAATCACTGCATCAATCTTGAGTCGATTGCGGATTATCGCTGCGTCGTTCAGTAATCTTTTACGATCGTTATCGTCGTATCGTGCGATCCGGCTGACGTCGAACCCTTCAAAAGCTGACACGAATGCAGGACGCTTCTTTAGAATCAAACCCCAGTTCAGCCCGGCCTGGTTGATTTCCAACACCAGCCGTTCAAACAACATCGACTCATCCGTTATTTCGAAGCCATACTCGGTATCGTGGTAGGAGCCGTGCAGAGGATCACCAATTGCATAGTCACAATACCAGCTCATTGAAGGTTAACCCTTGTAGTAGCTCGGTGGTTACGGATATCCATTATCACGATCAATATCCATATCAACATCCAAATCAATGTCGTCTTTGGGGTGATCATCTTTGTTTGGAAATGCCGGATCTGTATTGAACCCCGACAGCCGTGAGGACCGTGCCATTTCCTTGTTGTTTCCAAAACGATCAAGAAATGGTTTTAGTAGCAAAGGCTTGCCCAGGTAATACCCTTGAGCGCGCGAGCAGCCGAGTTCGCGAAGTATGTCGACTTGTAAATCGTTCTCGACACCAACAGCGATCACTTCAATTTCGAGTCGAGTCGCCAGCGACATAATACTGCGAACCATTTCAATCCGTGTTGCGTCACCTTCGCCGAGATGATTAATGAAATTGCGGGAGATTTTCACGATGTCGATTTGCGACCTGTTCAATGACTCAAGGCCAGAAGATCCGCTACCAAAATCGTCGAGGGCAATTTTAAAACCCATATCCTTGAGACGTCGAAGATTGTCGGCGGCTTGTTCATTTCTTAACAAGTGCTCTGTATCGCTTATCTCAATCACAAAGGCAGATGGTGATATTCCAGCAGTGTCCAGGATATGCTTTATCTCGGCGATCAGGTCGGTGGATTTGAGATAACCAGGAAAGAGATTGGCGTGCACTGGTAGTTGAAAACCATGATCCCGTAGTCCACGGACTGCCGCACAGGATTTTTGAAATACTCTTTGATCGATTTCCTTTAGTTGTCCACTTTTTTTGGCGAACGGAAGGAATGACGACGCCGGTAATATCCCGTGTTCAGGATGTGACCAGCGCACCAGCGCTTCGACAGCAACCGGTTGCATGCTATCCAGTTTAAAGACGGGTTGCAGGTTGATGATGATCTCATCGTTATCGAGGGCGCGGCGGATATCGTTTTCAAGGTCAAGTGTCCGGTCGGCGTCATCCAGCAGGTTGACGTCGAACCGCATTACCGAATCGCCACCCTGCTGTTTGACCTGTTGCATCGCCACATGGGCATTACGTACCAGTTCGCCTGCATCGGCGTCGAACGTTTCCGGCATGGCGATGCCGATGCTAACGGTTATCCTGAGATTGTGTCCGCCAACCGGTACTGCTTCACTGATGCGCCCACGAATTAATTCGGCAATATCGCTTGTCTCCTGATAACCACTGACTTCGAATAACGCGGCGATAAATTCGTCACCGCCAAAATGACCGGTAATCGAATCGTGAGGCAACAGACCTTCAAACGAGGTCGCCACCTGACGAATAACGGCGTCACCGACTTCATAACCCAGACTGTTGTTGATACGGTTGAAGTGATCAACATTGATGAAAATCACCGCGACTTTCGGGGCTTCGTCACCGAAGTCGCCTATGCGACTATCGAGTAGTTCTATGAAGCCATTACGATTTAACAAGCCGGTTGAACTGTTCCGTGCCGACTCGTATTCGCGACGTGTCTTTTCGAGTTTTTCTTTTTCCGACGATCGTGAATTAACGATTGCCGATGAAGCGAGTTCCGCAAATAACGCGAGCGACATCAGTACTTCGAATGTATCAAGATCCGTACGCAGTGACTGCAGGCAGATGGTACCAAGCAACTCTTCACGGCTTTTTATGGGCACGCCGATATTAAGCCGCCCATGGGAATCTTTGGGGCGAATGGTTAGCGACTTGCTGCGTTTGATCACGTTTATAGCGAGTTCATCGAGTGCGTCGTCAGTTTCTCCAGAGATGACGGAAAGATGACCTTCGTCACGTGTAAGGTAAATGGCCACACTGCTGTCATCAAAAAACTGGTCGGCATGACGGCCAATTATATCCAGCGCGTGTTGTTCGTTAATCTCGAGATTGGCAGCCTTACTACTGTCGAGAAAACTTTCTACCAGTTTCAGACGACGATTGACTACATCCTTGTGGAACTGTTCCTCGACAAGAAATCGGGTCAACTTGCGTAGTTGATTTTCTTTTTCAAAAACGTAAAAACCATACAGGACAACCAACACAAAAGCGCCAATGATCAGGTGACGATCTGACAGCCAGTCAGGGAGAGATTCAACCGCATCGCCACCAATTAATGACATTGACACGGTTATCAGCAATAACACGATGACGGTTAGTATCCATATCTGAACCCGTCGCCTATCCAGTGTACGAAATGACAACTTGACCGCACCCCGACGCTGTCCAAGACCGACGTTACGTGCGACAGACCGCATACCACGCGTGGTGAGTTCTACCTCGTCATACCAGGCGGTCGACTGGCCTTCGACCGAACCGGACTCTGTACTGATCGTGTTTGAATTCTTGTTACGCAAGAGTATTCCCGGGACGATGCGATTGTGTTGCCGATATTTTGGACATCGAACGATAATCGACGATTACATGAGGAGGCGGGGACATTGCGTGATTAGATTGATAATAAGTATCTGAATTATTAAAGGATTATCGTGACGTATTCATATCGATAAATAATTGCAACGATCAAGTATAGAGTAACCTGCCAATTTATCGAAGCCAATCTCATATGCACATGCGCACGGGTTGAAACGTTCGGCCACTGCTTTCCATCCGGGACGTGTATTTACTGAAGTTGTGAGCTAAATACTAACGAATTGCAGTGGCCCAATTATCAAGGCGGAGTAGTGCGCCCGCTATGCTCTTCGCTCGTGTCGCGAGATGCGGATGACCATTCACTCAGGGCGAAGTAATGACATCAGTGTCATTTGATAATATCAGTCAACACGGGAATGCTGGCGGCCATATGTGAGTCACTTCGTTTTTTATAAATACCATTTTTCATGTTGGGCGAGCCACGTCGTCGACCAAAATTGGGCAAAGCAGCGGCAATGGCGACGATTGCAAAAAACACGGCGAGTAAAAATATCGCAATCAGGAGCTTGTCTGGAAGAATGGAGACTGCTTTCGCAACGCCCTTGCCAAGGCGACTGGTGCGTCGCGCAGCTTTAGCGAGGCTGCCGATATCCGCGCTTTTCCCGAGTTTGTTGACTGCACGTCCATCGCTCAAATGCACGAGGGCATAGGTTGCACGAGGGTTTTTTTGCGCAGCTCGAGACAAGCGGGCAAGATCTGCCGGGTCGTCGATATGCTTCATGACCCGGGACATCGCTTGCGGACCCAGAGCGCGGGTGGCACGACCAAAGTCTTCTGCAACTTTGTGAAGGCGGGAAAAGTCACCGCTTCCAAGTGCCCGTCGCGACATTTTAGATAATGACTTAATGAAACGTTTGCCGAGTGCACCGGTTCGCCGTAATATCTTTAAAAGTGCCGGTGCGAAATCGACGGGCGGCGATAGCGTCGTCGCAAGTCCGATAGCGGATAGCGCTAATATCAATGTGTCGCCGGTGCCATACTGAATTTCCTTATAACCCTGCACGGCCAAGTCACGAATGTCGCCAATAACGAACAAATCAAGCGACAGTGAGCCGATCAAACCTTCAATGTCCCTGGGTTCGCCGCTAAGCGCGCCGGCGATAAAACTTATCACCTGGCTTTGAAAGGGTTTTTCAGCGCTGAGTGTTTCTTTTAACTTTTCGGCAGCCTGACGCTCGCGTGGGCTTCGGGCAGTTTCGGATGCAAACTCAGCCAGTAGTATTGCCTCAGAATCATATCCGTCAGCGCTCAGTCGCTGCGCTTCGTTCAACGGTTCAACCTCTATCAGCAGGTGTTCTGATCCCTGACGTTGATGAAGCTCGCTGGACGACAGGAAAGCGACGAACAAGCAAAACGCAATGAAAATAATCCGTATCATGATTCCGTCGGTATGGGACCGTTGAACGGTTGGAGCAGGGGGTTTATTCTTGCACAGGTGATGCTATCAGACATCATGGTATCGTAAATCAATTGAGATATGAGTATACAAACAGGTCTTAGCCATGTTTAACGGGTGGTTGATTTCATGCTCGAAGATCACATAAAACCGCAACTCAATATTCGTACTCGAAGTCCGGCAACGCCCGAACTGCATGGTAATACGCCACTATATAAACGAGTGCCCAGTCGCGATGAAGACGGCAAGCCATTGAGCGACTTCATGATGTTGATACCAGGGCTACGTAACCTGGGGCGGGTGTTGTTTAACGATCGAGTGGCCGGGATTCAAGCCGTTATTAATAGCCATCGTGAAGTCGTTTTTGTCGACCTGAATGTGCCGATCAATATTTTATGGATATCGCTGAAACCGCGCATTGGTCTTATCAGCCAGATTGCCGGGGAAATTCAGCACCGAATACCCGAAGCATTACTGATTGCTCCGGATCACCGATTTGCTTCAAAAGGGTAGGTCGAGACCGGGGCGTACGTGATCGAACAGAGTGCGAAAGGTGGTCATAATCCGCCTCATCGCGGTATCGTTATCGGCTTCGAAACGGATAATGACCGTGGGGGTTGTATTGGATGCACGAGCCAGTGCAAATCCATCTTCGAAGTCGACTCTCAAACCGTCAATTGTGTGAATCGTGGCATCGGCGAATGCGTTGTGGTTGGCGCTGACTGAGCTATCGGGTATTGCTGCGGCAACCAGTTCCGCGACCAGCCGATGTTGCTCGCCTTCTTTAAGTTCAAGTCGAATCTCCGGAGTAATCAGCGAGGTCGGCAATTCATCAAAGACCGCTTGGGGTGATTGATCGAATGTCGACAGCAGTTCACATAGCCTGGCTCCGGCATACAATCCGTCGTCGAATCCATACCATCGTTCCTTGAAGAAAATATGGCCGCTCATCTCGCCCGCCAGGGCAGCGTCGCTGTTTTTAAGCTTTGCCTTGATCAGCGAATGGCCTGTTTTATACATGTGTGCGTGGCCGCCGGCTGCTTCAATAGCACGTGCCAGCAGACGAGTGCATTTAACGTCATAGATGATCTCGGCACCCGGCTGGCGTTTCAGAATGTCGCGGGCGAAAAGAATCATTTGCCTGTCCGGCCAAATGGTGGTGCCATCCGGTGACACTACACCAAGCCGGTCACCATCGCCGTCGAATGCCAGACCAAAATCGGCGTTGTGCTTAAAGACTGCTGCTTTGATGTCGACGAGATTTTTTTCGTCAATAGGGTCGGGGTGGTGATTCGGGAAGGTGCCGTCAATCGTTGTAAAAAGTTCAATGACCTCACAGCCCAGGCGACGATACAGTTCCGGAGCGAGTTCGCCTGCCACTCCGTTACCGCAATCGACACAAATCTTAAATGGGCGTTTTAGCTTGATATCACTGGTTATTCTGTCGAGATAAGCTGAGGTAACGTCTTCACTATGTCGACTGCCGCTGTCTGTATCGGCTTCATCATTGACGAAATCCTGTTGTTCGATTCGCCTGCGTAGTTCCTGTATTGCTTCGCCGGATAAGGTTTCGCCACCGGCGATAATCTTGAAGCCGTTATATTGTGGTGGATTATGACTTCCGGTCACCGCGACCGCAGCGCCGGTTGACAGGTGTTCGGCGGCAAAGTACACCACTGGACTCGGCACCATGCCGACATCTATGACTTCAAGACCCATTTCCATGAGCCCCGTAGCCAGCGCCTGAATCATCTCGGGACCGGACAGACGGCCGTCGCGACCGATGACAATACGGCGATTGCCACGCTCGCGTGCCAGTGAGCCAACAGCGCGTCCGATGTCCTGTACCGTATCAGGCGTTAGCGTATCGCCGACAATGCCGCGAATGTCATAAGCCTTGAAAATATCCGGGCTGATCCGTGCCGTGCCCATGGCGTGTCAGTTTGCCTTATGAATAGCGCGTTTGGTGACGGCCAGGGCGGCTTCGTGTACCGCTTCCGAGAGCGTCGGGTGGGCGTGGATCGTTCGTGCGAGGTCTTCTGAACTTGCTCGATATTCCATTGCCAGTACAGCTTCGGCAATGAGTTCCGATGCATGTGGCCCAACGATATGCACACCCAGAATTTGGTCGGTGGTTTCATGAGCGATAATTTTGACGAACCCGCCAGTCTCGTTCATCGCCTTGGCTCGACCTGTGGCTGCGAATGAAAACATGCCAGTCTTGATCGGCGTACTGGATTCCTTGAGTTGCTGTTCGGTCTGACCGACCCAGGCAATCTCGGGATGGGTATAGATAACCCACGGAACCGTGTTGAAGTCTACATGTGCCTTGTGCCCGGCAATACGCTCGGCAACTGCAACGCCTTCTTCAGAAGCCTTGTGTGCCAGCATGGGTCCGGTAACCACATCGCCGACTGCATACACATTCTTCATGGCAGTCAGATTATTTTCATCAATCTGGATAAAGCCGCGTTTGTCCTTTTTAATGCCGGTGTCATCATCAAATAACTGATCGGTAAACGGGCGCCGGCCGATGGCGACAATTAGCCGATCAAATTCAACAGACTGTTTCTCATCGCCGCTTTCGTACTCGACAAAACACTTGCCCTTTTTCACTTCAGCCGAGGTAACCTTTGCACCGAGTTTGATATCGAGACCTTGCTTCTTGAATTGTCGAAGTGCGTCGCGGGATACGTTCTTGTCAGCCGCCGGCAGAAAATCCTTGAGTGCTTCAAGTACGGTGACCTCTGATCCAAGACGCCTCCAGACACTACCGAGTTCCAGCCCGATGACGCCAGCGCCAATCACTCCGAGTCGCGTGGGAACTTCACTGAAAGCGAGTGCACCGGTTGAATCGACCACCACTTCGTTGTCAAAAGGCACGGGTGGTAGCGGTGTCGGTTCGGATCCACTGGCGAGGATGATGTGTTTTGCCTTGATCGTTTTTGATTTATCGTCGCCTTCAAATGCGATGCTTATGCTGTGATCTGCGTGTAGGGTTCCGTGCCCGTTGATGTAATCAATGCCGTTGGCCTTGAACAGCATGCCGATTCCGCTGGTCAACTCGTTGACGATACGGTCCTTGCGGGCCAGCATTTCATCAATTCTCAACGTGACTTCAGATACTTCTATGCCATGGGCAGATAAGCCGATACGAGTGGACTCGTAGCGTTCGGAAGAATCGAGCAACGCCTTGGAAGGAATACAGCCGACATTCAGACAGGTACCGCCTGGACTGCCTTTGCCTTCGGCATTACGGGTACTATCGATGCAGGCTGTTTTCAGGCCGAGTTGCGCTGCACGAATGGCGGCGACATAACCACCCGGGCCGCCGCCGATGATAACGATATCGTATTGATCAGACATGTTTTCGTTCCATGGGTATTGCACGCGAGTTGAACAACCCGCCTATATCAGTCGTGGACGTAGTGGATGAGACTCCGAAGTCCGCCGCTACAGTTCCAGCAGCAAACGGGACGGATCTTCGACGGCTTGCTTGATATTGACCAGAAACTGCACTGCTTCCTTGCCATCGACGATACGATGATCGTACGACAGGGCCAGATACATCATCGGTCGGATCACTACTTCGCCATTTTCGGCCATGGGCCGTTCCTGGATCTTGTGCATGCCGAGGATTGCGCTTTGCGGCGGATTCAAAATGGGCGTCGATAAAAGCGATCCGAATACGCCACCATTGGTGATTGTGAAAGTTCCACCAGTAAGTTCTTCCATAGTTATGGCGGCTTTCTTGGCGCGCGCGCCAAAATCGCTGATCTCCGCCTCGATTCTTGCAAAGCTTTTAAGATCTGCATCACGCAGAATCGGTACCAGCAGGCCACGGGGCGACGATACGGCAATACCGATATCAGCATAATTATGTTGCACCACATCGGTGCCGTCGATAAACGCATTTACCATCGGAAAACGCGTCAGTGCTGCTGCCACAGCCTTGACGAAAAACGACATGAAGCCGAGTCTGGCGCCGTGACTTTCTTCGAAATCCTTTTTGTATTGATTGCGCATCGCCATCACCGTTGTCATGTCGACCTCGTTGAAGGTGGTGAGCATGGCGGCAGTCTGCTGTGCCTTGACCAGGCGTTTGGCGATGGTCTGGCGAATCCGCGACATTGCATTTCGGGTTTCTTCGCGATCGCGCCCGCCGGTAATGGACGGCAGCGGCTGTGGTTTCGCGTCACTGGCTGCCTTGGGCGCGGTGTCCGGTTTGGGCGCTGATGTCGCGGCTGGCGCAGTCTGTTTGGCAGATTTCAGATAATTTTGTACATCTTCCTTGATTATTCGGCCATCCTTGCCCGTTCCACTGATTTTCGATGGATCAATATCATGTTCATCAAGCAGAGCACGAACCGCCGGGCCGTGGCGATCACGGTCACCTGAATCGCTACTGGAATCATTTTGACTGGGTGCCGAGTCCTCAGGTGAGGATTCGCCATCGGCTGGCGCGTCGCCGTCTTCGATTTTGGCAAGCAGATCGCCTTCCTGAACAGTATCGCCAGCGTCGTGCTTAAGCGCGCCAAGTATGCCGTCCTGAGGGCTTGGCACTTCCAAAACCACCTTTTCGGTTTCTATATCGACGAGAGTCTCATCTCGACGAACAAAATCGCCTTCTTTTTTATGCCATTCGAGGACGGTGGCTTCAGAAACCGATTCTGGCAGGGTAGGAACTTTAATTTCACTGGGCATTGGATGCGACCTTTTTCTCCATCGACTGGACCGCGCTAGCGTCGGTTAGGGTAAATGCCTGCTCCAGGAATCGGGCAGTTTGATCCAGATGCAGCTTGTAAAAGCCGACAGCAGGCGCTGCTGATGCTTCGCGACCGGCATAGTAACGTGTCTGCCATGGTGACAGGCAGTCCTTCAGGTGATGTGATATCTGATACCACGAGCCCTGGTTTTTGGGTTCTTCCTGACACCATACAACGGTATTGGCATTTTTATAGTTGGCGAGAATCTCGGTAAGACGCTCCTTCGGGAACGGGTGGAGCTGTTCGACGCGAACAAGCGCGGTGTTGAACTGTTCCCGACTGATGCGTTCTTCATGGAGCTCGAAATAGACTTTACCGCTACACAGGATGACGCGTTCGACGCGTTCTTTGGGGATATCCTGAATTTCATCTATGACAGTCTGGAAGTGACCATCTGTCAGGTCTTGAAGCGTCGAAACAGACAGCTTGTGCCGCAGAAGGCTCTTGGGAGACATGACTACCAGGGGTCGCCGCAGCTTGCGCATCATCTGTCGTCGCAACATGTGAAACATCTGCGCCGGGGTGGTGGGCATGCAGACCTGCATATTGTGTTCCGCACACAACTGCAGGAAGCGTTCCAGGCGTGCTGAGGAATGCTCCGGTCCCTGACCTTCATAGCCGTGGGGCAGCAGCATGACCAACCCGCAAAGTCGCCGCCACTTGGCTTCGCCGCTTGAGATAAATTGATCGATTACCACTTGCGCGCCGTTGGCAAAGTCGCCGAATTGAGCCTCCCAGACAACCAGCGTATCCGGATCGGTTGTGGCATAACCGTATTCAAAACCGAGCACGGCTTCTTCAGACAGTAGCGAGTTAATGACCAGAAACTGATTCGGATCTTTGCCAATGTCGCGAAGCGGCACCAGTGTCTCGTTGTTGGCCTGATTGTGAATGGTCGCATGTCGATGAAAAAAGGTGCCGCGGCCGCTGTCCTGACCGGACAGGCGCACTGTATAGCCATCCTCCACCAGGGCCGCATAGGCCATGGTCTCGGCGAATCCCCAATCCATCGGGATCTCACCCGCCGTCATCTTGATGCGGTCGTTTACTATTTTCTTTACCCGTGCATGGAGCTCGAAACCTTGCGGGAAGGTCGTCAGACGCTTATTGAGATCCTGAATTCGCTCAAGCGACAAATGTGTGTCAGTGTCTTCAGTCCATAGCGCGTCGATGTATGGCCGCCAGTTGACCATCGCCTTGACCTTGTTAGGATCGAAGATTTGTCCGGCAACTATTCGACCGTCATCAAGTGCTTCGCGGTATTCCTTTGCAATCACGTCTGGTTTGTCAGCATCAATGACACCTTCCTTAACCAGTTTGTCGGCATAGATCTGCCGAGTGGTCGGGTGCTTCTTTATCTGCTTGTACATGAACGGCTGGGTGACACTTGGCTCGTCCGCTTCGTTATGACCGAGGCGACGATAGCAAACCAGATCGATCACAACATCCTTGTTGTACTCCATACGATAGTCCAACGCCATCTGGGTAACTACAAATACGGCGTCCGGGTCGTCGCCGTTGACATGAAATATTGGCGCCTGAACCATTTTGGCAACTTCGGTGCAATACATTGTTGAACGAGCGTCGGCGCGGTTGCTGGTCGTAAAGCCGATCTGATTGTTGATGACGATATGGACTGTTCCGCCAGTGGAGTAGCCTCGCGCCTGGGACATGTTGAGCGTCTCCATTACCACGCCCTGACCTGCAAACGCGGCATCGCCGTGTAACAGGATGGGAATGACCTGGTTGCGGCTTATGTCCTTGCGGCGGTGTTGGCGGGCGCGCACCGAGCCCTCGACGACCGCATCGATAATCTCAAGATGTGACGGATTGAATGACATGGCAAGGTGAATCGCACCACCGGGCGTCATGATGTCGGACGAAAATCCCTGGTGATACTTTACGTCGCCGGAATCCATATCGTCATGATCGCCGGCGTTGACACCTTCAAACTCACCGAAAAGTTCTTTGGGCGACTTGCCGAGAATATTGACCAGCACATTGAGTCGGCCACGATGGGCCATGCCGATAACGACTTCCTTGACGCCACCTGAACCGGAACGCTGAATTAGTTCCGATAGCATTGGAATCAGACTCTCGCCACCTTCCAGGGAAAATCTTTTCTGGCCGACATACTTGGTGTGCAAATATTTCTCGAGGCCTTCCGCGGCGGTAATCCGCTCGAGGATATGTTTACGGGTCTCGTTATCGGGCACGAGGCGTGCGGGAATTCGCTCGACACGCGCCTGGATCCATCGTTTTTCCTCGGTGTTGGTGAGGTACATGTATTCGATGCCGACTGATGAACAGTAGACTTCCTCACACAGACTGATGATATCGCGCAGGCTCAGACGGTCAGCCGCGGCCAGAGAACCGGTGTCGAATACCGTGTCCAGATCTGCTTCGGTCAATCCGTTGGCGGCGAGAGTGATATCGGTCAGCGGTTCCTGTTCCATGACGCCAATTGGATCGATGGAGGCCGCCTGATGGCCACGGGACCGATAGGCGTTGATCAGTCGCAGAACACCTGACTGACGCTTGGCGACACTGGCCGTCCACTTTTCCGAGCCCATGAGAACATGTTCGGTATTGGTACCGGCAGCGTCGTCCGATGATACCTGTTTGGCAAGTGCCTTGAATGCGCTGGCCCAGGCCTCGTCGACTGAATTCGGGTCTTCGAGGTATTGCCGATAGATATCTTCCACATAAGGAAGGTTACCCGCGGATAAAGATGAGAGCGTTGCTGATGGCAACGAATCGGTATGCTCTTTGGTCATTGCGTTTGTATCGTTATCTGCTGGTATTCAGGCAGGGTTTTTTGATCGGCAATCAACATAAAATTATAGGATGGATCAGTATTTATTATATAAGACAAACCGCATAAAGGTTAAGTATCAGACTTAAACCTTAACGTATTTGGCATTTATATGCCGCTCTATTGGCAGCGCGGTGGTTTCAGTTGCCCGTATGACCAAAGCCGCCACCTGCGCGAATGCTTTCATCAAACGATTCGACCACCTCAAATTGGGCCCTGACAACTGGCACCAATACCATTTGCGCAATACGATCACCGGGGCTTATTTCATAGCCGTTATGACCGCGATTCCAACAGGACACGAACACCTGGCCCTGGTAGTCGGAATCAATCAGTCCGACCAGGTTGCCGAGCACAATACCGTACTTATGCCCGAGTCCCGAACGCGGTAACAACATGGCGGCGAGATTCGGGTCAGCAATATGCAGGGCCATTCCTGTCGGCACCAACGCTGTTTCACCCGCATGCAATACCAGTGGATCGTCGAGGCAGGCATACAGGTCGAGCCCAGCAGATCCGTCGGTCGCGTATCTCGGCAATCCGAATTCTGATTCAAGTCGTGGGTCGAGTATTTTTATCTGGATGTTTTTTGTCATAGTGTTCGGCAATGATGTGACATACTGACTCTGCGACGATTCGTTTGTCGGCTGGACCGACGGTCACGGCATCGTCACCGGAGAGTACAAGCAGGGTGTTGAAATCGTTATTGAATCCACCTGAATCGCCGCCAACCTGATTGGCGCAGATGAGGTCGAGGCGTTTTGAATGAAGCTTGGCGCGGGCATAGTTCTCCACGTCGCGCGTTTCGGCGGCGAAGCCAACACAAAAGGGCCGATTATCACGCGCGGCTACCTCGGCGAGGATGTCGGGATTGCGCACCATGGTTAACGTCATTCGTTCGGCGCCTTTTTTCAATTTATGTGCGCCAAGATTTTCGGGTCGGTAATCGGCAACGGCTGCCACTCCGATAAAGATATCTTGCGAAGCGATGTGTTCGTTCACCGCTGCCTGCATGTCACACGCGGAGGTTACGTCGATACGTTGTGCGCCACCGGGGCGGGGCAGATGTGTGGGACCTGATATCAAGGTCACCAGAGAACCCGCTTCAATAAACGCTTCAACCAGCGCATAGCCCATTTTTCCAGACGAATGATTGGTAATGCCGCGTACCGGGTCGATTGCCTCGAAGGTGGGTCCGGCGGTAATCAATACGTGTCGACCGGCAACCCGTGGATCGTGCTTTGCGGCCAGTTGGACTTCCAGCGCAGCGACGATATCGCTGGCTTCACTCATTCGTCCCGGTCCGGTTTCACCACAAGCCTGAGAGCCCTCGCCAGGGCCGATAGTCTTGATACCATCGGCGATCAATTGCGCGAGGTTTCGTTGGGTGACGGGTTTGGACCACATAATCCGGTTCATCGCCGGAGCAAGAAGAACAGGCGCTTCGCTGGCCAGGCACAGCGTCGTCAGCAGGTCATCCGCAGATCCTTGGGTCAGGCGTGCAATAAAATCCGCTGTTGCCGGTGCAATAACGATAGCGTTAGCCCAGCGGGCCAATTCGATGTGATCCATACCCGATTCGGCATCGCTATCAAGCAGCCTGGTTCGTACCGGGTGTCCACTGACCGCCTGCATGGTCAGCGGCGATATGAAGGCGGTGGCTGCTTCGGTCATGACCACGCGGACCCTCGCGCCTGCGTCGCTCAGTCGACGGCTTAACTCAGCAGCCTTGTAGGCCGCGATACCACCCGTCACTCCCAAAAGAACATTCTTGTTCGTCAAGTTTTGCATTTCTTAAGTTTAACCGTCGCAGCAGTTTTGTATAGAGTGTATTCCGACAAAGATTGTTACTCCCATGGCCGTTCAGTGACTCAATAAGATAATATCCGTGACGCCAATGATGCACGTATTTCCCAGCAGGGATGGATAACAATGGAGTGTTACATGTCGATAAAGGATTGGCCTTCGGATGAGCAGCCGAGGGAAAAATTTCTCAAGCAGGGCGCGTCGAGCCTGTCGGACGCCGAACTTCTGGCATTATTTATTCGTGTTGGCAGCCGTGGTCGCTCTGCCATTGATATCGCCCGGGACATGCTGATTGAGTACGGTGGTTTGCGGGCATTGTTATCGGCGCCCATTGAATCGCTGCTCGGGGTCGCCGGTCTTGGGGCTGCCAAATGTGTACAAATTCATGCGGCTCGAGAACTGGGTACACGTTATCTCGGTGAACAATTGATCAAGGGCTCTGCGTTGAAGTCGCCACGGGATGCTTCCGATTATCTGACGCTACGTTTGCGGGATTTGCCAGTGGAAGTGTTCGGTTGCGTGTTTCTGGATACACGACACCAGGTGCTGGCATACGAAAATCTGTTTGAAGGAACCATAGACAGTACTTCGGTGCATCCCCGTGAATTGATAAGGCGTGTTTTACACCACAATGCTTCAGCCGTCATTGTTGCGCATAATCACCCCTCCG
This sequence comes from marine bacterium B5-7, assembly GCA_021604525.1. Lineage (GTDB taxonomy): Bacteria > Pseudomonadota > Gammaproteobacteria > Arenicellales > CAJQKF01 > BQJD01. Next base: position 27,582 of record BQJD01000023.1, on the reverse strand, counting down.
GTGTGGCTGAGCCATCGGAAGCGGACATATCTGTCACCTGCAAGTTAAAGGAGGCGTTGAAGCTGCTGGACATCCGCCTGCTTGACCACCTGGTGATTGGCAATGCCGGTTCAGTATCGCTCAGTGAACGTGGATTACTATAGAATTTCCGGCTCCAGGCTGTTCAAACGCGCCGATTTCTGGTATAAATCGCGCCCTTTTCCAGGTTTCAGACCCCTTTCGGAGTGATCGCCATGTCCAGAGTTTGCCAGGTTACCGGCAAGAAGACCGTAACCGGTAATAATGTCTCCCATGCGCACAACAAGACGCGTCGTACTTTCAAGCCGAACCTTCACTATCGAAAGTTCTGGGTCGCCAGCGAGAACCGCTGGGTGCGTTTGCGTGTGTCCAACAATGGTTTGCGTACCATTGACAAGCGCGGGATCGATACCGTGTTGACCGAACTCCGCGCTCGCGGCGTCAAGGTCTGAGACTTACAAACGTTAACAGTAATTACTGTATTCTTTAGCCGAATTAACAGGAGATAAGCCCGATGCGAGACAAGATCCGAATGATATCAAGCGCCGGAACGGGCCACTTTTACACCACCACCAAGAACAAGCGCACCATGACGGAAAAGCTGGAGATGAAGAAATTCGATCCGGTTGCGCGCAAGCATGTGATTTACAAGGAAGGCAAGATCAAGTAAATCAAGATCAAGTGAATACGGTGTCAGTGCCAGATAAGGCATCCAGCTCGATCCCGTTGCCTTGTCCTGGCGGCCTTCGCTCATTTTGAGACAGGTTGAAAATACTTCTCAAGTCTGAATAAAAACGGCCCGTTTCGGGCCGTTTTTATTTGTCTGCTATTTTGAACCTTTTGATCAGGCAGGCACCAGCCGATAGCCGCGCAGGCGTGTTGAGAAATCGCCTAACACCTTAATACCCGACGATTCTGCCTGGGCACACCATTCTTCCAGTTTTTGTATCAAGGATTCGGGTGAAGAATGCCCTGACGCCCAGATCTCAACCAACTTTGATTTCATATTGAGGACTGTTTTCAATCGTGGACTAAGGTCGAGATACTCTGTGAAAGCGTGAGTGGCTGTATGATTTGTACCGTGTGGTCGATTCAATGCTTTTACGGCACGCTTGATCAGGCTGCGTTCCGGCATGCCGCGTCGCGCTTTAAGTTCTTCCCGATAAACCCGTTTGACCACTTCGCTGAAGAAATCGGCGAGAACCTGGAATCGATTCGCGATTACTGCATTGACCGTTTCAAGATCGCATCGGGATTTGACTTCCTCAACCCGAATCCGGGGAACGGTACGGTTGATTCGTGCCAGACCCAGCATCGACAAGCCGTTTAAATACAACCAGCCGATGTCAAGCTCGTACCATTTATTCGAGAATTTTGCCGATGAAGCGTAGGCATGATGATTGTTATGCAGCTCTTCTCCGCCGATTAAAATGCCCCAGGGGACGATATTCCGGCTGCTGTCACGGGTTTCGAAGTTTCGATAGCCGAACCAGTGACCGACACCGTTGATTACGCCTGCCGCCCATAGAGGAATCCACAACATTTGAACGCCCCAGATAAGCGGGCCCGCGATCAGACCGAACAGGATAGTGTTAATGACGAGCAGGGTGAGATTACCGGACCACGGATAACGCGCGTACAGCAAGTTTTCGATGAAGTCATCGGGGGTGCCATGTCCGAATTGCTCAAGCGTGGAAGGATCGCGTGCAGAGTTTCGATAAAGCGACACACCGTTGAAAAACACCCGCGAAATTCCGTAAACCTGGGGGCTGTGGGGGTCGTCAGGCGTCTCGACCCGGGCGTGATGCTTTCGATGGACCGCAACCCATTCGCGGGTGACCATGCCGGTTGTTATCCACAGCCAGAATCGAAAGAAGTGGGCCACAGCGGGATGAAGCTCCATGGCACGGTGTGCCTGGTGACGATGCAAATATAAAGTGACAGAAACAATCGTGATATGGGTAATGCCCAGGGTGACCAGAACAAGGCCCCACCAGGGTAGGTCGAATACAGGAGTAAATATCATTTGAGATCAAGGTCCAGTGAATAAGTGGTTGGCGCCACGCCGTGGACGCTATCGCGAGCCGCAATCAGTACGCGGGTCAGCGAGTCGGGAATTATCACCCCGGACAGACTTCGGGTGAAGGGTTGTTCGTCCACATGGGGATGAAAAAGGGTTCTCGTGGCGAGTACATTACCGTCAGGATCAAGTACTTGCCACTGGTCGGCATAATGTTCGAAACCCGTGTCGTCATGCTCAAGTGTGACATCAAAACGACAGACGCGTTCAACACACGATGCGCTGGCGTTGACGATTTTGACATCGCCAGCGAATGAATAAAGGCTGAAAAATGCCCCACAAACTAGAGTGCCGGTGACACAGGAACGACACAATGTTTTGATTAACCGGGAGAATTGCATTTGACTGCGTAGCCGTTGATTGCCTGGGCGACGGGGCGGGTGTGCAACTCTAACGGGCCCGATAGGTGATTCTGCCCTTGCTGAGATCGTATGGGGTCAGTTGCACCGTTACCCGGTCGCCACGTAGTATTCTGATGTAGTTTTTACGCATTTTACCCGATATATGGGCGGTAACAACGTGGCCGTTGTCCAGCTCTACTCGAAAAAGGGTGTTTGGAAGGTTTTCAAGTACCGTACCTTCCATTTCAATATGGTCTTCTTTCGACACAACATGCCTGCAATTGTTGATAAGCGCGGGAGTATATTCGTTTTATGTGACCGTTTCTAGGCGTAATCTGACCAAGTGTCTCGACAGGTGAATGCGTTGCCTGAAGGACAAACGATGGTGTTTGGCGGTATGCGGGTCAGCAGTTTTCGGGGTTGTCGATATCACTCAGGTGACCGGCGATCCGCTGTAGCGCGCGATCCTCGAAACCCATCGAATTCAACTCGTTAATCGTACTCAGCACGTAATCGCGGTTATTGCCGCGAAGCCCTTCGCATCGCGAGACTCTAAGGGCAAGCGTCTTCTCGCACGTCGGCGGAATATACTGTGGATGATCGCGACGCGCTCTGAAAGTAAGCGCCAGCGGCCGGTTATCATCGCCAAGGCAGGCGCGCACGAATACGGGCTTATACACTCCGTTGAGCATCTCGCGCTCCTCGAGATACTGGGCCACCGAGTGCTTGATATCAGCCGGTACCCGGAATGCATAACCACGACAGCTACCTCCCAAATCAAGGCCGAGTACCAGCCCCGGCGCTTCCGGGGTGCCGCGGTAGCGGATGGATGCGACACACAGTCTTCGATGCAGGCCGTACACGGTAGCAATATGGCGAGCATCATGTTCGAACCCCGGATTCCACATCAAGGATCCATAACCAAACACCCACAGTGGCTGATCGTCTTGGGGAATGTTGATATGTCGCATTGATATCCTGACAAATTACCGAACGATGGATCGCATGCATCTCGACCCGGAGAAATTGACAACAATTTTGTTAGACTTGAAGCGTGTCCGTCAATTATTCGATGTCGCCGATCGAGATAATAATAACTTAATGAATCAGATTGATATACGCGAGGATTTACCGCTTGCGGGTATACGGGTGGTGGATTTCAGCGGTTTGCTACCCGGCCCGTTGGCTACCTTGATGTTGCGACGGGCGGGTGCCGAGGTAATCAAGATCGAGTCGCCGGGTGGGGATGCCATGAGAACCCTGCCTGATGACGGTGGTCGGCTATTCTCGATCCTGAACCGTGGAAAGCGCAGTGTATGCGTTGATCTCAAGGACGCAAGACAAAAGACGAAGGTAATCGATTTACTTGCTGGCGCCGATGTTGTCGTTGAGCAGTTCCGCCCGGGCGTCGCCGATAAGCTCGGTATCGGCTATGCCGATTGCCGAAAACGTCGCGATGACATCGTCTATTGTTCGATATCGGGATTTGGGCAAAGTGGGCCGATGCGGGGGTTTGCAGGTCATGATATCAACTATCTCGCGCATACCGGGATGCTCGACCTGTTTGCAGGCGTTGATGGGCCTGTACCGCCACCGATGTTGCTTGCCGATGTGATTGGTGGCGCATACCCGGCATTCAATAATATTGTGTTGGCACTTTATAAACGGCTCCGTAATGGTGCCGGTAGTTATATCGATATTGCCATGACCAACGGACTTCATGCGCTCAATGTGCCCCTTGTCGCTCAAACCCATCCAAGCCGTGAGAGCGAGCCACAATCAGCATTGCAACTTGATGGTTCTACCGCACGTTATCGCTGTTACTGCTGTGCCGATGGTGGATGGATTGCTGTCGGTGCGTTGGAGGAGAAATTCTGGAGGCGCCTGTGTCAATTGATTGAGTTGAACGATGGCTATGGGTCGAAAAATGCTGCCGACCCACAGCTAATCAAGGCGGTTGCCGAGCGTTTCCATCTCAAGAGCCGACACGAATGGCTGCAATTATTTGCCGGTGAAGACGTTTGCTGCAATGCAGTACGGGATTTTGCAGATGGTCTTGCCGAGGTTGTGGATGCTCGTGATACCTCGCTCGAGTTACCGCTCGCAGCGCAATTTGATGACGATGAGATTGACCACAAAGCACCGGCCCTCGGCGAAGGCAATAGAGAGTTTCTGGCATGACCACCCGATTTAATGCCACGCCACAACCACATACCCCTGTGTAATCACATGAACACATCTGATTCGAAAACTCAAGACGTTGATGTCCTGGCTCCCGATTCAAAAGCACGCTTCTCAAGCCGAGTTGATAATTATGTCAAATATCGACCCAGCTACCCGAGCGACATTGTCGATTGGCTACTCAAAGTGACAGATTTATCAGTCTCTGCAGAAGTAGTCGATCTCGGCAGTGGTACCGGGCTTTTGTCGAAAATATTTCTCGAAAGGGGTTTCTCTGTCACCGCTGTCGAGCCAAATGGCCCAATGCGTGAAGCGGGTCGGAATTATCTTGCAAATTACCCATCCTCTCATCATCAGAACGGCAGTGCTGAGTCGACCGGGCTTGGTGACGGTTGTGCAGATATCGTTGTTTCAGGGCAAGCCTTTCACTGGTTCGAGCCACTCGCTGCGCGCCAGGAATGTCAACGAATTCTCCGTTCGCCGGGCTATGCCGCAATGATCTGGAATGAGCGATTTCTGGGTGGCGATTTTATGAACGACTACGAAAACCTGTTGCTCGCAACAGCGCCTGAATATCGCAAGATCACGGCCAGTCACGTTAATCCTGTCGCACTGGATAAGTTTTTCGATCATGCCGACACCACTCGTCATGAATTATTCAATAATCAATATCTCAATCTCACAGGCCTGATGGGCAGGGTCATGTCGTCATCATATGCACCAGAAATCGGTCGCGATGGCCATAATGAACTGATACAAGGGCTCGAACGACTATATGAACAATATGCCAGCGATAATGGGGTTGTCTTCGAGTATCGAACGGTGATTATTTTTGGTCTGCTAAAGCCCTAAATCAGCTCGAGTAATAGCTGGGCGATCCAATCAGTATTTGGCTGTTGCCAGGGACTTGCTGATATGATTACCGGGATGTAATAAATAATTTGTGCGTACATGAATGTAGACGGGTAGCACGGCTGGGGTTGGCATAACGCTGCGGCCGGGTAATAGCACCAGGGCAACACGGGGGCAATTGTTGGTATGAGTTTGCTGGACACGACTGACTGCCATACCCGACATAAGATTGTTTGGACATCATTACGGTGTGTCGTCAGGGTATTGAATCGTGTGCCGATTCTTTTGGGGCTGATCGTATTATCGCCAGTTAATACGATAGCCGAAGAGACCCGCGACTGGATTCCCGAACTGATCTCCGATACCTTGATAACTCCCGGTGATCAGACGGCTATGCGGGTAAAGTTGCCGCCAGACATGCCCTTTGACAGTGTTCAATGGCTGGCTCTTGAAATCGACGCTGTTGATGTCAGTGAAATCGTCAAGCTTGAGCAGGTTGACAGCACCCTCATTGTTTCTGTAACTCCACCGCAGCCGTTGGATGTCGGCCAGCATGAGCTTCGGTTGGTGGAGTACAGCCCGGTTGGCGATATCCTTGAGCGCGGTCTATGGACGCTGGATGTGGTTGGTGCCAACGGCTCGGTTCAAACAAGCGATATCACAAAATTTTTCTCCGCCAACTTTTCCCTTGAGGGCAACTACCGCCTGGCTGAGGGTGATCTTCTTGATGACGGCGCATCAAGCGGTGCGCAAGGTGCCGTTGCGATCAATGGTGCGGTAGCCGGACAATCGATAACAACCGAGGTTGATGCAAATTTTATCTATGATTCAAACGGTGCCCAGGTCGGCAGTGTGCTGGCCGATGCAATAGTTCCCGGTGAGGATCCACGTCAGGGTCGCGAATTCGAAGTGGGCGAGTACAAACTGTCAGCGCAAGGGAATGGTGTAACCGCTTTGCTTGGGCATCATGCCCCCGTCGCCGATGGATTGTTGATTCAGGATTTTTATCGCCGAGGCGTATCCTTGACGGGAAAAACAGATGGTGAAGCCTTGATTGCTTCGGGGTTTGCCTATCGCACCGAGCCGGTGAGCGGATTTCGCTATGGATTAAGTGGCGTGGGTGACCATCAGCATCGGGTTGCCGGCGGCATGCTATCGGTCAGCCCATTGCCGTCCGGCAAAGACCCACTGACGATCACTGCAACTTATTTAAGTGGCGAAGGCCAGGACCATTCCGGCTTGGGAATCGTCGGTAACGACATTCTCCCGCAAGGTGATGGCTACAGTATCGCAGCGGAATCCAACCTTGCATCCAGACGGATAAAACTTCGTGGGGAGTTCGCCGAAACCCGTTACGATTTTGACGGCTCGGGAGATGCGTTTGATAGAAACGATGACGACGCGCGGTCGTTTCTGGGGTTATTCCATATTTTCAAGGGCAAGTCTTTTGGGCAGAGACAGGCTGACTTTAGTATTGGTTATGAGCAAAAGGAAATCGGGCTGTTTTTCAGGAGTCTGGCCAATCCGTCACTACCATTCGATCGAAAACTCGATCGTGTTTTCAGTGTTCTTCAGGTTGATGGGCTGGCGGTTCAGTTGCAGTTGGCACAGGAACAGGACAACGTTGATAACGATCCCAATCTGCCAACGCTGTATAACGATCTTGCCTCTTTGAGCCTGTCGTGGACGCCCGCGGTTGGAGCCACTACAGATGATAAGCCTCTACCCGGATGGCTTGGTCAACCGACATTCACAGTAGCCGCACAGTATTCCGACCAGATCCATGAAGATGTGCCGATTTTATTCGATGACTTTGCAATCAATCGACAAACTACGACCTTGCTTGGCGGTGTTACCACGCGCTATGAGAATGTTTACCTGGGATTGAATCACAGTTACTCCATAGAAAAGGATTTTGGCGATTTCGGAATCGATAACCACCACGAACTCACTGATTTCAGTGTCCAGTGGCAGGCAAATAATCGATTCCTTTTTGGTACCCAATTGCAGTACAACGCGATAAAGGATGAGCTTACCGGCAATGTCACGCGCACGCGTCTGGCGGGTATCGACTTGAGTTTCTTAGCTTTGGATGATCGACTGAACACGACGGTTAATTACAGTGTGAACCGTGATGGCGATCGCGACGACTTAACGGATAGCCGAATCGAAACACTTGGTGTTCGATTCGACTGGCAGCTTCGGCAAAGTGACGCCCAGCAACCGGGCTGGACATTGTGGTTATACGGTGAGCGGCAGAAGTTCGAAGATCGTGTGAACCCGGGCTTTGACTTGAGTCCCTACCAGGTGTTTGTTGGTGCGCGAATGGATTGGTCCGTTGCCACCCAGTCACCTTAAAATTTGTTTCGGCTGATGTCATGAAGAAAATCTGTTGTTATCTGCTGACATTGATTTTGTCCACGTTATCGACCGTCTTATGGGCCATCGATGTGGGCTTGTCTCCCAAGGTAGCCACAGCCACCATAAATATCTCCGCGCTGGTGGACTTGACCCGCCGCAGCAACATCGCGGGTATCGATGAACGTACGCCGCTTGCCGACGTACTCGACCGTCTTGGAATCGTGCCGAATACGACGCTGACCCCAAGCTCGTTCAATCTCTCATGGACACCTGTCTTTCAAACCCAGGTAAATGATTATGTGTTCAGTTCAACCGCCGGCAATCTGGTAATTAATGGGACAACGGCTGGTTCGCAGGGACCGTCCCTGGTGTCTAATTGCCCTGTCAATGCTGGCAGCTGCGCGACAGTCAGTGAGAATCTTGTATTAACCCCGGCTATTCGTCAGCAGATTGTGCGAATTGCCCTTGAAGGAGTGACATTGGGCGATGCGCTGAACAGGAAGATCTCCGCGAAATCTGTTCAACTACGTTTCACCCGGAGTTTTACAACCGCCATATTTTCGCCACAATCGGCGACGTTTGAAGTGGCCATCGGGCGACGACTGAACATCGATGTTGACCTGGCTCAATCAAGGATTGTGGATGTAACCGGTAAATCCAGGACCACGCTACTGCCAGTTGGGACATCTGCGAGCATTCCCATGTCGCTCGACTGGACCATACGCTTGCAGACTCTCGGCTCACCGCCGCCACTCACCGTTCGCTCTCCCATGCTTGAGATGCGAACACTGGATGGACGTGTACTCGGACGCATTTCAAGAGCACTGACCACAACGCTGTCCCGTGGACTCAACCGGGCAAAAACCCTGGCCGAGACGTTTCCGAGTCAAGCGGCACGAACCAGCAGCGAAGTCCTTGCCGAACCGGTGCTCATACCGGCTTCGGTGGCAGCCAAGGCACATGAGCTCGGTTCACGCCAGGTCGTATTAAGGCGTGTGTTCAGCGATGGATTCGATAGTTACACAGCCGATATTCGCGTGCCGATTGGAACATCGTCACTAGCAGATTTTCAGATCACCCGCGTGGATTTGCGCTTCAATGACGGATCAAGAGTTAAGGTCATTGATGGTGATATCGAACTCAATGTAGTTGCCGATATCAACTACCTGGGCTCAGGTCAACTACATGCTGTGTGGGAATGGGCACCGGTGGTAGCGGGTGGAGCGCCGTTTTTCAGGCCGCTACCTGCCGGTACTGTTGCGCCCATGGACGTACTGACAGATAGTTTCGAGACTCGTCGAACGTCGACCCTGGTCAGGGAGTTTTTAAATAATCTGCAACGCATCCGTCTGCTAAGCCCGGCTTTGCCGACGGTTGATGAGGGCGGGGTATTGCTCAGGTTGCGAATCACACGACCCGATGTGCTATTCGAATTGCCGGTTCTCCGCTACTACGTTCTGCCTTCTGGTGCACGGATGGGCGACAACAATAATTTACCGGAGATCACACTGCTGGCACCGGTGGGTGAAACGCCACTCGGAACTCGCACGGAATTTCGTTGGTTACCGGTTGACGGGGCACGCGCCTACCGTTTTGAATGCTATGCCAATACCGAGATGACAGGAGGCATGATTACGGGTGCAATTGTTCTGGCCGACTCTGATCGTTTATCACCATCAGAACTTGTCATGGATCATCTTGAAGCGGGTAGCGGTTACTGGTGCCGGATCGTAGCCATAGACAAGGATGGGTTTCTGAGCGCTGCCAGCATGTTGCTGCGAATGACTGCTGTCAAGTAAACAGGCTATCGTCAGGATTCAACTGTGGCAGGTTGCGATTGGATTCCGATTACACGTTTAATCCCATCCGTAACTAACCCACAATGTTGAACCTTGGGCAGAGTCGTAACGACATAGTCCAATATATCCACCCGACTAGTTGAATGCATCCATGGTAAACCGGCCTGTATCAGTACCCACTTTGGTTATCTTGAGCATGGTGCTTGGCCCGTGGTCGAATGAGCCCGCCCGCGCACAGACAACCAGTAAAAGTCCTGTATTGTCCTCCCCTGGAATTCGAGTCCAGACAGTGCCCCCATCTCCCGGTAAATCAGCCACGTCGGTGATCATTAAAACACCGGATAACGTGTCTCCCGGATCGGATTCCAGATCAGATCCAGGCGCGCGTTCAGGCTCTGCGCCACCGCCGACCACTCACGTTCCGCCTGGATCCGGAGCCAACACCTTGCGTACACCTGGCCCGTCCGGCGACGATCCGCCGCCGCGAAAACCAACCGATCCACCGAGAACGCCAGCCAAGCCGTCACCGAGTGTGCCCGATACACCCGATGTACCGGAAGTTCCTGGCAAAACAACCGATACCGTGACGCCGCCGCGAACGACCAATACCACTGCCGAGCCGCCTATCGCCCCGCCACCTAAAGATCATCGTCTGCCGGCAGGCACGGCAAGTCTCATCGATAGTTCGCTGCCTACTCTTGGGGCAAGCGAAACGAATACGTCCGCAAAGACCCTGGAAAATTCAGATGTCGAGCCTGGTCAACTGGTTTTTTTCTCCCCAGACCGACAAATTGCAAGACAAGTGGCGATATTTCTTGGGACCCACGGCATAAGGGTACGGGCCCGTTCGCAACTGCAAAGTCTCGGTTTCATCCTGAGTGTCGCGCAGCTCGCACAGGGCGTTAGCGTTGCCGACGGATTGGCGCTGCTCGCCGCTGAATTTCCCGAGGTCGTCGCCGACGCCAATCATCGTTATCAGCTTGAAGGAGCAGGACGCGTTTATGCGCATACGCAGATGGGTTTTGATGATCAAAAACCATGTGAAACACACGCAACAATCGGCATGATCGATACCCTGGTGGATGTCGATGATCCACTACTCAAGGACTCGCAAATTGAAGTGATCGATGTGCTGCCGGCAGGTGTCGCCCGCGCTGAATCCACGCACGGGACCGCCGTTGCGGCGATATTGACCGGCGCTGACAAGGATGGCTTCGTTTCAGTCGCACCACGTAGTCAAATAATCAGTGTTGCGGCTTTTCGACTTAAGGGCGATTCTAACGCCGATACTACAGTTCAATGGATAGTGACTGGTATGGATAGATTGGTTGAGCGTGAAGTGGATGTCATTAATGTGAGTCTTGGAGGCGCGCCCAATCGCCTCCTTGAAATGACCATGAAACGACTTGATCAATTGGGTGTTGCGGTTGTTGCTGCAGCCGGCAATGGCGGCCCTCAAGCAGCAGCGGTGTATCCAGCTGCTTACGATAGCGTGATTGCAGTGACTGCTATTGACGCTAATCAAAAGTTGTTCAGGGATGCCAATATCGGCGACTACGTGGATTTCTCAGCACCCGGTGTCGATGTATTCGTGCCGACTCAAATCGGCCGTCACTATGTAAGCGGTACCTCATATGCAGCGCCATTCATTACTGCGGCGATCGCTGCAGCAAGAACGATGCATTCACCGACTACCCCTCGTGAGTTGGTTGGCCGTCTGGCAGCGGTTAGTGAAGATCTCGGTGCTGCCGGATTCGATCCACTCTATGGCTGGGGGCTACCGAATATGAGTGCGTTGTGTGAGTAGCACTTTAACCAGATATTAAAGTGGCCAGAATATCATGATGGCCGGCACACCCACGGCGACGATTAGAATTTCAAGCGGTAATCCCATTCGCCAGTAATCGCCAAAACGGTAGCCGCCAGGTCCCAGGATCAGGGTGTTATTTTTGTGTCCTATAGGTGTCAGGAATGCACAGGATGCGGCCACCGCGACCGCCATCAGAAAGGGATCAGGGCTAACATCAAGACTGCTGGCAATGTCCATGGCAACTGGTGCGGCGATGATGGTCGTTGCGGTGTTATTTAAAACATCGGACAGGGTCATGGTGGCTATCATGAATATTGTCAACACGGTCACAGGCCCGTAGTCACCGGCGGCGTCGACCAATAGCTGGGCAAGCCGTTCGGTACCGCCCGAAGATTCAAGCGCGGTGCCAAGGGGGATCATTGATCCCAGCAGAACAATGACTGGCCATTCGATGGCATCGTATACCTGTCGGCCGCGAATAAATCCCAATCCGATAAACAGTATGCAAGCCAGTGCCAGTGCGATAGGCAGATACAACAGTCCAGCGCTTGCTGCAGCAATAGCGCAACCGAATATGGCGATTGCAGCGCCTACCTTGTTGCGTTTGGTTATCTCGAGTTCGCGATCGGCCAGCGGTAATGCGCCGATCCATTCTATGATTTCTCCAAGACGGCCTTCCGGACCGAGAAGCAGCAGTACATCACCTGGATGAAGCGTAAGCGAACGGATCTGCTGGCGAAATCGACGCCCCTGACGTGATACGCCAAGCAGCGTGATGCCATAACGATCCAGCAGCTTCATCGAATGGGCAGATCTGCCGGCGATGCGTGCACCGGGTGTAACCACTGCTTCAGTAAGAACTTGTTCACCAGCCAATGTGCGATCCTTGTTGTCCTTGTTGTCCTTGTTGTCGTCCTTGTCTTTTTCGGCGTCGGGTTCGTAGACAAGGCCTGTATCTCCGGCAAAACCATCGATGGATGTAGCATCTGCCTCGATGACCAGGATGTCGTTATCGGCTATCTCGATACTGCGTGCGCCGCCTGGTATACGTCGCTTGTTGCGTATTACACCGATGATCGATACGCCGTGTTCGTCACAAACGTCATCAAGTTCACGAACCTGCTTGCCGATTGTCGAGGACTTTTTATCGACTCGAACCTCGGCGATATAGTTACCGATATCAAACAGCGGCCCGCCTGAATCGCTATCGCGGCGACCCTTGGGGATTAAACGCCAGCCGATCAGCGAGACGAACAATACGCCGCTGACGGCACAGGCGAGACCCACGGGAGTGAAGTCGAACATGCTGAACGATTCGCCAAGTGTTTCCTTTCGAAATGCGGAGACAATAATGTTGGGTGGTGTGCCGATGAGGGTGATCATGCCGCCGAGAATTGATGCGAATGACAGAGGCATCAGCGTCATGGCCGGGCTGCGACCTGCCTTTACGGCAGCTTTGATGTCGACCGGCATCAACAACGCCAGTGCTGCGACGTTATTCATGATTGCCGACAATCCCGCGGCTACTGCCGCCATCACGCTGATGTGCGTGAACAACGATGTGGCTGTTTTTGAAACCATTTTCGCCACCATATCAACAACCCCGGAATTTGAAAGTGCACGGGATATGATTAATACAAGGGCGATAATTATCGTCGCTGGATGACCAAATCCTTCGAATGCCTGATCAGTGGGTACAACTCCGAGAATGACAGCAAGCACCAGTGCGCCGAAGGCGACCAGATCATAGCGAATACGTCCCCAGATCAATAATGCGAACACCAGAGTTAGCAGGCCGAACAGAATCGTCTGGTCAGAGAACATGAAATTTACCGAATAAGTTAATTAGCGTAGAACTATAAAAGGCGTGCGCGTTGATTTACAAGATAAGTCGGGTAACAATGACTAAAATGTTCCAGATTCAGGGTATCAGGTAAACCGTAAGTCATGACAGATCATGAGTCCGACAATGAGTTAATCGCACGTATCGCCGATGGTAACGAAGGCGCCATGACGAGTTTTTATCAGGCTCATGAATCGCGGGTGTATGCATTTGCACTCAGAAAATTGAACGATCCACACGCTGCCGCCGACATAGTAATTGAGACCATGATGGCGGTGTGGAATGGCGCGGGATCATTCAAGGGGCAGGCGAAGGTGACTACCTGGCTGTTCGGGATTGCCCACCGTAAATCCATCGACGCGCTTCGTAAGCGCGGCCGCCACATGGCCGAGGAACTTGACTTTGATATCGTTGATGACAGTGCCGATTTTACCGCTGCGTTGGAAGCAAGTGAAAACTCGGACCGGCTGAGACAATGTCTCGATGGCTTGTCTGAGGCGCACAAGGAAGTCGTTCATCTCGCGTTTTTCGAGGATTTGTCCTACCCCGAGATCGCAACGATTGTCGAGTGCCCGGAAGGCACGGTCAAGACCCGCGTGTTTCACGCAAAGAAAATGCTCAGGCAGTGCCTCGAGCGATTGAAGCGAGGATGAGTCGATGACCGAACGAGACCTGGAAAATCCGGAAAGTTTACATCTGTTATTGCCGTTTTATGTAAATGGCAGCCTCGATGATGCGGAACGTCATTCGGTGGAGACGTATCTCGAGAATAACCCGGCAGCACGAACCGAAGTAGTATTCCTTCAACGATTGCGTGACGAAGTACGTCAGACAGACCAGGGTTCACTTGGTGCGTTTGGTCAAAAGAGACTTGAAAAGGAGATTGCCCAAACAAGGAGCCGGCCAGCAGTTACGTCGACACGTTGGCGGGCGATTGCCGCTGCCGCAGCGCTGCTGGCGGTTATTCAGGGTGGTTTGTTGTTCAATATCTGGCAGTCAGACGATGGCTACAAGATGCTTGGAGTCGGCGGTTCGGCAGGGGTTGAAGTCATCTTTAATGAAACCGCGACCGAGGCTGAGATCCGTTCGCTGTTAAACGAAGTGGGCGCCACCATCCGCTCAGGTCCTGGGGCGCTTGGTGTCTATCGAATCGAACTTGAGCACTCTCTTGAAAATGCCGACATCAACAAGGTCATTGAAAAGCTCAGGGAAAATTCAGCGATTGTCAGTGAGGCTAATCTCGATTAATCGAAGCGACTCGCTTGCACAATAATGTCTAACGGAAAGCGTATCCAAATGCTTCGTTGAACTGGAGGTCAAAGGACTCCGCGTTGAAGTGATGATTTTGAGTGCCGTGACATTGTACTTTGATCGAACCAGCCAGGGCTGCGATACGACCAGTGGTTGCCCAGTCATATTCATTGGCGATGCCGAACAGCAGACCGCTGCGATAGGCATCACCGCACCCGGTCGGATCTATTGCCTTGTTGGTCGGTACTGCCGGTATATCGAAGACTTCTCCAGCGGTATAAATTTTTGATCCGCGTGATCCCAGGGTGACAATCAGGGCGCTGACTTTTGACGCGATCGTGTCGATGGAATCACCGGTTTTCTCTTCGAGCATTCGTGATTCATAGTCGTTAACGATCACCCACGTTGCCTGATCGACGAAGGCGTTCAAGTCGTTGCCATCAAACATTGGCAGACCTTGGCCCGGGTCAAACACGAAGGGGATTCCCACTTCGCTGAACTCGCGCGCATTTTGTATCATGGCCTCACGACCATCCGGGGCGACGATGCCGAGATCGACCCCGTCCACATCACGTACATGGTTGCAATGTGCCTCGGACATGGCACCGGGATGGAAGGCAATGATTTGATTGTCATCCATATCAGTGGTGATAAATGCCTGGGCGGTGAAGGAGTTGGGTAGTTCAGTGACGTGACGGTCGTTTATACCCAGCTCATGCAAACGCGCGCGATAGGGGCTGAAATCGTGACCCACTGTTCCCATAGGCACCGCGTCACCACCGAGCAAATTCAGGGTGTAGGCGATATTTCCAGCGCAACCGCCAAATTCACGACGCATTTCAGGGACCATGAAACAAACGTTCAAAATATGTACCTGCTCGGGCAGGATGTGATTTTTGAACGAATCGGGAAACACCATGATGGTGTCATAGGCGAACGAGCCGCAGATCAGCGTGGACAACTAAAGCACTCCCTGAAATATTTAAATTAAAAAAATCGAATCAAAAATGCGCATCAAGATAGTCATGACTTCATGACCAAGTTTTATTTTTGCTTCAGCTTGAACACACCCTGACTTGGTTGGTCGACCCAGGAACAATTACCGTTATCGCGAAAACCGCGACATACGCCATACATGTAAAGTGAGTGATCGTCGATGGCGAACCCCGCTTGATGTGCTACTTCTTTTTGGCGTTCCTCAATTGTCTTGTCGAAAAATTCGAAGACCCGACCGCATTCGAGGCAGACCATGTGGTCATGATGATCCTCGTCATTGAGTTCAAAAACTGATCGTCCGCCTTCGAAGTTGTGCCGTATGACCAGTCCCGCGCTTTCGAATTGGGTCAGGACCCGGTAGACGGTGGCAAGCCCGATCTCTTCCCCGGTTTCAAGCAAAATTTTGTAGACGTCCTCAGCGGCTAAATGTCTGACATCGGCGTTTTCGAGGATTTTTAAAATCTTGAGGCGCGGTTGGGTGGTTTTAAGTCCGGCTTTTTTGAGGTCGGATTGATTTGGCATATCGGATCGTGCTCGGAATAAATCAGTTGGTCGTACGTGACATGTGCTTATTGTGGCCTGTTTGAAACGCTATATAAGGCGCATTATAACGTGATGGTACATAAGGGTGAGGGTTCGATCAGCAGAATCTGATTAACCTTGTGTATCCCTTAAGACGTGCGGTTTCTAAGGAGTGCTTCCACCCGCTTGTTCGATAAAAAATCGTTTGGCTGTATCACTTTTATCGATTATGGAGAGAAATCGACCGCGCAAGGTTGAGAGTATGGGCAGATTGTTGGCGAAACCGACATGGAAAACATCCATTGCCGACAAGGTAATGCTGTTGATTGCCCGTCTGCGACGCTGATATCGGCTGAGCACCCGTGAACCCCAAAAGGATTGACGTGCCCTGCGTGCCTCGATGAGTGTCTCGACCAATGCGTGAACATCGGCAATGCCAAGGTTGGCGCCAAGACCTGCTAACGGATGTATGGTGTGACCCGCGTCACCGACTAATACCACGCGCTCGGCATAATAGCGGGTGGCATGTGAGCGCCGTAATGCAAACGAAGCACGATTCATGACGGTTTCAATTGCACCGAGTCGATGTTCGAATACTTCACCAAGCCGTTCGCAGAAGTCCTGATCGTCGAGTTTAAGGATTTCGTCAACATGGTCGTTGTCCATAGACCAGACAATCGAACAACTGCCATCGGCCAATGGCAGGAATGCCAGTGGTCCGGTTTCAAGAAACTTCTGCCGGGCTCTTAGTCCATGATGTTGTTCGCACAATACGCGGGCAACAATAGCGCGTTGTCGATAGTCGAACAGGCTACGGTTGATGCCGGATAACTTGCGTATTATCGAGTTCGCGCCATCGGCGGCGACAACCAGTTGGGTACGTATCGTATAGCCGGTTGACAAGTTGAGTTCCGCGGCGTCCGGCTTTATCGCCAGCGACTCGACTCGTGATTCAGATGATTGTCGGTAGTTGTCGTTTATCTCTAACTGTCGACGAGCCGCGGCAGCCAGCAGATTGTTTTCGAGGATATGGCCAAAATGATCAAGACCTGCATCAGCGGCATCAAAGGTTAATGGTTGTTGCTGGCTTTCAGTCCAAACCTCAATGCGATCGAATGGCGAGGTCCGATATCTGGTGATGATATCCCATGCCTCGAGTTGTTGCAGATATTCCTCGGAACGGAGATTGATGGACGACACCCGTGTTTCATATTCATTACCTGGCATGGATATCGCGGCATTGTCGATGAGCGTGGTAGTAAATCCTGCCCGGGCGCAGGCGAGGGCAGCGATACTGCCGGCAATTCCACCACCGATAACAGCAATATCAACATCCATACTTACATGCTTCGGTTGATTAGTCACGAGGCGGCTGCGATGTCAGCCCACGTGTCAGGCGCGGCAGGCGGCCATGCAATCCCATGGTTCGTTTCAGGAAAAAACGTTTGGCTGATGGTGAAAGATCAATCAGGTTAAGGCCTATGCTGCGGGCCAGGGCCGCACCGGGAAGGCGGCTGGTGAATAGCGTAATCAGCCCGTCGGTGAACCGTCCGACATGCCGGGTCTGGCCAGCACGGGTTATTGCATATTCTTCAAGCGATGTCACCTCACCTGGATCGCTGTCGGCTTGCCAGTGACGTTGCAGGTAGTCCGACAGGTCGGCGACGTCGCGTAGGCCCAGGTTGAAGCCCTGGCCTGCAACCGGGTGAACCAGGTGGGCGGCATTGCCGATTGCGACAACTCGCGAGGTTACCGGCCGTTCCAGGTATCCCAGCGAGAGTGGATACGTCTGGCGGGTCCCGACCCTGGTGAAAGTTCCACTGCGATCACCGAAGGCGTCCTGCAGGGCAGACAAAAAGTCGGCTTCAGTCATATCCTTGAGTTCATTGGCCAACACTTCCGGTAGCGTCCAGGCAACTGCCATACGCTGACTGGTCATGGGCAATATTGCCAGTGGTCCGTGCTCGGTGAATCGTTCGTAGGCGCGGTTGTGATGGTTGCGTGAGACCGATACCGTGGTTACCAGTGCCTGCTGCCGATACAGCCGGGCATTGAGAGCAAGTCCTGCCTCGGCGCCCAGTGTTGATCGGCCACCGTCTGCGATGACCAGTAGTGGCGATTCAAGCCGAACGCCGTTGCTGCATTCGACGCTGACGGCCTGATCATGACGGGCGAATCCTCTCGCGGTCATCGGACAATGCAGCGTGATTGACTGACAACTTGACAGGGCAGCATGCAGGGCGGTGCCGAGGGATCGGGTGGGCACCACGTAGCCGAGGGCATCGGTGCCGATATCGGATCGATCAAGACGCGCGCTTGAGAATCGACCACGATCAGAGATGTGGATTGACTCGATCGGGCAGGCGTCAGCGGCTATTGCCGGCCAGATTCCAATTCCCTTGAATACCTGTTTCGAGGCATAGGTCAAGGCGATGGTCCGCTCGTCAAAACTCGGTTGGCGGCTATCGTCAGCAGCAAATGATTCCACCACGGCAATACGCTTGCCGGTGTTTCCAAGGGCCAGTGCCAGACTCGCGCCCGCCAGCCCGCCACCGGCGATCATCAAATCGAAGTGTTGACTGGTCATGAGTTCATCAGTGCTTCGATATCGTCAATGGTCTTGGGGAGTTTGCGAGTCAGCACATCTGCTCCACGAGCGGTTATCAGGACATCGTCTTCTATTCTGATGCCAATATTATGAAACCGTTTATCGATGGAATCATCTGCACCGATATACAGCCCCGGCTCAACGGTTAAGGTCATGCCGTTCTCAAGCTCGCGCCATTGATCTTCCACCTTGTAATCGCCGACATCATGAACGTCCATGCCAAGCCAGTGACCGGTTTTGTGCATATAAAATTTACGATATCCACCACTTTCGATCACCTCGTCGATGGTACCGACAAGCAAGCCCAGATCTATGAGACCCTGGCATAAGGTACGAACCGCCGCTTCATGGGGGTCATTCCAGGTGTTGCCGATCACGCAGGCGTCGATTGCATCGAATTGTGCTTGTAATACGATCTCGTAGACCTCGCGCTGTGCCGGACTAAAACGGCCATTAACCGGGAAAGTGCGGGTAACATCTGCCGCGTAGTAGTCAATTTCCGCACCGGCGTCTATCAACAATAAATCGCCGTCGCGCAGGATGTCCCGATTCTCGACGTAGTGGAGAACGCAAGCGTTGGCGCCACCGGCAACGATGGAAGGGTAGGCCGGATAGTGGCTGCCGCCCAGTCTGAAGCCATATTCAAGCTCTGCCTCGACCTGAAATTCATGCATGCCTGGCTGACAGGCACGCATTGCCCGCATATGCGCTTCCGTCGATACCTGCGCTGCGCGGCGCATGCTGCGAATCTCATTGCCGGTTTTGATCAGCCGCATTTCGTTGAGGATATGACCAGCATCCACAAGCCCGGCGGGTGCATGAAATCCTTTACTCGACAGGCTGCGTACCTCGTTGTACCAGTGGATCAAGTGGCTGTCGAATTCAGCGTAGCGACCCATGACACAATACACACGATCGCGATTTTCCATCAGTCCGGGCAGGATGTCGTCGATATCATCGATGGGAAATGCATCGTCGGCGCCGTATTCGCTGATCGCACCTTCAAGACCTGTCCGATAACCATTCCATTGTTCGCGATCGGGATCTTTCTCCCGGCAGAATAAAATATATTCACCTTGTACCCGGCCGGGTATCAGAACCATGACCGCTTCAGGTTCTTCAAATCCGCTTAAGTAAAAAAAGTCACTATCCGGGCGATAGCGATAGTGAACATCGCCGTTGCGGATCTGTTCAGGAGCGGTGGTGATAACTGCCACGCCGTTGTCAATCATTTGCATGAGTTCGGTGCGGCGCTTTGCGAATACGGCCTGATCCATTTATGTTACTGCCTGTTACAAAACTATCGGGTTGGGTTTGTCGGCCTGGGTTTCAATCCTGGCGGGGCTTTGGGTAAATTCTGATCAGTTTTCCGACTGTCCAGCAGTGGCCTGATCGCCCCGGCATTCATCGAATAAAAGTTGAACCGCGACGCGGAGATACTCCTCAATTTCTGCAAAATCGCGGGACTGCACCTGGGCTTTGCGATCATCAGATTCAATATGAGTCAGAGCGAAGATATCATCAAGCGCCTCATTGGCGGTTTTGTTTAACTTTGGTCGGTTTATGAGGTGAAAAGCCTGGACAAAACCGCTGCACCATTCAGCCAATGCCTCTGTTCGAGCGGCAATTCGCGTGTTCTCATCGGGAAGCAGGGGTGTGAATTCGAATCCTTCAGAGTTCAGGGAACTCTCACAGAGGTTAAGAACACTGATGAGAACCCGCATGAAATCTTCGCCTTGGGATTCCTCGCCGAGGAGTGCCTGCCATTGCCGTGATATTTCGTTGCGATTTGCCTGGCAGGCCAGTGCCGAAGCCATCCCATGAATCTCGTATAACCCGGCGCCTGCCGGATGGGCGCGCAAGGTCTGGTCGAGTTCATCGTAATAGGCCGTATTGGTAGAGTCGTCCGAATTCATGTATCGATTAAAATGTTGGAGTAGAATTATTGCCGGGCTGTGGCTGGTTTTCGGGAACATCCCCAAGGTTTGCTATTCTACGGTGACAGACGCTGGAATTCTCCCCGAATATCCACGAGATGGTCGGTGCGCGGTTGCAATTTGCAGTGGAACAGAAGAGAATTCCGCGCCAAACAGGGCTCATGCGCGAGGCCGTAGGCACATCGCAATTCGCGTGTGCACGGCACTCGAGTCGAACAGGTGACCTTACAAACACGCTGGATTCTCCATCTTGGAACAAAAACTTCAAACCTTATCCCAACGAGTCGACGAACTGATTTCCACGCTTCGCCGGTTACGTAGCGAAAATGCCGAACTCAAGGGTCGCGAAAAGAACCACGATGAAGAGCGTGAACGTTTGATGAAAAAAAACGCCGAAGCCAAAAGCCGGCTCGAATCAATCATCGCGAAACTTCGCCAGCAGGATGATTCGTAAATGAATGACAAACTGAGCTTCAAGGTCAATATCATGGATCGCGACTTTACCGTCGCTTGCCAGGATGGTGAGCAGGATCAACTGTTGGCAGCCGCCGCCCATCTGGACCGGACGATGCGCGATATTCAGCGTTCCGGCAAGGTAATCGGTCATGAACGCTGTGCCATTATGGCAGCGCTAAATGTCACCAACCAGTTTCTGCAAGGCGTCGAGTCAGACGGATTGTCAACGGAAGCCGACAAAACAATCGAATCGTGTGTTGAGCGAATCGACGCGGTACTCTCTGAAGACTGACTGAAGGTATCTGAAGGGTTTCGATAGGCTACTTGATTGCCCAGTTATTTATTTGGCCCGATGTTTGAGCCGGCTTGCACCGAATCCCCCTTGAATTACTCGACGCCCATGCAATGCCGGGCGCTTTTTAGTACAATAATCACCGCGTCACCTGTTGTGTGCGAGTAGGCTCAAATCCCTTAGAACCTAGATTAATCTTAGGGAATTCTGATAAGCGAGCTGTTGTGCAAGTCCGTCTGGTGCGGAAAGCCTGATGCACGTTTTGGAGTTCCCACTTGAACCTTTTGGTTCAAGGTACCGGGCCGAGACGATATGGACGGGTGACGCTTTTTTTGTCTGCATCTTGTCATTTTGATGACGATGTCTTCATATGGGGTTCCGTCATTCAATGAGCCTTGAGACCAAGGCCGATATACGCCGCAATATGCGAACTTGCAGGCGGCAGCTGGCACCGGCTATGCAGCGACGCGCATCACAAGGGCTATCGCACGTATTATCGAAGATAGGTATTTTTGCACCGCGTCGGCGCATTGCTTTTTATTACGCCAACGATGGTGAGATTGATCCTGAAGCTGCGATGAACCTGGCTCGTCGTTTCGCGGTACGTTGTTTCCTTCCGGTTATCCCTCGACCTGCATGGCGGACACTACGTTTTGCCGAAGTTATCAACGGCAACGCTCTCGTGTCCAACCGTTTCGGCATCATGGAGCCGGCGGTGCATGCGCGTTCACTGCGCCGCGCAATTGAACTCGATGTCGTGTTGGTGCCGTTGGTCGCATTCGACAGCCGTGGTAATCGTATTGGAATGGGCAGTGGGTTTTATGATTCCACGCTCGCCATCAGAGCTGCCGGTAAACATTTTCGAAAGCCGGCTGTAATCGGCCTTGCTCATGAATGCCAGCGTCTTGATCACCTCTCAGTCGATCCGTGGGATATACCGCTTGATTTTGTTGCAACCGACAAACATCTTTACCGTTTCGAATCATCGCAGACCGATAGCCAGGATTAAGAGTCTGGAATCGGATTACCGGAGACACTCACTGTGCTAATTTTCTTTGCTGGCGATGTCATTGCAAGAAGTGGTCGTCGTGCACTGTTCCAGGGTCTTGAGGAACTTCAATCCGAAGAAGATATCGATTTTATTGTGGTTAATGGTGAAAATGCCGCGGGTGGATTCGGTATCACTCGTGCTGTTGCCGATGAGTTTTTCGATAATGGCGTGGACGTAATTACGACCGGCAACCATGTCTGGGACAAGCGTGAGGCATTGGACTTTATCGATGATGAGCCACGCCTGTTGCGGCCACACAATTATCCACACGATACACCGGGACAGGGATGGTATGTTGCGGTTGCCCGTAACGGAGAACGTGTTGGTGTGTTATGTACCATGGGGCGGGTTTTCATGCACCCGGACCTGGATTGCCCATTTCGTTGTGCTGATGAAATTCTTAATAAACGACCTGCTAATGTTCGTGTCACTCTGGTGGACTTTCATGCCGAGGCGACCAGTGAAAAAACTGCCATGGGTTGGTATCTCGATGGTCGGGTCTCCGCAGTGGTCGGCACCCATACACACGTTCCAACCGCAGACGAACGTGTGTTGACTCAGGGTACCGCCTATATATCCGATGTCGGAATGACAGGTTGTTATAATTCGATCATCGGTATGAAAACGGAATCGTCTTTGGCGCGATTTGTGAGCAAGTTACCGCAGCGATTGGAACCGGCACCTGGTGCGGCAACGTTGTGTGCTGTACTTATCGATGTCGATGACAGTACCGGAAAAGCGAGATCCATACGACGGTTGTGTATGGGCGCTGAACTGTAAACGATCAAGTGAATATCAAATAGTGAAAAATGTAAATTATTGGTTGATGAAGAGCGAGCCCGACACGTTCTCTATCGATGACTTGAAAAACATGCCGCACAAAACCGATCACTGGGACGGGATTCGAAACTATCAGGCGCGAAACTTCATGCGCGACGATATGAAGAAGGGTGACCTGGTTCTTTTCTATCACTCTAACTGTGATGAACCGTCTATCGTCGGCGTGGCGGAGATTGTGAGCGAAGCGTATCCAGATCACACTGCTTTCGATCCCGAATCTCATTATTTCGATCCGAAAAGTGATCCGGATAATCCGAGATGGTTCATGGTCGACTTGCGCTATCGAAAGAAATTTCGCAACACGCTCAGCCTGAAAGACCTGAAGGCTCACCCGATATTGTCGTCCATGCGTGTTGCCCAGAAAGGCTCCCGCCTGTCCATTACCCCGGTTACTGCGGATGAATGGCAGATGGTTCATCAATTGGTCGGAGAATCACCGGGCAAATCAGTAACTGATAACAAACGGAGTGGCTAAATTTTGGAAAGAAGATTCAATCGCTTGGTTGCTGCAGTTTTATTTTTTGGTATTTTCAATGCAATATCGCTTACCCCGGTGGGCGCCCAGCAAGACAACAGGAGTAGTAACATGATCAAATTTACAACCAGCTTGGGTGATATTTTCATCGAAGTGTATCCCGATGAGGCGCCGATAACGGTTGAGAATTTCGTCAAATACGTGGAAGACGGCTTTTACGATGGCACTATTTTCCATCGCGTGATCCCTGATTTTGTCGTTCAAGGCGGTGGCATGGAACCGGGCATGCAGCAAAAACCGACTCGTGATCCCATCCGTAACGAAGCCGACAATGGTCTTAAAAATACCGCCGGGACGTTGTCCATGGCACGAACCAACGACCCGGACTCAGCTACGTCCCAGTTCTTTATCAATCTGAAGAACAATGAATTTCTTGATTTTCGCAGCAAGACGCCCTCTGGTTGGGGATATGCCGTATTTGCCAAGGTCGTTGATGGTATTGATGTGGTCGACAAGATGGCCCAGGTCAAAACCACAACCTTTGGACCACATAGCGATGTGCCGTCCGAAGATGTTGTGTTGATCAAGGCCGAAGTCGTCGAGTAGGCTTTCGTTTAGTAAAATCATATACGGGCCGATTTATTCGGCCCGTTTTTAATGGTGGATACGCTGGCAACAACGAGTAAACATCGTGCGCGGCATCGTAACAGGTCGCGATATAAAACCAGGGCACATGTCAATGTGCGTCCGGCTGGGCCAGTGCCGGCGGTTAGCTATCCCGATTCGCTGCCAATCAGCCACTATGCTGACGAGATTGCATCACTTCTTGATAATCATCAGGTCGTCGTTGTCGCTGGCGAGACGGGGTCGGGAAAGAGTACTCAACTACCCAAAATGTGCCTGCAGCGATGCCTGATGCACGACGGCATGATCGCACATACACAACCCAGACGAATTGCTGCACGAGAAGTAGCTGCCCGTCTTGCCAGAGAGACGGGTACACGTTTGGGTGATCTTATCGGTTACAAGGTTCGATTCGGTGAACGGACAGGACCAGGCACCCGAATCAAAGTGGTAACCGACGGTATGTTGCTGGCAGAGATGTCTGGTGATCGCGAGCTTCGTGCATACCACACGGTTATCGTCGATGAAGCACATGAGCGATCCATTAATATCGATTTTATACTTGGGTTTTTAAAGCAGCTTTTACATCGTCGGCCTGAACTCAAGGTCATTGTTACCTCAGCCACCATCGATACCGAGCGATTTGCAAATCACTTCGATGGTGCGCCAATTGTTGAAGTATCGGGTCGTACATATCCGGTTGAGGTGGTGTATCAGCCGGTCGAGGAAACGGAAAGCGACGAAGATAACTGGCTTGCAGGGCTTGAGCGTGCTACCAGAATGCTTTGGCAACATGGATCTGGGGATATCCTTGCGTTTCTGCCTGGCGAGAGGGAAATTCGTGATGCGCAAGCCTTTCTTGGTCGGGAGTTAAGCGATGACGTGCAAATTTTACCGCTTTACGCGCGTCTGTCTCCGGCAGAACAAAAACGAATATTCACACCGTCTCGTGGGCGCAGAATCATATTGTCCACCAATGTTGCGGAAACCTCGCTTACCGTCCCAGGGGTTCGATATGTGATCGATACGGGCTTGGCTCGAGTGAGCAGATATAGTCTCGCCCGCAAGGTCCAGCGATTGCCTGTCGAACGGATATCCCAGGCTGCCGTCAATCAACGCAAAGGCCGTTGTGGTCGTGTACAAAGCGGTATTTGTGTTCGACTCTACAATGAAGACGATTTTGAGTCGCGACCGTTATATACCGATCCCGAGATCCAGCGAACTTCGCTCGCATCCGTTATCTTGAAGCTTAAAGCGCTATCGATTGGCGATATCAAACGATTTCCATTCGTCGATGCACCAGACCCTCGACAGATTCGTTCGGGAATACGGTTACTGCATGAGATCGGGGCGCTGGATAAAATGGATCGACTTACTGCAACGGGAAGAGAACTGTCGAAACTGCCGGTTGACCCCCGGGTTGGCAGGCTTCTGGTTGAAAGTGAGCTTCGTCAGTGTACGAGGGAAATGCTGATTATCGCGTCGCGATTATCAATTCGTGAGCCGCAATTTCTTCCTCCCGATCAACTTGAAAAGGCACGGATGCACCACGCTGCATGGCCGCCCGGTGGATCCGATATTCACGCCATGCTGGCACTGTTCGATTGCTATAGTGATGCCGCGAAATTGCTGTCACGGCGTGCTCTCAATCGTTGGTGTGAGGATCAGTTTTTGTCGCCGACACGGATGCGCGAATGGCAGGAATTACACGATCAACTAGCGTTGCTTGCAAAAGATAATCGTTGGGACATACGTGCTGAAGTTGTGACGGACGAGGAGGTTGCGCGAGCCTTCTTAAGTGGATTTCTCGGTAATATCGCGGCAATGGATGACCGTGGTGTGTGGCGTGGGTCACACAATAAGATTGTTTACATTCATCCTTCGTCACGTTCTTTCAAGAAAAAACCAAAGTGGATCGTTGCTGCGGAGCTTGTTGACAGTAGCAAGCTATACGCCCGGCAGGTGCTGCCGGTCAAGCCTGAATGGATTGAAGCGGCAGCCGGCGACTTATTGAAATTTGAATATGCCGAGCCTTCGTGGGATGAGAAAAACGGTCAGGTCACAGCGTATCGCAGTGCCCGATTGTTCGGGGTAACTCTTTATTGCAGGCGGCGAGTACATTTTGGTTCGGTTGATCCGGTTACTGCACGTCAGATATTTATTCGTGAAGCATTGGTAGGCGGAAGACTGAAAGAATCCTATAAATTCCTGGAATGTAATCGCGCATTAATTGAGGAAGCAGAATCTATTCGACGACGACTACGTTATCTTAATAATCTGGTTGATGAAGAGGCTTTATATGAATATTTCGATGACGTTGTGCCGACCCATGTATTCAGCGCGTCGACATTACGAAAGTGGATCGACCGTGAAACATCTTGCGAAGATCTGTTGACGATCGACCGATCTATTGTGATAGGCGAACACCTCATGGACAGTGCGCAACAGTTCCCTACTAACATCGACTTCAAGGGAACACCGCTAAAAATCGATTATGAATTTCTTCCTGGTGATGAGCGTGACGGTGTAACGGTTGAAGTGCCGCTGCCACTGGTAGGGCAATTTGATCCAGATACCTGTATTCGGCAAATTCCAGGTTGGTTCGAACAGCGTGTTGAAGCGTTGTTGAGATCGCTGCCAAAAGTTCACAGAAGGGCGCTGCAGCCAATAAAGCAAAGTGCCCGGCTGGTAGTAAAGTCCATTGATCAACAATCAAAACACAACGGATCGATTCAATCATCAATGGAGCTGGAGGCGGTATGTGCGGTGCTTGTTGCACAGTTCACAATCAAGGTTCGCCCGGCAGACTTCGATACGTCGATAATACCCGATCATTTACTATTGCGTGTTGTGCTGCGGAATGCGGCCGGTGATGTGGTCGACTCATCCCGCGATTATGAACAACTGAAATTGCGCAACCGTGACGCCAGTCGTGACGCCTTTCTTACCGCTGACGTTAAGGGGTTTCCGGTCACAGGTCTACGCGCATGGAATTTTGACGATATACCGGCCTATGTCGAAGTACCGGGTTTCGACACATTATTACGTGCCTATCCTGCGCTGGTAGATAAGGCAGACCATGTTGATCTTGTGCTTTTTGATGATCCTCTCACATCTCGTCAGTCCCATCTCGGTGGCGTGAGGCGTTTGGTGAAAATCATTTTCAAACGACCCATAAATGATGTGACCCGTCAGACGAATCTTGATCGTGTTGCGCTTAAATATGCCGGCCTGTATCCAGAGTC
>BQJD01000022.1 GCA_021604525.1 marine bacterium B5-7 | reverse complement strand
AAAAGCAAGACGCCAGCCGTTACCCCCGCAGTTACCTCGTACCTTCATCCACCATGAACCCGACTCGACCCTATGTGCTTGCGGTTGTCAGATGGAACGCATCGGTGAAGAGGTCAGCGAGAAACTCGACTATACCCCCGGTACCTTCAGCGTCGAGCGACATATCCGAGGCAAGTGGGCCTGCCGGACCTGCGACACTCTGGTTCAGGTGCCAGTGGCACCGCATATCATCGACAAAGGTATCCCGACGACGAACCTGTTGTCCCAGGTGCTGGTATCCAAGTATGCAGACCCCCTGCCGCTGTACCGTCAGCAGCAGATTTATGCCCGAGCCGGATTGGATCTGCCCCGTTCCACCCTGTCGGACTGGGTGGGTCGGTGTAGTGTGGAACTCACACCACTGGTGAATCGACTTCGAGAGATATTACAGCGGCAATCCGTATTGCATGCCGACGAGACGCCGGTATCGATGCTGGCGCCCGGCAAGAAACGCACGCATCGTGCCTATGTGTGGGCCTATGCCACGACGCGCTTTGCGCCTATACAGGGTGTTGTCTATGACTTCCGACCGAGCCGGGCCGGCAAGGAGGTGCGTACGTTCCTCAACGGCTGGAGGGGCAAACTGGTGTGCGATGATTATCAGGGATACAAGGCCAGCTTCGGACTGGGTATCACCGAAATCGGCTGCATGGCCCATGCGCGGCGCAAGTTCCATGACCTGCATGTGGCCAATCAGAGCCCGATTGCACAAAGGGCTCTGACAACCATCGGCTTACTCTACGATATCGAGCGGGATACAGCCGATCAAGACACTGAAACGCGCCAGCGAATACGCCTGGATCGGGCCAAACCGATCCTCGATAAACTCCGATCATGGATGATCGGACAACGCGAACAGGTGACCGATGGCACGGCCATCGCGAAAGCCATCGACTACAGCCTGAAGCGTTGGCGGGCCTTGACCCGTTACCTCGATGATGGGGCGGTACCCATCGACAACAACTGGGTGGAGAACCAGATCCGGCCGTGGGCGCTGGGCCGCTCCAACTGGTTGTTTGCCGGCTCGCTGCGAAGTGGCCAACGCGCCGCCAATATCATGACACTGATCCAGTCGGCCAAGATCAATGGTATCGACCCGCACGCCTATCTAAATAATGTGATGGAACGGTTGCCGACCATTACCTACTCACAGCTTGATCAACTCCTGCCACACAACTGGAAGACAAACGTCAACAGGGAATGACCGAACGGTTACAATTTTTGTTCTTAAAGCATAATTTAAACGTGGAATCGTTGGTGCAGAGGGAAGCAGATCCGTTGTTCGTCTGAATGTTTATGCATCGAGGATGGCATATTCGATGTCTGGCGATTCAGTATGATAAATGTCTGGACCCCGTTGCTGGTCGGATTATCAAAGAGGAAATACGATGTCTGTTGAACTAAGCCAGTATTTTCTGGTGTTTCTTGAAGTCATGTCGGGATTGTTTCTGCTCTTTCTTGGAAGTGGGATCATGGCAATTATCATCATGTACGTGATTGATGTTACTCAGACCAAGCATGCAATTCGCCGAAATTATCCTGTTGTCGGTCGATTTCGGTACATATTCGAGCATCTTGGTGAGTTTTTTCGTCAGTACTTTTTTGCTATGGATCGAGAAGAGTTGCCATTCAATCGAGCTGAGCGTAGTTGGGTTTATCGCGCTGCCAAGAATGTCGACAATACGGTGGCTTTCGGTACCACACGTAATTTACATGCTACCGGTACCGTCTACTTCGTAAATACTCCATTTCCAACGCTTGAGGAAGACGCTACACCTACTCGAGCGGTGACCATAGGTCCGAATTGTTTACATCCTTATACGACTGAGGCGTTGTTCAATATCTCAGCGATGAGCTTCGGTGCGTTGTCAGTACCGGCAATTCGTGCACTATCGCGTGGTGCCGCCCAAGTTGGTTCATGGTTAAACACGGGAGAAGGTGGATTATCGAAATATCATCTGGAAGGTGGCGCTGATATCGTCTTTCAGATCGGTACAGCCAAGTACGGCGTGCGGAATTCAAGTGGTGGTTTGTCTGATGACAAACTACGTAAGTTGTCGAGTCACAAGTCCGTGAAGATGATCGAACTAAAACTGAGCCAGGGTGCCAAGCCGGGGAAAGGCGGTATCTTACCTGGCAATAAGGTAACCGATGAGATTGCCGAGATACGAGGCATTCCCGCTGGACACGACTCGATTAGTCCGAACCGGCATCCTGAAATCGCTTCGGCAGATGATTTGCTGGATATGCTACATCACATACGTTCAGTTAGTGGACTGCCGGTCGGTTTTAAGGCGGTACTTGGTGGCTATAATTGGCTTGATACTCTAATGCAGAGAATTATAGACAGGGGCATTGATAAAGCGCCCGATTTTATAACGGTTGATAGTGCAGAGGGGGGTACTGGTGCGGCGCCAATGGCATTGATGGACAACGTGGGCTTGCCGCTTAACGAGAGTCTGCCCATGTTGGTTGACAAACTACTTGAATACGGTTTGAAGGATAGAATCCGGGTTATCGCATCTGGCAAGTTAATCACTCCGGTTGAGGTAGCCTGGGCACTATGTCTAGGCGCTGACTTTATTAATTCAGCGCGCGGCAATATGTTTGCCCTCGGATGTATCCAGGCAATGCAATGTAATAAGAATACGTGTCCGACTGGTATCACAACCCATGATCCGGATTTACAAAAAGGCCTCGTCGTCGAAGATAAAGCAGTTCGGGTTGCCAACTATATTAGAAATATTACTCACGATGTCGGCATGATCGCCCATTCATGTGGCGTCGGAGAACCTCGTGAACTGAAACGTGAGCATGCCAGAGTGGTGATTTCTAACGGCAGTTCCATGTCGCTGGAGGATCGATATCCCTACCCGGTGGTGGAAAGATCCAATAGTGCTGTCTGATGAATTTGGCCGAAACGATCCTTTGCTGGCAAGGTAATTGGCTTGATGCACCCGTGCGTTGTATTGAATCAGATAATTATGATGAAAGGCCCGATTACTCTGAGCCTGAAGCAGTCATTATTCATGCCATCAGTTTGCCACCAACAGCATATGGCGGTGATTACGTAGAGGCGTTATTTACCAATCGTCTTGATAGCAGCGGGCATCCATATTTCAAGGATATTGAATCTTTAAAGGTATCCGCGCATTTTTATATCCGGCGCAGCGGATTGCTGACCCAGTTTGTGGCAGTTGATAAACGGGCTTGGCATGCTGGTGTGTCAGAATGTCTTGGCAGGGATTGTGTGAACGATTTCTCGATCGGAATCGAGCTTGAGGGTTGCGATCATGAATCATTCACGCTGGCGCAATATGACAATCTCGCATTACTGGTGCGAACGTTTCGATCGCGTTGGCCATGGTTAGGACCAGATCGGTTATTCGGGCACTCTGACATTGCGCCGGGGCGTAAAACTGATCCGGGGCCATATTTTGATTGGCAGCGCCTTCTTGCGAGTATCCCGTGTTAAGAAAAATTCTGTCGTACGGTTTTTATATCCGGGCCAGTTGGATTGATTCAGTTAAGCTCAGTTACAACTGGTTTTTCTACTTTACTCAAAACGTGGTTAACCCAAAGTGTGGTCAGTTGCTCCTGTAGCCGGGTTTGACCTTGTCGTGCTGCAAGATTATCGAGATCGATCCACATCAGTGGTTGATCTTGCATGGCACAGGAGAACACAGCGCGTGTTCGTTCACCGGAATCCGGGTCGATCTGCCACTGCAAGCACTGACCGCAAACACCTTTCATCATGCATTGCATTGGGCTTCCCACGGTACCGTTTATTTTTACATCGGCTCTAAACAATTGTGCAAGGCCTTCCCTGAATGCGGCTTGCATGCCTTTCAATAATCCTGTCGAACCCATTACCAACACCTCATCGACCTCATCCAAAGGTGCCTTCAGCAAACGATTATCCGGACTGACATCGCCACTGGCATAGTCTTTCAATAGCTGGATCATGTTACCAGTGACTACCGAGCAATCCTGCGGACGAGCCGGCTTGATTCGCTCACCTGTACCAACTGCCCAGATGATGGCATCGGTCGCTGCTTCAAGTTCCTGCTTGCTGTACAACTGACTTTGATCGGTATACGAAGCTACGTAAATTACCCGATTTCCCGCTGCTCTCAATACAGGACCCAGACCCAGCATGACTGCCGCCCCCCAAGTGCCTGAGACAATCAGAAATGTCTTGCCTTCGCCAACATCCATGGGTGCACCGGTTGGACCCATCAAAACAAGGGGGTCGCCTTCGTTAAGCATGGATGCAAGTCGTGCATTGGCCCCCCATTTGAGTAACATTAAGCGTATGACGTCTCCACGCACACCGGCACCACTGACGGTTTGCAGTGGTATTTGCAAGCGTGTGTTCTCAACGATTTTGCTTTTGCTTTCAAAGGTTTGCATTCTAAAGAATTGTCCGGCGTGAAAGTTATGTGCGGCTAGCGGCGAACGAACCCACATTTCAAGCACTACCGGGTGTGAATCATTTACTGATAGCACCGTGGTAGCCAGTTGGTCGTCCATCTTGCTCAAAAAATCGTCGGGATTGATTTTGGATAACTCATCAACAGGTTTGATTGCTTCGTGAAAAGATCCAATGATCTCAGGATAACTTCTTGCTGCTGAGGCAATTGCTTTCACCACACTGCCATTAAATACAGGATGCGTATCACCGAGAAAGCTGACCCGAAAGCCTTCGCGTTGATACGATGTGAATGGTCCGAATCTTGCTGCCTTGCTATGCTCGGCAACCTGTACGGGTTGCAGTTCATGATCGTGGTCGACATGTGGTAGAAAATGACTGCCATCCATCATGAAAGTACCTGGATGTTCATTTTCGTAAATGGTGTTTGGAAGCGTACCGGCTGCTACCAACACCGCACGGGCGGGAACAAACACCTGTTCACTGGTTCTCAGCCAACGCCCGTCTTCCTGGTGCATGCGGCAACATATCAATGACTTTACATGTTTGAATTCATCAAGTTCCAGACGGACCGGATTGAGTCCTTCCGCATAATAGATCCCTTCCTCAAGCGCTTTGATGAGTTCCTCATGATTTCTCTGGTAGGCAGGCGATTCATTGATGCCTTTTCGATAAACAATAGTCACTCCGCCCCAGCGTCGCATCAGTCCCACATAGTCAGGTTGTCGCGACTCCCTCTTGGCCGCTGATTCCTCATCATGCAATTGCTCAGCGTGGTTAAGATATTCCTTTAATATCTCGCGACTTTCTTCATCCAGTCCGCCAGTAACGTGTTCTTCACCGAAATGATCGATAAGAGTTTGGTATCGATGGTGAATCTTGCGAATCTGTTTGAGGTAATAAACCTGGACTTCAGTAGCAGTATCAACCGCAGTCAGTCCGCCACCGATTACTACTGCGGGCATGCGTATTTGAAGATTAGCCAGACTATCGTCCTTCGCAGCCCCGGTAAGCTGTAGCGCCATGAGGAAATCGCTTGCCTGGCGCATCCCGCGGGCGAGGCTATTACCCATGCCGATGACACGCGGTAATCCTGCACCGGTGGCGATGCAGACATGATCGAAACCCAGTCTCTCAGCATCAGCCAGGGTTACGGTACCACCGAAACGTACACCGCCGTGCACTCGAAACAGTGAGCGTCGAGCGAGTGTCAAATAGATTAATTTGAGGAAGTTCTTATCCCAACGAACCGTGATGCCATACTCGGCAACACCGCCAAAACCGCCCAAAATGCGGTCGTCAAGATTTTCACAGATACTCGAGAAATCCCGAATGGGTTGATTGATTAACTCCTCCGGTAGCGGCTCAATTTTTAGTCCATCGATGCCAACTACCGCACAGCCTTCCATGGTCAGATGATGAGCGATAGTAAATCCTGCTGGGCCCATGCCAACTACCAGGACATTGCGGCCACGATACGGTTTCATCATCTGCTGTTGTTTGCGTAGTGGATTCCACCGACACAACAAATCATAAATCTCAACGCCGTAACTGAGATTAAGGACATCTGTAAGAATACGGGTTTCGGTTTGCGGAATATCAACCGGATCTTTTTTCTGATAGACGCATGCCTTCATGCAGTCGTTGCAGATGCGATGCCCGGTAGCCGGAATCATGGGATTGTCTATCATTGCTACCGCCAAGGCGGCGATGGTATGTCCATCCCGCTTTAGCACGTGCATCTCGGATATTTTTTCTTCCAGCGGGCAGCCGGTCAGAGTCACGCCAAGAGGATTTTTTTTGAGCCCAAGCCCTGGTTGTTTCTTCTTTTCCGGAAAACCAATAGAACAAAAGTCACCATCGTGGTCATGACAAAAAACACAGTAATTAATCTCGTTCAAGACTTCACGTTGACTCATTCTGTGATCAGTCAACGAGAAATCCGAACGCTGCCGGAAAGCGTTGCTCTTTCCCTGGCGTCGTTCGATGGTATCGCCCTTGATTTGTTCAAGAGAGACCAGATGAGCATGATCGATCCTTTTAGGCGATTTAAAGGATACCCATGATGTACAGGCATCGTCATGTTTATCTGCTAACACACACCATTGCAGCAGTTTTTCAAAAGACTCATCTTCGCTATTACTTGTATGCAGACTTTGAGCGAGACTTGCAACTGCGTATTCCCGATCAGTGGTGTCGATTAGATGTTTCGAAAGTGTCTCATCCAGCCAATGATCAAGGTCTTCAAATTTAAAATCAATTGGTTGGCGGTAGCGTCTGACTCGCTTCTGGATAACGTTTTTTTTGAACCAGTCGATACGTGTTTCGCGTTGAATTTCTTCCGCCAGATCCTTGACTTCATGATGGACGCCGAATAAATGTGCAACGAAAGAATCAAGTAGCGGTGCCGTTTCAAGAATGACTTTACTCTCCTCAAGCTTACTGAAAACATTATCGGCTGCGCGGTATGCCTCAAGTCTTTCAGCAATTTGAGGATGATTCTCCTCGACATAAGTATTGAACTGATGAGTCAGCTCCTGGAGTCCTTCACAGGTCTGCAGGCGTTTGAAATCAAAACGAATGGAATGTTGCACGGGTATAACTAATTCGGGACAGGAAGTAAGGTTTAAATCAGGATCGGTCTATGCTGTATTGAGTTCCGAATCATAGGCATATCTTCGACTATAATCCACTCAGGAGCTGACGCGACAGACACACCGGAATGTGACACGCACATTTACCACGAGATTATTTGATGGCGACTTTTGTATCTGATATCAATGTTGAATCGACTTTAACACGCGCAGAAATCGCAACCGGCTTGAAGCAAATTGTCGACGCACGTTACGTATTGACCGCGCAGGAGGAACTCGCACCGTACGAATGCGACGGCTTGAGTGCTTACCAGGAGCTGCCACTTGCGGTTGTGCTGCCTGGTACTGTCGATGAGGTCTGTACAATCATGCGTTTTTGCAGCGATCATTCAATTCCGGTGGTCGCGCGGGGTGCTGGAACAGGACTATCAGGCGGTGCGTTGCCCTATAAGAACGGTATCTTACTGGGCATGTCACGTTTCAATCGTATTGTGTCAATCGATGCTGATAATCGAACTGCGATTGTTCAACCCGGTGTGAGGAATCTGGCAATTTCAGAAGCCGTTCAGCATCTTGGAATGTATTATGCACCTGACCCATCCTCTCAAATTGCCTGCTCAATTGGTGGTAACGTGGCTGAAAACGCCGGTGGGGTCCATTGCCTGAAGTATGGCCTGACGGTGCATAACCTCATCAAGTTAAAGGTTGTGACGGTGCAAGGGGAATTATTCGAAGTCGGTTCCGATGCACTCGATACTCCCGGCTATGATTTGCTTGCATTGATGACAGGGTCTGAAGGCTTATTGGGTATCGTGGTTGAGGTTACGGTGCGACTGTTACCGAAACCCACCAGTGCGCGCGCTGTGCTAGCGAGCTTTGATGATGTGCAAACGGCCGGTAATGCGGTCGCAAGTATTATATCCAACGGCATACTGCCGGCTGGTCTTGAAATGATGGACAACCCGGCAATCCGCGCCACCGAAGATTTTGTTCACGCCGGTTATCCGCTGGATGCGGCGGCAATTTTGATTTGTGAACTCGACGGAATAGACGAGGAAGTTGAGGATCAGATTGAACAGGTTCGCCATGTCCTCACTGATGCTGGCGCTGTTGATATACGCGTTTCCTGTGATGAGGCTGAACGGGTTAGATTCTGGTCAGGCCGCAAGAATGCGTTTCCGGCAGTTGGTCGAATCTCACCGGACTACTACTGTATCGATGGCACGATACCACGGCGACAGTTGGCAGGAATTCTTGAAAATATTTCACGACTTTCCGGTGAATACGGCCTCGCAGTAGCCAACGTTTTTCACGCTGGTGACGGCAATTTGCATCCATTGATTCTCTACGATGCGAATAAACCCGGTGAGTTTGAGCGTACCGAGGCTTTGGGTGGAGCGATTCTCGAGGCCTGTGTCGAAGCTGGTGGAACGATTACCGGTGAACACGGAGTGGGTGTCGAGAAGATTAACCAGATGTGTGTGCAGTTCAATGATAAGGAACTGGAACAGTTTCATCGCATCAAGCACGCATTCGATCCTCATTTGTTGCTTAACCCTGGCAAGGCAATTCCGACGCTTGCCCGTTGCGCTGAGTTCAATGCCATGCATGTCCACGGAGGTACATTGCCACATCCCGATATCGAGCGATTCTGATGCATATTGAGGATATTGCCGGGCAAGTCATAACGGCTTTCAAAAACAAAACGCCGTTGTGTATTCGAGGTGGAGGCAGTAAAGACTTTCTCGGTCGAACACCAATGGGGCAAACACTCCTGACCACTGAATATCACGGCATTGTGGACTACGATCCTGCCGAGTTGGTTCTTACCGCACGCTGTGGAACGCCTGTTGAAGAGGTTGAGTCGCTACTTCGGGAACATGGTCAAATGCTGCCGTTTGAGCCACCACTGTTTGAACATGGCATGAGCAATGACCGAGGTTCGCATAGCCGTGATGCTGATTCTGAATCGGAGAAAACACCCTCAGGTTCATCGACTGTGGGAGGGATGGTGGCAGCGGGTCTGTCGGGGCCACGGCGGCCATGGTCTGGTTCGGTACGTGATTACATACTTGGAACCGTATGCGTGAATGGTTGTGGTGAGGTATTGAAGTTTGGTGGGCAGGTGATGAAAAACGTTGCTGGTTATGACGTGTCACGGCTCATGACGGGTTCGCTGGGTACACTCGGTGTCGTCGTCGAGGCGTCGTTCAAGGTTCTGCCTGCACCAATCAAGGTTGCCACCCGCATGCTCGAGATGGATGAGGACAGCGCACATCAATTTCTGAAACGAATGTTGGCTACACCGACACCGATTGACGCCACATGCTATTACGATGGGCAGCTTTATATACGGCTTTCAGGCTCCGAATCAGGTGTTGGCGCCGGTGAAGCAGCAGTGGGGGGTGAGCAATTCGATGCGGGTGATGAGTTATGGCGCTCACTACGTAACCAGAATCACGAGTTCTTCACGCAAAACGATACCGCTGATGATGATATCGATCTATGGAGGTTATCACTTCCACCAGCGACACCCGTGCTGCCAGTTGAACCGCCGACATTGGTTGAGTGGGGTGGGGCAGTGCGTTGGCTGCGCGTTCGTTTCCAGGAATTTGATCATGACGAGATTGAATCACTCTGCAAAAAGCACGGCGGACATGCCATACGGTTTCGCTCTATTGATCGTGAGGCAGAGATGAATCCACCTGCAGATAGTGTGAGTCGACGGTTGTTCGAGAATCTTAAAGCCAGTTTCGACCCAGCCGGGATTCTTAACCCCGGGCGACTGTATCGGGATCTGTAGCCATGCAAACAAATCTTGTTGAAGAATTTCGCAATACACCCCAGGGAGAGGAAGCTGAAGATATTCTGCGAAAATGTGTTCACTGTGGTTTTTGCACGGCAACATGTCCTACCTATCAGCTACTCGGCGATGAGCTCGACGGACCGCGTGGGCGGATTTATCAGATCAAGCAGGTACTTGAAGGAACCGAACCTACCAACACCACACGACTTCATCTGGATCGTTGTCTGACCTGTAGATCCTGCGAGACAACCTGTCCATCTGGCGTGGAATATGGCAAGTTACTGGATATTGGGCGGTTGATTGTTGAACAAAAGACCCGTCGACCAGCGCTAGAGTCTTTTACTCGACTGATGCTGGACCGCTTTCTCGGCCAACCCCAACTCGCTCGCGTATCATTCACTCTGGCCCGTCTGGTGCGTCCGGTCCTGCCGTCATCGATCAAGGCAAAGATTACTCCAACCCAGAAAAATTTCGAGGTTGTCACAGGGTCTCATGATCGTCGGGTGCTAATGCTTGACGGTTGTGTGCAACCAACTCTGACACCGCGGACCAATCAGGCTGCGAAGCTTATTCTTGACCGCCTGGGTATTGAGACGGTTACCGTCGCTGCTGCAGGCTGTTGCGGCTCACTTAGTCAGCATCTTTCATTCGCGAATCGGGCACGGCAACAAATTCGCCGTAATATTGATGCGTGGTGGCCTCATATTGAAAACGGGGTTGAGGCCCTCATAGTTACCGCCAGTGGTTGCCAATTGATGGTAAAGGATTATGGCCACGTCATGAAAGACGACTCGGCTTACGCGGTGCGCGCGCAGCGGGTTAGCGAACTGGTCCGGGATCTCTGTGAGTTCGTTAGTGACGATATCGAGCAGGTGAATATTAAACCCAGCGTGTCCCGAATTGCGTTTCATGCGCCGTGTACGTATCAACATGGCCTGAAACTAACCGGACAGGTTGAAAGATTGCTTCAGATGCTGGGTTACCAACTAACAATGGTTACCGATGCACATTTATGCTGCGGATCAGCCGGTACCTACAGTGTGTTGCAGGCGGAACTATCCGGGCAGTTGCTGCGTAATAAACTCGGTAACCTGATGGCGGGTGACCCTGAGGTTATAGTAACGGCCAATGTCGGTTGTCAGACATACCTCATGACCCGCTCCGGGGTTCCGGTAAAACATTGGGCAGAACTTGTTGCTGAAGATTTACAGGTTGCTGTCTGAAACCTTAAAGCAATTACAGATTAATGAGTGAAAGCTATTACAAATACCACGTGTTCTTTTGCACTAACCAGCGTACAAATTGTGAAGCTTGTTGTCAGGATCATGGTGCGCAATCAATGCGCGATTACGCTAAAAAGCGGATAAAGGAACTTGGTTTAAATGGACCGAAGGGGGTTCGAATAAACCAGTCAGGATGCCTGGATCGGTGTGAACTGGGTCCGGTTATCGTGGTATATCCGGAAGAGACCTGGTACACGTATATAGATCATCAGGATATCGATGACATTATCGACAACCACCTCGTACACGGTTCTGTTGTAGAACGCCTCCGGTTGGCGAATTCATAGTTGCTATCATTCCGAAATCCTGGGCGGACCACCTGTCTGAAGCGATAATTAATTTGACTTTTATATGACTAACGGGCTGCCGTGTGCAGCCCGTCTGGCGTTTATCTCCTGGTACTGATGGATATGCAACGAATCGTTCAGCTATTCCATCGGCTGATCGACTGTGGCAGGTGTGAATCCTGACCTGAGTAAGTCAATTAACGGTGCATAAGACTCAGGGTCGGCAATCCACGCGAGTCGTGTGGAGTACCAATCAAGACTAGTCAGGGGTTGCACCATGGGTTGGTAAAATTCCGGATTGACCAAAGCAGTTCCCCAGCGGTCCAGATTTTCGGGCGAAACCATGCCGAACATCGCAGAGTAAACGGAAGGATTTACAGGCGCCATCATCCAGTTCAGGTAAGTCATGGGATTCATGAATATCATGGAGGCACGCATCATTTTGCTGAAATCAGTCATTCCACGCATCCAGGTGTCCCACATCACTGGCTCGGTTGAACACTTCATCATGACGTGAATAGTTCGGGGATCGCTGACAATTTGCATTAAACGCGTGGCGGATACGGGATTCGCCATTAATTCAGACAACACCTCGACATCAGTGAAACCTTTGAGATAAGGGCGGATTTCGTCGAATTCCGCTGCTTCGGTGTGCTTGCACTCGCCATAATATGTTTTGGCTTTCTCAAATTTGTGTTCCATTTGTACCTGACGGGATGTCAGCTCAGATGGCGTATTATCCTGTTGAGCCAATACGTTACCTGCCAAGGTGAGTGTAAAGATCAGTATGATGGCGTGCGAGGTCGCCTGAAATCCGTTAAAACGCATGTGATATCTCCACATATAAAGAAATTCTGCCAAGTTAACGATATACCAACGTCAGGCCGATAAACCATATATCCATATGGGTAATAGGGTATTACGATGTAAGAGGTCGTCAGGTGCCCGAAATTAATAGGTCAGGGTGGAAGTGTGATTGAGGGGAAAATCCATTCACGCAGAACGGCAAGTAAGATCGATCATCTTGATGTGATTTGAGTGGCGGATCAACTTTAAGCCACGCTTTTCATTGATATTATGTTGAAACGGAAATTCGGATCATGCTGGATATTTAATGTGTGACCAAATCAACGCAAATTCATTCCATACACTTGTAAACAGCGTCGTCGTCTAGTAAGATCCGCCGGCTTTTCCGGGCCGGATTTAACACGGCCAAATGTCCCGAACATCAGGTCTGACAATGAAGACATTCTCCGCCAAACCAGAAACCGTACGTCGTGACTGGTTTGTGATCGACGCGACCGACAAGGTCCTTGGCCGCCTGGCGACTGAAGTCGCACGGCGCCTTCGTGGCAAGCATAAGCCGGAATACACACCCCATGTAGATACGGGTGACTACATTGTTGTTGTCAACGCCAGCAAGGTTCGTGTAACCGGCAATAAGACTAGTGACAAACTGTACCATCACCACACCGGATTTCCGGGCGGTATTCGTGAAATAAGCTTCGAAAAGCAGTTGGCAAAAAATCCTGCTGCGATCATAGAAACTGCAGTGCGTGGCATGCTGCCGAAAAATCCACTCGGTCGAGCGATGATCGGCAAACTTAAAGTATATCCTGGCCCGGAGCACGTGCATTCGGCCCAGCAGCCCAAAACTTTAGAAGTTTAAGCTTCAGAACCAATCAGGATTCCACATATGGCGACCCAACAAACATATTACGGAACAGGACGACGAAAATCGTCCACCGCGCGTGTTTTCGTGCGCTCGGGCAGCGGCGAAATCAAAGTTAACAACCGCTCCCTGGACGAATATTTTGGTCGCGAAACGGCGCGCATGGTTGTTCGCCAGCCGCTTGAGCTTGCTGATTTGATGGACAAGCTGGATATTCGAATTACCGTTTCCGGTGGTGGTAATAGTGGCCAGGCCGGTGCAATTCGTCACGGTATTACCCGAGCCCTACTCGAATATGACGAAAGCCTGAGAGGGTCTCTTCGTAAGGCGGGCTATGTCACCCGCGACCCACGCGAAGTTGAACGCAAGAAAGTCGGGTACAAGAAGGCACGCAAGAGCCCTCAGTTCTCCAAGCGTTAATCCGATATCCTGCTTCGCCCCGCAGTTCTCGCGGGGCAGTCTATTCTGCTATCCTCATATACGCATACCACTGGGGGATCGTCTAGTGGTAGGACTGCGGACTCTGACTCCGCCAGCGGGGGTTCGAATCCCTCTCCCCCAGCCATATACTCTCGTCTGCATTTGTTGACAGATTCGAGGTGGATGGATTATTGCCACTTCAAGCTTTATTCCGCGTTATGCCAGCCGGTTAGGTTGATTTATCGAATCGCCACTATCGATTGTTAGCGTATATTTTGCGACTCTTTTGTTGTTGTCAGTATTAGGCGGTTACAATCCGATACGACCAGTTGAAATAGTCCAAACACTGTTTACAGACAAAATCTCATGCGAATCTCGTATCTGATATCACGATAGTTGAATATGTCGAATATACCTGCAGTAGAAACCACCTCACGGGAGTTACCGTCAACGTACCAACTGGTGCCTACGCGTCTCCAGGAAAAGCTGGACGACGGCACGACACGTTGTAATCTGTGTCCATGGCGCTGTCGACTTCGTCATGGACAACGTGGATTCTGTCAGGCGCACGTTAATCGAAATGGCACGCTCTACAACTTAAGTTACGGCATCGTATCAAGCATCGATATCGGCGTAATCGAGGATAAACCGGTACGTCATTACCAACCTGGAACGAAGGTCATGTCTGTGGGCGGTTATGGTTGCAGCTTCCGCTGCACCGGCTGCCATAACCTGGAAATATCGTGGGGTGAGGCTGAACTCGATCGGTTGGCGCGTGGTCGTTCAACCCAACCATTCGTCACACCTGAATCAATTGTAGAAGCGGCAATACGTCATGGCTGTCAAGGTATAGCGTTTACTTACTCCGAGCCGGTTATCTGGATGGAATACGTGCTCGATGTCTGCGCGGTTGCGCATGACAAGGGACTGTACACCGTGTATGTCAGTAACAGTTTTGTCACTCACGAGGCGCTCGACTGCCTTGTAGGATCGGTTGATGTCTTGTGTTCGGACATCAAGAGCATGGAAGATTCTTTTTACAAGAGTATCTGTGGCAAGGCGGGCGTGGCTGATGTTCTCGATTCGCTCGAGTATGCAGACAGCCTGGGTTTTCATGTCGAAACACGGACGAATATTATTCCCACTCGTAATGATGGTCTGGACAACATTGCGCGCGCAGCACACTGGATCCGCGATCATCTCGGTGCCGACAGTCCCTGGCACTTAACACGTTTTTTCCCTGCCTATCAACTATCTCATTTACCGGCAACGCCGGTTGATTTGTTATATCGTGCTGAGAAGGTCGCCCGCGCGGCAGGATTGACTAATGTTTATGTCTACGCTGATCAGGGTTGTGATTGTGCCACGGAGAATTTGCCGGTTTCGGTATTTTTGGATGACTCCGTCGAATCGATCAGCGCAGTAAAAAAATGTACCGCGAGTTGTTGTGGTGACGAAGGCGTGCTTTTAAAGAAATATGAGGAAGGTCGGCCTTGATGTTGATTCGCATCGTGAGTAGTTGCCATGAAAGCATACTCCTGCTGTCTGGTTGTGTTGGTCGGTTTAATAATCGAGATATCCGCGTAATTTAAGCGGTTGGAATTGGTCTCCCGCCCACCATCGAAATATCCATAAATAACGGTGTTTTGATTGCAAAGTCGCACTCACACGATAAAATGATGCGTTGCACAAATTAATCATGATTCCCTTCTGAAATTTCAGTCTTATTTTCCATTCACAGGAGCATATATATGAAACAACCCGTACGTGTTGCAGTGACAGGTGCAGCCGGTCAAATCAGTTATTCGATGCTGTTCCGAATTGCCGCTGGCGAAATGCTTGGTGCCGATCAGCCGGTTATTTTGCAACTGCTTGAAATTACGCCAGCTATGGAGGCGCTCCAGGGTGTTGTGATGGAGCTTGACGACTGTGCGTTTCCGACTCTCGCGGGAATTGAAATTTCGGATGATGCAAATGTTGCGTTCAAGGATGTCGATTATGCGCTGCTGGTCGGTGCGCGTCCACGTGGACCGGGGATGGAGCGAAAGGATCTTCTAACTGCCAACGCGCAAATCTTTTCGGTTCAGGGGAAAGCGTTAAACAAGGTGGCCAGTAAAGATGTCAAGGTGCTGGTTGTTGGTAATCCAGCCAATACCAATGCGCTCATCACCTCGGCCAATGCACCGGATATCAATTCGTCGCAAATTACCGCCATGACCCGTCTAGATCACAATCGTGCAATCAGTCAGTTAGCGGCCAAAGCAGGAGTTCATTCAACGGCAATTCGAAAAATGATCATCTGGGGGAATCATTCTGCGACACAGTACCCAGACCTTCACCATGCGCTTGTCGATGACAAGCCGGCCATTGATTGCGTGGACCAGGGCTGGATGAAAGATGAGTTTATTCCGGTGGTTCAACAGCGAGGAGCCGCCATTATTAAAGCACGTGGTGCGTCAAGTGCAGCGTCCGCGGGGTCTGCCGCCATAGGCCATATGCGCACCTGGGTTCATGGAACGGCTGATGATGACTGGGTCAGTATGTCCATCCCAAGTGACGGCAGCTATGGAATCGAACCTGGAATCATCTATTCATATCCGGTGGTGTGCAAGAACGGTGGTTATGAGATTGTTCAAGGTCTCGATATCAACGATTTCAGTCGTGAAAAGATGTCGGCAACTGAAAAAGAGCTTCGCGAGGAGCGCGCGGCAATATCGGAATTGCTCTAGGCGTATGAGTCGTTCCAGGTAATGCTGGATGACGTTGCAGATTTCAGTCGTCATCCCTGTACATAATCGGCCCGAGAGCGTCGCTCGTGCCATCGAATCCGTCAATCGCCAAACCCTGAAGCCACTTGAGGTGATTGTCGTTGATGATGCTTCGAGCGACGCGACTGCTACTCGTGTCGCAAGAGAATTTCCCGCAGTTCGGCTTATTAAGAATCCCGTTAATAGTGGAGTGAGTGTTTCACGTAACCGTGGTGTTGCGGCGGCACGCGGCGACTGGATTGCTTTTCTTGATTCTGACGATGAGTGGTTGCCGGACAAACTGAGTCATCAATCCAGGGCGATCACCAGAAGGCGCG
This sequence comes from marine bacterium B5-7, assembly GCA_021604525.1. Taxonomy (GTDB): domain Bacteria; phylum Pseudomonadota; class Gammaproteobacteria; order Arenicellales; family CAJQKF01; genus BQJD01. The sequence goes on along the minus strand of BQJD01000022.1, from coordinate 44,071 downwards.
GTACGCGAATCTGCCATACGGACGAGATCTGGTTTCGTCGTGGGGTGCGAGTCAACCCGAAGAACAAGCATCGAAAAAGAGGTGGATATATATTCGAGCATTGCTTACCGCTTTGTGTTATTTCTCCATCCACCGTTATGATTGAGCGAGACTTCTTTCACGAACATGATGGCTTCGACGAATCATTGCCGGCGTGTGAAGACTACGATTTGTGGCTACGCATGTGCGTAGTAACCGAGGTTGAGTTTGTCTCTGAAGCACTTGTCATTAAACAAGGTGGGCATGACGATCAACTTTCACGTCGGTATTGGGGAATGGATCGATTTCGCATCGTTGCCCTTCAAAAGCTACTCGACTCTGATCACCTGACGACTGCCATGCGCGAGGCAGTAATCCGTACCTTTCTGCAAAAAGTAAGTATCCTTGAACAAGGCGCTATAAAACGTCGGAATTACCTGTGGGCTGACCAGCTCCGTAGTATGGCTGATAGATATACACAGCCAAAATCACTATCCATGTCTGATGTTTCGATGTGAGTAAATTGTGTTTGGTCACGGCGTTATCCTGTGAGGCCCGCCCCTGGATAGAACACTATGGACTGAAGCCGATTGCAAGTTTCGGATTCAAAGCCTATACAAGCGATGATATTGCCCTTGTCGTCAGCGGGATTGGTCAAAATGCGTGTGCTGCAGCCACCGGCTTTCTTGCGGGTCATTTTCAGACAGGACCGGAGTGTGTCTGGATCAATGCAGGTATTGCGGGTCACCCGGATCTTCCTCGCGGCACTGTGGTCGTGGTCAACAAAAGTCGATATGTGAACCAATCCGAATTCCATTACCCATCGATCCCGATTCCATTGAAGCTGTTCAGTGCTGAGTGCCTAACGGTTGATACTGTGGAGTCGGAGTATGCCGATCAAATGCTTTACGATATGGAGTGCGCGGGGTATTTTGGCGCCGCACGACGGTTCTCCCCGGTCGATCTGGTCCATGCGGTCAAGGTTGTATCTGATAATCGTGTCCATAGTTGGTCCGATCTTGATCGACACGCCATCAGCGATCTGATCAACTCACGCCTCGAAACCATCATACAAACATTCATTAATCCGCTGCTGGATCTGGCAACAATCATCCGAGACGATAACGCAGAAATTGATGTTCACGAGTTTACTGATCGTTGGCATTTCACGGTCACCAATACTCATCGTTTGCGCGCACTGTTATTTGATATCGCTGCGGTCAATGCCGGCAAGATACCTTTCCCGGATGAGTTCAATAAATGTCACTCAGCTCGTGAAGTAATCAATCAGTTAAACACGCGCCTTGATTCACTCAAACCGACATGGAGTGAATAATGATTGACTTGATTTATCTGGAACGTGAGGCGATAGATCATCCTCGAACCCAAAAAATTCTAAATCAATATCCTCGTGCTGAAGTTGTTGAATGTGAACGTTATGGGGAATTATTCAATCGCTCAGGCCAGAATTTTCGCTTACAGAAAAATCGTCCTGCACTCATCCTTGCGATCAAGCATGGAACAAAGGTTTTGCCTGCACCTCAAGAGTATTCGGTTGGTGGCAAAAACAACTACTATTTTTCGCATATGCTCAATTGCTTGTATGACTGCCGGTATTGCTTTCTGCAAGGGATATATCGTTCGGCCAACTATGTTTTGTACGTCAACTATGAGGAATTTTTCGATTCGATTCGTGGACTAGCGGCTAGCGCTCCACCTGGTGACGAAAACTGGTTTTTCTCAGGATACGATTGTGACTCCCTGGCGCTTGAACCGTTAACCGGGTTTGTAGAATCGGTATTACCTGTCTTTGAGGAACTACCGAGCAACTGGCTTGAGTTAAGAACAAAAAGCACGCAAATCCGTTCGTTGCTGTCACGAGAGCCACTTTCAAACGTAGTTGTGGCATTCAGCTTTACGACGGAACCTGCATCGCGGACGCTTGAGCATAAGGTACCGAATAGTGAACGACGCATGGATGCATTGGCGGCATTGCAGCGTCATGGATGGCCTGTTGCACTACGGTTTGACCCGTTAATTTATCACCCGAATTTCAAGTCAGAATTTGCGGCACTATGTGAGCGGATTTTCTCCCATCTGAACTCATCGCTTGTTCATTCAGTATCAGTTGGCGGCTTTAGATTACCGCGTGATTTTTATAAAAGAATGCGCAAACTCTATCCAAAGGAACCATTGTTTATCCATTGCCTTGAAGATAATAATGGGATGGTTGGCTATTGTGCTGAGATAGAAGCTGACCTGTTAGAGGCCGCGTCAAATAGTATTGAGCAGTACGTTGATAAGGATTCGATATATCGAATTGAAGAGGGGGCATCGTGAACAAGCGGAAAGCCATAGTGACTGGCGCCAGTCGAGGTATAGGACTCGCTATTTGTCAGACGCTGCATCACGAAGGTTTTGATCTGGTTGGCATTGCTCGCAGCTTACCAAGTGGTATTGATACGGGGCTATTTGATCATGTCATTGAGCAGGATCTGTCGAACCCTGATTCCATCGTTGCTTTCGCAACCCGCCTCGCGCGTGAACAGGAAGATGCAGATACCATCATTTCGTGCGCAGGTGCCGGTCGTTTTGCTCCGCTCGAGTCACTGGGTGTGGACGATATACGATATCAGTTGAATTTGAACCTGTTAGCCCCGATGCTGATCGCCCGTGCATTCGTACCGATATTCAAGAAAAGACGTCAGGGCAATTTTGTCTTTATCGGGTCGGAGGCAGGTCATCAGGCGGGTCAACGAGGCACGGCCTATTCGGCCTCCAAATTCGGTCTACGTGGTTTCGTAAAATCACTTCGAATCGAATGCGCATCACGTGGCATCCGGGTTTGTTTGATTAATCCCGGCATGACACAAACCGACTTCTATGCCGGCCAGGGATTCGCGCCGGGTAAAGGGGATGCAGAGCATTTGCGTGCCAAGGACATCGCCGACGCAGTGACCCTGGTGTTGAATGCGCCTTCGGGTACTGTGTTCGATGAGATTAACTTGTCCCCGCTAAACCGGGTCATCGATTTCAAATCGAATTAACCCGGTGTGGATACCGTTCAGCGATTCTTTAACTGGATAGTTAGCGTCTCAAGGTGATCGGGATGGCTTAATCCAGATTGATAAGCCCTTTAAGTCCTGAACGACGCTTCTCTTCCTTTGCCTGGTACTCGGCTTCGCAGGATCCGCCATCCACCATGACACACTCAAGATAATCGGTAATCTCAACAATGACAGCACGAATCGCCTTACCCACGGGTGTTTTCTTCTCGTCGTTCAGCCTTCCGCCAAATCCGCCGCGAAAGACGCCGAGACTGATTCCCGTGCCGCTGGAACGACCTTCGACGGTACGTGAATAGGCAATTTCACCCGTGGTTGAATCTACCACCCTGAGATCGACAGCAATGTAGGCACTTTTCTTTTTGCCGCCAATTGAAACGCCACCAATACTGATACCGCCACCCGTACTCTGCACATTATTTTCGAACGATGTCAGGGTGCCAAGAACCAGATATTGCGCGCCGGTCATCTCGCCAATTTTAGCGCCGGATGCAGCACTGATCCGTCCTGATGCAGCAAGATTTTGTTCACGTAATACAGGTTCGAGTTTGGCCCGTTCTACAACACGAAATGATCCGGTGTTGGATAGTTCATTGCTGACCATGCTGGATAATTCCCAACCTACACCACCACCCCACCAATAAACGCCGGTGGCGGTATTTGTAAATTCAGCTACACCAATAGTGGGTTTGGCTGCATGGGAAGTCGGCACCAGCAGAAGTGTGAAAACTGCGAGGAGGAAGTTGATAGTGGACTTGTTCGGTTTCATTTTGCAATCCTTCATGCGGTTGTTCTGGTGTCGGATAGTCACGAGCACGATATAAGTATGTCTTAAAGTATCGAATACCCGGTGATATTGTTGATGTTCAGTTTAAACGTTTTTTACTAGCAAGATACACACAACAATTGCAAAGCATATAAGATCGTAAGTGGCATCATGCGGTATGATGTCATGGTTAACGGATTGATCGATAGCCTATGCCCAAACCTCAACCGACTGCCGCCGATATTCTGGCTGCGCACGACCGCCTTAAAGCCCGCCTCGAGTATGTCGGCGCCGATGCCCGCATCGTTCAAATGCTTCGTGTTGGATCCGGTTCAAGGCCCCATGTTGCTGTCGTTATTATTGACCGCAGCGAATATGTGATCAAGGATCATGCAGGCGCTGATCCCGGTTTCGCCTACTGGTTGGGCCCGATGCTTGCAAGGCGCGAAGTTCGCGCGTTAACCCGCCTCAAGTCCTTATGTGGTGTTCCGAAAATATTGCAAGTGATCGATAAAAGGGCATTTGTCATGTCGAAATTTGATGCAGTACCCTATCGTCAACAGGATTTATCCGAATCCGAATGGGCGAGTTTTTTCGAAAAAATGCAGCGACTGGTAGATGGCATGCACCGCCTTGGCGTCGCTCACTGTGATTTGAGAAGCCCGGACAACACGCTGATGACAGTCGAAGGGCAGCCGGTAATTGTCGACTTTGTCGCCAGCTACACCCGTAAAGGCAGATGGAACTTCATTTCCAGGTGGATATTCAACAGGATGTGCGAAGTTGACAGATCGGCTATCGATAAACAGAAACGTACGGTATGCCCGGCATTACTGGATGCTGATGCAGCAGTTGTTGAAAGAGAGGGTTATCTGGCGCGGTTGGCGCGCGGAACAGGCGTGTTGTTCAGAAATGCGTCGCGATTTTTACTAACTGGTCGAGGGCGAAACTGATTCGCTATCTGAGCCATGTCTTGAATCTTGTAAGCTTAAAAATTAGCGCGCACAAATAGTTTGCCTAGTCTTCCGGTTCAAGGGCGTTTTCGATAATCCCACCACCCAGACACACATCCTGATCGTAAATTACAATGGATTGCCCTGGGGTGACGGCCCATTGCGGTTCGTCAAATTCGACCTTGGCACTGTTACTGCCAACACGGGTGACGATGCCCGCCTGATCCTGCTGACGGTAGCGAATGCGAGCAGTGCAACGATAAGGAATCCGCGGCGGCAGCTCCGTTATCCAGGAAACCTGACCAGCATACACGTGTGAGCGTAATAAATAGGGGTGTTCGCGGCCCTGAACGACGTACAATACCTTGCGGCTCAAATCCTTGTCGGCGACATACCAGGCATCACCTGATCCACCAGTGCCCCCTATGCCAAGTCCCTGTCGTTGACCGATGGTGTAGTACATCAATCCCTCGTGTTTGCCGATGACCTCATCATCATCAAGTGTGCGAATCTCACCTGGCTTCGGTGGCAGATACACCGACAGGAACTGCCGAAATTTACGTTCCCCGATAAAGCATATTCCGGTGCTGTCCTTGCGGTCGTGGTTGGATAAACCAAGGTCGGCAGCGATTTTGCGTATATCTTCCTTATTATGCTCACCTAAAGGAAACAGACTGCGGCGTAAAGCGCGCTGCTGTAAGGTATAGAGAAAATAGGACTGATCCTTATTTGAATCCACGCCTTTCAGTAACTGGATGTTACGGCCACTCACAGCACGCCTGACATAGTGGCCCGTGGCGATGTAATCGGCCCCCAATGAATCTGCGTAGTCCAGAAATTCCTTAAACTTTATTTCCTTGTTACACAGGACATCAGGGTTTGGTGTACGTCCGGCCTGGTGTTCGCTGAGGAAGTTGGAAAATACTCGCTCCCAGTATTCATGAGAGAAGTTGATGGTGCGAAGGGGAATCTTCAGTGTGTCGCATACCTCTTCGGCATACACCATATCCTCCGCCGCTGCGCAGTATTCCTGTTCGTCGTCCTCCTCCCAGTTTTTCATGAAAAGCCCGATGACTTCGTAACCGGATTCTTTGAGGAGGTGAGCGGCGACCGATGAGTCGACCCCGCCTGATATACCGACCACGACCCTGGGCTTGCTGGTTGTCATTTTAATCCGGTTCCAAAAAGGCGTATTTCCGCCGACAAGCATTCAGGCGTAGGTGTCAACTGAACCCCGGGTGACTGGTGCATTCACACTCGGAGTCCGTCTTTAAATAATTATAGTGAAGCGTTTTCTACAAGGCTAATTCGAACTGCCGCTGACCCCTTTAAAACGTTTTTTTATACTTTGCCACATCGACTGACGTGCCTGCGCGTCTCCATCATTTTCGTACTCGTCAGAATTATCGACGTAAGATGAGAAGAAGTAGGGGATATCTTCCCAAGCTGTTAATTCCTGCATGTAAGGCAGTATACCGTTGCGCTGAAACCAGGAATCGACCGCATAGCGTTTGCCCGTGGAAAGATCCTCGATCTGTCCTGCCCAGTGCTGATCGAGAATGGCGCGTCGATAAGCCCTGTCATGCACCTTGTGATACTTGAAAAGTCCTTGTGACTCGAATAATCGCAAGTAAGTGGTGGTGTTGAGCGATTCATCGATACAATCGAGTTGCCCGGGAAATTCGCCATGATATTGAAGGTCTAGGCCGGTATCCCGGTAAGTGGGCGTATGTTTACCAACGACCACTTCCATCCAGCCGATGGCTTGCTTGATCTGCTGTCGCTCTTCTTCTGAAGTTTGCGCTACAGGCGTAAACCAGCCGCTCACCTCACGCCATTCTTCGGGGGTGATTTGCACCATGTCCTTTGTTTTGCAGCCGAAGTCATAGCACACAGGCACGGGACCAATGCCGATTGCAGCAATAGATGGCGTTGGCGCCACCAGGCTGAAGAAAATAATTGCAGTTGCGAGAAATCGAATCACAAATATATTCCGATAATATGGAAGATGGCTCCAATTTTAGCGCATCTGGATACCGATTGAGTCAACTTGCCCGGGTTCTACGCTTGGGATTTGGGATTTCATTGAAATTAGGATCCATCATGGTGAGAAAAGTACGCGCGGCGATACTGAGATACTTCCCGCGACGAATGACGGCTCCATAACTCCGCGTCGGGAAGTAGCGATCCAGCGAGATCGATACCAGGCGTTCTTCACCCGTCAGGCAGATATCGGTGACGATGGATATACCTAGCCCGATTTCGACGTATTTTTTAATGACTTCCCAGCCGCCTGCCTCAAGAGTTACGGTGTAGGGGATATTGTGCTGGTGAAATACCACATCCACCATTCGCCAGGTACTCAAATGCCGTGGTGGCAATATCAATCCGTGCGGACCTATCTCCTCGAGCCTGATGTCAGAGGATTTTGACAACGGATGGTCGAGCGGTGTGATCAGTTTTGGATTGAACTGAAAAATCGGATGATAATTAATGTCATCCGGTATCTCGAGCATTGATCCAATTGCGAAATCGGCCAGGTCCAAGCGCAGCATCTCCATGCCGTCACGCCCGGTGACATTGTGGAGTTTGATTCGTATTCCCGGAAATTCCACCGAGAAGTTCTTGATGACATCAGGCAGGATATAGAGGATCGTGGATTCGCCGGCGGCAATATTCAGCTCGCCTTGTTCAAGATTTCCGCTGCGTTCCGTGAATGTGTCAGTCAGCGAATCGATTCCTTGAACCAGGGGCAGGGATATCTCAAGGAGCGTCTTTCCTTCCGGTGTCAGACGGATACTTGGACCGCGCCTTTCGAAAAGTGTCGTATCGAGTTCACGCTCAAGTGCTTGTATTTGCAGGGATACGGACGGTTGACTTAAGAACAGTTTTTCCGCTGCCTTGGAAATACTACCGCATCTGGCAGTGGTACAAAACGCGCGTAACTGCTTAAGTCTGTTTTGCTTGTAGTAGGGGGCAGAGTTTCCGGACAAGGAGACAGCATCAAGAATTGAACAGCCCAATAGTAAACATTGAAATAATTGGATTGTCAAATAATGGTGACTTAATAGAATCGCTTACAGGTATGTAATGTTTGAAGCATCCTCTTGTAATTTTTACCACTTATTTCGGGTACAGCCGATACGCAAATCGCGTTGGCGCCGAGTGCTGGAACTCCCGAATTCGATATCCTAACCTTTGAGGCCAAACCATGAATTTAACCGAATCCGCCAAGCTGCTGGAGCAAGAATGGGCAGAAAATCCCCGCTGGAAAGATGTGACCCGTGATTACACATCGGCCGATGTCGTCAGGCTTCGCGGTTCGGTGCACATTGAGCATACCCTGGCGCGAATGGGAGCCGAAAAACTGTGGCGCCGGATTAATACCGAAGATTATGTAAATTGCCTAGGTGCACTTACCGGTGGCCAGGCCTTGCAACAGGTCAAAGCGGGTATTAAAGCCATCTATTTGTCCGGGTGGCAGGTTGCAGCCGATGCCAATACCAGTGAGACCATGTACCCTGATCAATCCTTGTACGCGGTCGATTCGGTGCCAACGGTGGTAAAACGGATCAACAATGCGTTCAAGCGTGCTGATGAGATCCAGTGTGCGGCGGGTAAGAGCGACGTCGATTACTTTGTGCCGATTGTTGCTGATGCCGAAGCCGGTTTCGGCGGAGTATTGAATGCATTTGAGCTCATGAAGGGCATGATCGAAGCCGGTGCGGCCGGCGTACACTTCGAAGATCAGCTCGCCTCGGTCAAGAAATGTGGCCACATGGGCGGTAAAGTGTTGGTGCCAACCCAGGAAGCGATCCAGAAACTGGTTGCGGCTCGACTTGCTGCTGATGTCATGGGCGTGCCCACGATCGTGCTGGCACGAACCGACGCCGATGCAGCGGCCCTGCTGACGTCCGATATAGACGAACGAGATAAACCGTTTGTAACTGGCGATCGCACTCCGGAAGGATTCTGGGTGACCCGGCCGGGGATCGATCAGTCCATATCACGTGGATTGGCTTATGCGCCATATGCCGACCTCATCTGGTGCGAGACGGCTGTTCCTGATCTGGAGCAGGCAAAAACCTTCGCTGAGGCTATTCACAAGGAATTTCCGAATCAGCTACTCGCCTACAACTGCTCGCCGTCATTTAACTGGAAGCGAAATCTTGACGATGCAACGATTGCACGGTTCCAGCGCGAGCTTGGCGCCATGGGCTACAAGTATCAGTTCATCACCCTCGCAGGCATTCACAGTATGTGGTACAACATGTTCGATCTGGCACAAAATTACGTCAAGGACGGGATGACCGCATACGTCGAAATGGTTCAGGAGCGCGAATTCGCAGCCAAATCCAGAGGCTATACGTTTGCGAGCCATCAGGCTGAAGTAGGCGCCGGGTATTTTGATAGCGTCACTAACGTTATTCAGGCCGGTCGATCATCGGTTACAGCGATGACCGGCTCCACAGAGGAGGCCCAGTTTGGCACGGATGGTTAATATTTCAGAGATAGTGCACTAGCTGAAAAGCCGCCCATACCAGGGCGGCTTTTTTGCGTAAAAGTTAAGGTATCCACGGTCAGGAATCGTTATATTGTTGATGAATAGTTAGCCTCAGGTCTTGAGAAATGTCTCGAATGGATTTATTTTCATGAAGCGATGAATGCGCGTCGATTGATGTCATCACCCGACATATCCGGTTGTATGATTCACAGGGTTAAACTTGTACGGTCCAGATGAGTGATTCCAGGGAAATTCAGCGAACCGGAGGAACCTCTCTTAAAGAGGCGAAACCGAAGGTCAAAAAGCCGCGACTGTACAAGGTCGTTTTGCTAAATGATGACTATACGCCGATGGATTTCGTGGTTATTGTGCTGGAAAGGTTCTTTCAGAAAAACCGCGAGCAGGCCGTACAGATAATGCTAACGATCCATCACAAAGGTAGCGGCATTTGTGGTGTGTTTCCTTTCGAAATTGCTGAGACGAAGGTTCAGCAGGTGCTGGGTTACGCCCAGGAAAACCAGCATCCACTGCAATGCACGATGGAGCCTGAATAATGTTGGCACGCGATCTTGAAGTCTCATTGAATCTCGCCATTCAATATGCGCGAGCATCACGTCACGAATATATAACGGTCGAGCACTTGTTAATCTCGTTGCTTGATAACCCATCGGCTTCGAAGGTGATGGCGGCATGTGGTGCACATACCGATAAGCTTCGCGAACAGCTCGAACGCTTTCTCGAAGAACAAGTACCCCATCAGCCCGAATCCGAGGGCGACGTCGATCCGCAGCCGGCTCTCGGATTTCAGCGTGTTATTCAGCGCGCGATACTCCATGTCCAGAGTTCCGGCAAAAAGGAAGTGACCGGTAGTAACGTACTGGTTGCGATCTTTTCCGAACGCGAGTCTCATGCCGTTTACTTTCTACAACAGCAGGACATCAGCCGCCTGGATGTTGTGAATTACATTTCACATGGAATCGCAAAGCATTCGGTCGAGGGCGATGAATCGCCCAAGGCGATTGAGGAGGACAGTGAAGGCGGCGACACGGACAAGGGCGAGAGCCCGCTCAAGGCGTTTGCCATTAACCTCAATGAGCAGGCGAGTGCAGGACGAATAGATCCACTGATCGGTCGTGCCGCGGAAGTTGAGCGGACCATACAAATCTTATGTCGTCGACGTAAGAATAATCCGCTTATGGTCGGTGAGGCCGGGGTTGGTAAAACGGCTATAGCCGAAGGGCTCGCCAAGAAGATCGTCGATGACGAAGTGCCGGAAGTTCTTGAAAATAGCACAATCTTTGCCCTCGACCTTGGATTATTAGTGGCCGGGACAAAATATCGTGGCGACTTCGAGCAGCGTCTCAAGGCAGTTCTCAAGGAGTTGACCGAAACCGAAGGCGCCATACTTTTTATCGATGAGATACATACCATTATCGGTGCAGGATCAGCGTCTGGTGGTGCTATGGATGCATCCAATCTACTTAAACCGCTACTGGCATCAGGCAGGATCAAATGTATTGGTTCGACGACATATCAGGAGTATCGAACGATATTTGAAAAGGATCGGGCGTTGTCACGTCGCTTCCAGAAAATCGATATCACCGAACCGAGTGTTGATGAAACGGTCGAAATTTTAAGAGGCCTTAAAAGTCGTTTTGAGGATCATCATGAAGTTACATTTACCCAGCCGTCGCTACGAAGTGCGGCTGAGTTATCGGCGCGCTACATTAATGATCGATACCTGCCGGATAAAGCAATCGATGTAATCGATGAGGCGGGAGCACTTAATCGATTATCGTCGCCGTCGAAGCGCAAGCGCAAGATTTCGGTTCGCGATATCGAAACTGTTGTTTCCAAGATTGCAAGAATTCCAACCAAAAGCGTGTCGGTAACGGATCGTGAGGTGCTTGCCAGCCTTGATCGCGATCTCAAGATGGTGGTGTTTGGTCAGGACGACGCCATAGACGCTCTGGTAACCGCCATCAAGCTGTCGCGGGCGGGTCTTGGGAATGATGATCGGCCGATATCCTCATTTCTGTTCTCAGGGCCGACCGGTGTCGGTAAAACCGAGGTAACCAGGCAGTTGGCCATGACCCTCGGTATCGAACTGGTTCGCTTCGATATGTCTGAATACATGGAACGACATACAGTTTCCAGATTGATCGGTGCGCCTCCGGGGTATGTAGGGTTCGATCAGGGTGGACTGCTAACGGAGGCGATCACACGTAACCCTCATGCCGTGTTATTACTTGATGAGATAGAAAAAGCCCATCCCGAGGTCTTTAATATCTTGCTGCAGGTTATGGACTACGGAACATTGACCGATAACAATGGTCGCAAGACTGACTTCAGGAATGTCATTATCGTCATGACAACCAATGCCGGAGCGACTCAGATGTCGCGTAGTTCCATGGGGTTTGTAACCCAGGATCACAGTGGCGAATCACAAATTGCGGTTGAAAAAACGTTTACTCCGGAGTTTAGAAATCGAATTGACTCGATTATTCACTTTGCTGCCCTCAACGAGGACACCATCGCTCATGTGGTTGACAAGTTTATCCTTGAGCTGGAGCAGCAATTGCTGGAGAAAAATGTACAGATCGAAGTTGATTCAAACGCCCGCAAGTGGTTGGCAAAGCACGGTTTCGATCCTGCAATGGGTGCGCGTCCGATGGCGCGACTAATCAAGGACAAAATCAAACGTGAACTGGCTGATGAACTACTGTTCGGGCGTCTTGAAAAGGGCGGGTTGGTAAAAGTCAGCGTTAATGACGATAAGCTTGATTTCGACATTTCCCCGCCAGAAGGGAAATAAAATCGGGAACGTAGACCAATATGTCCGTTGTTATGCTGAATATTGATGTGCTGAAAATCGGCTTGTTGTGACTGAACGAGATCTGTAATTTTAAGACCCGTTTTCGATTAGTTCTGCAGTGACAGTACGATCGCCTCTTACTGTGTCGATACGAAGCGGAATTCTTGATTTCGTGTCGATCCAGATTTCCACCCACCTGTCGTCTTTATCTATCCGTCGCCGCGTCCACTTCGTTGCGTTGTACGATTGTTTGTCTATAGTCAGTGTTTCTTCACCGACCAAGTCATATTGGTAAGTACGAATACCATGTCGACTGGGGATCAGTACTTTCTGCTTATCGAGAATTTCATCAGTAAAATAATAGGCTGCCAATGGAAACGCCTGCGGCTCGACGATGCTGTTAGCGGGAAACTTTTCCATGGTTTCATTCAGTTTTGCAGTGAGCTGGGCGCCGTTTTCGAATTGCACCGTAAAGTCTTTGTCTTTGCGCTCTGACTGTTCTTCGTAAGAGTTCGCTAACCAGCTTTTTCCAGTGGGTGTGTAATCAAAACTCTCAACTACGTCGCCACCAAACAGACGCACGATCCCTTCAGGTCGGGTCACTGACCGAATGGTGTGCAGTTCTTCATTCCGTTTCAGTTGTACTTCGATCGTTCCGAGTGATTTGACTCCCAATTGGACCCGATACGTCAGGTTTAATGGCATGTCTGTTTGCGCTGCCGTTGCAGGGCTCGAAATTGACGCCAGGGTGAATACAACAGCGACCAAAGCTCCGACAAGTGATCCGATGAATTTTGAACCATGGTTTGATTGGTAATTATGGGTTTTCATCAATAACCTCCACGCCTTCGGGTGGTAGTACCTCGTCGTCGAGATAGACATTGTTGTTATCGAGGCGGAGGCGGCCCTTGGCAAGCCATTCAACCGCCTGGGGGTATATTCTGTATTCAAGTTGATGGACACGTTGTGCAAGTGATTCAGCGGTGTCTTGTGCATTTACACGTAAACGCCCGCGTATGATGACCGCGCCTGAGTCCAGTTCCGGCGTGACGAAGTGAACGCTGGCACCATGAAATTCATGGCCTTCTTCGATTGCCCGTTTGTGGGTGTCGAGGCCCTTCAACTTTGGTAACAGGGAAGGGTGGATATTTAACATTCGCCCCTTAAAATGTTCAACAAAATCTGTAGTCAGTATGCGCATGAAACCCGCCAGGATGACAGTGTGCGTTTGGTGCTTGTTAAGGGTTTTCAGAAGCTGTTGGTCGAAAGTGTATCGATCGGGATAGTCACGATGATTCACCACTGCTGTTGGAATTCCCGCACGAGTAGCACGTAATAGTCCATATGCTGATGGATTATTGCTGACTACAACCTGAATATTGCATGGTACATCGTGAGTGGAGAGGTGATTGATGATGGCATCGAGATTGGTACCGTTGCCTGATATTAATACCGCTGCCTTGAGCCGATCGTTCAAATCCGTGTTCCGGGGTTTGCGTCAACTATGTTTAGTAAGGGAATCCGTATCGGCCGTTATGCTTTATTAATATTGGCCGCACCGGCAGGTAACCGAATGGCGCTAGCGGACTTCAACGCCTTGTTCGCCGTCTTCAATATGACCAATGATGAAAGCTGTCTCACCACTTGATGCGAGGCTGACCAATGCCATATCGGCAGACGAAGGTGGCACTACAAGCACCATGCCGATTCCACAGTTGAAGGTGCGCAGCATTTCCGACTCTTCGATACCACCTGTCTTTTTCAACCAGGTGAATAACTCTGTTTCAGGCCACGCGCTGCCATCAATTATGGCGTGGTGTCGGTCACCTAGAATTCGCGAGACATTTCCGGGTAGACCACCGCCTGTGATATGAGCGATCCCGTGGACTGTCGTTTTTTCGATGAGACTGCGCAGCGCAGCCACGTAAATACGTGTCGGCTCGAGTAGCGTGTCGATGAGCGTGGATTTGCCAAACGGAGTGTCCAGCGGCAGGCCGCTCTTGTCTATGACTTGGCGAATCAGTGAAAAGCCATTGGAGTGGGCACCGCTTGAGGCGATACCGATCAACACATCGCCATATTCGATTTGTTGTCCATCGATAATCTGCTCTTTTTCGACCACGCCAACGGCAAAGCCGGCAAGATCATAATCTGAGCCGTGGTACATGCCTGGCATTTCCGCGGTTTCGCCACCAAGCAGTGCCGTGCCTGCCTGTCGGCACCCCTCTGCAATACCGGCAATGACCGATTCACCCTGTATTGGATCAAGTTTGCCGGTAGCAAAATAATCGAGAAAAAACAGGGGTTCTGCACCGCAGACGACGATATCATTGACACACATGGCAACAAGGTCGATTCCCACCGTATTGTGACGGTTGGTTTCGATGGCAAGCCTGAGTTTGGTGCCGACACCGTCCGTGCCGGAAACAAGTACAGGATTGCGATATTTATTGGCGGCGAGCTCAAATAATCCACCGAAGCCGCCAAGGCCGCCGATACACTCCACTCGTGATGTACTTTGGGCAAGTGGCTTGATGCGTTCGACTAAAGCATCTCCGGCATCAATATCAACGCCGGCCTGTTTGTAGGACAAGGATGAAGGTAAATCTGAAGTCATCTGATCAGCGGATGATCCTGAGTATAAAATATGATCTAATCGCGACCGCGCTGGGCGCATGATCGGCGATTATAGTCCAAGCGCCGGCATCGTGACTTCGGCATTGAGCAAACCGTAACATTAAGACTTCTCATCCTCCATTGATTTCGCAAATTCCCAACTTTTTGACGTTTGCCCGAATCGCCGCTACCCCGGTGATGGTCCTGCTTTTGCGTGATCGTGCCTACGAGAGTGCGCTATTGCTGTTTATCATTGCCGGCGTAACGGATGGTCTCGACGGTTATATTGCCAAACGATTTAATTTTATTTCCAGGCTTGGCGCGATCCTTGATCCAATCGCCGACAAGATGCTGATTGTCAGTGCATACGTGATGCTGGCAGTTTTGGGCGATATTCCATTCTGGCTATTCTTGTTGGTGGGGTTTCGTGACCTGATGATTGTCGGTGGTTACTTGATCCTTGAGACGCTGGAGGGCGATGTACAAATGCAGCCCAGCGTCGTCAGCAAGATCAACACGTTTTTACAGATTACACTTGTCATCGCGGTTCTGCTCGATAAAACCGGTTGGGTGTCAGTCGGCGTATTCCTGCCCCTGTTGATCGGTTGCGTCACTGTCACTACGCTTCTGAGCGGCGCCCACTATGTCTGGTACTGGGGCATCCGCGAGGAAAGCAAACGGGCGCGTTAAGTGGGGTGCGCTGACCATGGAGTCCGGATAAATGCCCATGATAGCTCTCTACCGATTCAAGAGCGTACTGATCCTGAATCCGCAATTGTCGATATCTCAGTGTAGAGTCATCACGTGATCGATCAGGTCAGTCTGCCATTTGCCGGCGTCGGCAGAAGAGATATTGAAACATTCTATCCGGACGGAAACGAAGAACTGATCGGTGTTGTTCGCCAACTCGCTCTATCTTGTACCGATCGCGTGGTCTACCTTCATGGTGTTGCGGACAGCGGTAAATCTCATCTTTTACAGGGCGCAGCCGCGCTTGCCAGATCTCGAGGTCAATTAGCCATTTATCTATCCATGGGTGAGCCTGGAGTTAGCGCTGAACTTATTGGGCAGGTCAATCCATCAATCCTGATTTGCATTGACGATGTACAGGAAATTGCCACAAACGAGCCCATGGAACGGGCGCTGCTGGATCTTTTTGAGCGCACCCGATCATCTGTCGGGCGTTTGTTGTTCAGCGCCGATCATCCCCCTCAAGGAATCGGTTTGAAGCTGGCAGATCTTGCAACCCGACTTGGCAGTCAGTTGGTATACAGAATTCGACCGCTCGACGATGATCGTCGAGCGTTGGCATTTCGATGGGCTGCACATTACCGGGGAATAAAGATATCTGCAGCCACTGTGGAGTGGCTGATACGGCGGGCGCCTCGCGACAACCGTTCGCTGTTTGCTTTACTGGAAGTTATCGATCGTGCCTCACTGGATGAGGGTCGACGAGTAACCATCCCGTTTCTGAGGACTCTCGATCTCGACTAACTGGCAAGTTTTAATGCAGTCCGTGCCAGCCGTGCGCCGAGTGCGCGACATAGTTCTTTTTCCGTTGAATCCATTTCACGATCGTTGTCAGCGCCAGCCAGATGTCCCGCACCGTATGGAGAGCCACCGCCGGGAGTGTGAGTCAATCCCGCTTCGGTGTAGGGAATTCCAAGCACGATCATGCCGTGATGAAGAAGCGGCACCATCATCGTTAGCAAGGTAGATTCCTGGCCACCGTGAGGGGAGGTGGTAGAAGTAAAACAGGCTGCTGGTTTTCCTGCCAGGGTGCCATTGAGCCATTCGGCCCCGGTTTGATCAAGGAAATATTTTAATGGGGCGGCCATATTGCCGAAACGGGTCGGACTGCCAAGTGCCAATCCGGCGCACTCAGCGAGATCGCGCACAGTGGCATAAGGTGGCCCACTGTCAGGAATTGCCGGGTCGACAGACTCCGGGGTGGCTGAGATCGGCGCAACGGTGCGTATACGCGCATCGACACCTGATATTGAGCCGATGCCTCGGGCTACCTGTCGGGCCATGGCCGTCACTGCGCCGGTGCGGGAATAATACAAAACAAGAATTTCCATATTAGTCGAGTAAATCCAGCACTTTTTCCGGGGGACGACCGATAATCGCGCGACTACCTGCAACAACGATTGGACGCTCAATTAATATGGGATGTGAAACCATTGCGTCGAGCAGGGTTTCATCGTCCCTGACCTGATCCAGGGAGAGCTCCTTGTATATAGCTTCACTGTTGCGAACAATATCGCGTACATTGACGCCAAGGAGGTGGATCAGATGTTTCAGTGTCGCTTTATCAGGTACTGATTCCAGGTATCGTACTTCCATTACATCTACCCCGGATTCTTCCAGTATTTTGAGTGTATTACGTGATTTCGAGCAGCGTGGGTTGTGATAAATCGTAAATATCATGGGTACTTTATTGTCCAGTAGGTGAGTTGGGCGAATATCATCATTAGTCTGGCACGATGCAAGGCGGTTGAATTTAAGGCATCCTTTTCGACCGATCTAACATATTTAATGAAATATACCCATTTAAATTATTGGTAGTTAACCCTTTTTTATTCTACTGCTTTTCAATATACTAGTGGCCGGAGACCAATCAAAATATAGACCTGAGTGGAGGTTAGTGACAAATGAAAGAATTTAACGGTGTGTACAAGGCTATCAGTGCGGGAATTATCTCTGCAGTACTGCTGGCTGGCTGTGCCAGTGCCAAACAGGCTCCGGCAACTGCGGAAGCAGCGCCGGCACCCGCTCCGGCTCCAGCACCCGCTCCGGCCGTCGCGGCACCTGAGACCATGGCGCCGAAAGATGATATCCACGTTGTAGTTGCCGGTGAACATTTGTGGGGTATTTCAGGATACAGTCAGGTATACAACGATCCATATCAGTGGCCGCTTATTTTCAAGCACAATCGCGACCAGATTGAAGATGCTGACCTGATCTATCCGGGGCAGGAACTCAAAATCCAGCGCGATATGACAGATGCGCAAGTCCAACAGGCGATTCAGCATGCCAAGATGCGCGGTGCCTGGTCTCTCGGCCCGACGGAAGCATCGGATCTCGACTACTTGTCAAACTCTAACTGACGCAGTCGGCCATTCAGGCGCGACGAAAAGCCCCGCTATGGCGGGGCTTTTTTATACCCGCTTACACCGTTTATATGTTTTGGCACCGTCGAAAAATTATTGAATTTCTGCGACCAAATTTTGGTGGCGATATTTTCCAGTTATCTGCATCACTGGCTTACACGACCCTGATTGCGCTCGTTCCGTTGATTACGGTCGTTTTCTCCACACTGTCATTGTTTCCTGTGTTTGATGAATGGACGGAGCTTATCGAACAGTTTATTTTTCAAAACTTTGTACCGGCGTCCGGCCAGGTTGTCAGCGACTATCTTCAGGAATTCAGCTCACAGGCAGGACAACTGACGGCGATCGGACTGGTAGTGCTTTTATTGACAGCCGTTTTACTGTTGGCGACCATTGAGGATGCGATGAATCGTATCTGGAAAGTTCATAGAGGTCGGTCGACTGGTCAACGTTTGATGATTTACTGGACATTGGTGACTTTAGGGCCGATCCTCATCGTCGCCAGCCTGGCATTCTCATCCAGTTTGCTAACCAATGCATTTCTGAATACCTCGATTGAAAGCACTTCGTGGGCGCTGAATTACCTTATACCCCCATTGCCATTTCTGCTGGAGGTCGCCACATTTGTTGTGTTGTATTATCTGGTACCTAATTGCCGAACACGCTTCGTCAATGCGTTGATTGGCGCAGTTATCGCTGCAATATTATTCGAGATTGCGAAAATCGGATTTTCTTTGTACGTTAGCGAATTCAACAGTTATGAAGTTATTTACGGCACACTCGGGGTTATCCCGATATTTTTAGTGTGGATATATATTTCCTGGCTTGTCATTCTCATTGGCGCTCACTATGCGGCGCGTCTTGAAGCAGCGAAGACCGACGAAGATGCATCGACAACCCGGTAAGTCGTAGTAAGTCTCAAAATTCTGAGACAACGGTATACACGAAAAACAATTTCACGTTACCGTTCTCATTCAACCAGGAGGTTGATATGAAATACAGATTTAAACATATTGGTTTGACACTGTTATTGCTGACATCTATGTCAACAAATTCTGTGATTGCAGAAGAGATACGAAATGCCTCGGAATTTTTTGATGAAACATTTGGTGATCTGAGCGAAGAAGCGGCACAAGCGCAAGACGAGGGTAAAATCGGTGTTTTACTCATGTTTGAAACCGATGATTGCCCGTGGTGCAAGCGGATGAAGGAAACGGTACTCAATCGTGCACGGGTGCAAGACAGATATCACCAATATTTTCGTATAATCAGCCTGAATACCGAAGGCGAGACGTTGATAACCGGATTTGACGGTGCGGAAATTATTGAGAAAGACTTCGCGCTCAAGTACAACCGAATACGCGCAACGCCAGTATTTGTATTCTTCGATACGCAAGGTAATTTGTTAACGCGCTATACCGGTGCAGTGAAAGATATTGATGAGTTTTTATTACTATCCACGTTTGTAGTAGACGGTCACTATAAAGACGAACGCTTCAACGTCTATAAGCGTCAGAAGCAATCTTCCTGAACGGGTGTTTAAAGTTGGCTGCACGTGTCATCGTCGCGATGCTGTTATCTCTCGCCGCCGCTACCGCACTCGCGCAGCAGAGTGACCCAACTGAAGTTGACAATTTACAGACCCCTTTGCCGGATCCCTTGACTCTGGTCGACGCGATAAATCTCTCTCGTGATGACCATCCCCGTATTGAACGGGTGCTAGCCGACCTGTCTTTGGCTGAATCCCGTGTCAGTCTTGCCGAGGGGCGCTTCGATTGGAATGCCTATCTCGATCTGGATGCGCGTACAGTAGACAAGATCCTGGAACCAGGACACTATTTCCGTGATGACAGTCGCGCATCCATCTTTGTACACAAACTGCTTTTGGATTTTGGCAGAAGTCGCGCTGCGATAGATTCGGAGCAAAGTCGGGCGGAGTCGGTCCGGTATATCCTCGATTATCAGCGACGCGCACACGATTTAGATATCATGGAAAAATTTTTTGATGTCTATCTTGCGGATCAGAGATTCTTTGTCGACGATGAAGATATGACTCTGGCATTTCTTCGTTACGACCAAGTACGCGAACGTCGTGAAAGATTTGAGGAACGTTCCCGGATTGATGAACTCGAACTCGAAAGTGTATTTCGCAATCGACGGGTTGTACGTATGGCCAGTGCGAATCGCCAGCGTCATGCCCGTCGATTGCTGGCATTGTCGATGGGGCGCCCCAACGATGTTATCAATAATGTGCATTTTTCACCGCTTGATGAATACAATCGCCCGGTACCTGACTACGATGAACTTCTTGATGAGGTACTTGAGAAAAACCCGCTAATTGTGTCCGGACGGCTCCTCCTCGTAGCTGCTGAAGATACGGTACGCCAATATCAACTAGCCCGGCGTCCGGAGTTGTCGGTTGAATTTGAAGCAAATGAATGGAGTTTCGAGCGGGGCAATCGTGATGCCTATGTCGCCGGTTTACGGCTGTTGGTACCGTTAGGTGGTGATTCAGCGCATGATGCGCGAATTGCTGAAGCGATGGCCGAACAGGCTAAAATTCAGGCGGATATTCATGGTCTCGAATACGAGCTTCGCGAGCAATTGCTGGAGTTGCTTCAGCGACTTGATGAGCTAAATTTTGAAGCTGAGGCGGCGGCAGTTAATGAAACCTACCGTGATCTATATCTTGATCGAAGTCGAACCCTCTATCAGCTTGAAGTACGAGCTGACCTGGGTGACTCCCAGGCACGGCAGGCCGAGGCAACCTGGCGCACAGCGCGTGTGCTGACTGAACGTGCGATTACCTGGGCCCGAATTGACGCTATGCGAGGAATAGCACCTGTCATATTTTCCCGTGAGGAGACTCGATAATGGCCCATGCTGTATTTAGCCCAGGTATTTTGCGATGGCTATGCTCCACTATTTGCGTGACATCGTTGACACTGACGATGCCAGTTCAGGCTGCTTCCGTCAAAGGTCAACTTGAGTGGCGAAATATCGTTGAGATTCGAGCCGGCGTGAGTGGCAGATTAGAACAGTTACCACTAGTTGCCGGGATGGAGTTCAGCAAAGACACGGTGTTATCCACCATCGATGAATCCACTTACAAGGCAGTGCTATCGCAAGTCACTCATCGCTATCAGTTATCCAAAGATGAACTGGATGATGCCGAGAAAAAATTCGAAAGAGAACAAATCCTGTTTGATGAAGGCTCATTGGCATTAGTCGAATTCGATCGCGAACGGTTGGCACTCGAGCGCGCCCGTGCTCACAATAAAGCTGCTGAGATCGATTTTCTCAAGGCGCAGAATCGTGCCAACCTCGCCCGAATTGAAGCGCCGTTTGATGGAGTGGTGCTTAATGTTGTTGGTAGGCATGGAGAGTATGTTAATGCGGTAGACGATGCGCCTGTGATTGCCCGTATTGCCGAGCGGGACAAATACTCGGCGATTATTGAGATTGATCCACAGGTTCGCAGGTCGTTACAAATTGGTGGTGATGCCCGTGTGATTTCAGGTAGTGAAAGTATCGCTGCCAGGATTGGATTGATTGGTTATCACGAGTTGGCTAATGATCAATCCTGGCGTGTTGGTGTGTTCTTCGATTCGGATAATGAATGGTGGGTGCCCGGTATGGAAGTTGAGGTTGAGCTGCCTTGATTTGTAAGCGATTCCTGATAACCGGCAGAGTACAGGGCGTTTTCTTTCGGCAATCAACCATGGATGTCGCAGATGAACTTGGACTCGATGGTTGGTGTTGCAATCTCAAAGACGGTAGTGTTGAGGTATGTGCCTGTGGTGACGAGGCAGATATCCGCCAGCTACGGTTCTGGCTGAACAGTGGTCCGCCATCGGCAAGGGTTGATAAGGTAGAAAGTCATATTGTAGAGATGGAATGCCCGAAAGGGTTCGAGATTCGCTGAAAGGAAATATGGATTCAGCTTACGGTAAATGATTGCATCGCACTTCGAACACGGTTGGCGTATTGCCGATTGGTTAACGAGCCGTGGTACATGCTTAAAGCCTGATCGACGTTGCCATGGGAGCGTTTTAAGTAGTCACGCAACACCAGACAACCGTAGCGGAGATTGATTGCGGGATTGAACAGGTCATCATTGGGTAAACCGATTTCCTTCATCCAGAATGGCATCAACTGCATTAATCCTCGTGCTCCCCGGTCGGATACCGCAAATCGATTAAACGAGCTTTCCACCTGAATTACGCCCATAACCAACTCTGGGGCAAGACCTGCCCGGGTTGCCTCGCGATGTATCAGCCGTAATAGTTCGCAGCGATAGAATGGATCACGAATCTGAAATCGCAATCGCCTGGACATCTTGTTTAGCCAGGCAAGGGCTTCGGTTTCGGAGTCGAAGCTGTCCGCATCCCGTGCAGACTGATATAGAGCCAGAGACAAGGCGTCTGCCGATGCGATTGTACGAAGTGGTGCGGACAACAGTATTGTTGCGCAAAAAAGAATTTTTCTTCTTGTTTGCCGCATCTGTTATTCCTCGCCTGATCAGTCGCGACTAAGGGACAGGCTGGCGATAAATTCACCAATGTCCGATTGTGCTATGTCGCTGCTGTCGCTGCTGCGTCGATTGCGATATTCGATCACACCTTTTTCGAGCCCACGTTGCCCAACAACGAAGCGGTGTGGAATTCCGATTAGATCCATTTCCGCAAACATCACGCCGGGGCGTTCATTACGATCGTCGAGCAGAACTTCAAAACCGGCCTCTACCAGTGTATCACCAAGGTCGTCAGCGGCACTACGCACACTATCTGATTTTTGATAACCGATAGGTACGATGCATACGTCGAAAGGTGCGATGCTGTCAGGCCACATGATCCCGTGGGTGTCGTTGTGCTGTTCAATAGCCGCGGCGACAACACGAGTTACACCGATTCCGTAGCAACCCATGTACATTGGCTGGGCACGGCCTGTTTCATCCAGACAGGTGGCTTCCAGCGCTTTACTGTACTTGGTGCCCAGTTGAAATATATGCCCGACTTCAATTCCACGGCGAACAGTAATGCTTTCCTTCGGTGCATCCGGACATGGATCCCCGTCTATGGCTTTACGCAGGTCCATGACTTCCGGTTCGTCGATATCACGGCCCCAGTTGACGCCGGTAAGATGATATTCGGCACGGTTTGCGCCACAAACAAAATCGGAAAGAAGTGCTGCGTCCTGGTCGGCGATTACCCGGATTGTCAGATCTTTCGGGCCGATGGAGCCGGGCTCTGTGCCACATATCTGTTCTATAGTTGCGCTACTGGTCATTCTGATAGGTTTGGCAATGCCGTCTATTCGTTCCGCCTTGACGGCATTCAGCTCGTGATCGCCTCGAAGTACGATGGCAATCGGGGCATCGATACCATCAAACACTAGTGTTTTAACGGTTTGTTGTGGCTGTATATTCAAGAATGCACATAGGTCATCTATGGTGTGTACAGCGGGTGTATGGACTTCTTTCAAAGATTGATTCGGATCATCCCGGTCGTTCGTTGGCGGCGCCAGATCGATAGTTTCCACATTGGCGGCGAACTGAACCTCGTCGCACAAGGCGATACCATCTTCACCGGAATCCGCAAGCACATGGAATTCATGCGAGAAACTGCCACCGATAGCACCGGAGTCTGCACGTACTGCTCGTGCATCAAGTCCGAGTCGGCTGAATATACGCACATAGGTCTCACGCATGACTTCGTAAGATTGTTCCATTCCTTCGCGGTCGAGGTCGAATGAATAGGCGTCTTTCATAATGAATTCGCGGCCACGCATGATGCCGAAACGTGGACGTATCTCATCGCGAAATTTGGTTTGAACCTGATAGAGATTTATCGGTAGCTGCCGATAACTGCGTATTTCGTTCCGGGCTATGATTGTGACGACTTCCTCGTGCGTCGGTCCGAAACAGAAATCTCGATCATGACGATCAGTGAATCGGAGCAGCTCGGGGCCGTAATCTTCCCAGCGGCCGGAATCCTGCCACAGCTCGGCCGGCTGTACTGCAGGCATCAATACTTCTTGTGCAAGGGATGCATTCATTTCCTCACGGATAATACTCTTTACCCGTGACAGCACTCGATGGCCGAGCGGTAGCCAGTTATAAACACCGGCAGCGACACGACGGATCATGCCGGCGCGAAGCATTAACTGGTGAGATAGGATCTCCGCGTCAGAGGGTGTTTCTTTTAATGTCGCGAGGAGAAACCTCGACGTTTTAATGACGTGTTTAGCCATAAACGGCAGTTAGTTCCTGTGCATAGTTAATAAATCAGTTTAACACGTATTGATGATTTTCACTCCCCAAAATCCCTGATTTTCCCGCTATTGGTCCTGTTTGCAGACGTGTCTGGGGAGAAATCCGAAACGTAAAATGGGTTGATCGAACTCGTATATGTGTGTCAATGCGCTATGATAACCGCGGCGTTAGAAAACAAAAGGAGAAGATGCGATGTCAGACGTTACTGTAACCAATAATTATCCGGTGTCTCCGGAGAAAGTATGGGAACTGATCGGTGGATTCAACGCGCTGCCCCAATGGCACCCCGCAGTTGAGAAAAGCGAGTTGGAAGAGGGTGGTTCTATTCGACGTTTAAAGCTTGCCGGTGGCGCTGAAATAGTTGAGCGTCTCGAAAAGCAGGACGATAATGAGTACAGTTATACCTATTCGATTGTCGATTCGCCTCTACCGGTGGCGAACTATTCGGCTACCATAAAACTGGAAGATGACGGCAAGGGCGGCTGCAAGGCAACCTGGAGTGGTCATTTTGAGGCAAGCGGCGCACCTGAAAACGATGCGATGAAAATAATTGAAGGAATCTACCAATCAGGTTTTGCTAATCTCGGGAAGCTATTTGGCAGTTAATATTCACGACAATTTTTACGTGATGAAAATCGAATGCAAGCTTGGTTAATCGATGGCGATTGGTGTTATAAGCTGCTGGATATGGACATGATTTCTTGTTAAATACTGGACAGAGTGAAGAATATTGAAATTTAAAATGCACATAAACATATTGTCATCGATACTTGTGTTAGGTATTGCGATGACCAACCCGGCGATTGCAAGAGACGATACCCGTAAATTTCCGATAGTTGATCCAATGAATACCTCGACTGCGACGTCACTTACCGGTGTAAAATTTTATTTTGGCGATCAACCTCATCCTGCGGTCGCCCGCAATATCGGCATGTATTCTACACGCCGTACCACAAATGCATTTGGGAAGTCAGAAAAGGAAGCCTGTGACTGGGGATTTCTTTCTGCCATAAAAACATTCTGGGAGCGGGCACAATCGGAAGGCGGAAACGCGGTAATTAATATCAAGAGCGTGACCACAGGCTCTGTTGACAGTAGTACAACTGAATATACCTGCCGGGCTGGGAACGTGGTCGCCAAGGTTTATCTGGAAGGAACGGTCGTCATTCTGAAATAGGCAAATACGCCACCACAATCAAATTGTACGACCTGTCAAACCTCTATCGGGGTTCCTCAATCGGTCGATTGTTCGAACGTGTTCATGGGTTTTGATTCGTAACTCATCTGATTAGGCAGGATCGTGACCGTTAGAATTGAATGTGTGAGCGCTTTGTCCTGCCTTGGCGACTATTGGCAGATGCTCCGGCATTTGCGCACGAGTGTGCCTCACGACGTCATGAATGCCGATTCGGACTACACTTGTGGACTAATCGATCATACCCTGCTTGAGGAGCATTCGCCGATTCATGCGGGCGCCAGTCGTTCCGAGAAACTGATGCTTGCGTTGATTGCGCAGCAACGTCAGCAAATCGACAGATGCCTCATGGCTGTGGATCCTGAACGGGTTGCCGTTGTTATAGGATCGACAGCGGGTGGCATGGCGGAAGCCGAGGGGTCTCGCAAGCCAGGTCACCAGTTCGGCCCCGAATATGACTTCCGTTTTCAGCGACTCAGTACCCCTGCACGTTTTGTTGCTAAAGAACTAAATGCATGTGGCCTGGTCACGGGCGTATCGACAGCGTGTACTTCCGGTGCGCGTGCGATTGGCCTTGGGATGCGCTGGCTTGAGCTTGGTTGGTGTGATTTGGCGATTGTTGGTGGGGCTGACGTAATGTGTGATACGACGGTCAAGGGGTTTGCATCACTCGAGGCGTTGTCTGAAGGTTATTGCAAGCCCTTTGATCAGCATCGTGACGGAATTAATCTCGGCGAAGGCGGGGCGTTACTGGTGCTATCCAGTAGACAGGCGGATAAGAAAAATGTTGTAGAAGTTGCCGGCTATGGCGAGTCGATGGATGCCTGGCATCTTTCCGCACCCCATCCCCAAGGCAATGGTATTGCCACCGCAATGCAAGATGCATTGTCCATGGCCATGTGTACACCAGAAAATATTGGCTATATCAACATGCACGGCACAGCGACACCTCACAATGACGTTATGGAGGCCTGGGCAGTACTACGAGTGCTAGGTTCAAAGGTGCCCGTCAGCTCGACAAAACCAATGACCGGGCATACTCTCGCCGGCGCTGGCGCTTTGGAGGCGACAATTTGTTATGCTCTGGCCAAGGGTGACCTTGGTGGATTGCCTGTCCAGCATGGAATGCTATTGCAAGACCCGCAGATTGACGATCTGAAAGTTATCCTGCGCGATGAAACGATGCTACAACGACGTGCGATTATGTCCAATTCCTGCGGGTTTGGTGGACATAACACGTCACTTGTGCTGACTTCCTAGATCCAGATGCTCGCAAAAAGGAATTTGTCATGAACAATTGTCTTCCTCGACCGGAAAGCCTGATTGAACATCGTGGATCAATGCTGCTCATTGACGAGTTGGTTAGCGTGGCCGACCGTACCGCGCACTGTGTCGGATATGTTCGTCGCGACAATCCGTTCTTGATGGATGGTCATCTTCCTGCATGGGCTCTGCTCGAATATATTGCCCAGGCTGTTGCAACTCTTGCGGGTTATCTTCGTCTTACGGCTGGAGATCAATATCTTCATGGCCTTTTGCTCGGCTGTCGGCGGATGGAATTTGAGGATGTTTTGCCCTCAGTAGAAGACCGTCTTGATCTGCATGTGGAAGAAATTCTGCAACTGGATAAGCTTGGGAATTTCAAAGGCTGTGCCTGGCTGGCTGGCCGGAAAATTGCCAGTGGAGTTCTATCGGTCTACGAGACTGAATATTGGCCTGATTCTGTCGAACATGCGGCATCAACCGGGCAGGCTTAGGTCATCACATGGATACGTTTACTGATAAATGGGTGCTGGTTACCGGTTCGAGTCGTGGAATTGGTCGGGCGGTGGCACTACGTGCAGCGCGCGATGGATTTAATGTTGTCGTGCATTGTCGGCAGCAGCGCACACTTGCCGAAAGTACCGCAGACGCCGCTCGTGCTATGGGCGTAAGTGCCCGGGTGCTGGTTTTTGATGTCTGTGACCGGGATCTGGCGCGACACGCTCTTGAAACCGATATTGAAGAGCACGAAGCTTACTACGGTGTCGTCTGTAATGCGGGCATCACCCATGATGCGGCTTTTCCGGCGATGACAGATAGTGAGTGGGATAATGTGATCGATGTCGGTCTAAATGGTTTTTACAATGTACTGAAGCCAGTTGTAATGCCCATGGTTCGCCGGCGAAGCGCCGGGCGAATTATCACTATCGCATCGGTTTCCGGTCTTATTGGAAATCGTGGTCAGGTGAATTACAGTGCTGCCAAAGGCGGTGTGATTGCAGCTACCAAGGCATTGGCAGTGGAACTGGCGAAACGCCAGATTACGGTTAACTGTGTCGCTCCGGGCATAATAGAAACGGATATGGTCAAACCGGAATTAATGGCTGAAATATTGAAACATGTACCCATCAGGCGTGCAGGAACAGTGGATGAAGTTGCCGGGGCGGTCAGCTATCTGCTTGGAGAAGATGCTGGCTATGTGACTCGCCAGGTTATCTCGGTTAATGGTGGGCTGGCATGAGACGTCGGGTTGTCGTCACTGGTATGGGTGGGGTGAGCGCCTTGGGCTCGGACTGGGAGTCAATTTGTATACGCCTTAAAAATGGCGATAGTGCGATTCGCTACATGCCCCAGTGGAGTGATATTGAGGGTCTTGGTTGCCTGCTGGGTGCGCCTGTCGTGGATTTTCAACAATCTGCCGTTATCAAGCGTAAACATAAAAGAGGTATGGGACGCTCGGCGCAATTCTCCATAGCCGCAGCAGTATCGGCTGTAGACCAGGCGGGGTTATTGAGTGATCCAGTTCTTGAAAGCGGTGCTACGGGTGCCGCATTCGGCTCATCGTCGGGAAGCGTCGAAGCGGTACTTGAGTTTGGTGGAGTACTTATCAATCGTTCTCTCGGTACGTTGAGTGCGACCAGTTATATCCGAATGATGCCGCATACACTTGTGGCGAACGTCGGGATGTACTTTGGACTGAAGGGGAGATTAATTCCAACCAGCAGTGCCTGTACATCCAGTAGCCAGGCAATCGTGTTCGCAACGGAGGCGATTCGGCATGGATACCAGGACATCATGATCGCCGGTGGTGCTGATGAACTGGAGCCAACCCATGCTGCGGTATTCGATCTGCTGTATGCCACTTCAACGAAGCATGACACGCCAGATGAAACGCCTAGACCGTTCGACGCCAACCGTGACGGCTTGGTCATTGGCGAAGGTTCCGCAGCGGTCGTGTTGGAATCTCTTGAGCATGCGTTAGCGCGTGGCGCGACGATTCTGGCGGAGGTTGAAGGTGTTGCGACCAACAGCGATGGTCGTCATGTAACACAACCAACGGCTGAGACCATGCAACGGGTAATGTGCATGGCAATGGCTGATGCCAATCTTGAACAGGGACAGATAGATTATGTATCGGCACACGCCACGGCCACGTTAACTGGTGACATCGCCGAATCCAATGCCACTGAGAGCGCCTTGGGTCGGCATGTGCCTGTCAGTTCACTAAAGGGTTACTTCGGCCATACGCTGGGCGCCTGTGGTGCACTGGAAGCCTGGCTTGGTATTGAAATGATGAATCACGGATGGTTTGCAGGCAATCGTATGCTGGAGAATATTGATCCCGAATGTGGAAAGCTTGATTACATCATGGGATCCGAGGGTGTTGAATTATCATGCCAACGATTTATGACCAACAATTTTGCCTTTGGTGGCGTAAACACATCGATTATATTTTCCCGATATGACGGCACTGGTCCGTCGGGTTCGGGCGATAGCCAATGACACAACGACTTACCCCGCATTCGTTTAAACAACGCCTGTTGTAACTATGGATGTGCTGGTTTTATGCAGTCTTGAATCTCCCCCAGAGGTTATAAGGCAGACGCCACTTTCGAAGGATGAAACAACTGTATTGAAACAGTGCGAAAGCATCAAGCGACATCGTGAAGTGAGCGTAAGTCGTCGTCTGATGCGCTACGCGTTGCAAAAGCATATGCAACGTTCTGTCCGTCCCCTGTCATGGCATCGCAACGGGCCTCGATACCAGGATGGAAAGTCATCACTTGGACTGAGTATTGCACACTCAAAACACTTCGCTGCGGTTGCCCTTAGTGACTTTGGTGAGATTGGCGTCGACGTGGAATGCGCCGATGTGTCGGTGTCGTGGCGCAAGATTATGCTGAACGTATTTAATGAATCAGACATCAACTGGATAATAGGCCAAAACGGTGAATCGTCCGACGTTGAAACCAAACAACGCTTCCTGGCGATCTGGACTGCGCGCGAAGCCTATTCAAAATTCTACCGGCGCTCCATATTTAACTGTTTGTATCACCCGCGATTAAACCATGCTTGTAATACAGGTGTTCACAACAATGATCTCAATATAGACGTCATGGTGGATTCGGCATGGGTAAGCGCTGTGTGTCGACGAAAGAGCGCTGTACGAATGGAGTCACGGATTGCATGTTACGATTTGTCTTTCGATGACATTTCCCGCCAGCCTGGTTTTGTATTTTCCATCAAAGACGACGATGCGTTTTATAATACCGATTGAAAGCTGGGCAGCACGAGCGGGCGATCTAGCTTCGGAGTCCGATTGGCGTCAATGGCTCGCTAATCCCCAAGAATTATCGAAGAAAATCAGCGTGGAAAGGGTTCCAGGAATAAATCCCATGATGCTGCGCCGAGCCGGTAGTTTGGGCAATGCAGCCGTCGCGATTTCAAGGCAACTCCTTGGCAGTAAACCAGACGTCCAATCCCTTTCCGTGGTGACAGTGAGTGAATTTGGTGAGCTTGAAAACAATGATGCTTTAATCGAAAGCGTCGTTGCCGGGAGGGCAGTTTCTCCGCAGAAATTTGCGGCTTCCGTTCATAATCATATACTCGGTCAGGTTTGTATCAACCTCGGATTGCCATGTCGGGGCGGGGCCAGCACGGGATGTAATGGCAGTCTTGAAATCGGGCTTATTGAGGCGTTAAGCGAACTGGACTCGGCAAAAAGAGTCCTGGTGCTGATATTTGAGCCGGAAATAGATCATCACTATGCGAACTGGTGTGGCGGGCCGGCACCCGAACACATGGTAGGTGTTGTCCTGAACAAAGATGCCCCTTCATCTGTATTGCTTGAACGGAAATCTGATTATTCGCAAGGAAATTTAACGTTTCCCCGAACGCTTGAGTGGTTGTCATTTATTACACGGAAAGCGGATACATTTATCGGCAACAACGGATGGTATTGGTCGCATGTGGACGCCTGATCGTATCTGGAGACTGATAGCGACAGCACTGCTGTATGTTGTATTTGGTGCAGGTAGCATTGTTTTGATGGCACTTGTGATGTTTCCTCTTTCGATCATTTTGTTCTTTTCCCCAAAACTGCGAGTGCGCTGTTTCAGAAAATCAGTGCAGATTTCATTTGCCATGTTTCTGAAAGCTGCTGAGTGGTTGGGTGTATTAAGCGTTCAAATCACCAACGACGCTGAATTGCGCCATCCTGGACAACTCATTATTGCCAACCATCCATCATTGCTAGATGTGGTCATACTCATATCCAGATTGCCTAATGTCGATTGCGTCATCAAGCAGCAACTATCGCGAAATCCTTTTGTATCGTTGCAGGTTTGGCTGGCGGACTATATTCGAAATGATTCTGCAGAGGAATTGGTCAAAGAATGCGCCAGAAGATTGGAAAGTGGGCGCTCATTGATTATCTTCCCAGAAGGCACGCGGACACGACGGGGTCAACGGCCAGTTTTTCTACGAGGCACTGCTCGCATCATACTTTTATCCAGTGCCCCATTAAGACCCGTACTTATTCACTGTAATCCACATTCCCTGGCCAAGGGAGATCACTGGTATCGAATACCGGAGAAAAAAATTAACTATCGAATCGTGGTTGAGCCATGTCTTAATATCGATCATTGCAGACAATCACGGGAACCCAACTCGCTTCGTTCGCGGAGTCTGACAGGGTGGCTTGAATGCTGGTTTGTTGAGCACCTTGAATCCTCGACAGTGAAGTGAACCTAGTATGAGAATCAACCAATCTGCCACCGAATTGGTTTTGGGAAAGAGTAACAGCACCATGTGCGCACAATACCGGACCCAAGCTGCATAAATATGGTTAGGTTTTACAATAGGATATAAATCTACAGTCGGGTCCGGTTCTCGTTGAAGTTCATATACATATACATAATCAGGGTAATTATGTGATTGATTCTGCTAGAATCAGGCCATAATTTTCCCGGATAAATCTATGGGATGTGATGTGGACTTCATTTACAAGGGCGAATACAAAATTAAGGAAATGGAATGATATTACGTGAGATACAGGAGTTGATCGTCACCAGTTTGAATCTACCAGACATGACGGCGGATGATGTCGATCCGGATCAACGTCTTTTTGATGGTGACGGTTTGGGGCTGGACTCCATCGACGCCCTTGAGCTTGGGGTTGCACTACAGGAAAGATTCAAGCTCAATCTTAAAGGGCGAACAGAGGAGGTTCGTGAACATTTTGAGACTGCACGATCTCTCGCAAACTTTGTCGAGAGCGAACTGGCATCACCGGCGTGATTTCGGAGCAGGTAATGAGTCAAGAAGAATATTTTCAGGAGCTTCGCCAAATTCTGGTCGATATGTTCGAGTTGGATCCTGACCAAATTCATCCCGAAACGGATCTTTATGCGGATCTGGATATTGACAGTATTGACGCAATCGATTTGCTTGCAAGTTTGCGGGAGAAGACTGGTAAAAGACTGTCTCCGGAAAAGTTTCGCGAGGTGCGTACCGTCAATGATATTGTAGATAAAATGACTGAGCTGTTGGGTTCCTGATCCACGAACGACGGTGAACTACAAAAAGGTATGTAGTGCGCTTGCTATTTCACTGACGGCGCTACTTCCGTTTTTTATCTGGTGGAAGGGGCTTGATTCCACATGGATCGTGGCTATTCTTTTTGCTGTGGGTGCGCTTCGTCTGGCAGGCGCGAGATCTGGCTTTGTTGTATTGCAAGGAGTAATTGCTATCTTCTTTGCAGTACTCATTGCAATCGGTTCAAATCGAACAACTCTTTACTATCCTGTTTTTGTAAATCTCGCGCTGTTAATCATTTGGTTCTATAGCTGGGTTCAACCGCCAACTGTCATTGAACGTCTGGCACCACCGGAAGATATTGCAGTTAGTCATAAACAACGATACATGCGTAGATTGACTCTTGTGTGGTGTGGAATCTTCCTGGTTAATCTGATTCTCTCTCTACTAACCGCGCTACACGGCAACCTGACTTTATGGATATGGTGGAATGGACTCGGTGCCTATCTTTTTGTGGGTGGATTCGCTGCCGGTGAGTTTCTATACCGTCGAGTAAGAATGAAAAAAGCTGTTCACGAAATTAATCCATGACAAGACTTGAGCTATCGCAACTTGTTGCTGAAACAACCACTGTATGTGAGGGTACGCTCGACGCTACAAGTCTTAGACGTCATATTGCTGCGATGGCTCGTTACGTTGCCTATCACGGTGGCGGGGATTGGTTGTTGCACGAACCGGATATTTTCTGGTTCAGTGTTTGTCTTTATGGGGTTACCCTGGGTGGCGGCAGTATCACGCTATTACCAGATGCTCACTCGACCAAACAATTGGCTCCCAGTCTGATTTCCACAGATGTGATGGTTCGGCAGGTGGGCCTTTATTTCACAAATAATCAGGATCATTCTTCTATAACGCTAAACGATATGGATGATGAGTCTTTGCCCGATATTCGCCCCGGAATTATTATTGTTTTGACGTCGGGAAGCACCGGTGTTCGCAAACAATTGAGTCGGTATCTCCATACTTTTCTTGAAGAGGCGTCTACACTTCAGGGAAAGTGGTCACTTAACGATAGTATCGTGACGGTATCGATGGTCTCCCATCACCATATGTACGGTCTCATGTTTGGCGTATTGTGGCCATTGTCGTGTGGAGCACGCGTTCTTCAGGCTGCGCCCTTTCCTGTCCCTGATATCTCAACACTCGATAACACAGTCAATCGAAAAATCTGCCTGATTTCAAGTCCGACATATATTCATCGTGCAAGTAAAAGTTTCGCGCTTGCCAACCTGGTGGATCTTTATGATCATCCAGTGAAGATCGACCGGGTATTCAGTGCCGGTTCACCTCTTGATAATGAGAAATCATCGATTGTCAGTAAACTTCTTTCGTGTCCCGTCCATGAGATATATGGAAGTTCGGAAACTGGTGCCGTTGCAACCCGTCGTGCCGATATTGACAGCAGTTGGGAAGCATTGCCCGGGGTTGATTTGCAAATAACCGAAGGCAGACTCACCATTCAGGCAAACTATCATGCCAGGGAAGTTGCGAGTAAGTATTTAAGCTCCGATCTGGTTGAGTCGGT
Source organism: marine bacterium B5-7 (assembly GCA_021604525.1). GTDB lineage: Bacteria > Pseudomonadota > Gammaproteobacteria > Arenicellales > CAJQKF01 > BQJD01. The sequence goes on along the minus strand of BQJD01000022.1, from coordinate 10,369 downwards.
TGGTCAGTCTTTCAAATTAGTAGGTCGAGTCGACCGGGTAGTCAAGGTTGAAGGTAAACGCGTTTCATTACAGGAGATTGAAAATTTAGTTCAGCAAATCGAATGTGTTGAGAGCTGTACAGCCAAGTTACATGAAGATATGCGCATTAGTGTTGCACTCGCTGTCGTATTAACGGAGAAGGGACTCGGGATACTGCGTTCTGAAGGAAAGCAACACGTCGACCGGTTGCTTCGTCATGTACTTGCCGAATCCCTGGAGGCAGTACTGGTGCCTCGTGTTATTCGATATCTGGGGGCATTACCAGTAAACGCCCAGGGAAAGATAGATCATGGTCTTTTATCTGCAGCATTCACTGAAGGTGCCCGATTTCTGCCGAGCGTTCTTGAAGTTAATCGGGATGTGAGTTCAGTAAGAATTAAAATATTGATTGATCCGGACCTTTATGTGCTTGATGGACATTTCCAGGAAACAGCCATAGTTCCCGGGGTGGCCCTTGTTCACTGGGCAATGAGATTCGCTCAAGCATATCTTGGAGTTAATCCCAATGTTCGTCGACTGATCAACCTCAAATTTATGCAAGTACTTCATCCACTGGATCAGCTTGATCTCTCACTAGCGGTATCCGATAGTCAACTACAAACCCAGTATATGCGTAACGGTATTATCTGTTCCAAAGGGATAATCGAACTGGATGCATGACCAGCAAGCGTCATATCGTTGTTGTGCAATCATCCCGCACTACAATCATGAAAATACTCTGGGTAAGGTGGTCGAATACGTCTGTAGTCTGAATATTCCGGTGATCGTTGTAGATGACGGTAGCCCGTTAACTGTCAGGAAAGTAGTCAGCGATATCTGTGACCAGATAGTTAACGACGCGCCATTGTCTGCACTAAATCTCATTCAACATGAAGAAAACCTCGGAAAGGGAGGTGCCGTAGTATCCGGACTTCGTTATGCTGCGCAACAAGGTTATACCCATGCGATTCAGGTTGATGCTGATTCCCAACATGACCTTAATGAGATACCGAAATTTCTTGAACGAAGTAGGGTTCTGCCGAACGCATTGGTACTCGGCAAACCATATTTTGACAGCTCTATGCCCAAGATTCGATATTATGGACGGTATCTGACTCATTTCTGGGTGTGCATCAACAGCCTGTCACGTGACGTGGGAGATTCGATGTGTGGCTTACGTATTTATCCTGTTGCACAAACATTGAGCATCATTACTGCATCAAGCGGTCGTATCGCCACACACATGGGGTTTGATATAGAAATATGTGTTCGAAGTGTGTGGGCTGGAATTCAGATTTTGAATATCCCGGTTCGGGTTTTCTACCCTTCTGAAGGTATTTCTCACTTCAGACCGTTGTTGGACAATCTGGAAATTGTCCGAATGCATATACGCTGTTTTTTCGGCATGCTCACAAGAGCGCCGCGTTTGATTGCGAGAGTACTTCGGAATCACTAGATGACAACGGCAAAGTGGCGGGATATTCCAGAACGAGGATCTCACATGGGTGTGTCGATCCTGCAGGTTGTGTTGAAGGTTGGCGGATTGACAGTGCTGCGAGTTGTACTTATTCCCGTTGCCCTGTACTACCTCGTAACTCATCGGATTGCACGCAACGCTTCGTTCGACTATCTGGATCATCTCAATCGATACTGTGCAAAACACAATCTCAAATGTGCCTTGAACAAGGGGTGGTTAAGTTCATATCGGCATATATATTCATTCGCGCTGTCCATGGCAGAAAAATATGCAGCATGGTGTGGTGATTATGAGCCGATAGCACTGCAGGATGTAAATGAAGTCGATAAACTTCTTAAAGACTTGCCCTCTAACCGTGGTGCGGTTCTGGTTGTATCACATCTTGGTAATTTCGATCTGGCGATGACGGCGGGTGTTTCAAAGACCGACAGAACGTATCACATACTGATTGATCATTTCGGGACACGTCGATTCAATAGCGAACGCTTTGCAGCTATGCAAAATGATCGACTGTTCTTTTATGATACCGATAACTTCGGCATCGATTCAGCGATGCAGCTATATCAGGCCATGGATGATGGAGATGTCGTGGTTATTCCGGTTGACCGGATTGGAGGCAAGAGAAACGCAGCAGTCGATATCAGATTTTTAGATGGACAGATCCATTTGCCTACAGGACCATGGATTATGGCTCATGTATTAAAGTGTCCTGTAGTTGCCGTATTTATTTGTCGTGAAAAAGAGAAATATCGGGTAATCACTCGTCGTTTAAGTGATGGTCTTGGGTTTGGAGATCGACGATCACGTAATAAAAATTTGCAGGAGATCGTGCAGTCGTATGCTCACTTCATGGAGGAGGTTGTTGTTGAGTATCCCGAGCAGTGGTACAACTTCTACAAGTATTGGCAAGGAGAAAATTAATGTTACCGCAGGCACAATGTGAAATTGCTGTTCCGTTCTACGATGTTGATAGTATGAACGTGGTCTGGCACGGTCATTATGTCAAGTATCTGGAACGGGCACGTTGCGTTTTGCTTGATAATATTAACTACGGCTATGCGGCAATGAAACAATCCGGATATGCGTGGCCTGTAATCAAACTATCACTACGCTATGCTCGACCGGCGATATTTGGTCAATCACTGAATGTCATTGCAAGAATGACAGAGTGGGAATACAGACTCGTCATAAATTACGAAATCATGGATATCGTTACAGGGCATGGTTTGTGTAAAGCGTCTTCAACTCAAGTTGCAGTTAACATGGAAACTTCAGAAACCTGTCTTGGAAGTCCAGCGATATTAGAGCAGCAACTCAAGCAGTCAGGATACTTATGAGCCGGATATTGTGGACTCAAGGGTATTTCCCGACACGGCTTGTGTATTGCTTTGTCATTATCTTTTCTATCGCGCATCCGGGCATTGTGCGCGGTGATATTCTTGATGAAATCGTTGCAAACTATCGCTCACGAACGGACATGCACGGGAGCTTTGTGCAAACATTAAGCTCACGTCACAGCCAGCAGATTCGTCAATACAAGGGGCGTTATGAGTACTCACCACAAAGTGGCCTGGTTTGGGAAATACAGGATCCAAACCATGGAAAATTGATTGTACAAAGTAATGGTGAAATCGAAGTCAGTGGTGATCTGGGTGGCATGCGTCATCTGAAAAGGCGAACAGTAGGTCGTCTCGTAATGGCAATGGTGTCTTTAGATCGAAAAGTGCTCAATAGATACTACACCGTGGAACAGGCAAGAACGGACAACGGTTTTTATTTCACGTTAATCGCAAGAAAAGGTTGGGAGAATCAAGCAGGCAGAGTCGTTCTCAAGGGTGAGCGGCTGGTCGATGAGGTGACAATGGAGCTTCCTGACGGACGAATAATGGAACTGTCATTAAGCCATGATGCATAAGAAGGCACTGAGTTGGTTGCTCACGTTATGCATGCTCATATTTTTGACGTTGTCCTTGCTCCAGTTAAGAGATTGGGTTGAGCGCGGTTATCCATTGCAAACGGATGTTACCCAGTTACTTCCCGTAAGCGACATGGATGATGTGTCGGCAAAAATGTATGACTACTTACTCAATCAAGCAAGTAGTCGCTTGATTATCATGCTCGAAGGTATGAATGTCGATAATTTGACAGATGCAGCCATAGAGTTACAGAATCAACTGGATCTGACCCCGGGAATTGAACATATTGATTCCCGTCCGGATGTTGACCGATTTCGCGAGCTGGCATCCAGCCTGATTCCTTATCGGAACTCCCTGGTCTCAAAAGATGATCGTCTCCAATTGACTGAGGATCCGGTGACTGCTGTCGATCACTGGATGAATGATGATCCTTTTGTGAGACCGCTTACACTATCCAACGATCCACTTGGTACGCTGGGTCGATTCTTGCAGGAAGTATTTGGCTCACGAGGCAATATTGAAAGTGATGGATTCTTTTACTGGATTGCAGATGATAGCGACTCAACTCCGGCAATCATTATTTTCGCTGATCTTGAAGAACAATCACTTGGTAGTGACAAGAGCGATCGTCTGAGTACTGACCTTTATGCAATATTTGATCGTATCCAGAATGACTATAACGTCGTAGCAACCGCAAGCAGCGTTCTATTCCACGCCTCAGCAAGTAAACAACAAGCGCGGTTCGAGTCAGGCATTTTCGGTTCCGTCAGTGCAATATTGATACTCGCATTACTCCTCGTTGCGTTCAGGTCTCTGGTGCCTGTATTGAAAACTCTTGCCATTATATCTATTGCTTTGCTGTGTGGATTTGCGGTTGCTGATTACCTGTTTTCAGAGCTCCATGTCATCGCGTTATTGATGGCGATACCCGTCATCGGAGTTGGCGCCGACTATCTGATTCATAGCGAGGTTCATAAGAGATCACGTGTTTATGCAGTTAAAATGGATGAGGGTCTCTCGCCCTATATGATTCGTGCACTAAGTTGGGGATGCTTGAGTACCACACTGGGTTATGCTGCGCTTGGCCTGGTTAAAGTGGCCGTGCTTCAGCAAGTAGCAGTTGTCCTCATAGTCGGGTTATTGACCATATTTGCCGGGGTTGTATGTCTTGGGAGCATAATTCCAGAGAAAATCGACGAAAACCACATCGGTCGAATTGCCAATAGTCGCGTCATAAGGTTGCTTGAGAATCGACCGATGTTATTGATGACGCGGACAACCATTTCAATAATTTTTGCACTCTCGATCATTGTTCTCATCATCTTTAACAATACTTACAGTGCGCAAATTTTCGTAGACGATAATCCCGCATCGTTGCACCATGTCGATGACGTACTTGCTGCCAGGGATATGAGAATTCAACAACGTCTCGATATATCAGGTCATCGGTATTCCCTGGTTGTTGATGCAGATAATGTTAACCAATTGCTGCGTCGCCAAGAGAAGTTGGTCGATGATCTGCAAGACAAGTTCGGAGTCAAGTCATACGGACTATCGAGCCTTGTGCCTTCCCATCAGCGTCAACATCAAAATTGGCAACTGATAGCGTCAGCCTACGCATCCTTGAGCAGCGTGGACCTGAAAATCCTGCAAAGCGAAGGCGTTACGATCTCCGATAGTCGAAGTGGTACCGATATGGATCCGGAAGATTTGCCCGCTGAATATGAAGCACTACTACCGCCGTTCGATATTTCCCAACACGATAACTACCCTGTATGGTCTGCAGTATTCTTGTCCCACGATGTAGATTGGCTGGCTCTTGGTAAATGGTGTAACGAACAAGCAGGTTGTCGCCTGATTGACTCTATTGGGTCATTGGGAAAAGTGTTGTCGAGTACGCATCGTTCCATGCGTACTGCACTGCAGGCCGCACTACTAATTGTGGCGCTTGTGTTTTTACTGCGTTACCGTTCACGCGGTATTCTTGCCGGTCTCGCACTTACGCTGGTAGTGCTCGGTGCTATTACAATTCCTCGAAGTCTTGGTTTTCCGTTGACTTTATTTGGTACCGGAGGATTGTTTGTGTTGCTTGGCTTGTCTGTTGACTATCTTGTATTTGTACTGGAGTCGCAGGATCACAGAAAATATATCTGGGTCGCATTTATATTATCTGCCGCAACTACTTTGCTTGCATTCGGGATGCTTCTTTTTAGCATAACACCTGCAGTGAAGATGCTTGCCACGCCGATCGTTGTTGGACTACCTATTATGCTTTTTCTTGTTTTTATCATTCAATCTATCATTGCCAAGCCAGGATCAAGTCCGTCTTCGGCAGAACAAAAGGATGAAGATTCTTATGGAATGTGATGTTGCCGTTATCGGTGCAGGGCCTGCTGGGTCCGTCTCTGCCAAAATGCTGGCCGACCAGGGCCTCAATGTAATCGTTATAGAGGCGTCACGGTTCCCACGCTTTTCAATTGGCGAGAGTTTACTTCCTCAGGTTACGGAATGTTTACAGATCGCTGGTATGTTCAATGCTGTAGAGCAAGCAGGCTTCCAGTATAAGGATGGTGCTCACTTTGTTTGTGGAACTCAGGGTGAAACGTTTCTTTTTGAGGAGAAAAGTGCGGCTGGTCCCTTTCACTCTTACGAGGTAAAGCGCGCCGATTTCGATTTGATCCTTGCTCAAGAAGCGGAGAAGGCAGGCGCACGAATAGTCTATGGAACGCGGGTTATAAGTTGGAATCGACTTGATGACGCAGTCGTATTGGGCTGCCGAGACTCGAACGAAGAGTTTAGCGTTAACTGTCGTTTTGTGATGGATGCCAGTGGATTTGGTCGAGTAATGTCAAAATTGGCAGATATGGAATATCCCAGTGATCAGCCGCCACGAAGCGCAATATTCCGTCATATCAGACATAACATTACGTGCAATGATTTCGATCCGAATAAAATAACAATTGCTCAGGGTTCGACAGATCATTCGTTTTGGTTATGGTTTATCCCTTTTGCTGACCAGTCAGCTTCAATAGGTCTGGTCGGCGATACCATCGAAGCAATAGATGGATGTTTCGAGACAGTGTTCGCAGAGCATATATGTAAGGTTGATGTGCTTGATCGTTGGCTAAAAAATTCCCAACCATTGACGGAAATACAAAATATAACTGGCTATTCATGTAACGTGAAGTCGCTCTTCGGTGACAAGTTCGTCATGCTGGGAAATGCTGCAGAATTTGTCGATCCGATTTTTTCATCCGGAGTGGCGATTGCCTGTCGATCGGCTATCACTGCCGTGCCTCTCGTGGTTCGTGAACTCAAGGATAGTGTGGTCAACTGGCTGGATGAATATGAGAAGCCCATGCGTAGTGGAGTAAATGTATTCCATGCCTTTGTCAAGGCATGGTATGAAGGCACGCTGCCACGATTGATCTATTCGGAGAATAAAGACGATCAATACAGGAAATACATCAGTTCAATACTTGCCGGATATGTGTGGGATGACAAGAATCCACTGGTGTACGGTAATCTTAAGCGTTTGCGGACCTTGAGCCGGATGGTTGCAGCGAAAGACGACGCTGCATAAATTTATCGTATTTAGGGTTTATGTGATTGATGACAATGTAAGTTAAGAATAAGTGCTTTACCAAGTGAAAGCAGATACGTTAGAGTTTTTAACAACTTATTAAAACATGATTAAAATGGGAGTAATTAAATGGACAGGAATTTTATCAGGACAGTACTTTTCGTCGGCTTCTTGAGCTTGTTTCTCGTAGCTTGTGGTGGTGGCAGATATGGTGATCTTACTGCCCAACAATACAACCAGAAGCCATTTACTGTCGCCATTCCAGCCGGAACTGATAATTCCGTGGTAATCGATGCGGCGGAGGCTGCGTTGCTCGGTCGTGAATGGTCGATTACTTCTCAATCAGATAACGAGATAGTCGGTAATCTGGTTCATCGGTATTACGATGCCACTGTTACGATCAAGATAGAAGGTAATCACGCTGTGTTGTATTCGGATGCCAAATACGATGGACCCCAAGTTGATAATCCCGTACCCGGTGTGCCCGTTGGTTGGTTGAAAAATCTCAAAGCAGATATGGATGCGAAGCTTGGTAATCCGGGGTAGATAATTACATATGATTGGCTTGGCACGCGGTCTTACCTGAAGCCATCAATATTATATGGCTACACTGGAGTTTCACGGTGCGACGTCGCAAGTCACTGGTTCATGCCATCTGCTACGAACCGCAAGAGGTAACATCTTACTTGAGTGTGGCCTCTTTCAAGGTGGTGATGTTAACGAGCGGCAAAATCGTGATCCATTCCCTTTCGCTATCGAAGACATCGACGTCGTCGTCCTGTCTCATGCACACATCGATCATAGTGGTCGATTGCCATTGTTGGTACAACGCGGTTATCGCGGTGAGGTGTTTACTCATCGGGCTACGGCAGAGTTGTGTGACATCATGTTGCAGGATTCGGCGTATATTCACGAGAAGGATGCCGAATGGATTAATCGACGCATCAGTAGGGGAAATGGCCCCCCTGTTGAACCACTGTACACTCGAGACGATGCGCGTGCGGTTCAATCATTATTTGAACTACTGGACTACCAGCAGCGAATGGAAATATTGCCCGGCGTTGAAATATGCCTTTATGACGCCGGGCATATACTCGGATCCGCAATTGTCGAGTTAACTGTAGCCGAGAATGGAACGTCTCGACGACTGGTTTTCAGTGGCGATCTCGGTCACAAGGGTGCTCCGATTCTCCGCGATCCGCACACTCTGCGCTCGGCTGATCTGGTGCTGATGGAAAGTACCTATGGCGATCGTCTTCACAGACCATGGTCAAGTACATGGGATGAACTCGGAAAGATACTCACCAATGCTCGCGCGGCACGCGGCAATATTCTGATTCCAGCTTTTGCGGTAGGTCGAACGCAGGAACTCTTGTACCTGTTATCCAAAAACTACGATGCTTGGGGTATTGGGAACTGGCAGATTTTCCTCGACAGCCCTATGGCAATTCACGCCACGAATATATACCAACAAAATGAAGATATATTCGATAAACAAGCGGGTATTTTGCAACAAGAAACCGGTACATTATTCAATCTTGACAATTTGCATCTCACCGACACGACTGAGCAGTCCATGGCGATCAATCAGATTTCATCCGGTGCGATCATCATTGCCGGTAGTGGTATGTGCACCGGTGGTCGTATCCGTCACCACTTGCGCAATAATATCGAACGTAGACAGTCACACGTTGTGATTGTCGGTTTTCAGGCGTTTGGCACAACAGGTCGCGCGTTAGTTGATGGCGCAACCAGGATTCGTCTGATGGGACGCGAATATGATGTGCGCGCACAGATCCATACCATCGGCGGACTATCAGCACATGCAGATCAGCAAGGTTTGATTGATTGGTACTCGGGATTCATTGACAGACCACCGGTTGCCTTGGTCCATGGTGAACCACGTGCCATGGATGCTCTTTCTGAGCGACTTACGAGTGAATTACATGCCGAAGTGATTCGTGGACGAAAAGGCCACAAGATCGAGCTCTAGATTTCGTGTTTAATAGTTTGGTTGAGAAACCAAACTAATCTGCATGGGATAAATTTCTGATAACTCTCGACAGATGTTCGGGGTAATTCACTAAGCCGTTGTAATCTGGCGCTCCCTAGGGGATTCGAACCCCTGTTACCGGCGTGAGAGGCCAAAATATGCACGTTTATGGACTCGTGTGTACCATATAAACCATTGATTTATTATGTGCGAGTCCAGTAACATCCACACCAGTGCACTGCAATTTTTCCGTACTTTTTCCGTACGAGGTGTTACCGGTGTCTCAATCCAAAAACAGCATCACATCAAAATCTGCCCGCGATCGACTCTCTCCGAGGCGTGAGCCCTATTGGGCGCGAGTCATAAAAGGTGGGTATGTTGGATACAGAAAATCTCGATATGACGGCACATGGGTTGCCAGGTGGCGCACCGCGGACTCGAAGCAACTCACACAGTCCTTGCGGCTTGAGGGCGTCGACCCGGTTGATCAGTTTGATGAAGCAAAGCGAAGGGCGCAGCAATGGTTTGACACCATTGGTCACCAGCATAAAGCCGGGTACTCGGTCAGGGACGCTATTGAGGATTACTGTAAACATCGGGAAATCAATAACAGCATTGCATCAGGGCGTGACGCTAGGTTGCGGCTCGAAAAGCATGTCATTCCCTTTCTTGGTGACATTCCATTAACGAAACTCACTAAAAAACAAGTTTCCGACTGGCGCGAGCAGTTGGTGCGCGTATCCGATGATCCCGAGGATGTTCGCAAGTCGAAGGATGGCGCCAATCGCCTTCTGTCTTATTTCAAGGCGGCGCTGAATCTCGCATACCAAAATGAAATCGTCGCCATAGACCGAGCTTGGAGGACCGTCAAAGCCTATAAGGATGTTGGGCAAGCTAGGCAGGTCATTCTGACTGACAAGCAGATCAAGCGGCTCAGAGAGGCCACAGCGGGGCCATTTGGCGATCTGGTAGAGAGTGCGCTGTTGAGTGGTGCGCGGTATGGAGAATTGATTACTGCAAAGGTTGAAGATCTCGATACCCATCAAGGTGCGTTAAGACTGTCTGGAAAAACAGGATCGCGTGATTGTTATTTGAGTGATACAGCATTGCAGCACTTCAAGAAATTAGCGAAAGACAAACTCCCAGGCGCATATTTACATATCAAGGCCAATGGTGAACCTTGGGGTAAATCACATCAACAACGACATATAAAAGCTGTAGTTAAATCGGCCAGATTGCCGAGGAATACTACTTTCTACGCCTTGAGACATACACACATCAGCCGGGCACTTCTGGCCGGCGTTAATGCCCAGGTGGTAGCAGAGAACACCGGGACCAGTGTGCGGATGATCGAGAAGTATTACGGCAAGTTTATGAAGGC
>BQJD01000021.1 GCA_021604525.1 marine bacterium B5-7 | reverse complement strand
TAGTCACCAACAAAGTTAGACTCTTTGCCACTCGCGGCACGGATATCGGTGCTTTGAGACTGTACGACATTGAGGTATACGGCTACCCGACCAATTGACGAAGGCTCGTTCACCCTACTGATTTGGTAACACAACTCCGGTAAACTTTACATTTGTTATCTGGAACCAGAGCGGGGATTCAATGCCATGTCTGAACATGACTCCAGCAAAGTAGTGAAAATTCACGAGCATCTTCATAGTCACTTACCGTCCGAATCCGCCTTAAGGGTAAAAGCGCTGGAAACGCTACTGGTTGAAAAGGGTCTTGTGGACTCACGCACCATCGACGCCTGGGTCGAAGCCTATACCGACGAAATCGGTCCAAAACGGGGTGCTCACGTTGTCGCCAAAGCATGGACCGATCCAGATTACAAACGTCGTCTCATGGAAGACGCGCCCTCAGCAATTGATGAGCTTGGCTATCTTGGTACGGCGACGGCACATTTAAAAGTGGTTGAGAATACTGACAAAATTCATAACCTGGTTGTGTGTACCCTGTGTTCCTGCTACCCATTCTCACTGCTGGGCATAGCCCCTGCCTGGTATAAGGCGGCGGCATACCGCTCTCGTGCAGTTCGCGACCCAAGAGGCGTGCTGAAGGAATTCGGCATTGAAATTGATGATGAAGTCGAGATCCGCGTATGGGATAGCACGGCAGAATTGCGCTACCTGGTGATACCACAGCGTCCGGATGATACCGATGACATGGACGAAGCGTCCCTGGCAAAACTCGTCACACGCAATTCAATGATTGGAACGGATCGTGACCTTAAGCCTGATACCCAAGGGTTGCGCTAATGGACGGTGTACATGATCTTGGCGGCAAACTCGGCTATGGCGCCATCGATGTAGATGAATCGGATGTTGTGTTTCATCATGCATGGGAAGGTCGTGAATGGGGTATATCACGCTGCGCTCGTGTACCAGGTTGTACCATTGACTGGTGGCGGCATGTACGGGAGTTGATCAAGCCGGAGGACTACCTGAATCGGCCGTACTTCGATTCATGGGCACAAACCGATCTTGCTGCTTATCTAAACGCCGGCATATTTGCCATGGACGAGGTTATTTCAGGTAAAGCTGAAGCCGGTCACTACATGGCAGAGGAAGCACCGCCAGTGATGGACAAGGACGCTGTCCTTGCGCAGGATCGTAAAAACGCCTTTCGATTTGATGGCAAGGTTGAATCGGAACCACAATTTTCCATAGGCGATACCGTATTCACATCCAGCATCGGTCATGATCATCACACCCGCTTACCACAGTACGTCCGTGGTAAGCGCGGAGTAGTCCAATGTCATCACGGCGCGCATATTTTTCCTGATTTATCCGCACAAGGTATCGAGACACACCAGCACTTGTATTCGATTGTTTTTGAAGCAGCGGAACTCTGGCCGGAGGCCAAAGGGAGATGCGATAGAGTTTATCTCGATCTGTGGGAAAGCTATCTGTCAGGGAGTGATGCCAATGAATGACCAACCGGCTTCGCTTAAACCACTGGCATCAACTGACGGCATGGCTGCCTTTGAAGAACCCTGGCAAGCCGAAATACTGGCAATGGCGGACACGCTGGTACAACGTGGACTATTTACCGCAAATTGCTGGTCTGACGCACTCGGACTAGCAATAAAAGAAGCCAATGATCGCAATGAGCCGGACACGCAATATACCTACTATCAGTGCGCACTGATTGCATTAGAGAGACTTGTAGCTGCACATAGCGTGATCAAATCAGCAGACATGACTGAGCGACGTATGGATTGGGAGAACGCCTATCTGTCGACACCCCATGGCCACCCGGTTCATTTGAAATAACATCTGTCAGGTAACTACAAGCTCACCCTGTTTTATTTACCCGGCTATTGTCCTGATTAACGGCTCTTCGAGTTGTTCAAGCAAAAGAAATAAACCAACTCCGGCAACCATGGCACCCGCAAACCGTGGTCTCAAATCCATTGGCATGTCAGATTTGCAAAAATGCGCAGATAATCCAGCCGACATAATCGCAATACCATATTGAGTGATGCCGAGCCCCATCAAATAGCCAATCAATACGGTGAAACTGACCCCTGCTTCCTGATCAGCAAGGAAGCCAGCGAAAGCCGCGCCATGGAAGAAACCGAATCCCGCGAAAATTGCCATCGCCCGTACAAAGGGCAATCCGTATCCTCGCAATACAATCACACCCAACACCAGTAAGGAAAGACTCACAATAAGTTCTGTGGCGGGTACCTTATAACCCGCTGAAACCACAAGACAACCAGCAAGCATTGCGACAATGTACGCTGCCGATGCCAGGTACTTTCTTTGAGTGAATACTGCTGCGACACCCACCAGAACCACAAAAAACAAATGATCAAAACCAAGTACGGGATGCCCGATTCCAGACAGGAAACCATGAGAAAAGGTTACAAGCGGCATGCCACCCAAGGGATGATGCGCCAGCACGGACGGCGCATACATCAAAAACGCCAATGCAAGCAGGAACTTTCTCATTGAATAATACCTTTTAAACATTTCCAGAATATATTACAGGAAACAGGAATACCGCTTAAGTTCAGCAATATCAAATTCCATAATACAGATGAAGGATGAATCTGCCTTCGACAATATTGTAACCAGTATCTGCCAATGAGAAATAGTAGCTGGTCAAAGAGCGATTAAAAATTACTGGAACGTTGCGCGACTACCTGAAGGCATGCTTTGCTGAATCTGTGGCCAACTTTTATCCGTTTGTTGCAAGTTGGGATTATCTCTTTCAAGTAGCTTTCTTTTATAAACATAATCCACAAGACTACCCACCGTGTCTATGGAACGCCAGTGCTCGTCTGGAATAACCAGGTCGAACTGTTGTTCAAGTTCACCAATAATTTGTATTCGATTAATATAACTCGCTCCGCCAGCAGCAGAAAATGGGGTCTGATCGTTAATGCGGTTCAAATCGGTTTTCATATTTTCTGCCATGACCCCATACACCTGGGTTCTGATATTCGCCTCCAGTCGGCTATCCTGGGTACGAGATAAAATATCTTCAGGGATAATCAACTCGGCACTGTGGGCTTGATTAATCAACCCGGTCTCTTGTGTGTTATCGACCAGTTCAACATCGAAATATGGCTCCTGATTACTGATCCTGATTTCGAAGTCGCTGCTCCACAAATCCATCCAGCCAAGAACGATCGGGTACCATGCTCTTTGATCCTCATGATATATGTTGATGCGTATCTTGCCGGGAAATCGAGAGACAACCGGGATAGACCAATAGCCGATTTCGTTGGTCTTGAACTTGAGATTTCGGCCACCCACATGCATAGCCATATCTGCACCACGATAAGGTACGCGACCACCGGATTCTGTAATCGCAACCAATTGACCATTGGCGAATGTGGGTACGAGATACAAGTAGACGCAAAGAAACAACAACACCAGAAATGTTGAGACTTGCACCCATTGCGGCATCTTATCGAAAAATCGCTCTATAATTTTCCAGATATCGGTCATGGCGAAACCTCCTTTCAAGGTGGCACATGTAAAATAAACATCAGATATTCAACCACTACCAAAGCATTACGGCGGTTTCGCCAGTTGAGTAGCTGGAATACAGCCGAATTCGAAGGATATAGCGCCTTCCCTTATAAAGTCGCTCCGTGATTTGCGAGTTAAAGTTCATGCCGCTGTCATCGTCTCCGTCAACATAACGATGATCACCATCCTGATCTTCGAACAACACCATTACCGTATCCGACTGTCCAAATGTCTGGATGGTGTAATCACGGGTTTCCGGTGGTTTGATCAGGTAGTCTCGCTGCTCGGCCGGTTGAAGCTGTAACGTGACTGATTGTAATGGCTTGAGTTCCGGGTATAGCGCATCGTTGATTTCCGGATAAAACAACTTGACCTGCTCAATATCCCTTGCGGATAACCCAAGTGCCGGCCTAAGCCCGTTACGATATTCTTCGGGCTCGACAATAAGGTTAGGCGGGAACGCATAATGCATAACCGAATCAGGATCCCAATCGGTTCCTTCAACTTCACCGGCATTCAGTTTCCTTAAAACATTGTAGAACGTCTGCTGTTGTGACCAGTTGTTCGGCGGGCTACCGAAGTAGTTGTAAACAGCGGCCTCATCCCAAACAATTCCGGCAAATGGGTTCTGGTGCTCATGCGGGAAGCCCAGAGTATGACCAATCTCATGAACTGGCGTGTCTACGCCACGAGGATCGGCAGTTAAATCCCAACCGAAGTTCATGGTTCGCTCCTGCTGTCCGGGAATGTCGACAACATCCCGACCAACGTAAGACCATGCGCCGTCCCCTTGCAGAAAACCAACCCGAATTTCTGCCTCACCGATGTCATCCACTTCCTCGAAGGATATTCCAATACCGAGTTGCATCCATACATCGAACCCCTGTTTGACCATGTTAATCTGGTTCTGCGCACCTCCCATCGTACCGTTGCGAAAAAAGTAATAACGAAGCTTGGTACCGTTTACCCACTTTTTCGCCATGAAACGTATAAGGCTCGCGCGAAAAGGTGATACATCCGCTTCGAATGTACGCTCCGGAACCTCCGGTAACACACAGAAGTTGGGTATTCCTGAATTGCTGGCAGTTTTCTTTTTCGTATACTGACTACGGCTGGATTTCTTTTTCTTCTTTGAGGTGCTTGACGATTTTTTACTGACCTTACTCATGAGACATTCTCCTTTGTTAATATTCAGGTGAGGCTTACAACATTGCAGAATTTGACGGCCGCATGGAGAGTCCATGCAGACTGTCGTGCATCAGTACCAGAACCGATTTCTGCAAGAAGATTATTCATAGGGCATATGCGCCGGGGCCGCTGCATCATTGAGTACAAAACTTCTGATGGCGGCATCACACACCGCATAACCCCAATTAATCAGATCTTCTTGTAACGCCTGGGGCATGCGTTTTAGTCGGGTTGGGGTTTGCGCAAGAGATAGCGACCAATCGAACGGCGAGGACAGCTTATCCGGAGCAAAATAATGCTCAATATTGCTGCGAATACCCCAATATGTTCCATATCTGACATTTTCTTTATAGGCAGCAATAAGCTGGCGTTTTCTTAAACTTCGGACCTGATTGTCGATCACATTCAGAACCCGGTAGGAATGTCTGGCCCAATCGGTTTTAGGCTCTTCTTCCGGCCCCAGCTTGCCCCCGCCATCTGAGACTAAAATGGTCTTGTAGCGCTTGAAACATGTCTCCAATCCCAGGTTGTCGTAGACACCGCCATCGGACAGCACCACGTTGGAAGTAAATGGTTCACGTTGTAAATCGGCTCCGGTGTCAGGTGTAAACGCGTCAGGATCTACTTCAAGTTCAAGTGGTGACAGGACTGGTGGAAAGGCGGAGGATGCAGCCACTGCTACTGCTAGCGGAATCTCCGGATTACGAATCTCACCCACTCGCCAATCCCGGATATACGGCTTTGAAAATCGCCACAAACAACCCGATTGCATATTGGTTGCATTGATAATGAAGCGTACATTGCTATCATCTGGCAGATCTTGCAAAGTTGCATCACCGTATAAATGCTCCGCGTATGCATCGGCAACACGATCAGCAATGGATCCGGGCAACAGGGCACCGAAAATAACGGAATTCGCATCGATTGTTTTACCTGCCAGACGACGCACAGGATCGACAACAAGCGGTATAAAATCATCCCGAATGTTATCGGGCTCAAAACTCAATTCACCCCAGCGTAGCCCGAGCAACGCCGAAGTAATTGAACCACCGGATACGCTGGATATCCTTTGCAATGATTGAATCAGGTTCAGTTCATACAAACGCCACAGTGCGCCAAGATGAAACAGCATCGCGCGATATCCGCCACCGGAAAGGCACAGTGCGATTCCATCTTCCACCTCATCGTCAGCCGTTTCACCTGGCAATAGTGCTACCGGTAGATTTACACTGAATTGTTCGTCTGCACTCATGAAATCACCTCCTGCTTCAGTCATGCATGGTCGACCTCTACCTCGATATCTTCATAAGACTGACCATGGCTGATGTCCTCGGTACTATGGAACTCACTATCCTTCTTGAGCGCAATTACCAGCTTGTTTCGAGGCACTTCAGTACCTCGATCTGTATTACCGTGCTTACCACTCGCGGTTGATAGCAGAGTCACCAGGCGATCTTCTGTTGTTTCCTGGTTGCGTCGTTGGAACTTCCCCCATAATGTTTTTGGCGTTGCGTTCAGGCTACCGTGATGACCCACTTTATAAACCGTCACATCACCAAGTAACTTAAGATTTCGATTGCTCTCAGGTGCCTCCTTCAAGGCATAAGACCAGTTTTCGAGTTGTGCATCACCTGGAAACAACAACTTCTGATTTCCTGTTTCGAACAACATGATCAGGCTTGTGTTATTCATTGCGTTGTCAAGATTTCGGACAATTTGCAGTAACTGCTCACCACGAATTGAATCGAGTCTCGGAATAAACCAACGGGCTTCAGGCGGCATGTTCCGTCGCACCGATGCTTTTGGAAACAACCGTATTGAATGTCTGACAACACGTTTCGATGCCATAGCCTGGAAGTGCCAGAATTCATCCGCATCACGTGATCTTTGCGTGAGTATTTCATCAGTCTGGTCTACCGTGGGTGGACCAAGCACATGTACATTCAACCCTGGCACCAGTCTTTCCAGCCCCGAGCCATACCCGTAAGCGAGGTAACGATGTTTACATGGCAATTTCATCAACCATTCCACAGCAGCACGATTCTTTATATTGTCTTGACCGAGGAAACCAAGCTGCTGGCGAACATCCTTTGAAAATCGTTTACTTTGAGTACCGAGTTCCTTAAGACTCGCAGCAGCAACGTCGTGCATATCGTCCAGCATGGTGGTGAATGACTGGCGTCTTTTTAACCTTCGTGTCGGTCGGGATGCATCGACAGCAGCACGGGGATCTTCCGTCCACGGTTGCAGAACAAGCTTTGGTTTCAGTGATGCGATAATTTCGCCGGATCGGCCGCGAAATCCGGAGATATGATCCATGTGTCGATGAGTGACAATGATCGCATCCAGTCTTCCCTCGCAATGTTGCGCAATACTTTCAGCAACAATACGCAGCGAACGTGGCCCGCTTTTAGCGAGACCCGTCGTACCAAAGTCGATCAGAATTCGTCGAGTACGCATGCGCGGACGATCGTCATAGAAAAACGACAAGACAAAACAGTCGCCAAAGCCTACTTGATACGTTCTGATATTGACCCGCGTTGGCTGTGGCGAACTCATCATTTCCATCCTTCTCTTCGGTGGCTGTGTGTATCCATAAACCTCTCGGTATGCAATGCTGAGATGCGTCCCAAGGCAGTTGTCTCGCGATCAAAGCAACCGGCGTCCACCATTAACCTGAGCCGTTCTGACTGTTTTTCCCAATTATGCAAGCGGGTACCAATGGCATACTTCAGCTTTCCATAATCGTCGAATATCAAGGTGCTTCCACCTTGAAGAGTTACTTCATCATGCGCACTTAAAGGAAAGTCGACATCGATTTTGAAACGCTTTAACTCACCAACCGATATGCTTAATGTTTGCACGCATTCAGCAACTGTTTCCTTGAGCTGAAACCCCTCTGGAGAGAGTCGTGAGCAAGGTCGAACGGAGGTAATCCGTGTACCGGCCTGTTCAAACAGATTCAGGGATTGCCGGTTTTCCCAAATAAATCTGAAAACTTCCTCGGGGTCATGTTGCATCGATGAAAAGTGGACACCACGATACGTCACATCGCTCTCCAGATGATCCCAAATTCCGGGCTCCGCCGACTTCGTCGGTATTGGATCTATTCCATAGGCTGTAAATGTTTCTCGAATTATATTTCGAAAATGAAAACGGGAATCATCGGGTCGAATTTCATAATCAGCGGTTAGCAAAGCGCTCAGGTAGTCATTAAAATTGATGTGCATCGGCGGGGTATAGTCGATTGCACGAATCACCATGGTTAACAGGTAATCGGCAACATCGGCAGCTTCCTCTGCAACGCGATTAAGATCGAGCATGTTTCCAGTAACCGTACCGAGTTGACTGATGCGATGACTGAGAACCGATATGAAGGCATTCATAACCGCTGCTACGAGAACCTCGCCGCGACGGTGCGCTTCACTGAATTCAGACTGATTAAGCAACCCGCGTGACGGATTCAGTTCTACTGAACGCCTCAATGCATCCTGACTACTACGATACGCACCCAACTCATCCCCCATCTCCTCAGCCAGCCCAAGCAAGACAGATTGTTTTAATGCAGCCTTGCTGATAGCTGATGCAGGAACCAGGTTGCTCCCGGAATCTCGCGATAGAACTCGTTTGACTACCGATTTAAGAGAAAATACTGAGAGCAAGGCGACCAGATCAGCGAAAGCTTCATGAAAAGCCGCCTGATCCGCTGAGGACGGATCCATATAACCAACGCGAAGGCCGTCGAGTAATGCGTGAGTCGTCTCATGCGCAACAACGTCATGGGAGAGACAAGAGAACACCATGCCACTATGTCCTGGAAAATATCCGAACATGAGACCCTGATCTGCTCGCGAGTAAAAAGCATTCGGGTCAGCGAAGGCATGAGGCGCAATCTTTAGCTGGTGACTGTCGAAACCCCAGCCAACACGCCTGCCAAGGGCGCTCTCGAATCGTGCCAGGGTACGCATTGCAATCGCATAGACGTTCTGAGCATGGAATCCAGGATCACCCAGAATGGTTATCGATGAGGGCTTTAAATAGGCATCCTCATACGCACCCGATGCTTCAAGGTCAGCCGGTGAATAAAGAGTTTGTGTTGATGCATCGTAATCGACCACATGCACACGATTCCCCAGAGGCCCACGGTCAAGACATTCCGCAGGTACAGCGACTCGCTCGGTCAGGATCTTTCCGTTTAATTTCAGACCCGGATCCTGGGCGACAATCGTCAGATACCGTGTTCGCATTTGCCTTGCGGTCACTGTCACCTCTCCGACATGGAAGTCGAATTCCTGTGCTAAAACACATTATTTTTAGAACCTGTCTCGAAATGGCTACAACCCACCAAAACGGTGTTAACTGCTCGCTCAGTTTGAGACGGGTTCTGGTAAAGTTTACTTCAGGCACACGCTGTTCAGTGGGGTACTCGATAACAGGTGCAGGTGTACAACCGGATGGTTGCATTGAACAGATGGTCGGTAGTAGCAAGACGTTAATATTTCGCAGTGAATGACATTCACGAGTCAGTCCTGAACACGATAAACAAGGGCATGACAGGTAAGCAACCGACTAATATCATTCTCCTCGATTGTGAATCCCCATTTGTAGCTGATGTTCGGCTTGTATCTTAAGGTTGCACACATCTTGTCAGGTACGAATAAAAAAAGCCTCGATATGATTAATCGAGGCTTTGAATTCAAAAGGCGAGTCACCCGGTAAGATGACTCGCCTTGTTTCGATTTAGCTGTAACGATAGGGTACGCCAGCTTTCTCCATTACGGCGGAATACTTCTTGTATGCATCCACAACCTTTTGGGTGCGCGGACTGATAGAAGCGAGTTCATCCCAGAATTCTTCTGAATCCTTTACGACCTGATTCCATTCGTGCTGTGGAATCTCAGTCAACTCCATCTTATCGCCATGGACACGGAGATCCGCTTCGCCACCCCAATACCAGACCTGTCGGTAGTAGTGCGAACTGTCGCAGGACATTTTGAATAATTCCTGCAAGTGCGGTGGAACTTTCTCCCAACTATTCGTATTGGCAAAATATGAGCCACACCAGGCGCCGGTGACGTTATTCAACAGGGCATAGTTACAGACGTCTGCCCAGCCAACCTCATAGGCTTCGGTGAAACCACACCATGCAACACCATCAAGTTCACCGGTCTGGATTGCAACTTCGATGTCATCCCAAGGCAATGTAACCGGAATCAAGCCATAACGAGACAGAAACTTGCCGGCAGTAGGCACACCGAATACTCGTTTGCCATTCATATCCGCAATGGAGCGAATAGGTTCTTTGGTGAAAATATGCAATGGATCCCAAGCACCCGCACTGATCCACTCGACACCTTTGACTTCGCCGTAGGCTTCAGCCCAAATATCATTCAAGCCGTAATACTTGAACAACACTGGCATATCCAGACTGTAGCGAGTAGAGAACGGGAAGTATCCACCGAATACACTGATGTCAACCGGTGATGCCATGGTTGCGTCATCGCTTTGTACGGCATCGATCGTTCCATTCTGCATCGCACGAAACAGCTCGCCAGTCGGCACCAACTGATCTGCGTAATACAATTCAATCTCCATCTCTCCATGGGCCGCCTTGTTGAATGCCTCGATCTGCGGAAGGATTACATGTGCGCCCAGTGGTGCACCGGAGTAGGTTTGCAAACGCCATTTGATCGGATTGCTTGCAGCATAAACATACGGTGCAGAACCGGCGGCAATCGCGCCAGTAGTGGCAGCTCCTACTTTCTTGACAAAATCGCGTCTTCCCGTGTTCTGCGGTTTCGTTTCATCAGTGGCGACAACCTTGTCGTTAATAGTTACTTTTGTATCAGTTTTGTCGGTCATCAAGGGTCTCCTTAGTCGTTTGGGGAACTTGTTCTTTGATCATTCATGGCGTTTCCACTTCATCACTTCTAACGGTTGTAAATCTGTTCCGGTAGCCAGAGAGCAATTTGTGGAAATACCATGACGAGGACCAATGCTAAAGTCATGACCAGAACAAAGGGAATGATAGATCGATAAATATCCATTAGGGTTATCTCCGGTGGCGCCATGGCGCGCATCAGAAACAGGTTATAGCCAAACGGCGGTGTCATATAAGCAATCTGGCAAGTAATGGTATACAGAACACCATACCAGACCGGATCGAAACCCAGCACGATGACCAGCGGCACATAAAGCGGCGCAACAATTACCAGCATGGCTGTGTCATCAAGAAACATACCCATTACAAGATAAGACAACTGCATCATGATGAGAACCTCCCAGGGAGTGAGGTTCCATTTAGTGATGAACAGCGACTCTATTGCACGCACAGCGCCTATCCCATCGAACACGGCACCAAATGAAAGCGCGGCCAGGATGATCCACATGAACATGCAGGATATTCCAAGCGTCTTGCGCATGGTTTCTTCCATCACCTTCCAGTTCAAGCGGCGCTTTGCCCAGGCGGCGATTGTCGCGGCTGTCGCTCCAACAGCCGAGCTCTCAACCAGGCTGGTGATACCCATGACGAACAAGCCAGTCATGAAGAAGAAGATGAGGAATGGCGTAATACCTGCACGCAGGAGTTTAAGTTTCTCCACAGTTGGCAAGTTGCGTTCTTCTTCGTTGACCGTCGGACCGAGATGCGGCTGGATCTTGCAGCGGATAATGATATAGATAATGAACAGGGCCGCCATCATAAGACCGGGGATTGCGCCCGCGAGCCATAATTTTCCCACCGGTTGACGAGCAATCATGCCGTATAGAACCAGCACCACGCTGGGGGGTACCAGAATCCCCAGTGAGCTGCCGGCCTGCACAACACCGGTAATCATTATCTTGTCATAACCGCGTCGCAACATCTCGGGCAGTGCGATAGTCGCACCGATGGCCATACCCGCAACGCTCAGGCCGTTCATTGCCGAAATCACGACCATCAAGCCGATGGTGCCAACCGCAAGGCCGCCTTTTAAACCACCGAACCACACATGAAACATGCGATACAGATCGTCGGCGATACCCGACTCGGACAAGATGTATCCCATGTATATAAACAGAGGTAACGTGAGCAGCGGATACCAGTTAAAAAGCTTGAATGCCGCATTGAACGGCATCTCGATAGCACCTTCGCCATACAACAGCAATGCAGCGGCTACCGACACGAAACCTATCGCCGCAAATACCCGCTGCCCGGTCAGCATCATCAGCAACATTGATGAAAACATCAATATCGCAATCATCTCGTAACTCATGACAATTTGATCCCCTTCGCCTTGGCCCAATCTTTAAAGAAGGTGGAGATCGATTGCAGAAGCATCATGAAGATACCAAAGACCATGATGACCTTGATCGGGATCATCGACGGATTCCACATTGAGAATTTTCTTTCACCATATTCAATGGCATACATGGTGCTTGATATCGAACCGAATAAAAGACACACCAGATAAAAAACAAGAAAGAAACTGGTAACCGCATCGACTCGTGCCCGCGTTCGTGGCGACCAGCGATCATAGAGAAGATCCATGCGCACGTGACTGTCCAACTGCATGGAATACGCACCGCCAACAATGTAATAACCGGTCATGATGAATTGGGCGAGCTCGACACACCATGACAGGGGAAAGTGAATGATGTTTCGCGTCACAGCAGAAAGCAGCAATGTACCAATCATCAGAAAGATGGCATACATCGCCAGGCGACCAACCTTGGTGGATACGTAGTCAACTGCACTAACGTAATTGACAATAAATTTTGGCACTTTGAAACGACTCCCTGGCGCTATTTATTATTGTTGAGCATCATTGCAAGCTGCCATTCAAATTTATTGTCACGCATTAATACTCCCCACTTAAAACACAATTTCTACACTGCTCTGCTCGAGCGCGCGCTGCAGTGAACCCTTCGGCTCTGTTTCGCATACCAGTGTATTGAAACAGCTCAGTGGACCGACGGCAAATGGCGCTATCCTGTTAAACTTTGAAGAATCGGAAAGAATCACAGCAGACTGCGATTGTTTTATCATTGCTCTTGCAACCTGTGCTTCCTCAATATTGTAGTCCATCGCACCAGCAGCAGCGTCAACCGTACCAATTGCCAGAACCGCCAACGTTCCCCGAAACATTTCAATCTGTGACATTGCCATCATTCCGAAGGTCTGTCTATTGTCAGCGTTATATGCACCACCCACCAGAAACAGACTGGCGCTTGAATTTCCTGTCGAAACCACCCTGGCAATTTCGATTGAATTCGTAATGATCGTCAGGTTATCGATACTACCCAGTTCTCGCGCGAACATCAGTGTGGTCGTGCCGGTATCAATAAATAACGTATCACCCGCTGACACCAACGTGATTGCCTTTTTAGCAATGTGACGCTTTGCAGCGATGTTATGACCCATCCGTTTCTGGAATGGATCTTCACCACGAGAACCTGGAAACACTGCCCCGCCATGAACCTTGCGAATAATACCTTCGCGCGATAGCGTTGCAAGATCCCTGCGTATCGTCTCGGCGGATGCACCGAAGTGTCGTGTCAGAGCCTCGACGGTTACCCTGCCCTCGTCGCGAACAATATCGGCAATAGTGGATTGTCTTTCTCCTGGGCGCATGTCGTGATCGTAGCACACGATTGACCATTCGGTCATAATATTAGTACTTCTCTCTCATTTTTCTAGAATTTGTGGATTAATTAATACCACTTCTTTAATTAATTGACTATATGGTCATCGACCCATAAACTGAAAAATGGCATGGGCAATCTTCAATTCATGGAAGTTAAGCGCGGATCAATGTAATGGCTGTACGTCCGTTAGTAGCTGATATATATGACGTTATCGTTGTTGGTGCTGGTGTTGTCGGTTGTGCCGTAGCCCGAAAACTCACTCTCGAAGGCGCGCGCGTCATCATTCTCGAAAAAGGCCTCGACATACTCGACGGCGCCAGCAAAGCCAATAGCGCGTTATTGCATACCGGATTTGACGCACCACCTGGTTCCATAGAGCAACGTTGTATCGCCGATGGCTATCACGAGTTTCTAAAGATTCGGCAGCAACTTAACCTGCCGTTGATCGACTGTGGCGCCCTTGTGATTGCCTGGAATGAAGATGAACACGACAAGCTCGAATCGATCATCGACAAGTCTCATGCAAATGGCGTAACCAATACGCGCATCGTATCTGCACGTGAAGTCTCACAAATGGAACCTGATATCTGCACCGGCGCCATTGCGGCTGTACAGGTGCCAGGCGAGAGCATCATTGATCCATGGAATACACCGTTCGCCTACTTGCTGCAAGCGTTGTCAAATGGTGCTCGTGCTGAACGTAATTGTGAAGTGACGGGTGGGGAATTCGATGGTATTCACTGGGTCATTGATAGTAGCTGTGGCCGCGTTACAGGAAAATGCGTGATCAATTGTGCGGGATTATTTGGCGATGAGCTAAACAATCGACTGATCGATGAACCACTATTCAATATTCGACCACGTAAAGGACAGTTCGTGGTGTATGACAAATCAGCCGCCAAGCTCATCCGCTCGATTCTCTTGCCCGTGCCTGGCGAACGTACCAAGGGTGTTGTCGTCTGTCGCACAATTTTCGGTAATCTGCTGGTTGGCCCAACCGCTGAAGAACAGCAAAGTCGGGTAGATGTTTCAGTCGATAAATCGATACTTAATCAACTTACCAAACGCGGTGAACAAATCGTACCGGCATTGTCAGGGCATTCGGTTACCGCAACCTATGCAGGTATCAGACCAGCAACAGACAGTAAGGACTACCACATCAATAGTAAAACAGATTTACATTACATCAGTGTCGGCGGAATTCGCTCAACAGGTTTGAGCGCTGCCCTTGGAATTGCCAATCTCGTGTTTGATCATTACTCGAAACTGGGTGAGCCACTTGATCCACTTGATCCACCGGATCGCATCAACTGGCCACAAATCAATTCAATCAGTGAGTACGACAAGCGTGATTGGCAGTGTGACGATAATGGTGGAATAGTTTGTCACTGCGAGCTGGTCACGCAACGGGAAATTGCTGCTGCCATGACGGGTCCACTCGCCGTGCGCAGCCTGGATGGACTGAAGCGTAGAACCCGCGTCACCATGGGGCGATGCCAGGGTTTTTATTGTACTGCACGTTTGTGTGAACTGACTGCAGGTCAATTTGATCGCCCCCTGTGTGTTAGTTCCGACACATGATTCGACCCTTGAATCACATTCCGGATAGCTGTGCTGTCGCCATCGTCGGCGCGGGGCCATCCGGACTCAGTGCTGCGATCGAACTGAAACGGCTGGGTGTAAACGATGTTCATGTTATTGAGCGCGAATCTGCTGCGGGAGGCATCCCGAGGCATTGCGGTCATCCTCCATTCGGCATGCGCGAATTCAACCGGATATACAAAGGCCCGACTTATGCAAAAAAGTTAGTGGCTCAAGCACTTGCCAACAATGTCGCCTTGCATCTTGATACGACCGTTGTATCACTCGGCCGGAACGGTTTATTGCACCTGTCCTCTCCACATGGCTCGGCAGAATTATTGGCAGAGCGTGTAATTCTGTGTACTGGCGTTCGCGAAACGCCCCGGTCTGCAAGACTGGTTTCTGGCCAGCGGCCGTTGGGAATAGTGACAACAGGTGCATTGCAGTCCATGGTTTACCTGTACGACAAGCGCCCGTTTCGAATGCCGGTGATTGTCGGTAGCGAGCTGGTCTCCTTCTCCGCGTTATTAACCTGCAGGCATGCCGGCATCAAACCGGTGTCGATGATCGAGGCTAATGACAGACCAACCGCATGGAATCTGTCGCGACTACTGCCCTTGGCCAGTGGCACACAACTTAGACTCAACTCATCCATACAACGAATACTCGGTCGGGTACGGGTGGAGGGCGTCGAGGTTATTGATCGTAACGGCACGGTTAGTACAGAGTCTTGCGACGGTATTATTTTCAGTGGTCGATTCGTTCCGGAGTCGACACTTGCACGCCTATCTCATCTCGACGTTGACCCAGATTCTCAGGGCCCTGTAATAGATAACTTCGGGCGTTGTTCAGACCCCGCCTACCTTGCAGCCGGCAACTTATTGAGGGCAGTTGAAACAGCCGGGTGGTGTTGGCAAGAAGGTCGACGAGTAGCCAGCACCGTACATCGAAGTCTTGAGGGTCAACTGCCAGACAGCGGAGAGTACATCAGAGTTATTGCTAACCATCCCATCATTAAATATGTGTTGCCACAGCGATTATCTATTAATGAAGGTTCAATGCACTCAGACACACATCCTGTCCAGCACCATCAACTACAACTGCGTGTTTCAAGTACGGCAAAAGGGGTGCTTTCAATAGTATCTGGTGAGCGCACTATCCTCATGAAACGTATTAATACACTTCCGGAGAGGCGCATACTGGTTAATCTGCCATCATCGACACGCGATATGGTCGATGACACAATCCGTATCGACTTCAATCCATCATGAGGCAGACGTCACCATGTCAGTTCTGGCTATAGATCAGGGAACGAGCAGCACCCGCGCGCTTCGGGTTGATGATGGCATGTCACGGGTCACACATTCAGTGAAGCATCAACAGTTTTATCCTGCCAGCGGTTGGGTGGAACACGACCCTGAAGAATTGATTCGAAGCATTACGGCGTGTATTGATACAAATCCCGGCGTTCAAGCCATTGGTATCGATAACCAGGGAGAAAGCTGCCTGGCCTGGAATGCCGACACCAGGCAGCCCGTCAGTCCGGTAATCGTTTGGCAGGACAATCGTACGGCGAGCGATGTAGAACGGTTGAAACAAGATGGTGCAAGTCAGCTTGTCATGGACAAGGCCGGTCTGCCGCTCGATTCTTATTTCTCAGCCACAAAGCTAGCCTGGATTCTTGAGCATGTTGCAGAGGCCAAAGACCTCCAGCGACGAGGCAGGTTACGGCTCGGCACCACAGATGCTTTTTTTCTTGATCGTTTGTCGGATCGCTTCGTAACCGACATCACTACTGCGTCGAGAACCTCTCTTCTCAATATGGAGACAGGACAATGGGATGATGATCTGTGTCGCTTATTTAACGTCCCAATTGAATCCCTGCCCGAAATCGTACCCTCTACCGGTGAACTTGGCTTTATAAAATCGGGTAAAAAATCTATCCCGGTTACTGCAAGCATTGTTGACCAACAGGCTTCATTATACGGACACGGTTGCCGAGATATGGGTGACGCCAAAATCACTTTCGGTACCGGTGCGTTCGCACTGGTTGTAACCGGCAATACTTCTTTCAGATCACCGGAGAAAGGCCTGCTGCCGACGATAGCCTGGCAGCACACCGGCCATGCGCCGGTATATGCTCTTGATGGCGGTGTTTATTGTGCAGGCTCCGCAATCGATTGGGCGCGGAGCCTTGGGCTTTTCGACCATTTCGAGTCGATCAATCAGTTCGGGAATACTAGTGCCATTGAACGTGATCTTGTTTTTGTGCCAGCGTTATCGGGCTTGGCCTGCCCTCATTGGGATCGACGTGCGGGCGGCTTGTGGATCGGATTATCGCTCGACACTTCACCGCGCGATATGGTTCAGGCTGTTCTCGAAGGCGTCGCTTTAAGGGCCAGCGAGGTGATTCGAGCGATGGGGCAATTCATTCCTATTGCTGATGAGATATCAATTGATGGCGGAGTTTCAATCAATCCCTATTTCTGCCAGTTCCTTGCCAATATCCTCAAAAGACGTGTGATCGTCCAGAAAGGCCAGGAACTGACAGCAATCGGAACGGCACAACTAGCCGGTGCCGAATTAAATTTGTCGACGGACGTTCAATCAATGTTGGTTTTTGAGCCTAACGCCAATATGAGCGGAGTCTTTGAGCGCTTCGACCAGGCCATACAACGTAGTCTTGCATGGCATCCCGTTAGTCGGCACCAGGAATAAAATATACTGGTGTTTTAATTCGTTCTCCAACACCCAATCAGTTTAACCAAAATGTCAGCAGGATCCATTATGTAGCGTTTGCCAGTAATTTTTTACATCTTCCTATCTGAACAATACATCCTCGCCGTTGACAAGGAAAAGACCGGCTAGGCTTGTGCGGTCCATCGGTTGTACCATTGCGTGTTTTTACACTAAGGAAGCGCTACATCATGGCTTTTGGCCGACCCGCGTCCAAATTCGCTTTTATCCTGCATGCAGATGTCGCGGGTTCAACCGCTATGGTGCATCAGGACGAGCACCTGGCGCATGAACGGATTCAATCTGCTTTTAACCTGTTATCCCGAGCTATATCAAGCTATGGCGGCGTGACCCTCGAAATCCGGGGCGATGCCCTGTTGGCCGAGTTTGAAAAAGCATCTGACGCTATCTGCGCAGCATTGGTATTTCAACAAAATAATGTCAGCGAGCGCGAGACATCCGAAAACAATACGCCGTGGCCACGGATTCGTATTGGAATCGCCATGGGCGAGGTGATTGTCGCTGACCGTACGGTTACTGGAGCAGGCGTCGTACTGGCGCAACGATTCGAGCAACTCGCCGAACCAGATTGCGTTGTTATGCAAGGTGCTGCCCGGGAATCACTCCCGGAAAGATTGCCACTTGAATACAGCTACCTCGGAGAAAAAGAAGTCAAGGGCTTTGAACGACCGATTAGTGCTTACCAGATCAGCATTCAGGCCGGCGAAAACGTACCCAAGCCCGATTCTCCTGGTAGATTCTTCAGGTTTGGCCGCTGGCGATTTACTTCATCCCTGCGATCGCGTCCCGGTGTAGCGGGCGTGGCGATTGCCGCTGTCATCGCTGTCGTTCTCGCAATTATCTGGTGGCAACCCTGGCATTCAACCTTTACACCGGCTTCGGTGTCTCAAATGTCGCATCCGCTACCCGATAGACCATCGCTTGCCGTGTTGCCACTCAAGAATCTTGGCAATGATGCCGATCAGGATTACCTGGGCGAGGAGTTAGCTGCAAACCTTGCCAGAGATCTGACTCGCTCAAGCAATCTTTTTGTGATCGATCCGGATTCATCATCACGTTATACCGCCAGCTCTGTAAAACACAGACGCATCGCCGAAGAACTCGGTGTTGGTAATGTACTCGAAGGAACTGTCTCAAGGGATTACGAGTTTCTTGAAATCACGCTTCAATTGACCGATGTCATCGAGGGAAAATCACTTTGGTCAACCCGGTTTAAAGAACCATTGAATGATGTGTTCGCTCAATTCGGCGAAATCGTAGATCAGGTGGTAATAACGCTTGTCGGCCCTGTATCAGAAGGAAAATCCGAGAACGAAACACGTCAGCACCGAACTCCGACTACCGATGCAAGCGCCCTGGATAACTACTTAAGAGGCCTGTCTTATCTCAATGCAAACAATGCTGCGGACAACGCCCGTGGGCGTGAACTCTTCCTTCGAGCATTGGATCGCGATCCCGATTTCGCCGATGCACACGCTGCATTAGCCTTGAGCTATCTTAACGATGTGCGTTATCGATGGACCGATACGCCGGAACCGACGCTTGCTCAGGCCAGACAAACTGTCGATAAGGCCCTTGCTCTTGATCCCTTACTTGCACAAGGTAATCTCGCTGCCGGTTACATTGCCCTGCAACAGATGAAGATCGCTGAGGCTATCACCTCCGCCCGCAAGGCGTTATCTACGAATCCCGGCCTGGCCGATGCCTATGCGCTGCTAGGTACGGCAACAACCTTATCCGGAAATGCGAAGGAAGGCGTCGAACTACTTGAAAAGGCTATTCGAATCAATCCGTTTGCGCCATATTCCTACGAGATGAATCTTGGCCGCGCACTATTTTTTGATGGCAGTGTGATCGACGCACAAGCGCATCTTCGACGCGCCATCGAACTAAATCCAGGGCTCGCCGATGCACACATATATCTGACCGCAGCGCTCGGAGCCGCCGACGACCACGATGCTGCGATTGTCGAGGGTAAGCAGGTTATATCAATCGAACCGGACTTTCGAATAAGTAACTGGCTCACTCGTGAGCAAGGAATCGAATCCAGCTACCGCGATAAATTACGCGTTGCATTAAAGAAGGCAGGACTCCCGGATACCAGGAAGGAATCCAATCCGCAGGTACCGGATACCGAGACCGGCCGCAAATAACACTCTCGCAGTGGCCTAATGGAGACCATTACTTCTCCATACGATATCGGTTAACCTAGCAGATACTCACAGCAACCGAAACTACATCCATGAACCCGGATCGCTATGAAGCCCGCACCCGTAGCGGCACACCAACCTATGCACTCGCCATTGCCGATACAGACGGATCATTCACCATCCGGGACAGCGATCGAACCTATGCCACCCGCGAATTCCTGGTACCGGACCCTTACGCAAGAGGACGTGAAATCAGGATCAAGGCGACCTGGGATGGCAGCAAGTGGGTTGTCAGGGACCCGGGACAGGCACACGACTACGGCAACGAAGTTACCAAGTATATTTACGCACCAGGCCCGCAAGCCGCTTAGTATTTTCCTGTCATTACCTTCTGAATTGGCCATTTAACACTGTTTTATGCGAATACCCCACGGCCGTACGCTGTTCGCCGTTGCCTTCTCCGAATACCTCAATATTGCCGCAAGTTCTTTGGTTTGGGCATCAGGTCGCCTAAATCTTCCCGATCCTGCCGGGTCTGTATATTATCGAATCGTCAGAATTTTAACGGTAGACCGGCTAAGCGTATTTAACGTTGGAAAACATCCGCTTGTACGTGTGAAGTTTCGGTGCGAGAATCATTTGGGGTTGCGCCATACGCGTGGGGATACGCGCCAATTGCAGTCGTCCGAGGTTAAGGCGCAAGTTATATAACAAGACGTCGATACGTCTGAAATGGAGAAGAAGCTATGCAATTACTTTCTCGCAGTTTGATTGTCCTATCTGCCGGTGTGATGTTGAGCACCACTGCACTGGCCGATGAGGAAAAAATCGTCAACATTTATAACTGGTCGGATTACATCGCCGAAGACACTATAGAAAATTTCGAAGCCGAGACTGGAATCAAGGTTCGTTACGATGTATTCGATTCCAACGAAGTACTTGAAGCGAAACTGCTTGCCGGCAACACCGGATACGATATCGTCGTACCAACCTCATCGTTCATGGCCAGGCAGATTCAAGCCGGCGTGTTTGCCCCACTCGACAAGAGCAAACTCCCCAACTGGAAGAATCTTGATAAGGATATTCTTGCCCGACTCGACCAGCAGGATCCCGGCAACAAGTACGGCATGCCGTATATGTGGGGTACCACGGGTTTTGCCTATAACATTAACAAGATCAAGGAACGCATGCCCGATGCGCCTACCGGAAGTTGGGATATGTTATTTAATCCAGAGGTGGTCAAGAACTTCGCGGATTGCGGCGTAACGTTACTGGATGCGCCTACCGAGGTCTTTGATGCCGCTTTGAATTATCTTGGCAAGGATCCCAATGGCCACGACAAGGACGCTCTTGAAGACGCAACCGAGATGCTGACCAAGGTTCGACCGTACATCAAGTACTTTCATTCATCGCAACAAATCAACGATCTCGCCAATGGCGATATATGTCTCGCCATGGGCTGGTCCGGCGACATGTTCATCGCACGCGATCGGGCTGACGAAGCCGAACAGGGTGTTGAAATTGAGTACGTAATTCCTTCTGAAGGTGCCTTGATCTGGTTTGACATGATGACGATTCCAGCCGATGCACCGCATCCGGATAACGCTCATGCATTCCTGAACTACATGATGAAGCCGGAGGTTGCCGCAGGTGTTTCCAATTACGTCTGGTATGCCAACGCCAACGCTGCGGCAACTGAGCTGGTCGACGAGGAGATCACTTCCGATCCGGCAATCTATCCGCCAGAAGAAGTCAAAAGCAAACTGTTCCCGGATCTCACCGAGCCGCCGCGATATACCCGTCTGGTGACACGCGCCTGGACCAAGGTCAAGACTGGTCAGTAAGACAAATCAATTAGAACCTGTCTCTTGATTTGCGAGTGTAGAAGACATGAAACGAAGTCTGCCGAAAAGACGCAATGTGCTCGGGTACATGAGCATTTTGAGGCGTGTTTCACGGTATCGGCAAACACGGCAATCAGGAGATACGTTCCCGTTAAAAAATGGACTGTCTAAATGCAGTCAGGGCAGACCGTCGATGCGGCCTGTCTTGACTGCTTAGGCACTTGATATCGCGCTTAATCGGGAAAAACAACATGAACGCAGTCGAGTCGGTGACAGGATCCAGCAGCGACGGTTCACCTTACGTTCGCATTGAAAATGTAACCAAGCGTTTTGGCGAATTCGTTGCAGTAGATAATGTTTCACTTGATATAGAACGCAAAGAATTTTTTGCCTTGCTGGGGGCATCCGGTTGTGGGAAGTCGACTCTGCTTCGTATGTTGGCGGGCCTTGAAAAACCCACTGAAGGACGCATACTGATCGACGGTCAGGACATGACGAATGTCCCTCCGTACGAACGTCCGGTGAACATGATGTTCCAGTCCTATGCCCTCTTCCCGCACATGAGCGTCGAAGACAATATCGCCTTCGGTCTGAAACAGGATCGAATGCCGGTAGCCGAGATCAATAAACGTGTCGAGGAAATGCTTGAGTTGGTTCAACTCGGCCAATTCGGCAAACGCAAACCGCACCAACTCTCCGGCGGCCAACGTCAACGAGTCGCCCTGGCACGCAGTCTTGCCAAGCATCCAAAACTGCTATTGCTCGATGAACCTTTGGCAGCTCTTGATAAAAAACTGCGCGAACAGACACAGTTTGAGTTGATGAATATACAAGACGAAACCGGCATCACCTTCATTGTGGTCACCCATGATCAGGAAGAGGCGATGGTGCTTTCCACTCGCATTGCCGTAATGAATCAGGGAGTCATTCAACAGATTGGTTCACCCAACGAAGTATATGAGTATCCATCGAGTCGCTATGTCGCCGACTTCCTTGGCTCGGTCAACCTGTTTGAAGGCGAAGTTGCATCGATCAACCAAGGAATCGAAATTCGTCTGCCTCAAGCAGACCTGCATCTTGTAGCGAATAATCGTGATAATGTGACCATTGGACAGAATGTCGCAGTAGCAATTCGGCCAGAAAAAATATCGGTCAGTATCGACAAGCCGAATGAACTCACCAACCAGTGCCAGGGCAAGGTAGATGAAATTGCATACCAGGGCAGCCTGTCGGTATATCAGGTAAAACTCGCCGACGGTCGCATGGTCAAGGTGTCATCCCCAAACCAGGTACGTACCGCGAAACGCACAATTGACTGGGACGATAGCGTATGGCTGAGTTGGGATACGGATGCATGCGTAGTCCTGATCGATTAGGCGAAGCATATGAAAAGCATGCCATTTAGAATTACCGGAAGAACCCTGGCCGTGGCCGCGCCCTATGTGTGGCTTCTGATTTTTTTCCTTGCACCGTTTGCCATCGTACTGAAACTCAGCTTTGCCGAACCTCTGATCGCCCAACCACCTTACAGCGCGGTATTCGAATGGGCTGGCGGCTTGTTGCCGAACTTCACAGGCAGTCTTGATAACTACCAGTTTCTGCTGACTGACGACCTCTACATCAATGCGTATCTAAACTCCATCAAGATCGCAATGGTATCCACTATCCTCTGCTTGCTCATTGGCTATCCCATGGCCTACGGTATTGCCCGTGCGCCTGGGGCATGGAGAAACGCGCTGCTGATGCTGGTGATTCTGCCTTTCTGGACATCGTTTCTGATTCGCGTATACGCCTGGATCGGTATCCTGAAAAATAACGGCATACTCAATAACGTGTTACTGGGGCTTGGTATTATTGATGAACCGCTGCAGTTGCTGCATAACAATTTTTCTGTCTATATCGGAATAGTCTATTCTTACCTGCCCTTCATGATATTACCGTTGTATGCAAACCTCGCTCGCATGGACGACAGCTTGCTGGAGTCGGCGGCAGATCTTGGTTGTCGGCCATGGCAGGCATTTACCCGTGTGACCCTTCCCTTGTCTATCCCCGGAATCATTGCCGGTTCGATGTTGGTTTTTATTCCAGTCGTGGGTGAATTCGTGATACCGGAGTTGCTCGGTGGGCCCGATACGTTGATGATCGGTAAAGTTCTCTGGAATGAGTTTTTCCAAAATCGCGATTGGCCAGTCGCCTCGTCGGTGGCTATTGCCATGTTGGTATTATTGGTCATACCGATCGTCATATTCCAGCACTTCCAGAACAAGGATTCGGAGTCAAACCCGTGAACAAGGGAATATCGTGGTTCAACATCTGCATGTTACTGTTCGGCTTCGTGTTCCTTTATGCGCCGATTGTCATCCTTATCATTTTCTCTTTCAATTCGGGCAAACTGGTCTCGGTGTGGTCGGGATTCTCTACCCACTGGTACGGCGCGCTGTTTCACAATGAACAGATACTTGAAGCTGCCTGGATCAGTCTTAAAATAGGCGCCATCAATGCAACGATTGCCACCATTCTCGGCACGCTGGTCGCCTTTGCATTGAATCGTTTCGGTCGATTCCGCGGCCGTACATTGTTTACCGGCATGGCCACCGCACCACTGGTAATGCCCGATGTAATCACTGGCCTCGCCACCCTGCTGTTGTTTGTCGGTATTGGTATGGCACGTGGCATGGCAACCATTACTATCGCCCACATCACGTTCTCGCTGGCGTTCGTAGCGGTTATCGTTCGTGCCCGAATCTCGGCTCTGGACATGTCATTGGAGGAAGCCGCCATGGACCTGGGCGCGCGACCCGTTAAAACATTTATTCTTATTGTCGTTCCATTACTGGCACCCGCACTGGTGTCCGGGTGGCTGTTAGCCTTCACTTTGTCTCTTGACGACCTGGTGATCGCCAGTTTCGTAGCAGGACCTGGCGCCACCACACTGCCAATGGTCGTTTTTTCCAAGGTACGACTTGGTGTCAGTCCGGAGATCAACGCGCTGGGTACAATAATCGTTCTGCTGGTCACGTTCTGCATTGTGATTGCGACCCTGATTTTCCAGCGGCAGGAGCGGCAGAAAATACTTGACGATCAGATGGCCAGACGGGGCTGATCATCACCACTGAATTTTATTTGCGGCAGTGATGCACAGGGCATCAAGTTCGAATTTAAATGATAATCACACCAAGACGAGCCAACTTCCGAAGGATGCTCCTGACCTGGCTGTCCACATCATCTGGAGCGTCAGGCACCTGCGACTTGAGCTCAGCTATGGCATTACCAACCGACCTCGTTCCATCGAAGTAATCATACAACCATGCCGTGATGTCGTTGCAATTCAACCGGCATAACGTGTCTCGGTGGTACAGATAGTAACCATCATCATCAATACCCATCTGCCAGCCGTCGCGACCTTGTGGGCGCGTCCTGTTAACCGGCAGGTAGTTATCAGCCTCAGCCACCCATGAAAAATAGTCGGTTTCATCACGCCAGCACTGTGAACCGAACTCGTGCCGAACATACTGATCCCGAAGCGCACCTGGTTTGAGAACCACAATGCCATCAGTTGATTGTGCTGCTATTCGCGTGAGTTCAGGCAAGCTGACGCTTGGCGCTTCGAAGTGTTGACGAAAGGCATCCGTCCATATCGATGGGCCGGTATGGTAGTGAACGAAATGCGGGTTTGAGGTATCCACACCGTTCCAGGCACGCGTAACTATCAGTTCCAGCGTGGTTTTTAGAATTATCTGTCGCGGCGCTGCAGCAACTGTCCATTGACAGAAATGTGCGTCATCCACTTCAACACCTACGACAAGTTGCGCATCACATGGCAGCCAGTCATCAAGTGCAATACAACACTCGGTATCAAGATCCGTATACAACCCACCTTCTATAAACAGGACGGCGTAACGCCAGGTATCCGCACGCATAACTCCAAGTGGAAATGCCCTGAATACACGCAACAAGTCGGAATCGAAATGAATCTTCAGATAGGCATCGATCTCCTCATCATCAAAAAATTGCCATCGCCACATCGGATTCATTCGCTGCCAACTCTTGACCAGCGGCACCGCCCGGGATGGCAACTTATGACTTCGGCCTGTTTGCCATATTTTCTTTGGAATCACGATCGACTCACCGCCGTCGGCCGATCAGGAAATATCCGATAAGTCCTGACACTTGAAGAGCGAACAGGATGGAAATTGCCACTTGATAGCCGATCGGCTGATAGCCATGGCTAGCCGGGAACTGGTTGATCACGACACCAAAACCCCATTGCAGGGCAAATGCTGAGACAAATACTAAAAAGTTAAGCGATGTATTCACCCTGCCTGATAACTGTATCGGAAAATGCCGCGCCAGGCTTGCGTAGGCAATGATGCTCGATGTGCCAAAAAAACCGAAAAATCCCCAGGCTATAGCCGGTACTGACAAGCCACCAGCGAGTATTATCGCTTGTGGTACCAGGAACAAACCCATGCCAGTCACTGCGGTCAATGATATATCGACTCCCCGTTTCGACATGCGCGAAGAAAACCATCCAATAGTCAGAAATCCTGCAACCATAGCCATAGTCGTAAGCGCCATTATATTGGAGGCATGAATAAGATCGAGTTCTGCTACATCACGTAACCAGGTGCCGATCCACAACCCTTGAAGCGATAAAAAAGCAGCTTGGGAGGCAACCGCCAGCGGTGCAATTTTCCAGAACTCCACGCTTTTAAAAATGTTACCGAAGCCACTTTTCGATGTAGTCGTAACCGTTGGTGCATCATGCCTGCGCGGTACTACGAACCAGATGAGAAATGCGACCAGAATTGTCAGACCGGATAACCCAAAAAACAGATCTCGCCAACTGCCAATCTCGAGCAGCATTGCAACCGGTCGTGTTCCTGCCAATGCACCCATGCCGCCAAATGTCATTTGCAACCCGTTCACAAAAGGTAGTCGGGTCGGCTCGAACCAGTGACGATAAGCCGTGAATGCGGCCATCAGACATGACGACACACCTAACCCGATCAATGCACGTCCAACCATGAGGCCGGTGGCACTATCGGCACTGGCAAAAATCATTGCGCCACTGGCAGCGATAACCAGCAATATTGCTTCTACCCTTCTTGAGCCGTAGCGATCAAGCAACACACCAAGTGGTAGTTGAAAAGCGGCAAATGTGAGGAAGTAAATACTGGTCAAGAGTCCCAACGTATCTGCATGCAAGTCGAGATCCGAACTCATGTCGCTTGCAATAACCGCATTGACGACCCGGAACAGATATGACAAAAAATACCCAAGGCCGAATGGCACCAGGATTCTGAGGCCGAGCGTCCAGTGCATCATGCTGCCTGATGTTGCATTGACTGACCGTGATGTATTGTTATCAACAGACATTAAAGTGTTTCCCGGGATGACACATTCAATTCATCCATGCGTGGTGTGACCAGCATGATACCCAACAGCATTAGCACAAGCGCAATCCATACGTAAATTGAATGGCGTTCTGCAAATAACCCTATTCCCCAGAAGACGCCTGCCAAAGTCACCAGGTAACCCACTTGACTCGCAAATACTGCACCGGCGCTCTTGATAAGTTTAAGAAACATCAGATAGGCAACCACGTTGCTGAGCGCCAACGAAAATATCGCATATTCAGTTATAGTCCAGGGCATCGCCAACGGCAACAGTGTTCCAGCTACCAGATTAAGTGGCAATAAAATCAACGTTGCTATAACTGATGCACCCGTTAACAAGATCAGCATGTCTGCATTTCCCGGCACGCGACTATCGACATACAGGTTTTCAATGGTGTAACTTAGCGCGCTGACCAATGCGACCAGCACCCATGGAATCATTGCCGGATCGGGCAAGCCTGCACGAGGCACAATGATCAAATACACGGCCGCAAAACCAAACAGGATACCGAACGTTCGGCGGAGAACCCAGGCATCGAGTCGCAACAGCGAAGCCGTCAGATAGGTCAGCATGGGTACCAAAGCAACCGTCATGGCGAGGATCCCCGCCGGCACATGTTGGCCCGCTGCAAAATACAATACGCCCGGCACCGCGCTGCCGGTCATCGCCACAACAAAGTAATGGCGAATATGACTGCGATTGAATAATCGGATACGACCGGACACCAGGCAAGCGATTACCAGTATCGCTGCACCGACGCTGACTTGCCATAATGCCAACCCGAACGGATGCGCACCGTTTTCTGTAGCCAATCGCACCAGTGAGAATCCAAGACCCCAAATGATCCCGGTTAACAGCAAGACAAAATATGGCCACAGAGTGTTTCTTTTCATTAGGGATCGTAACCAGCGACCTCAATGGGTCGATGCAGGCTCATTAATTTTTGATTTCATTAGTCTTGTGATTGGTATGCTGACGGCTATGTCGGCACGTCTTCAACGAAATTTGGCACGGATCAGTCAGCTGTTCACCATCATTCTCGCCGCAATTTCTCTTTTTATCAGCCTGATGGCCTATGGCGCAGATGAGATTCGTATTGAAGATGCCCGAGGCAAGGTTATTGTACTTAATCAACCCGCCACACGTATTATTAGCCTGGCCCCGCACATTGTAGAGAACCTTTTCGCCATCGGTGCCGACAGTACAATCGTTGGCGTCACTGCCTATAGTGATTATCCAGCTGCGGCCAATAATATCGAAGTGATCGGTACCTACAAGCAATTTGATATCGAACGCATACTGGAATTGCAACCGGATATTATCGTCGGGTGGTTGAGCGGAAATCCCGGTGATGCAATCGAGTCCCTGGAACGTCTCGGGCTGCCGGTATTTCTAAGCGAGCCACGAACAATCGAGGATGTCGCCAGGGAACTCCGAAACCTTGGTCGCTTGACGGGACGAGATTCAATGGCGCAAGAGGTGGCCAGTCGTTTCACCGAACAAATGAAACAGATTACTGACCGTTACTCCGCCAGAACATCGGTAAAGGTGTTCTACCAGGTATGGAACGATCCACTGATCACCTTGAACGGCGATCACCTTATCTCGAAACTGATTGAAGGCTGCGGTGCCGTAAACATCTTTGCCGATCTTGACCAGCTTGCTCCCAGAATCGGTATCGAAGCAGTTCTCGACCGAAATCCGGATGTGATTCTAGCAGGCAGCAAGGATAGTGAATCGTCCGCATCCGTGCCTGCATCTCTTAAGGCATGGAGCCGATATCCATTTCTAAGCGCAACAGCCCACAACAACCTTTTTCAGTTGAACCCGGATCTGCTACAGCGTCATACCACACGTCTCGTTGACGGTATGGACGACTTATGCAAACACATCGATACCGCGCGTCAACGACTCACTAGGTAACGATGTAATCAATCAACTGTCAACCCGCTTCATTAAAGGGGGTAACTAAAATATTCTACGCGGAGATGAATCCGGGGATATTTTTAAAGGCAGACGCCGGGAGTCCAAATACGGATCTCCCGGCATCTCAGGGATTGTGAACCCTACCAGCTACCGCGGCGCGGGGGCTTGGATGATCTCTCCGGACGTGGTCGGGCCTCATTTACCTTGAGACTTCGTCCACCCACTTCCTTACCGTCAATAGCCTTGATTGCAGTTTCTGCTTCCTCCTTGTTCTCCATTTCAACGAAACCAAAGCCTTTGGAACGACCGGTTTCGCGATCCATGATCAAGTTTGCTGAAGTGACTACGCCGAACTCGGCGAATAAATTTTGAAGTTCGTCTTCTGTCACTGAGTAGGACAGGTTTCCTACATAAATATTCATCTACATATCTCACAAGATGTGCGTTGAAGAAAATAATCACTACCTGCAAACCAAGCGCACAAATCGGCGGGTAGAGTTTCGTCGCCCGCAGGCGATGATCGGAGCCGTGCGTTCGTTACGCCAGGCTGTAATTGCTGTACTGAATATTCATCGATTTTCACGTGGCGATGAATAGGGGCATGAAATTGAGAATACACAAAGACAAGTGAGTTTTTACACACAGGTTTCATCACGAAATAACTTCAGCGCGGTATTGACCGGGTCAGAAGCAGCCCACCGGCAGCGACCAGGAACGTGCCAGCGAACCGATCAAGCCACTTGCGGGATGTTAACGTCAGATGTCGGGCAATTAGCGACGCACCGCTCCCGTAACAGGTAAGAAAAGTACCGTCGATAACGAGATAAGTAACTGACAAAATGGCAAACTGGCGTGCAAAATCGTACGCCGGGTCGATAAACTGTGGGAACAATGCAGCGAAAAATACAACTGCGCGTGGATTCGCTGCAGAGGTGACAAATCCCTGCATCCATAAATTTCCAATGGATGCAGGTTTATTTGGTGATAACGCCGAACCGCCAGCACGTCGAATACGCATGATGCCCATGTAAATCAAATAGATCGCGCCAGCCCATTTGATTACGGTAAATGCAGTTTCCGAAGCAATCACGATAGCGCCGATTCCAAGACCTGCCGCCAGCATTTGCAGTACGTTTGCAGAAAGATCTCCGGCAGCAGTGGCGAGACTACGCCTGAAGCCATTGCTGAGTGAATTTGACAGCATCAATAACTGGCTAGGACCGGGTGTACTCATCATCAGCAATATTGCTGTCACGTAAGTAACCCACAATGCCGAGTTCATGAACGATGGCCTTTGGGTAATAAAACTATGGATATCAGCAAGACACATCGCACAACATCAGGAGTCATAATCTGTGTGACTGTGGATGTTGAGAATCTAAAACGCCTGCGGCTGATATAACCAGCGCCAATGTATTCGCTGGCGTACTTAAGAAAAATCATGGTTTGATCGAATGCCAAATCAGCACAAGCCCGCGAAAGAACGGGTCAGCAGACCCACCGAAGGCACTGGATTGAGGGAATATCAAGGAGCGAGACCACTTCAGGGAATTCGCAGCGCGCCACCGATGCATTCGGCGGTCTGTAATTCGTCATTTTTCTCCGATTCCTGAAGCGCTACCGTCTTCACGCAACAGAACCCGGGATACCAAAACATGTACGAAACCGGGTTCAAAATTCAACTGTAATTAAATTCTCGCATGACACGAGGGAAATCGCCAACCCTTACAACAATAAAATCTCGATAAAAGTGTGTTTGCGACCGATAAGCGGCGAGAATTGGCAATATTTCTGGATTCGATCCTGCAAACAACAGGCTGTTAAGTCGAGCCTGCCATATACGCATCAAGTTCATCGAGCAACAGACTACGTCTTTCACCGCTCATAAATGACGCCAGAAATGAATTGCGGGCAATACTGCCGAGCACTTCGTTGGACAGATCGAAATGATCTTTCATCACCTGAAAGTTTTCATTGATATACCCACCGAAAAATGCCGGGTCGTCCGAGTTCAGCGTGACCATCAGGCCGGCCTCGAGCATCGTCGGCAGTGGATGATCGTCGAGATCCTTGACCACACAAAGCTTATGATTGGACAAAGGACACACTGTCATTGGAATTTTTTCCTTTGCGAGTCGGCGAGTCAGAGCATGGTCTTCAAGTGCACGATTACCATGATCAATTCGCGACACTTTTAACAGGTCAAGAGCCTCAACGACATAATCGGGCGGCCCTTCCTCACCGGCATGAGCGACACAGTAAAAGCCTGCTTCACGAGCCAAGGCGAATACTCGCTCAAACTTGGACGGTGGGTGCCCTGACTCGCTCGAATCCAGACCTACCGCAGTTATTCGATCCCGATATGGCAACGCCTCGTGCAAAGTTGCAATAGCATCTGCCTCATCAAGATGACGCAGAAAACACAGGATCAGGTTCGAACTGATATCGAATTTCTCGCGTGCCGTTTCTAGTGCGCGCCAGATACCATCAATGACTGTCTTGAATACGATCCCGCGAGCGGTATGTGCCTGGGGATCGAAAAAAATCTCCACGTGACGTACTGCCTGTGCCCCAACACGTTCAATATAGGCCAAGGTCAAATCGTAAAAGTCCTCTTCTGTCAGGAGAACATTCATGCCCTGGTAGTAAATATCGAGGAAATCCTGAAGATTTGAGAAATTGTACGCCGCACGTAGTGAATCAACCGAGTCAAACTGCAGGTCGATCCCGTTTCGGTCGGCAATATACAGCATCAGCTCGGGCTCGAAAGTGCCCTCGATATGCAAATGAAGTTCGGCCTTGGGCAGTGCACTGATAAAAGAAGATATTTGCATGAGCTTGACGGTGTGTTGTTGATTTATGAAGCAGAAATGAAAATCGGTTTATTGTTTGTTGATGATGGATTAACACCCTGATTGTAGCGGCAATCGGCATTCGGTTAGAATCACCGCGCACCCCCCATTAAATACCCCTTGCCGTGATTCAAAGACATTCAACAACCTGCGTTGCAGTCGGCGCCGTCCGTGTCGGCGGTAATTCACCCGTCGTGGTGCAATCCATGACCAATACCGACACTGCTGATATAAAGGCGACGGTATCTCAGATCATGGCGCTGGCGCGAAGCGGCTCCGAACTGGTTCGAATCACCGTCAATACGGAGACCGCCGCTGCGGCTGTTGCCGACATCGTCAACCAACTGGTGCGTGCCGGATGCAAGGTACCGCTGGTGGGCGATTTTCATTTCAATGGCCATAAGTTG
The DNA here is from genome assembly GCA_021604525.1 of marine bacterium B5-7. Classification (GTDB taxonomy): domain Bacteria; phylum Pseudomonadota; class Gammaproteobacteria; order Arenicellales; family CAJQKF01; genus BQJD01. The sequence continues at coordinate 29,560 of BQJD01000021.1, read as the reverse complement.
CTTGAAAAATACCCGGATTGCGCCTCAGCCCTTGCAAAATACCGTATAAACCCAGGGAACGTCGGCAAGGGCTCAAAACGCGACAGCCAGTTTGCACGCATGATCGAGATTGCCTGCATCCATGACAAACCGGTACGAATCGGTGTCAACTGGGGATCACTGGATCAGGACCTGCTCGCGCGCATGCTGGATTCGAACCAGCGTGACCCCAGTCCAAAGGCACTGGACGTGGTGACACGTGAAGCGCTGATCACATCTGCACTGGATAGCGCCAGGCGGGCTGAACAACTGGGACTCGGGCACGACCACATTATCCTGTCCTGCAAAGTCAGTGCGGTTCAGGATCTCATCCGGGTTTACCAGGAACTGGCCGCACGCTGTAATTATCCGCTACATCTCGGTCTTACTGAAGCCGGCATGGGCAGCAAGGGCATCGTGTCTTCTACGGCGGCCCTGGCGGTGCTGTTGCAACAGGGAATAGGCGATACCATTCGCATATCCCTGACACCGGAGCCCGGCGGTGACCGCTGCGAGGAGGTTCGTGTTGCCCAGGAAATATTGCAGGCAATGGCAATTCGTTCGTTTACTCCACAAGTGATTGCCTGCCCCGGTTGCGGACGTACAACCAGTGATTATTTCCAGAAGCTGGCCGCTGATATTCAGGGCTATCTGCGCCAACAAATGCCGACCTGGAGCAAGCGTTATCCAGGCGTTGAGGAGATGTCGGTCGCGGTCATGGGATGTGTCGTCAATGGACCGGGTGAAAGCAAACAGGCGAACATCGGAATCAGCTTGCCTGGTTCGGGTGAACGACCGGTAGCGCCGGTTTACGAGGATGGTGAAAAAACCGTCACCTTAAAAGGCGATTTCATCGCCGAGGAATTCAAGATTCTGGTTAACCGATATGTCGACAACCACTACGGCAAAGGCGTTGCTCATAAAGACATCGAGACCGATTGATTCTCGGCAGCGATTGTGGACGAGATTACGAGCCGGATTGTACAGGCCGACGAGGTGTCCAGCAGGCGCCAAACACCAGGCACAGGAAAGCGCCAATAGCCACTGTAAGGCCAATAGCCGTTAGCGGTGGCGTTTTTGAGAAGAACAAAATCCCGAACACCATTACAGTTGTCAGGCACGAGACCCAAAGTGCCTTGAAAGTCGTGTTCCATTCTTTATCATCGTCACTCAAACGATTGTAAAACAGCGCGTAGTCAAGACCGAGACCGATTATCAATAACATCGACACAATATGCATTAATGTTAGCGATATACCCGACAAGTTCAAAATAGCCAGGGTTACCGCTACCGCTGACAATGTGGGGAAGAGGACCCGCAACGGCCGAACGAGGCTTCGATAAGATACTACCAGTAGCAAATAGATTGCCAACACGCCAAGCCCGAGTAACGGTAATACCCTATCAAGTGCACTTGCCAGAACCTCACTCGCGCGTCCTTTTATATTGAGGTAGATGACCTCGGAATCCGGATATTTGTGGTCGAGCGAATATAGCGTCTTTTCATCGCTGACACCGTGCAACAAAACCGGCGCGATCCATAGACCATTCTCCTGAAACAACAGCGCCTTGAGGCGTTCACCCATTTGCGAATCAGACAGATTTTCGATCGTCAGCAGCGGACGTTGCCGTGCTTCGCTTGCGTCCTTCAAAAAAGGTTCGAATACTCCTTTTTTGAACGGTGATCCTTCAAGAGCGATATTGAGGCGATGTCTTAGTTCGATGTCATTGGGAATCGCTTCAATCTGACGCTTCTGGTGCTGTTGGCTGGGGATAAAGCGGGCCGCCATATCGTAGCGTTTGATTACTCCAGCTTCGATCAATCGATCCAGATCCGGCATTAATGCTTCGCTTCGAATCAGCGCGTGCTCGCTGGAGTCGGCTACGACTACCGCGAGCTTGCCTCCGTACCAAAAACCGAGATCACCACGTAGCGTGCGATCCTCGCTACGGCGTTCCTGGCCGATCGGGCTCAACGAGTCGATATCCAGATCGCGAATGGGTGTATTGCTTATAAACACCAGTATCAGTGAGATGGGAATAAGCGCGAGCGTCCAGGGCCCGGTACCGGATAATAGCCTGCCTGCGCGTGCCAATAGTCGATGAACCCGGGACATACCTCGACCTGGGGGTAGCTCCTCAGGAATCAGAAACGGCAGTATCCAGCGGGTAACAGCCGCCGCCGCCAACAACCCTGTCACAGTAAACAGACCCAGTTGTTGCAAGCCACGAAATTCCGACAAAATGAGAGCCGCGTATGCGATTATGGTCGACACCACGCCCAATACGAGTGTTGGCCAGATGTTGCGTATACTGGCTTCGGCCTGTGCCCGACCACCTTTCAAATGAGAGAAAAAGTGAATAGGGTAATCCACAGCGACACCCGTCAATGTGATTCCAAATGCGAGTGTAATGCCGTGTATATTCCCAAACATCAAGAGTACTGCGGCGGTTGCTGCTACAACCCCGCAAACCAGCGGCACCAATACCAACAACAAAAGACGTAACGAATGCAACGCAGCCAACAGAAACAGGACGACCAGGGTGGTCGCAACAATCGACAGATTACGAGCATCTCGCGTGATGATATCCCGGGTTTCCACTGAAAAGACGGTGGGACCGGACAGCACCAGATGCATGTCAGGCGAGGCCAAGTCATCAAAAGTCGCATAGATGGTTCGAACGGCATCCTCCTGCGCAGCAAGATTAAGTCCCCTCGATTCGAGCTCGATCATCATCAAGGCTCGCGAATGGTCTTTTGAAAACCAGACATCATGCAACTTGACAGGGCCTGCCTCGCCACCCGACAGGTCGCCCTGCCAGGTATCCAGAAGACTCAGTATCTCACCGGTTGGATCACGCGCCAGAAATTTTTTCTCCAGCGCACCAAGTGGCGATGCCAGGCCACGCAACCGATCCTCGAGCGCCTGATTAAGTCCAGCCTGCGAAAATTTTTCTTCAAGATTTTCAGGGGTCAGATGATAGCGATTGTTCATCACCCAGGCTTGATCATCTTTACCCAACGCACGTTGACCATTCAAGACCTGCACAACCTGGGGCAACGCCGCCAATCGTTCCGAAAGTTGCTGACTCAACGCGGCGAGATCCTTCTCTGGCGCGCCTTCAATACCGGCAAATACCAGATTCGTGGTGGAGCCGTTATCAAGCTGGCTCAAAAGAACACGTTCCATGACCGAGTGACCGCTGGGCAGGAATACACCCAGATCGGTTGATATATTGAAGCGCTGAACAATTACACCGATAGAGGCGATTATCAGCAGGCCAACAGCGATTCCAAGGGATTTTGAAGTTTTCGGCAAGCTAGTTTTCCGTGCGATTGACAAGCTGCATACTGGATTCGTCGCCATCCGCTTCGAGGGAATGAATATAGGTAATCACACCATCGGTACCGCGAACCGAGATGGATGTGATGAATTCGGCAAGATCTTCGTCACGTGGTTCGAGAACCAGTTCCCAGGCTTCCCGTTCCCCACTAAGCTGCCAGTGATATAACTCTTCCAGCAATTCGCGCTGTCCGGAGAATACATTACTCACCGCTTTGATTGCCTTGCTGAGAAAAGGATACTTCGCCAAAGAATAGCGAGTGGTATGAGTAGCTTCGTTCTTGCCGTCTTCATTTGTCCGATGAATCACCACCGCTTCTTCATCTATGATGATGCGTTCGGAGAACGGCTCGGTGACGATTTTTTCCATACGGTCGTTGGAATCGAAAATAATGTGGCCGCTGAGTTTCAATGGTCGTGAGAGAAAAAAGGATGAACGCTCTTCGTTGAAATCGGCACTGAAACTTGAGTGTTCTGACAGGGCCGCCATTAGATCGTCGAAGTCCCAGTCATCGGCAGTAGCGGATAGTGGCGACACCATAAATACCATCAAAGCCCATACAGCAAGGATATTGATCCCATGTGCTGACGCAATAATCAGGCGTTGTAATTTAATGGCGACGGCTGAGTTGAAAGTACGATGAGTCATCAAGCTGATAATCTAACTATTAGTAATTACATCGTCAGCGAAAACGTGACGAGAGTAGCTGTCTTTTATATTACGCATGGCGACGAACAGGTTAATCGCGAATCCTGTGCACTCCTGTATGTCGACTCTTTTGAAAGAGCACAAGCGCTATGGTAAATACTGCCAATGCGCCTGCCTGGTGCAATGCGCCGAGGAATACCGGAACCTGAGCCAACAAAGTAGCGATGCCAAGCACGACTTGCAAGGCTACCATGAGAACCAGTGCTGAGGCAGTGAATTTCAGCGGACCGAATCCACGACGCGTGATCAATACCCGGACAGTGATCGCTGATACCAATACGATGATCCCGAGCCAGCGGTGATCAAATTGTATGGTAACCGGGTTTTCAAGGACATTCAGCCACCAGGGTGTCAGTGCCATGATTCCATCCGGAATCCACTGACCGTGCATATCCGGATAAGTACTATAGATATGACCCGCATGGGTACCAGCTACCAGCGCACCACTTGCGATCATCACGAAAACCAGCAGCAACATTGCGCCTGGCAGTCCACTCACTGTGTGGGTTGATCTCATGAATGCTGGCAGATCGGCCCGCATCAATTCAAGCGCAATAAATAACATATAGCCATAAATTACGACTGCCATACACAGATGCGCCATAAGGCGGTACTGACTGACCCGTGGATTATCAACCAGGCCGCTTTTTACCATGTACCAGCCAAGCAATCCCTGTAATGCACCGAGAACAAACAGAAACAACAGGTGCGGTTTAACAGCTCGGTTCAGTCGATTACGCCACCAGAACCACAGCATTGGCAGGAGAAAGACGAGACCGATCACCCGACCAAGGAGTCGGTGAGCATATTCAAAATAGAAGATGAATTTAAACCCGGCCAGATCCATATCAGAATTGACGTACTGAAACTCAGGAAAACTCTGGTACTGGACAAACGCCGCATGCCATTCGGCTTCACCGAGTGGTGGAATAATGCCCATCAGGGGTTGCCACTCAACCATGGATAGCCCTGAACCAGTCAATCGGGTCACACCGCCAATCACGACCATGGCAAAAACCAGGGCACAGCAAACCAGTAACCAGATGACCACGGCCATTGGCACATTCTGCTGGCTCTTCAGGGCTCCAGGATCTGTACTGGCGGACATGAACAGCATCTATTCGTTAACCTTGACTTGGCCTGTAGATAATTTACTAATGACTCGTTACAGCATGCAGTCTATATCGACGATGGTGATATCAACGCCTGGCTGAACTTCCGGTTTGTCCCTAACAGGAATGCTGGCTACTTGGTATGCACCAATTACAACTCTTGCAAATAGCGAGATGGAAGATGGCAAATACGATTGATTACATCTACAACGCATCGACCAGATATCTACCAGATCCTGTCTCAACCTGAGCGAAGGCCGTCAAGACAACGCAAATGGGAGAGAACATGCGCAGTTTACATGAGCAACTGAGCGAACATTTAACACCATATTGGGAAGTTGCAGCCATTTTGGGACAGGTTCTAGTCGTTAACTTTACTGAATACCAGGGTCGAGTTTGTACCGCCAAACCCAAAGCTGTTGGACATGACCGTATCCAGCTCCGGCATTTCGACCGTCTCAGTGACAATCGGAAATCCGTCGGCCGCTTCGTCCAGATTATCAATGTTGATCGAAGGTGCAATAAATCCTTCTTTCAACATGATCAGCGAATACACCGCCTCGTTAACCCCTGCTGCACCGAGAGCATGTCCTGACATTGACTTGGTGGAGCTGATACGCGGCAATGAATCGCCGAAAACCTCACCAATTGCCGCCAGTTCGCGGACATCGCCAATCGGCGTACTGGTACCGTGGCTATTAAGATATTGCACTGGCCCCTTCAGTGTACTCATGGACTGTCGCATACAACGTGCCGCACCCTCACCGGATGGCTGAACCATATCGTAACCATCGCTGGTTGCTCCGTAGCCAGTCAATTCGGCATAAATTTTTGCACCACGCGCGAGGGCATGTTCATATTCTTCGAGCACCAGAACACCGCCACCACCTGAGATGACAAAACCGTCACGATCGGCGTCATAGGTTCGAGAAGCACATTCGGGCGTATTGTTGTATTTGGAGGAAAGCGCACCCATGGCGTCAAATAGTACCGTCATGCTCCAGTGAAGCTCTTCTCCGCCACCGGCGAAAACAATGTCCTGCTTACCCATCTGGATAAGCTCGGCACCGTTACCAATACAGTGAGCGCTGGTTGCACAAGCCGAACTGATGGAATACCCGACACCTTTGATCTTGAACGCGGTGCCAACACACGCGGCTGTTGTGCTCGACATGGTTCGAGTCACCATGTAGGGCCCAACACGCTTGACGCCCTTTTCCCTGAGAAGATCCGCTGCCTGGACAATATTGGCAGGCGAACCGCCACCTGTGCCCACAATCAGCCCGGTTCGCTCATTTGAGATCTGTTCTTCGGATAGACCTGAGTCTTCGACCGCCTCGCGCATGGCCAGATAGTTGTACGCCGCGGCATCACCCATAAATCGCAGTAATTTGCGATCAATCAATTCAGCCGTATCAACATTCAAGGCGCCGTGAACATGTGAACGTAATTTCAACGATTCATATTCATCACTATGGACTATGCCTGACCGTCCCTTGCGCAGCGATTCAGTTACTTCCTGCCGGTTGTTTCCGATGCTGGAAACGATTCCCATACCGGTTATCACCACTCGTCTCAACTGCTTACACCTCTTTAGATTCTGCTGTTTGGAACAGCCCAACGCGCATATCCTTGCCGACATAAATCAAACGATCGTCCACTTCAACCTGGCCATCGGCGATGCCCATGTAAAGTCGTCTCGTTACAAGCCGTTTAATTGAAATGCGATAACGCACAAGTGCACAATCGGGCGTAACCTGACCGGTGAATTTGACTTCTCCAGCGCCAAGAGCGCGACCATGACCCGGCCCCCCCTGCCAACCAAGATAAAATCCGATGAGTTGCCACAGCGCATCTACGCCGAGACAGCCCGGCATCACCGGATCACCTTGAAAATGGCATTCAAAAAACCAAAGATCGGGGCGAATATCCAGCTCGGCAATAACTTCGCCCTTACCATAATGGCCGCCTTCGGATGAGATATGCGTGATGCGATCAAACATCAGCATCGGCGGTAACGGAAGTTGGGCGTTTCCAGGACCGAACATTTCTCCACGACCACACGTGAGGAGATCGTCCTTGGAATATTTGCTTTGCGCTTCGAACATTAAGAATACCAGTCATCAAAGACGGCGATTTTACCCTTTTTGGAGGGCGCCGGAAAAAGTCATTGAGAAATGACCTGGAAGGTGGATTTACACCGATTCCATCAGCGCCAGAGATTAAACGGTTCCCGGGCCAGATTATTGTTGAGATATCGCGGATCGCCAGATACTTCCCGGCCTAACCAATCCGGTCGATTGAAGGATTCATCGCGACTTTTCAGCTCGATTTCGGCAATGATGAGGCCCGCGTTATCGCCCTCAAATTCGTCGACTTCGAAAACGTGGTTTTCAAGGTCAATATAGTGACGCATCTTTTGTACGTGCCGACTACCACACAATTTGTTGAGAATTTCCTCGGCATCGGATACCGGCACAGGGTATTCAAACTCAAGTCGCTCAATGTCGATTCCGGCGCTTTTGATATTGAGCCTGGCGCGCTCACCTTCCAGTCTGACACGGACCGAGCATCGCTCATTTTCGGCAAGATAGCCTTGCATCATCCGCTCGCTACGTGTGACTTGCTGGCGCCACTTGTTACTCGCGACCAGGAACTTTCTTTCGATTTCAACTGCCATATGATCACTCTGGTGAGAAGGCGATTTATGCAGTGAGAAAAACACCGGCACGACGTGGATCGCCAGCGCCATCAAACGTATCACCGCGCATCATTACACTGTGAACACCCCCAAAGAACAGATTTCTGCCGTCGAACATATTGATATTCGGATACTTCGCTTTGAGAGCGTCAATGCAAGCCTTCGGGACACCACCTTCAATATTAAGCGTGTCACCTTCCAGGTGCATTCGTGGACTTAACGTTGCTTCCACAAGATTCTGATCGAGATCAAGTAACTGTACGATAACCTGCAGCAATGCGGTTCGGATCCGATTGGAACCACCCGATCCCAACATGACACGGGTATTGCCGTTATATTCGATCAATGTCGGCGACATCATGGAGCTCATCCGTGTGTTGACTGGCCAACGATGGAAGCCTGCCGGATTCAAATCCTCTTCGCCGAGCATATTGTTAAACATGATTCCTGTTTGTGGCGTGATCTCGCCACAACCCTCGCCATTGGTTACCGTCATACCGACCATGCTGCCGCTTGCATCAACGACACTGATATGGGTGGTACCCCTGAAGGCAAGTGCACGCCTGTTAAGCTGTTTTAGATAGGGGTCGACAAATGACTCACCTAATAATTTATCGATATCCGGCCACGGACGTTCGTCATGACATTCAGCGAGACGCATTTCATTGGTCAATTGCATCACATCAGCCAGCGTTTTGTAGTAATCAGCGGGATCGTTTAAAGCCGGCTCCGAACGCAACAGCATCAGTGCGAACAGAATCAGTACACCGCCTGCACAAGGTGGTGGATTCAACCACACCCGACCCTCACGAAATTTTGTAGTCAATGGCTCACGCCAATGTGCCTCATATTGCTGCATGTCCTGGCGGCGAAGCGATCCACCACGATTTCGACACTCAGCATCAATCACTTTAGCGACTTCACCGCAATAAAATAAATCCTCGCCCTCATGTGCCAATGCCTCGATAAAAGCACACAACGCATCAAAGCGCACGGTTTCTCCGGGGCGTATTACGCGCTGGGGCTCAATACGACTTGCAAACAGATCGCGAGCACTTTGCCTGCTGATATAGATGGGTTCAACGACTTTTAGGATAAATCCCTGCAAGTCACAAATGGTCACACCGTCACGCGCTTTATCCAGCGCAGGCTTGATGAGCTCGGTCATTGGCATGGAAGCGTACCTGCGATGAAGTTCAAACACCCCTCGCACGGCGCCAGGCGTTGCCGCTGCACCCAAACCAATATGAAAGTCCTGATAGGCACCGCCAAAATCAACCGTCACACGTTCGAAGTCGAGTTCTTCCGGTGGACGCTTTAGAAGCGGTGTCTGGGTGAAAAAGTCGAGTAACGAAGGCGACTGATTGTTCATCCGGCACATCGCAAAGCCACCACCCCCAAGGGATGCAAGTACCGGTTCGAACAGGCAGGCCGAAAAAAAAGCGGCAATACACGCATCGGCTGCATTACCACCGGCACGCAGTACCTCAACCGCTGTCTCGGCAGTTCCCTGGTGTCCGCAGGCAACCGCCCCCTTCGAATGTTTCACGGCTTACCGATACTCATCGATCAAATAAAATGGCTACCGGGCCGGCGGCTTGGGAATTGATATTACAGTACCCGTTCGCCGTCCGGCACGTTCGCGTGCGACTGATCGTCGAACCGGGATTGGCTGATCGGCGGAGTTATCCAGACAGGTATTGATTCGTCTCACCAGTGTATCGAGTTGCTCACGCTGTTCATGGACACTTTCTCGCATGTATCGCATTTCTTCCATTCGCTCCTCTAATGAGTCGCCGGTATGGCTGATGCGTTTCATGCTTTCCAGTCGACGGCGAAGCTGACCCTGATGCTCACGAATCTCTGTTTCAAGCGGTGACATCACCGACCGGATCCAGTCTTCAACATCACGGTTAGCACGCTCGAATACCTCACGAACCTTACTCATGACAGTTACATAGTAGCGACGCACCAACACATTCTGTTCGGTTACCACCATGGAAATACCGCGGATAAAATAGTCATGACGATCTGTAAGGGTCTGAATCTCACGCCTGAATCGAACCGTCGAAAATTTGCGCGGATGGATATTGGCCAATCCATGTTCAGACTGAAACCGTTCATAGACTGTTTCCATCAGGTTATAGATCTCACTGATCTCCAATGTCGCATCATCCATAACGGCAGTGACATCTTTTAAAAATCTGTTCATGTGAGAACGCATGCCAAGTGTCGTCAGACTCACCGACATGTCACGCTTGGCGTGAGCAATCAGTCGCTCAAGTTTAGTCACATTCAGATGATCGTATAATTGCGTTGTGTGTTTGGCAAATACCGAACGACTTGTCTGAAATCGACGCATATTGAGATCAAGCTGATTTTTTTCGACCTTCAGGCGGTTCAACATTTCACGAACGACATTGACATTTCGTTCGCTCAGCGCTTCGATTTCCTTGATATGGGAAGCGGCGTCATTCTCTCGTCGACCAAGTACCGACTGACTGACTTCAATGATGTCGGCTATGCCGTTTCGAATACGTTCACGAACGATATCCTGCTTGGCGGGTATCAGCATATTGGCGAGAGCATCTTCAAACGCATCAATGCCACTTAACTGCACCAGATGTCCATCGGCACGGGTACGGCCCAACAATGCCTTTTGCGCGGATAGCGCGAACAGGTTGGTCGGCGGCACATCAAGAGTACGTGCTGTGATGTCGAGCTGCGAGCGTACCTGGTCCTCGATCTCATTGCGGTGACGCATATCGTCCCACAGCATATCGACCTTGTTTAATACAACCAGTTTATTGTTACAGTTGTCATCGTCCTTGCCACAAACATGATTACGCCAGACGCTCATGTCGGACTTGGTAACGCCGGTATCGGCGGCCAGTACGAACACCACGGCATGAGCAGAGTTGAGCATGCCGAGAGTAAGTTCGGGTTCGGCGCCAAGTGCGTTGAGTCCCGGTGTGTCCAGGACAACAAGCCCCTGCTCCAGTAACGGATGAGGATAATTGATAACTGCATGACGCCACTTGGGAATCTCCACCTGGCCGTCATCGCCGACTTTCAAACCATCGTCATCATCGACGTTACTGGCGATCATGAAACCAAGTTCGCGGGCGCGTTCCAGACTCACACGACGCACATCAGTGACCCGCATCAACGCTTTGGCAACCTGATCGGGGTCACCTATATCCAGCGGTGAGGAAGTCCACTCTTCCGGTTTAAGCTTGTAGTATCCGACGCTGTTTTCGGTCTCGCGGGTTTCAGTGGGCAGCAATCGAATACCCGATGGCTGGGAGGAATCGTAACGTAACTCGGTCGGGCACATCGTCGTGCGACCGGCAGTGGAAGGCAGTACTCGTCGCCCGAGATCGGCAAAAAACGTCGCGTTGATTAGCTCCGACTTACCCCGGGAGAATTCAGCCACGAAGGCTACGTACAGCGAATCGTCCTGAATCGAATCAAGGATCTGACCAATTCGATGAGCGGCCTGCGCATCGAGGAGATTTTGCTGGGTCAGCCAGTCACGGTATTCGGCAATCGTATCAGCCAGCGATACCCGCCAATCGCCGTACAGACTGATTCTGCGTTCGAGTTTATTGGGTTCCCTATTCATATAAGGGGGTCATTCCGAGGCCATATTGATGGTTTATTCGACGATATCTAACAATAATAGTCGGTGAAACTCTTTGATTATAGGGGCCTTTCGTCCGGGGCCGCAATCGATGGAGAAACCGGCAGCTTCACATTTACCTCAAGACCACCGGATTCCCGGTTGTTAAGCCGTACCGACCCACCCAGAGATTCGATTACCATTCGCGATATGGATAAGCCGAGTCCCGATCCGGCTCTACTTCGGGCGCGATCAAGTCGATAAAATGGTTCAAATACCCTTTCGATCTCATCGTCCGGTATTCCAGGACCATCGTCGATAATACGTATGTGTACAAATTCCACATCAGATTCGACTTTGAGCTCAACCTGCTTACCGTAACGCAGCGCATTGAATAACAGATTTTCGATACAACGCTTCAATGCCCGGGGCCGTGACGAAACAACCAAACGATCACCGGGATCGAACTGTACTTTCATGCCTTGCTCCAGGAGATCGTCAACGATAGCCTCAAGCAGCGCCGTAATATCAATCCTGAGCAGTGGTTCACGACTGGCGTCATCGCGCATGTACTCAAGCGTTTCCTGAACCATAGCTTCCATCTCGACAAGGTCACGTTGCAATCGTTCCTTAAGTTCGGTGTCCTCAACCATTTCCACTCGCAATCGCAAACGGGTGATTGGTGTTCTTAGATCATGTGAGATGGCTGCGAGGAAACGTGAACGTTGTTCAAATAAATCACGGATCCGGGTTTGCATGGTATTCATTGCGCGTGACAACTGGCGAACTTCGCTGGGACCGGATTCACTCATTAGTGGTGTGTTGAGATCTATACCAATCTGCCCCGCTTGATCAGCAACGTCTCTTAGCGGACGCATGACCAGACGTACCGCCAATGCCGACAGTAAAATGGCTGCTAGTAATAACACTGCAGTAGATGCAATTAACTCCAGCCGCCACTTCGACGCTTCCTTCGGTATCCGAAAACGAAACTCCGCTGCCGCGCCATCTTCAAGTCCAACCACTGTCAGGAATCCCACTCGGGGGTGGATATTGTCGTGATCATGACGTCGATTTTGTGGGAAACGATTTGCAGAAATATCGCTAACAACTTGAAACAGCATGGGTCGTTTACCAAGCTGTGCCTGCAAGTTGGCATATACGCGGCGTGCCATGGCATTGTTAACAATCGTATCCTGTGTATCCTTATTGAATTTAGACGGTGGGAAATCGGGCAGTATTCGCACCATTAACATACGTGTTTTAATTACTTTCAGAATATCTTCACGGCTGCGTTCATCCGCCTCATCAAGTAATCTGACTGCAGCAGCAACCCGCTGTAAATGATAATCAAGACGCACCTGTCTGGCGAACTGACCGCGCTCATGCCAGTAAACCAGGTTGCTCGATACCAGGGCAAACAGCAGCCCGATAGCCATTACTAACATCAGGCGGGCGCGCAGGGATGAAGGCCACAGCTTCATTTGCAAATCGGCCTGACATCAGCAATGAACAGATAGCCCTGGGAACGCACTGTTTTGATGTATTCAATCGTTGCGTCACCAGCACCCAGTCGTTTACGCAAACGCGATACCTGCATATCTATGCTGCGATCGAATGGTGTAGCATCCCGACCACGGGTTAAATCCAGCAACTGATCCCTTTCAAGCACCCTGCCCGGATGAGTCAAAAACACCAGCAAAAGATTATATTCGGCTGCACTTAGCGGCGTCTCAACCTCGTCAAAATCCTTCAGGCTGCGAGTACGAGTATCAAGTCGCCAATTGCCAAAGGCGAAGCCGGGAGATGTTTCATTCAATGTCCCTTGAGTGGAACCGACATTAAGACTGCGACTACGACGCAGTACGGCGCGAATACGGGCCAACAATTCACGTGGATTGAATGGCTTTGGCAGATAGTCGTCTGCGCCCATTTCAAGTCCAACGATTCGATCGGTATCTTCCGACCGGGCTGTCAACATAATGATAGGGATACTGGTATTGGCGCGTAGATTACGACACAGATCGAGCCCGTTTTCTCCCGGTAGCATAAGGTCAAGGACAATCAGATCGACATGATGCCGATCAAGAGCGGCATGCATCTGTCGACCATCGGCGACGGTTACCGAACGGTAACCATTTTTCTCAAGATACGAGGCCATAAGCGAGCGTATATCGGGATCGTCGTCGACGATCATGATGGTATTTGATGGATCCATAATCATTATTTAACACCAGCGGTCGTAGCCTATGAAATCAAGTTGGTAACACACTGTAACAACTCGGGGCTCGGTTACCGACAGTTGCAAAACAACCAATACATGACAAATCCGCGTTACATTGCCTTGCTTAAATATGATCGTCGATTGCAGCAACGACGTTACTCAACGACCACTTTAATAGCTGATTTTCAAACTTACGGAGAAAGCCCAATGTCAACTCGATTCATCTCGATTACCCGCAAAACGCTACTGGCTACCTCGCTGATCATACCGCTTACCGGAACCGCACTGGCCGGCAATTACGGCATGTCGAATCACGATCATCGCTCAATATCCGGCTGTAACGGCCAAATGAATACAAATCAACAAGGAAGTACGCAACATATAGAAGGTCGTATCGCCTTCTTGAAAGCTGAACTCGGCATATCTGACGCTCAGCAGGATCAGTGGCAAACCGTTGAAAACATCCTTCGCGAACAAATGGCCCATCGCGCCCAGAAACGTCCCATGATGAAATCCCAACGTCAGCATGATACTGACATGACAGCACCGGAACAGCTCGCCGTCCGCGCTGACATGATGCAGGCTCGCCTTGCCAACCTGCAGAAAATGCAGTCTGCGATAAGTGATCTGTATGCTGTACTCAACAACGAGCAAAAGGAGGTCGCAGATGAATTGCTGGCGCGTCAAGGCAGAGGCTTGCGTCACTTAATGTGAGCATCACCAGGTCGTTGGTACAGATATGCCAGCGACCTGTTATTTCTTCACTCGATACACTTGGAAAAGTCAGGGCGATACGTCATAAGTGTAATATTGATGCGTTACGACGGCGATACATACGCACGCCAATCGGAATAAGCGCGAGCGCACCTATCAATACGAAAAGCAGTAGCAACTTGACAAATAGACCGTCCGTACCACTGATCACCTCGACCCCCAGATGCCCGGCATACGTTACTACAGCCATACTGGGTAACATTCCAAAGAAGGTGGCAAGCAGATAGGGCACTACACCTATTGGTGCGAGACCCAGCAAATAATTTAGAAGAAAATACGGTACACCCACCAAGCGAATGGCTAACACAAACCGCCATCCCTCCTCCCTTACGCCGCGCAAAACCAGATCAAGATATTTACCTGAACGACGCGAGGCGAAACCCTGAGCCAGGTACCGTGATATAAGAAAGGCCAGAACCGCGCCGAGTGTTGCACCAAAGAGATTGTAAAGCGTTCCAAACCAAGGCCCGAAAAGTGCCCCGCCGACCAACACCATGACTGTTGCCGGGATGAACGCCACCGCTGCAACGGCAAACAAGATGATGAAAAGTATCGGCGCCAACATGCCGACCCGCTCGATAATCGCCTTAACAGAATCAGGGTTGGCAAGATCAAATTGGCGGATAAAAATTGCAACCAGCCCTACCAGCAGCAATATAACCAACAGCCTCATCCAACGAGAGAGTAAAATTGTGCGAATATTTATTGGCATTTGCTTGTATCCGAAAACAGTATGATTCACCTAATCAGTGCTTGATTAATATTAACTAATGCCACAGTTTGATCCTGCCCTCTCCTCAACACCATGCCAAGACAATGCGGGCTAATCAACATATTCAACATGATCTGGAATTATCAGCCAAACAATATCAATCAATTTACAATCTTTTCGTGACAAGAGATACATACCAAAATACCGTACTGGTCGCATTGCATCGATGAGCTCCACCTCCTGCTATACCATTGCTGTCTGTAAATCTGATACCTGTTCGGCAAGAGGGTATGTTGCGGGGTTCTCCGGCCTTGAAGCTCCGGCGACGTCAATTTAACGCCCATGTTGTAATCCCGTTGCGTACGCTTCGTTTTCTCATCTGATGCTGTTGACATGTTTTAGCCCCAGTTGTGTCAACCTGTTTCAGGACAGGACACACCAACGAAAAAAGCCGGCATCAATAGCCGGCTTTTTACTGAACAATAATCGCACTACTCAGTTGGTTCGGTCCTGCCAACCAACTGGACATAGGCCATAGGCGCCTTGTCACCAGTGCGAAACCCACATTTAAGGATACGCAGGTAACCTCCCGGCCGCTCTTGAAAATGAGGACCCAGTTCATCGAACAGCTTGGCCACAGCATCACGATCCTGCAGACGCGCCATGGCAAGACGTTTATTAGCAAGTGATGGAACCTTGGCCAGAGTAATCAGAGGTTCAGCTACACGTCGGAGCTCTTTCGCCTTCGGAAGTGTGGTTCGAATCTGCTCATGGTGAAACAGTGATGACGCCATGTTGCGATACATCGCTTCTCGATGGCTGGAATTCCGGCCCAATTTGCGGCCAATTTTTTTGTGTCTCATGTCGACTAGCCTCCCAGTCGTCCAATACCGCCTTCATTCGCTTCCCTTTGCAAGGATGCTGGAGGCCAATTGTCCAGTTTCACGCCGAGTGACAACCCACGATTGGCGAGTACGTCTTTTATTTCAGTGAGCGACTTTTTGCCGAGATTTGGTGTTTTTAACAACTCCACCTCGGTCCTCTGAATCAAGTCACCAATATAGTAGATGTTTTCGGCTTTCAGGCAATTGGCTGAACGCACAGTCAGTTCAAGATCATCAACGGGACGCAGTAAAATCGGATCAACCGGTTCTTTAGCCTCAACAGGTGTCCCGGGCTCTGTGATTTTGAGATCGACGAATACCGAAATCTGATCGTAAAGAATTGTTGCTGCACGACGCACTGCTGCTTCCGGGTCGATAGAACCATTGGTTTCTATCTCCAGAACCAATTTGTCCATGTCGGTACGGCGCTCAACTCGCGCATTCTCAACATTGTATGACACCGTATGAATCGGACTATATGATGCATCCAGCTTCAATACGCCAACACCTTTGGTTTCCTCATCGCCACCGCGTGCCTCGGCAATCTCGTAGCCCCGGCCGCGACGGACAGTCAACTCCATTTCAAGATGACCATCTTTCGAAAGATTAGCAATGACATAGTCTGGATCAACGACTTCGACATCATGATCTGTCTGGATGTCGCCTGCAGTCATTTGCCCTGGACCCTTCTTGGCCACAGTAAGCACTGCCTCATCCCGATTATGCATCGCCAGGGACAGGTTCTTGAGATTGAGAAGGATTTCAATAACATCCTCCTGAACACCTTCGATCGAAGAGTATTCGTGCATCACACCCGCAATACGGACCTCGGTTACCGCACAACCTGGCATCGACGAAAGAAGAATCCGACGTAAAGTGTTCCCAAGTGTGTAGCCGAAGCCACGCTCAAGTGGCTCAAGCGTGATTTTGGCACGTGTCTTATCAATGTTTTGAACGTCGATAAGACTGGGTTTGAGAAATTCGCCTATAGTATCCGGCATGATATAAATAACCTCACGAACTCGTGTGAATTCCGGTTGATCTTTTGAAAACAACCGACGACGACGAACTTGCTTGTCGTCGATAAGGAGTCGTCACAGGCGATCCTGCGACGACTCCGACGCGGTGGGCGAATGGTCTACTTGGAGTAGAGCGCAACCACCAATGCTTCGTTTATGTCAGCCGACAGATCATCGCGCTCAGGCAATGATTTGACGACACCCTTGACCCCTTTGGCGTCGACTTCAACCCAGTGAGGAATACCGAGCTGCTCGTTTATTTCAAGCGCGGAGAGGATACGAAGCTGCTTTTTACTCTTCTCACGAACCTCGATAGTGTCACCCGCCTTTACCTGATAGGAGGCGATATTTACCTTCGAACTGTTCACGAGAATTGCGTTGTGACTCACCAACTGACGGGCTTCGGCACGGGTTACTGAAAACCCCATTCGATAGACAATATTATCCAAACGGGATTCCAGTAACTGCAACAGTATTTCACCAGTTGATCCGCTCCGACGATCAGCCTCTTTATAGTAGTTGCTGAACTGTTTTTCCAGGATGCCGTACATGCGACGAAGCTTCTGCTTCTCGCGCAACTGGGTACCGTATACCGTTACCCGAGGACGGCGCGAGCCTGCGTGGAATCCGGGTGGTCGCTGGAATTTACATTTACTATCAAGCGGTCGAACCGGACTTTTAAGAAAAAGATCCGTGCCCTCACGACGCGCCAATTTACAAGTGGGTCCAATATATCTAGCCATGTTTGTACTCGCTTATACCCTGCGTTTCTTGGGTGGACGGCATCCGTTGTGCGGAATCGGTGTCACGTCGACGATATTCTGGATTTCAAAACCCAATCCATTTAACGCACGAACAGCCGAATCCCTACCCGGCCCCGGACCCTTGATTTTCACGTCAAGTTGTTTCATGCCGAATTCCATCGCGGTGCGTCCGCAGGTTTCAGCCGCAACCTGTGCGGCAAACGGAGTGCTTTTACGCGATCCCCTAAAACCGGCGCCACCGGCAGTCGCCCAGCACAATGCATTACCGTGACGGTCACTGATAGTAATGATCGTATTATTGAACGAGGCGTGTATATGAGCGACACCTTCGACAACGTGCTTCTTGACCTTCGCCTTCGTTCGCTTTTTAACTGTCTTAGCCATTCTTACACCAAATTATCTCTTGATAGGTCGACGCGGACCCTTACGGGTTCGAGCATTTGTTTTGGTTCGCTGGCCTCGCACTGGAAGTCCGCGCCTGTGTCGTAGTCCACGGTAACAGCCAAGATCCATGAGTCGTTTGATATTCATGGATACTTCACGGCGCAGATCACCCTCTACCTGGAATTTGGCAACTTCACCACGCAGTTTGTCGGCCTGCTCTTCAGAAAGTTGAGATACCTTGGTATTGCGTTCTACTCCGGCGGCATCGCAGATTTGTTGTGATGTATGTAGACCTACCCCGAATATCGAGGTCAGGGCGATCTCTATATGCTTGTGATTCGGGAGGTTGATCCCGGCAATTCTGGCCACGTTAGTTTCTACTCGGTTAAGTCTTAATTTGAATCAGTTTAAGGGTCAGCCGTACTAACCTTGTCGCTGCTTGTGACGAGGATCGGTACAAATCACCCGAACACTGCCATTACGACGGATAATTTTGCAGTTTCTGCAAATTTTCTTCACTGAAGCACGCACTTTCATTTCTTTCTATCCTGGTTAAACAAACGGCTAGCGAGGCATTCCCAAGCCGCCGGTAATAGATGACTTTTTCATCAAGCTCTCATACTGCCTCGACATCAAGTAGGACTGAACCTGGGACATCATGTCCATCATGACAACTACTATGATCAAGAGCGATGTACCACCGAAGTAAAAGGGCACGCTCCACTTGACAATGAGAAACTCCGGAATAAGACACACAAACGTCAGATACAGTGCGCCGGCAAATGTTAAACGCGAAACCACGCGATCAATATGCTGGGCGGTTTGTACTCCCGGACGAATACCGGGTATGAATGCGCCGGATTTTTTCAGGTTATCTGCAATTTCTTTCGGGTTAAATACTAATGCGGTGTAGAAAAAACAGAAAAAGATAATCATGACCGCATAGGTCATTGCATATATCGGCTGACCTGGTGACAAGGTGGTGGAAATGTCGCGCAGCCAACCCATACCTTCAGCCTGCCCGAACCAGCTGCCAAGACTTGCGGGAAACAAAATAATGCTCGACGCAAATATAGGCGGTATGACGCCAGCCATATTGATCTTAAGCGGTAAATGTGAGCTCTGACCAGCAAGCATTTTTCGGCCTTGTTGCCGTTTAGCGTAATTTACTGTGAGACGTCTCTGACCACGCTCCACGAATACCACGAACGCGGTAATGGCAATTGCGCCAAGAAATAACAGAATTACCCCAATAGGCGAAAATGTGCCGGTACGCGCGAGTTCCAGAGTCCCGGCAACCGCACCAGGAAGACCTGCTACGATGCTTCCAAAAATGACCAGAGAAATACCATTACCAATACCGCGCTCCGTCATCTGCTCACCGAGCCAAACCAGGAACATCGTACCCGTTACCAGCGTTACGACCGCAGTCACCTTGAAACCAAGTCCCGGAATCATAACCACCGCTCCACCGCCGGCATTCTGACTCTCGATGGCAATGGAAATTCCGAGCGCCTGAAATGTTGCCAATACGACAGTTCCGTATCGCGTGTACTGGGTTATCTTCCTTCGGCCCGCCTCTCCTTCTTTCTTCAATTGCTCGAGTTGCGGGATTACCGAACTCATCATTTGAATAATAATTGACGCCGATATATAAGGCATGACACCTAGCGCAAAGATCGATAACCGCGACAACGCGCCGCCAGAAAACATATTGAAAACATCGATTATCGAGCCACGAGTTTGCGCAAACAATGCTGCCACCGCAGCAGGATCAACGCCAGGTATCGGGATATGCGTGCCGAGTCTAAACACGACAAGCGCACCCAAAACGAACAGGATTCGTGAACGAAGCTCACCTAGCTGACCGAAGCCCCCGGCTGTTGGAGTTGAACGCGCCATCAGATTTCGACCGTACCCCCGGCCTTTTCTATCGCAGCTCTGGCACCGCGTGTGACTGCAACGCCTTTCAGGTTTACGGCACGACTTAACGACCCTGACGCTATAACTTTTGCCCTTACCGTATTGCGTGCGACAACGCCTGCTGCGATCAGGACGTTCAGATCAACATCACTGTCAGCCAGTTTGCCAAGTTCATGAAGACGTACTTCTGCGACCCTCTTTCGGGTTAACGAACGAAACCCGCGTTTCGGGAGTCGGCGCTGCAACGGCATCTGGCCGCCTTCAAAACCGACTTTATGATAGCCGCCGGATCGGGATTTTTGTCCCTTGACACCGCGACCACCCGTTTTGCCTATACCGGAACCCGGACCCCGCCCGACACGCTTACGCGCACGTGTGGCACCCTTTGCCGGATTGAGTGAATTCAAATACACATCAATTCTCCTCTACCCGCAACATGAAGGAAATCCTGTTGATCATCCCTCGAACCGCTGGCGTATCTTCGACGACCACGGTGTGGTGCATCTTGCGAAGTCCGAGTCCGTGAACGCATGCAATATGCCTTTTTCCACGACCATACTTGCTCTTAACCAACGTTACCTTGAGTGTTTTCTCAGACATCAGTCCGTACCGGGCTAAAGTTCATCTACCGACTTCCCACGCTTTGCCGCCACATGGGACGGACTTCGCATGGCGCGTAAACCATTGATTGTCGCCCGGGTTACGTTCACCGGGTTAGTCGAACCAATCACCTTGGCGAGGACATTCCTGATCCCGGCCGCTTCGAATACTGCGCGCATTGTGCCACCGGCGATGACGCCGGTACCCTCGGATGCTGGCCGCATAACCACTCGAGCTGAGCCATGCCGCCCAATGATGGGATAGAACAAGGTTCCTTGCTTCATATCCACCTTAAACATGTTACGGCGAGCATCTTCCATTGCTTTTTGCACAGCAACCGGCACTTCGCGCGCCTTGCCACGACCCATACCTACGCGACCTTTTCCGTCACCTACAACTGTCAATGCGGAGAAGCCGAATATGCGCCCGCCTTTCACAACTTTTGCTACTCTGCGTACGTTGATAAGCTGCTCACGCATCTCATCAGTATCGCCTCTCGACCTATTTGGTGCCGTTGCCATCTATTTCACCTTAATTCTGCGAATTCATTCAGAAATCGAGTCCAGCCTCTCGAGCCGCATCGGCGAACGCCTTGGTTCTGCCGTGATACTTGAAGCCCGACCGGTCGAACGCAACCGTTTTAATACCCGCGCTCACTGCCTTTTCACCAATGCGTTTACCAATGGCGATTGCTGCTTTTACGTTACCACCATTTTTCAGCGACTCGCGCATCTCTGGCTCAACGGTTGAAGCCGAGGCAAGCACATTGAGTGCTTCCGCATCAATTATTTGTGCGTAGGTATGTTTCGGTGTACGGAACATACAAAGGCGCACCTTTCGATCCTTGAGGATCTGCGCACGTGTTTTACGCGACCTTCGTATTCGACTCTCTTTTTTGGTAGCCATTGTTTAAACCCTGCTAACTACTGTCAGTATCTGATCAATACTAACTGCGATTATTTCTTCTTCGCCTGTTTGCGTACGACATACTCGTCAGAATATCTCACGCCCTTGCCCTTATATGGCTCAGGAGGACGATATGCGCGAATTTCTGCAGCAACCTGGCCAACCCTTTGCTTGTCCACACCTTTGATCACAATCTCGGTTTGTGACGGCGTCTCAACGGTAATCCCCTCTGGGAGTTCATAAACTATCGGGTGTGAAAACCCGAGAGAAAGATTGAGCTTTGTGCCTTGAGCTTGAGCCCTGTAACCAACACCAACGATCGAAAGTTTCTTCTCAAATCCCTGTGTGACACCTGAGACCATGTTATTTACCAGGGCTCGCATCGTACCGGACATTGCACGACTTTTCTTTTCCTGATTTATGGCTGCTACCGAGATAACGTTATCCTCCATGGTTAACTCAACAAGTGGGTTAGCGGATATTGAAAGTTCACCTTTCGGTCCTTTGACTTTCAACACACCTGCGTCTTGTCGAAACTCGACTCCACTTGGTATGTTGATAGGATTTTTTGCAACGCGTGACATAATTTAATCCTGTCGTCAGCTCAGAATACTGTGCAGATTATTTCGCCGCCGGCACCTTTGGAACGCGCCTGCTTCTCAGTCATCATGCCGTGAGATGTTGAAACGATCGCAACTCCCAAACCACCCGCAACCAAAGGCAGGTCTTTCGCGTGCTTATAAACACGCCGACCTGGTTTGCTGATACGTACAATTTCTTCAATAACAGGTCGACCGTTATGGTACTTGAGATCAACCGTAATCGTTGGCAGATTATGATCATCCACCCCGGCAGCAAAGCCTGTAATGTAGCCTTGCTCTTCCAGTATCTTCAGCAATGCAACTTTATTATTGGAAGCCGGCATTGTTACCTGGCGTTTATCCGCGGATAATCCGTTTCGAATTCGCGTCAACATGTCAGCGATAGGGTCAGACAAGCTCATATATAAATACTCCGACTACCAACTGGCCTTGACAACACCGGGCGCTTCGCCCCGCAGGATCAAGTCTCTTAATTTACTTCTGGACATGCCGAAGCGACGAAAATAACCACGTGGTCTACCGCTGATTGCGCAACGATTACGTTGGCGGCTAGCGCTGGAATCACGTGGCAATTGTTGAAGCTCAATCATTGCCTGCCAGCGCGTGTCGTAATCTACTGACTCATCAGCAATAGTTTTCTTTAACTCGACACGACGTTTCGAAAACTTGGCGGCGAGTTTGCGGCGTTTGATATCGCGCGCGATCATTGATTTCTTTGCCATTTGACCTTCCAGTCTAGTTCTTAAGCGGAAAACCGAATGATCGAAGCAGAGTCTCGGCTTCTTCATCAGTCGGCGCGCTTGTAGTAATTGCGATATCCATACCCCGCACAGCATCGACTTTGTCGTAGTCGATTTCCGGGAAGACTATCTGTTCGCGTATACCAAAAGAATAGTTCCCTCGACCATCAAATGATTTCGCTGACAGACCGCGGAAATCACGAATCCGCGGTATCGCGACACTAATCAAACGATCGAGAAAATCATACATACGGGTTCGCCGCAAAGTCACTTTCGCACCAATCGGCCATCCTTCGCGTATCTTGAATGCAGCTTCGGACTTCCGAGCATATGTCACGATTGCTTTCTGACCGGTAATCATGGTCATCTCATCAACCGCCGCCTGTAGAACATTTTTGTTCTTCAAGGCTTCGCCGAGTCCCATGTTCAAAGTGATCTTCACGATCTTCGGAACTTGCATTGCGTTTTGATACTGGTGCCTGGCTGTAAGCTCCGGTATCACTGTATTCTTGTACTGTTCATACAATCTGGACATAAATGACCTGCCGCTAAACGTCGACGACTTCGCCGTCGCTCTTGAAAACGCGAACCTTGGTTCCGTCTTCAAGATATTTGAAACCGATCCGATCGCCCTTCTTGGTATTAGGATTAAATACAGCAAGATTTGACAATTCGATCGGCGCTTCTTTTTCAATGATGCCGCCTGTTTCACCCTTGTTCGGATTCGGCTTAACATGCTTCTTGACAATATTCACGTCGTTCACTAAAGCTCGACCGTTGTCGAATATTCTGAGAACCGTTCCACGTTTACCTTTGTCACGTCCGGTTTGAACGACGACTTCATCACCTTTTTTAATCTTGTTCATATCCTTGACTCCGCCTACAAAACTTCTGGTGCCAGGGAAATAATTCGCATGAAACGCTCAGAACGAAGTTCACGCGTAACTGGACCAAAGATACGGGTCCCGACAGGCTGTAACTGGGCGTTAAGGAGTACCGCGGCATTCTTGTCGAATCGAATTAACGATCCGTCCGGTCGTCGCACACCTTTACGGGTACGAACTACCACCGCGTTGTACACATCGCCTTTTTTAACCTTGCCGTTAGGCATTGCTTCTTTCACTGAAATCTTTATCACGTCGCCAATACCGGCATAGCGTCGTTTTGAGCCTCCAAGCACCTTGATGCACTGAACACGGCGAGCTCCGCTGTTGTCAGCCACTTCAAGGTTACTTTGCATCTGAATCATCGATCTATCCTCTTACTCGCCACGTGAAACGATTTCAACGAGACGCCAGGTTTTTGTACGTGACATTGGTCGACATTCCTCAATAGTCACGGTATCGCCTTCCTGACAGGTGTTGTCCTCATCATGCGCATGCATCTTGGTGGATCGCCTGATGTACTTTTTGTAGAGCGGATGCTGCATCTGACGCTCCACAAGCACCGTAATAGTCTTGTCCATCTTGGCACTGACAACCTTTCCGTACACTTGACGGGAACGCTCGGTCTCAGTTTTATTAACTGCCTCTGTCATTATTGCGTACTCGCAAGTTCGGTCAAACGTGTCTTGATGCGTGCAATTTGACGTCGCACCACTTTAAAACGTGCCGGACTGGAAAGCTGTCCGGATCCACGTTGCATTCTCAAGTTGAACTGCTCGCGGCGCAGGTCAATGAGCTCTTTATTAAGATCTTCCATCCCAAGCGCCTTGATATCTTTATCTGCCATGACCCGATCCTCAGCGTGAAACGAATGAAGTTGCTACCGGCAACTTTGCGCCGGCAAGACGAAAGGCTTCACGAGCGAGGCCCTCATCAACACCCTCGATTTCGAAAAGCATGCGGCCGGGTTGAACGAGAGCAACCCAATATTCGGGATTACCCTTGCCTTTCCCCATTCGCACTTCAAGAGGCTTTTTGGAAACCGGCTTATCAGGAAAAACCCGGATCCAGACGCGACCGCCTCTTTTAATGTGGCGATTAATCGCTCGCCGACTGGCTTCAATCTGTCTTGAAGTCAATCGACCTCTTCCGACACATTTCAAACCGAACTCACCGAAGCTGACTTTATTGCCACGGTTTGCCAGGCCGCGATTGCGCCCTTTCTGCTGCTTCCTGTACTTGGTACGTTTTGGCTGTAACATGGAACTTGTCCGTTAACTACTTATCCGTAGATTGATTATGCGGTGGCGCTTTCAGCAGGCACTTCCACCGGCGCTTCTTCTTCAAATATTTCGCCTTTGAAGATCCACACCTTGACTCCGATTACACCGTAGGTCGTATGGGCCTCGGCAAACCCGTAATCAACATCGGCACGAAGTGTATGCAGCGGGACTCGACCCTCGCGATACCATTCTGTACGGGCAATTTCTGCACCATTAAGACGACCGCCAACCATTACCTTGACACCCTGTGCGCCGAGACGCATGGAATTTTGCACTGCACGCTTCATCGCGCGTCGGAACATAATGCGTTTTTCCAATTGCTGGCAGATATTCTCCGCCACAAGTGTCGCATCAAGTTCTGGCTTGCGGATTTCCTCGACCGATATTTGTACCGGTGCACCATTCATACGAGATAGTACTCGCCGAAGCTTTTCAATATCCTCACCTTTCTTACCGATAACGATACCGGGTCGAGCGGTGAATATCTTGACATTAAGATTGTCACCAAAACGGTCGAGCTGAATCTTGCTAATGGCCGCATTGCGTAGTTTGGTTTGTATGTGTTCACGCACTTTCTGATCACTGACCAGCTTACGAGCGTATTCACGCCCCTTTGCGTACCACTTCGTGTCCCAATCTCTGATTACGCCAAGACGGAAACCATTAGGATGTACTTTTTGCCCCATGAACTAATTCTCTGTGCGTTAATCGTCGCTAAGGGTGATGGTGATATGGCAATTCTGCTTATGAATACTGGCAGCTCTACCTTTAGCTCTTGCTCTCCAGCGTTTCATGGTAGGACCTTCGTCAACCATGATTGCAGCGACCTTCAAATCGTCTATATCAGCGCCCTCATTGTGCTCGGCATTGGCAATAGCTGATTCAAGAACTTTCCTGACATGAATCGCCGCCTTTTTCGGGCTGAACTGCAGCACTTCGATTGCACGTGACACTGACATTTGACGAATCTGGTCAGCTACCAGTCGACACTTCTGTGCAGACAGTCTGACGTATCGAGCTTTAGCTGAAACTTGCATTACTCTCGTCCTCAACGCTTCGATTTCTTATCGGCGACATGGCCTCTGAAAGTTCGCGTAGGGGCAAACTCTCCAAGCTTATGGCCTACCATATTCTCCGATACCAGAATCGGGACGTGGATCTTGCCATTGTGAACGGCAATCGTCAGACCAACGAATTCCGGCATGATCATCGAACGTCGCGACCAGGTTTTAATTGGGCGACGAGAACTTTCTGCTTTCGACTTTTCGACCTTTGACCACAAATGGTGATCGACAAACGGTCCCTTTTTGACGGAACGAGGCATTATTACTTCTTCCTTCTGCGGAGGATCATTGAATCGGTACGCTTGTTGGCGCGTGTTCTAAAACCCTTGGTTGGAACGCCCCAAGGTGAAACAGGATGTCGGCCACCAGATGTACGACCTTCACCGCCGCCATGTGGATGGTCAACCGGATTCATCGCGACACCACGAACCGTGGGTCGAATTCCGCGCCATCGTTTAGCACCGGCTTTACCTAATTTACGCAGTCCATGCTCCTGATTACCAACCTCACCAATGGTTGCCCTGCAAGTCAGCGGTACTCGACGCATCTCCCCTGAACGCAGGCGAAGTAATCCGGTATTGCCTTCCTTACCGAGGAACTGGACTGATACACCTGCCGAGCGTGCAATCTGGGCACCCTTGCCTGGTTTTAGTTCAACACAATGAACCACGGTGCCCAATGGAATTCGCTTCAGTGGCAGACAATTACCTGTCGAGATAGGAGAATCATCTCCAGACATGACCGTATCGCCCATTTCGATTCGCTTGGGTGCAAGGATGTAACGTCGCTCGCCATCAGCGTACAGTAGTAATGCCAGATTCGCGCTACGATTCGGATCATATTCAAAACGCTCTACACGCGCAGGAATACCATCCTTGGTTCGCTTGAAATCAACCAGGCGATAATGTCTCTTGTGACCGCCGCCACGATGACGAACAGTTATCCGGCCCTTGTTATTACGGCCGCTTATCGCATGTTTCGGTTCAATAAGAGAAGCGCAGGGTGCACCCTTATGTAACCTTGAATCAACAACCTTAACCATGCCACGACGGGCAGGCGAAGTTGGTTTGGATTTAATTAGTGCCATATCTTATCAACCTGTTCGATTCAAGAACGACCTTAAACACCGCCACCCAGGAAATCGATATCGTGTCCTTCCTTAAGCTTTACGTAGGCCTTCTTCCAGTTCTTGCGAGCACCGGGTGTACGTCCGAAACGTTTCACCTTGCCGCGCACATTGACAACCTGCACATCTTCCACCTTGACGTCGAATAACTGTTCAACGGCGGCCTTTACTTCAGCCTTGGTTGCAAGGTTGTCTACCTTGAAAGTAATTTGTCTGCTTTTGTCCGCGATAATCGCAGTCTTTTCAGAAATATGCGGACTCAGTATGACCTGCATTAACCTTTCCTGGTTCATCGCAAAGCCCCTTCGATTTTTTTCATCGTCTCAGCACCAACAACAACAACGTTTTCATGTTGGAGAATGTTGAGCGGGTTAAGTTTTGACGCCTGTACGACATCGACCTTGATAAGGTTTCTGGCAGCCAACTCGAGATTTTGCAATTCATCGCTAACAACAAACAAGACATCCGCAAGACCGCTCGATACCAGCTTCTTTTCCAGCAGACGGGTTTTTGGCGCATCAAGATCAACAGAGTCGACTACACGAAGTCGGTCCTGTCGAATAAGTTCCGATACGATCGAGCGCATCGCACCGCGGTACATCTTACGATTGACTTTCTGTTCGTAGCTTCTCGTAGCCGATGGAAAAATATTACCGCCACCACGAAAAATCGGGCTGCGAATCGTACCTGCGCGAGCACGACCAGTGCCCTTCTGACGCCACGGTTTTTTTGATCCACCTCGTACAGCAGCACGGTTCTTCTGTGCGCTGGTGCCTGAACGTGCTCCAGCCATAAAGGCAGTGACTACCTGATGGATCAGTGATTCCTTAAACTCGGCCGAAAATACAGCCTCGTCAAGGTTAAGCGTCTCACCGGAGGCGCCATCGAGATTACTGATACTAAGATCCATTGTTCGATGCTCCCTTAAGACTTGGCAGTCCGCTTGATCGACGGCGTTACGATGATGTCTTGTCCTTTCGAGCCCGGCACAGCGCCCTTTACCAAAAGCAGATTCCTTTCCTGATCGACTCTAACAATTTCAAGATTTTGCTGAGTTTGTGGCTTATTACCCATTTGCCCAGCCATTTTCTTACCCGGAAATACGCGTCCTGGATCCTGATTCTGACCAATCGATCCAGGTTTACGATGCGCTTTGGAATTACCGTGTGTAGCACGGCCACCAGCGAAGCCATGGCGACGCATTACACCGGAAAATCCGCGCCCCTTGACCACGCCACGAACGTCAACAGATTTAACGCCTTCAAAAATCGTTAGCGTGATCTCTCCACCCACTTCGAACGGCTCGATTTCAGATCCGTCAATGCAAAATTCCCATAGACCGCGTCCAGGCTCAACTTTTGCCTTGGCGAAGTGACCTTTCAATGGACGCGTCACCCTATTAGGACGTCGCTCACCGGTTGTAACCTGAATAGCAGTATAGCCATCAGATATTTCACGCTTAACTTGCGTGATTCGATTCGGTGCGACATCGAGAACCGTTACCGGGGTCGATTCACCCTCATCGGAAAAGACTCGCGTCATTCCGACCTTTCTACCGACCATTCCCAAACTCATGATTTCGACCTATCAGTAGTTGTATTCATCTTGCTTACAATCTTCGTAGCGCACATCAGACTATCAACTTAGCTTGATTTCTACGTCAACGCCTGCTGCAAGATCCAATTTCATCAATGCATCGACCGTTTTATCGGTAGGCTCACAAATGTCCATGATTCGTTTGTGTGTACGAATCTCGAACTGATCTCGAGCTGTCTTGTGCTTGTGAGGCGAGCGGAGCAGATTGTAACGCTCGGTTTTCACCGGCAACGGAATCGGACCACGCACGATCGCACCTGTACGACGCGCTGTATCGACAATCTCAGCCGCCGAACGATCGATCATCTTATGATCGAACGCCTTAAGGCGTATCCGGATTTTCTGACTGTTAACCTTCACTTGTAGATCTACTCCGATTGATCGCTGACTGGTATGCCTGAGACGTAAGCGTATTATTCGATGATTTTAGAGACCACGCCCGCACCCACCGTGCGGCCACCTTCGCGTATCGCAAACCGTAAGCCATCTTCCATCGCTATCGGCGCAATTAACTTCACCGTGATACTGATGTTGTCTCCTGGCATCACCATCTCCGTGCCTTCCGGTAAA
>BQJD01000020.1 GCA_021604525.1 marine bacterium B5-7 | reverse complement strand
AGTGTAGTCACCGGTTCTGAATATACTTGGACAGATGCGGCACTTAGTATTGCAGGAGGCCTCACTGGCGCTGCGTATGCGACAAAGTTTATTAAGGGGGCTGGCATTGTTAATAAAGCCTTTAAGGCGAGTAAAGCTGTTACAAAGGGGGGACGTGGGCAGCAAGTTGGAAGTATGATAAAGACGGATGGATCAACCACGGCTAGTGCTATAAAGTCAAAAGCGGAATCGGTAGGCTTTAAGCCCACCCAAACTGCAAACGGCCCTTTGAAAATGGTTGATGAAAATGGAGTGGCTCGGGTAACTATTAAAGGTGGAAGTCAACGCGCACCAGGTAGTGCTGGCCCTCATGTTGAGCTTAAAACTTCTAGTGGTCAAAGGGTAAATCCTGGTGGTAATCCAGTAACACGTAAGAGTCCTGAAAATCACACACCAATTGATTTTGATTTATAGGAGAGTGTGTGATGAGTAGTTATTATGATTGGGAAGGCTTTGCTGATATTTATTTGGAAGATAGTTTTGTATTGGGTATTTGTGAATCTCCCAATGAAATTTCTTTTATTGTTGAAGCGGTCTTAACGGAAGATCACCCTTTGTATGCGCCTCCTGAAAGTAATGAGCAATATTGTTATAAAAAAGGAAAGATTGTCTTTCAAGGCTTGAAGTGTGTTAAATGGATAAGTAGAAACGAGGCTCCATTTACTGATGCTTCTGGTGAAGAAGATTATGGCAATATTGATGTTTTTGAATTATCGAATGATAAGTATGGTCTGTCAGGTGATTGGGGCGAGTTAGAAGTTACTTCGTCACCTGTAAAATGGATTTGGATTTAATGTAACCCCGCTGACGGAGCCTGTAAATAATTTTGTGTAACTGTCCGTGTTAAACATGATTGATCAGTCTATCTTCGAAATCGATCATAAACCGGTTGAGTGCGATTTTCCAATGATGGATTGGCATGGTCCACTTCTTTGATGCATCGGTGATCGCCAGATAGACGACCTTGCGTGCCGCCTCATCCGTGATCTTGGTGAGCATTTGCCGAAACTCGTTGAGATCCGCTTCAGTCTTGATCGTCTTCGCTGCCGCCTGGGTTATCGCCTGAAGGTCTTTCTTGTTCTTCGGATCGAGCTGATTACTCATTTATATTCAAAGACAGCAAACTAGTTGAGTATGGTGCTGGAGAGGTCAGAGAGCGAAATATTGGAGGACTACATAGTGTTTTCATATATCAAATGTGATTCAGTTTTGTTCAGTCTATGGCAATGCAGGCGCTACATGTGAAATAGCAAGCAGAGACTTGTGGCGAAGATAAGAAGACTTTGAATAGTTCGTCAAGACTATTGAGCTAGCTATTATGGCCTCGATAACATAAATCCCATATCGCGACCGCCGAGAATGTGCATGTGCAGGTGCATCACATCCTGGTGTCCGTCAGGGCCGCAGTTAACGATCAGCCGGTAACCGGATTCGGTAATGCCTTCCTGTTCGGCGATAATCCGCGCCACATTCATCATTCTACCCATCACCGCTTCGTCATCGTCTGTCACATCATTTACCGACGGTATCAGGTGATTCGGCACGATCAATACATGCACCGGTGCTTGCGGACTTATGTCGCGAAAAGCAGTCACCAGATCGTCCTGGTAGACGATATCTGAGGGAATTTCCTTGCGGATTATTTTACTGAAGATGGTTTCTTCCGGCATTGCGATGACCTGATAGTGGCTATGAAAATGAAGGGGATCATTCTAATTGACCCTGCATTGCCGTTACAATTGCCAACTCATTCAACGCCTGACGGTATTTATGGAACCCTTTCGAGCTTTTCGCATCGATCATTCGGATAAAGGAATTCACAGCGAATTCACCACGATGACCATCGACGATCTGACCGTCGGCGACGTCGTGATTCGTGTCCACTATTCAGGTGTGAATTACAAAGACGCGCTGGCGGCAACCGGCAAGGGCAGGATTCTGCGCAAGTACCCTCTGAACGGCGGTATCGATCTTTCCGGGACCGTTGTGTCGAGCACTACGGATCGATTCAGAGAAGGCCAGCAGGTACTGGTCGTTGGCTGTGGGTTATCGGAGATTCGCGACGGCGGTTTCGCAGAATACGCACGGGTACCCGAGAATTGCGTGGTGCCGCTTCCTGCGGGCTTGACCCTGTTTGAGGCCATGGCAATCGGTACAGCGGGTTTCACCGCCGCATTGGCGGTAATCCGCATGGAGCAGCTTGGTCAGCAACCGTCTCTTGGTCCGGTGGTGGTCACCGGCGCAACCGGTGGCGTGGGTAGCATCGCCATCGACTTGCTGTCATCGAGAGGTTATGAGGTTTACGCAATTACCGGTAAGACCGATCAGCGAGCATACCTCGAGTCAATCGGCGCTGCCGATATTATTGATCGTATGTCTCTCGACGCCAGTGACAAACCGCTTGAGCGCGCCCAGTATGGCGGCGCTGTCGACAATGTCGGTGGCGAGATGCTTGCCTGGCTGACCCGGCGTATCCAGCCATTCGGAAACATCGCATCGGTTGGCTTGGCAGGTGGCCATGAACTTCATACCACCGTCATGCCGTTTATTCTGCGCGGGGTATCGTTGATCGGGATAAATTCCATCGAAATGCCCGATAGTTTGCGTGATCTGGCCTGGCAACAACTTGGCGGTGAGATGCGGCCAAGGCATCTTGATCAGATCGTTTCAAGGGTGATCGATTTCGATCAGTTGATCGAGGTATTTGACGACTATATTCAGGGCAGTGTGACCGGGCGAACTGTGGTTCGCCTGCACGCCAGTGATTGATCGCCAGTCGTCACTGAAAACTTCAGATACGATGAACACATCGACGCAGCAACGAATGCTAACGCCTTCCCGATCCCTGTATGGATACTGGAACGAGATCACAACGCGCTGGTCCGATAATGATTGTTATGGTCATATCAATAACTCCGTGTACTACTTTTACATTGATTCCGTGGTTAACAGGTATCTGATCGAGGCGGCCGGTCTTAATCCGACCAGTTCCACGACGATTGGTCTTGTGGTGGAATCAAGTTGCCGTTATGCACGTTCATTTGCCTATCCGGAACCAATCGAAGCCGGTCTTCGAGTACTGCGAATCGGCAATAGTAGTGTCACTTATGAGGTCGGCATGTTTCACCAGAATAATGATCAGGCATCGGTGTGGGGTGGTTATACCCACGTATTCGTTGACCGCGAATCCGGTCGACCGATATCCCTTCCCGATGCGTTTCGTCGTGCATTCGAGGCCATCCATAGCGAGCAATCCTCATGACATCGTTACCGGCTGATCGTCCCTTGAATACGCTGACGGGCGATGAGTTTCGCTCACTCGATCGCAAGGCCATTACATTGCTTGGCATGTCGGGCGTTGGCAAAACCACACTTTGCAGAAAGTTGCCAAGTTGCGATTGGTTTCACTATTCTGGCGATTTTCGTCTGGGCACACGCTACATGGACGAGGCGATTCTCGATAATATCAAGCGGGAGGCAATGAAGGTTCCGTTCCTTGCCGATCTGCTGCGTCGCGATGCGATTTACATTTGTCACAACATCACCACGACCAACCTGAGCCCGGTATCGACCTTCCTTGGCAAGATCGGTGATCCGGCACGTGGCGGAATTGGAATCGACGAATTCATGCGCCGCCAGGCACTGCATATGGAAGCCGAATACAAGGCGATGCTTGACGTCGAGGCCTTCATAGACAAAGCATTTGATGTCTATGGCTACCGTCATTTTGTCAACGATGCAGGCGGCAGTTTGTGTGAACTCGACGATCCGGCACTTTTTGAAATGCTTGCAAGGCGCACGCTGATCATCTACCTCGAAGCGCCTGCAGATATGCTGGATGAGCTTGTCGAGCGTGCCATGAAAGATCCGAAACCGCTTTATTATCGTCCGGACTTTCTAACCACGCGTTTGGACGAGTACCTAAGAGAGCGGGCATTAAGTAGTGTGAATGAGATCGAACCGGACGACTTTATGCGCTGGATTTTTCCGCAACTTATTGAATCTCGTCTACCGCGATATGATGCTATCGCCCGACGCTATGGTATTCGTATCGACGCCGGGAAAATACAGAATCTCAAGTCCGAAGCGGACGTGCTCGACCTCATTGCTGCTGCGCTAGACAGGTAAATCTGAACCATGCCACTCGTTGCCAACACAAAGTTACCGGGATTCACGCGACTCCGCAGTGAAGGTGAAGAGGTGCTCGATTCCGAACGCGCCCAGCACCAGGATATACGTGAACTGCATATCGGATTGCTGAACATGATGCCCGATGCCGCGCTTGAAGTGACCGAGCGGCAATTCATGAGGTTGGTGGGCGGTTGCAATCGTATCGCGCAATTTTATGTATATCCGTTCAGTCCAGGCAAAATTCCGCGCGGTAAAGACGCTCGTGATCATATCGATCGTTATTACTTTGACTTTGAAGATATTCGCAAAGAGGGGCTCGATGCGCTGATTATTACCGGCGCCATACCCGGCGTTGAATTGTCGAAAGAACCCTTCTGGGAGCCGCTTGGTGAAGTGCTTGATTGGGCGCGTGAAAACGTGACCTCCACTTTATGCGCCTGTCTTGCAACCCATGCCGCTTTGCAATACTTATGGGGCATCGAGAGACGGCCGCTTGGCTTCAAACGATGGGGCGTGTATCACCATCGACGCACCCGGCCTCATCCGTTGGTGCGCAACATCAACACCCGTTTCGATGTGCCCCACTCACGCTTCAATGAGATCTATGCCGAGCAAATGCAGCAGCACGGTATTCGTGTGCTGGTTGAAAGCGAAGAAGCCGGTGTTCATTTGGCAACAAGCCCCGACGGCTTTCGTTTTGTCTTCTTTCAGGGCCATCCAGAGTATGATCAAAACAGTTTATTAAAGGAATACAAACGCGAGGTCGTTCGTTTCACACGAAGCGAGATTAAGCAGTATCCACCATTTCCCGAGCATTACCTGAGCGAAGCCGGCAAACATATCCTTGATGAATTTCGTCGAGATCTGCTGGAGTCCAACGATCCCAAAGCGACGCTTGAAAAGTTTCCCGAAGAACGGGTTCTCGCCGAGACTGATTACACTTGGGGCGATACCGGAAAGATCATCTTCAACAACTGGCTCGGTCTTGTCTATCAGATTACTGGTACAAGGCGAGACGTTCCTTTCATGGATGGTGTGGATCCAACCAACCCGCTAAATCTCGAAGTCTGACTCGTATTCACCAGCCCTTAAGGTGAGCCTGATTCGTGGTCTGTTCGACTGACCGGAGCAAACGGCATACTATGGAAGCTATCGAACATGGGCATGTTGGTTGGCAGACAGGCGGGTTATGTCATGTTAAAAGTTAAATTGAAACCGCATCTCGGATTGATTGTCGCATCGACAATCGTATCGGGATTACTGATGTCTATGCCAGCTCTTGCCGATACGGTCACTTCGGATCCGGCTGGTTCATTGTCTGATCAATCCATACAAATCGATAGCTATAAATATCCAATGGTCGATGTGACCGGCGGATGTTTTGATATGGGCAGTTTGCCAAGTGCGTTTGAATGGCGACTTAACGAACGAAGACACCGTATATGTGTAGAAGATTTTAGTATCGGCAAGTATGAGGTCACTGAACACCTGTGGATGATGGTGCTGGGCGTTAACCCATCAGGTAACAAATTTGGTGGGGACTATCCTGTGGAACAGGTATCCGTTAAGGATATCGAAAGATTTGTCGATAGATTGAATCAGATGACCGGTAAGAATTATCGATTGCCGACTGAGGCCGAGTGGGAATACGCATGCCGGAGCGGTGGCAAGGAAGAGAAGTATTGTGGCCGGGACGATATTGAACAGCTCGCATGGTATGTAGAAAACAGCGGTTCAACAAAACAGGTTGTCGGTGGCAAGCAACCCAATGGACTCGGGCTGTACGACATGAGCGGTAACGTTTGGGAATGGACGTGCTCCATTTATTCTGACAACTACGCTGGCGCAGAGACTGACTGCGCTTCGTCTCAGGATGTCAGTCCACGTGTCACCCGCGGTGGCTCGTTCAACCTTCGGCCAGCCTATGTACGATCGGCTTATCGCTACCGTAGCGATCCGTTCAGACGACGCAATTTCGTCGGCTTTCGGCTTGCGCTGGACCAGTAAGATATTCACGTAGAAATTTATGCCCAACCCGGTGCGGTTACTGTAACGGAATCTTGACTCCATCCCCTACATCGGGCTCATTTTCTACCTTGCCGCCGGCCTCGATTTCGTCTTCAGTTGCGTCGCGGACCACAAGAATCTCAAGCTTAAAGATAACCTCCCTGCCACACAGTGGGTTGTTTCCATCAATCGTGATCATGCTGCCATCGATCCGGGTGACCAGAAAACTCTTTGTTTGTCCTTTCTGATTTTCCATCAATATCGCCGTACCGATTTCACGATATTCTTCAGGTACATTATCGAGATAATCAGTGACCACAAGGGATTCATTCCTTGGGCCATAGAGCTTGTTACAGTCGATTGGCACCTCAATAATATCTCCGGCGGCTTTCCCCTCGAGTTCGGCCATGACGGTAGGGGCCAATATCTCGTTTACACCATGGACATAGCCAAGTGGATACTCAACCTCTGTGAGGATATTTCCTGTCGTGGAATCGATAACCTTGTACTTGAGCTCTACGTACTTGTTATCTTCAATAAGTGATCTTGTTTCATTCATTGGACAATACTCTGCAAGCAAGCTGCATGCTTTTTGGCGGGGAATAATGATACGTTGCTTTTTAAAATACTGATGCGCCAAATATCCTGACTTCCCCGTCCTCGTAGCCGAGCACCAGGCGACCCAGCCATTCTCCTTCCCGCTTTGTGCTGGTAACCTTGTAGAGCACGGTCACGTGCTGACCTCGACGAATAATACCGAGGTAATCATAATCGGATGAAAGATTTCTCGTCAGCTCGCTTTTGGCAAACTGCTTTCCCAACTCCACTTCGTTAAGACCAATTAACAGGTTATAGGAAAATTTCCGTATGAATTTTCCATACTGACCCTTATTGGAATACCTGACCAGGTCTTCCCACAAGGGATGGGCGACAGCGAGTATCTCGTCATCAGTGGAATCGATAATGTTTTTCGAATCTTGAGCATCCATGGCCAACTCGGTAGTAGCGTTCATATGTTGATATAAGTATGAATAATCAAGTTTGTAAACAAATAAAACATAAAGGCGCCTCCGATATCTCAGAGGCGCCGATAATCAAAGCCCGAATGATGGGCAATTATTCGTTTTCTGAAACCAGGTGATAACACGGTGCCTTTTCCAACGTGTATTCACCGGTCTTGGGATCACGACGGGATACTGTCAATACGTGCCAGTTCTCATCGTCCAGTTTCATTGCGTCGCCACGGTAATAATATCCAGGCCAGCGGGTTTCCTTGCGAAACAGGGTGTGCTGTAACACACACTCGGAAGTACGATGACGATGCTTAAGCTCCCATGCGCGCATCAATTCATGAAGGTCCTCAGCCGCAACCTTTTCCAGATCCTCTTCCATGATCTTTAGTTTCTTCAGACCGATGTTCAGAAGATTTTCGTTAGTCATATAACTGACTGTTACACCGCCGCCGTATTCATCCATTAATTTCTGCAAACGATCCAGACCCTGACGGGGATTGATGTAGTTCGGGTTAACGGAACCGGCAGTTATTTCATTACGAAAAGTCTTGTAATGCTCCATCGGTTTATAGACGACTTCCCTTAAGGTGTTTATCTGTTTCTCAGATATAACAATACCTTCGCCCTTGCCATCGTCTATATATTTACAAGCGGCTTTCGCAGACAGACGGCCTTCGGTAAATGACCCGGATGAGAACGCGTGCGGTGTTCCGCCAACGGCATCCCCCGCACCGAACAGACCATCAATGGTCATCATGCGGTTGTAACCCCAGAAATACTCCGGTGGTGAAATATCCTCCGGACCGGAGCACCATGCGCCACAACCAGTTGCATGGGAGCCCATGACATATGGCTCGGATGTGGTCAGTTCAGGATTCTCGTATTTGGGATCGACATCTGTCGCCGCCCACAATACCGCCTGACCGACTGTCATGCCCAGGAAATTCTCCCAGCCAACTTCTTCGAGGTGCGGATCCTGGAAGGCTTCCATGGTGACCATGTGGATTGGGCCGCGACCTGCATTAACCTCGTGGATGAACGCATGATTACGCAAGCAGGTTGGCGTTGGATGATGGTCGATATACTCGCCGACGATTGCCTTGGTGTGGTCGTACCATTTGGACTCGTATTCTTCACCCTCACCATTTTGGGTATAGGTTTTAAGATGCAGAAAGTAGGCGCCAACGGGACCGTATCCATCCTTGAATCTTGCCAGTACGATGCGGTTTTCCATCTGCGTCATTTTTGCGCCGGCATTAATCAGCAATGCATACGCGGAACCGGAAGACCAGGGGGCGTACCACACACGCCCCGCACCTTCACCCACTGAGCGGGGCTTGAATATATTGGACGCACCGCCGGCACCAACAATAACGGTTTTGGATTTGAATACGTGGTAGTCACCCGTGCGCACATTAAATCCTACTGCGCCGGCGATTCGGTTTTCCCTGGATTCATCGAGCAATAAATGGGTGACACATACGCGGTTATAAACCTTGTCCGCTGACTTTTTAGCGGCTTCCGCCACGATCGGCTTGTACGACTCGCCGTGTATCATGATCTGCCATTTTCCTTCCCGCAAGTAGGCACCGGTTTCCGGATCCTTCATCAACGGCAGGCCCCACTCTTCAAACTGATGCACCGTTGAGTCAACGTGACGAGCCATGTCAAACAGCAAATCTTCGCGAACCATCCCCATCAGATCGTTCCGCGCATAGCGCACGTGATCTTCAGGATTATTCTCACCGAAGCGGGTACCCATGTAACAGTTGATAGCGTACAAGCCTTGTGCAACCGCACCGGAACGATCAATGTTCGCTTTCTCTGCGATTATAATCTTCTTGTCCTTGCCCCAGTATCTGGCTTCGAATGCGGCGCCGGTTCCACCAAGGCCTGCACCGACCACCAGCACATCGATGTTGTCTTCAACGACAGTCTTGTATGCCATTAGTAATACACCCCTTCTTTCATCTTCAGGCCATTTGACTCAAGTGTGTGCAAATCCCCATCATCCATTCGAATGTATTTGGGCTCGTTAAATAACAACTGACTGTCACGCATTTCCTGAGATGGCTCCGGCTCGTCCGCAAGCTTCGGTATATCCCGTCCCCATGGCTTCGTGGTAATGGGTGACAGGAAATTCTTTTCGGTGCCGTTCCTGAACTTGATTCGCCAGGCAATCGTACCTTTTTCCTCTTCACGAATTACCCGCACGCTATGACCTAACGGGGCGAAATCGGCATAGCCACGCACGTCTATCGCCTGATGTGGGCAGGCCTTTACGCAGGAATAGCATTCCCAGCACATATTGGGTTCGATGTTATAGGCACGACGAGTGGTTTTATCGATATGCATGATATCGGAAGGACAGATATCGACACACATGCCGCAACCATCACAACGTGTCATATATACAAAAGTTGGCATTGTATTCCTCTAAAATTCAGTGATATTAAATTCAGTGATTTTGTTAGTTCTGGCTTAGTAATGGCGGGGCGCTTCGCGAGCGATGCCGAGACCCATATCCATTGGCGCGTCTTTCAGCAATTCCATTGAATGACGATCCCTGTCGGCAGGGTTGTTTCTATCCGCCAGCTCAGGAAGATTCTCTCTGGATCCATCCGCCTTTGTTATGCGTTTCTGATACGCGGCGGCTGGCTTAAAGAACATATGTGCGAACTTCGACCACAATACGGTGCTGAACAATGTTGTGCTTGAAGCAATAAACAAGACAAAAAACAATGTTTCCCAGCCGGCAATATCACCCGCCTGAAACACTGACCAGATCAGCGCAAAGGTTGCGGTCAGCAACAGGGAGACAATGAACAAATCAGCACGCACCAGGCGATACCATGGATTTCCTTCTGACGACACATCGACCCGGATGGAGAACCAGAACCAATAGCCGCCGATACAAATCATCAGCGCACCGAGATGCCACAACATGGGCAGGTAGGAAGGCGTGGGTACTTCAGGTGTGGGATAGGAGAAAATCATGATTGCCGTAGTTACAACAAAGATGATGAATCCATACATCGTAAGCAAGTGTGACAATCGACGTTTCTGATTCGAGAATTCACCGGATGTCAGAACCTCTTTGGCAACGGTTTGCAACGCAAGCGATGCCTTAGTGCCTGCACCGACCGGGCGGACTGCCTGTGCCTTGGCCTTTTTGGAATTTTCAAAGAAGTACCGCGCACTTCCCTTATGAATCATGTCGACAATGGTGCCACCTATCACCATCAGGAACATCACGACCACATATCCCTGCATCACGATGGCGGGGATGGTTGCCGAAATCTCGGAGAAGGGATTGCTTGAAATCATTATGTCTAATTTCCTCGATGGAGAAGGGGCATTATCAAAAGGTGCTAAATGTATTCAATAAATGTGTGTATAACTAACCATTGTGCAAGTCTGGGCATAAATTTGTTTTATGTGGTTTTGACAGTGCACCTTAATCAACCGTTGGACAGATCTGCATTGTGGCACTGCCCGGTAAGCCGCCCTAAGGTGTGGAAATGGTCTTGCGATCCGAGGTCTCGGATTTGAAGGAGATTCTGGCTGGATTATTTATGGAAAGTCGTCTTTTCAAGAATGGCATTATCGGTGATGGGGAGGGCATATCCGGGACAGGTTGTTGCCGGGAAGGTTGAAATCAACCGTTTGGTGGAACAAGCCGGTCTGTTCTAATGACAAGCGATTCCCGGATTGCTGGCAATCATTCAATCGAGTGAAGTTACAAAAGCGGGAAATTCAGGCCATCGAGTGAGAAAGTGGAGTCGTTTAAATAAAAGCGATGCAATGCATCGCGTTCGAGTTTTTCACCGAATTCGCATTTCAGATCCCAGCCTGTGGCGAGACTGATGGCGGATCGGATGACGCCTTTATGGGTCACTATGAAAACGGGTTTGTCGCTGTGGGGCAGGGATTTCAGCCAGGCAGCCAAACGCTCTCGAACCTGTCGCGGCGATTCGCCTCCCGGCGGTTGGAAATCCAGTCCGCGATTTTCATTTTCTTCCATCGCCTGACCCAATTCATTGCGCAGGCTTTTCAAATGCCGGCCGGTCCACTCGCCCCAATCCATCTCAATCAGGTCATCCGCTTTGGTAGGTGCATCGATACCCATTAATCGAGCGGTTTCGCAGGTTCGTATCAGCGGACTGGAGTACCACTGATAGTTGAGGTAGTGTGATTGGAAACGCCATGAGAGAACTTGTTCAATGCCTTGTTCGCACAGCGGAATATCGGTTTGCCCCTGAATGCGGCGATCGATATTCCATTGCGTGAGCCCATGTCTGATCAGTACGACTTCCCGCATAGATATTCCAGTAGTTGAGTAAGCCGAATGGCGGCTGTGTTGATATCGTGGCGTTGAGTGACTTGTTTATAGCCTTCGTTGCCCATGCGTGCGATGACATCAGGCCGTTCGATAAGGTAGTTCAAACCACGCGCGGCGCTGTCTGTATCTACTGCATCCAGCAGCATTCCCGTGAGGCCATTATAAACGACCTCGGTAACGCCGCCGTTACGACCGGCGGCAACCGCCAGATGATGTGTACTCGCTTCCAGAAACACCATGCCGAATGCTTCATTGATGGCAGGCCAGACGAGGATGTCGGATTGATCGAGTAGCGCGTGCAGCGGGTCGCCTTCGAGTTGACCATGGAAGGTGGCCTTGGTCCCGGCAACATCGGAAATCAGTCGTTCCACCTCGGCGCGCATTACTCCGTCGCCTACCACGTCGATGTACCAATTTTCATTTGGCAATCGACCAAGCCACTCGGCAAGTTGTTCGAAGGAGCGCATTTTATCGCCCCGACGCATCATGGCGACGCTCACAAGCTGGATCTTCCTGTCCGGATTTTCAGGATTCTTCTGGTTATCTCCCTTTATATGGTGCTTGTCGACTTCGATAAACGGCTTGAGTCGAAGGTGCCGTGCAGTGGCCGACAAATGGGGCAGGGCGCATTGCATGTCGCGTTTGTTGAGCGCGATCATGGCATCGGCCTTGTTGATGCAGTGAATCGCCTGGCGGTGACCGTCTCGCCATGGACCGTTTTGTTGTTTGGGTGAAACGGATGCTTCGGCAACAATATAGGGAACGCTCAGGAGTTCGCAGATTGTCGGGCCCACCCAGTCCGGCGCCTTGTGATAGATGTGATAACTGAACCAGGCATCCGGTGGCGTTGTGGTGCGATACTGTTTTAATAATCGTTCAATCTCGCCATCGGCTGCACGGCGAATGCTTTGTTGCGCATCCGTGTTGCCGTGACCTTCGAACGACCGTAATTCACTGGCAATGCCGACCTGGTGACCACCGGTCTCAAGGGCCCTGATCAACGCTCTCGCGAGTAATCGATCACCGGACGGGTGAGGATGACCGGGGGACTTCAGGGGCGCGTAGAAGGCGATATTCAAAGGCGTACCAGTAAATCCCGAAGTGTGCGGATTTGCCTGTCCATCGAAAACTTATCTTCAAGTCGATGCAGAGCCGTATCGGCCGTGATATGTCGCAGTATCGGATTGCGGGCGAGTCGCTCAATGGCAAGTGCCATGGCGTGATCATCGCCATCGTCGACGAGAAAGCCGGTTTTCTCATCGATGATGATTTCAGGAATCCCTGAAACACGCGTTGCGATGCAGCACAGTCTCTGGCTTTGTGCCTCCATCAACACATTGGGCAGGCCATCACGGTCACCGTCTTCCGCCACGGTTGAAGCAAGTACAAATAAGTCGGCGGCCCGGTAGGCCTCGAGCACTTCCTGCTGGGGTAGTGGTCCGAGCCATTCAATACTGTCATCGATGCCGAGTTTTACAGCCTGATGGCGAAGAGATTCCAGCGCCGGCCCCTGGCCGATATGTCGAAAGCGCCACTTCAGGCCTTTTGGCAATCGCGCCAGGGCATCCAGCAGCATATCGTAGCCTTTTTTTGGCACAGCGCGTCCCACTGAAAGCAGTGATACCGGTTGTCCGTCACTCCCATTGTGTCTGCTTTTATAAGTGATGTTTGTTGCAATTTTCGGATCCGGAAATCTCGCGAGATCAAGGCCGTGATAGAGCCGGTGGACTTTGCCTGGGTCACGCGCCAATAATTCGAGATGTGCGTGGTTGACTGCTGTACAGGTGACGGTAAAGGTACATCCGTCGAGTTTTTCGCGTTTTTCCCACTCGGGTATCGTCCAGATGTCCTTGGCATGTGCAGACAATGCAAAGGGCACATTGACCAACATCGCTGCATAGCGCGCCACGGAACCCGGTGTGTGCATGAAATGGGCATACAGTCCGAGGCAACCCGGCGGCAGTTCCCTCGCCAGTACACATGCCTGAGCGAACCGGCGAATACGATTGGGTGTCGGGTCACGCCGCACGTCGGTAAGAAACGCGCGGACTGCCTTACTGAAACTACAGTACCTTATGCTGTGCCATAATCCCCGTAGCACACGGGGAATCTGACGATAAACGTACTCGGGGAGATAGCTTACCGGAGCGTGAATTTCGCTGTGGATCGGGTGTATAGTGTGATCGGTGGGTTGTCTTAGTGAAAACAGTTTCAGTTCAAGGCCGAGGTCTTCCAGGGCTTTGATTTCCTGGGCTATAAATGTTTCAGACAGGCGTGGATATCCTTTCAGAATGACCGCGACATAACTATTGCCGCCCGGTTCGAGTGCGGATTGGGCGCCAGGCGCGGTTGACACATTCATAATATTCGGCGGTCGGATGGATTCGGTGCCGGGTAGACTTTAGAT
Source organism: marine bacterium B5-7 (assembly GCA_021604525.1). Classification (GTDB taxonomy): domain Bacteria; phylum Pseudomonadota; class Gammaproteobacteria; order Arenicellales; family CAJQKF01; genus BQJD01. The sequence goes on along the minus strand of BQJD01000020.1, from coordinate 55,356 downwards.
GAAGAATCGATGGAAAAATCGATATATAAATTCGTACTGAAGTATACGACGAAAGACCAGATATACCTGTTGGTTATGACTCTGGTCAATCTTCCGTTCATCTATATTTCGCTTGAAATACCCAAGATCATCATCAATGGCGCGATTGGTGGTCAGGCCGCGCCATACGAACTGTTCGGTGTTCCCATGGGTCAGGTCGGTTATTTACTGGCCCTGTGCTTCGCTTTCCTGGGCGTTATCGCCATCAATGGTGGTATCAAGTATTCCATCAGCGTCTACAGCGGTACTATCGGCGAGCGCATGCTGATGCGCTTTCGATATTCGCTTTACGAGAGAATCCTGAGGTTTCCGTTGCCGCATTTCAAGCGGACATCTCAAGGTGAGATCATCCCCATGGTGACCGCCGAAACCGAACCGCTTGGTGGGTTCATTGGCGAAGCTTTCACCTTGCCCGCCTTCCAGGGCGGCTTATTGGTGACGTACCTGTTTTTCATATTCCAGCAGGACTTCTTTCTCGGGCTCGCGGCGATCGCACTGTATCCACCGCAACTCTGGTTGATTCCGCGTTTGCAACGCAAGGTCAATGCGCTTGCCAAGCGTCGTGTCAAGGAAGTGCGCGGACTGGCTGATCGCGTGGGTGAGTCGATCTCCGGTATCAATGAAATTCACGCCCACGACACATCACGGATGGAAAAGTCGGAGATATCCTATCGGCTTGGGTCGATCTATATCATCCGCATCGATCTGTTCAAACGCAAGTTCTTCATAAAGTTCTTAAACAACTTTCTTGCCCAGTTAACACCGTTTTTCTTTTATTCCATCGGTGGTTATTTCGTTATAAAAGGGGAATTGTCGTTGGGTGCCATGGTCGCGGTACTCGCCGCCTACAAGGATATCTCGCCACCCTGGAAGGAATTGCTCAAGTACTACCAGACCAAGGAAGACATTCGCGTCAAGTATGAACAAATCATTGAACAATTCGATCCTGAGAACATGTTTCCGCAAGAACTGCAGGAGCCACCTGAGACTGTGGAACCTCTTAAAGGCGAGTTAATGGCGAGTAACCTCGTTTACAGTGAAGATGGTGCGATCAAGCCGGTCGATGGCGCCAATTTCTCTATAGGCATCAATCAGAGCGTGAGTACTGTGGGTGCAACCGGTAGCGGCAAGGACGAGTTGTCCAAGTTGATCGCTCGACTGGTGATGCCCACCAGTGGTCGTGTCACTGTCGATGGAATTGATCTGGCTTCCATGCCGGAAGGCGTTCTTGGTCGCCGCCAGGCCTATGTGGGGTCCGGCGCGCATATCTTCACCGGGACCATTCGCGGCAATCTTTTGTATGGCCTGATGCACGTGCCGACTGCGATACCCGAACAAGAGGAGGCGCGTAACCATGACGAGCATGCGAAGCGTCGTGAAATAGCCCGGCTGACCGCCAACAGTCTTGATAATCACGACGCAGACTGGATCGATTACGAATCTGCCAATGCCAAAGATCAGGATGAATTGTTCAGGCGGGTTGTCGATGTGCTTGAGGTGACCGATCTTGAACGGGATGTTTATCAATTTGGCCTGAGTTCAAAACTCGATGTAAATTCCCAGGATCATCTGTTCGAGCATGTACTCAAGGCTCGCGAGCAATTGAAAGCCACGCTTGCAGAAAGCGGTCAGTCTGAACTGGTGGAAAGTTTCGATTCGTCGGCATTCAATCGCAGCATGTCTGTGGCTGAGAATTTCCTGTTCGGTGCACCCTTGAACGTCGAATTTGAAGCCGATAATCTGGCCGATAATCCATTGATTGTTGAGTTGCTCAAGGAGAACGACTTATACGGGCAATTCTGTTTGATAGGTAAAAAAGCTGCCAACATCATGCTCGAACTGTTTGCCGATGCCCCACCGGGTGATCCGTTATTTGAGCAGTTCAGTTTTTTAAGCTCCGAAGCGCTTGCCGAATACAAAACGCTCACCGGTCGTGCAACAGATCCGGATCCCATGCAATGGCGTTCGGAGGATCGACGAAAATTTCTCGATCTGCCGTTTAAACTGGTGTTGGCGCGACATCGTCTGGGATTGCTGGACGAAGACATGCAGGAGCGCATTGTCACTGTTCGTCGTCAACTTCATGAACGTCTTGGCGAAGAAAATGATTCCATCCGCTTTCTGGATGAGAATGCTGTCAATCCGGCAATCACCCTCCAGGAAAATGTGCTTTTCGGGACGATTGTCTACGGACAGGCGAATGCCAAAGACAAAATTGCTGTCGTCCTTCGTAATGTCATAGCGCAGGCGGGACTTGACGAGGACATTCTCAAAATTGGACTCAACTATCATGTGGGCAGTTCCGGTGCACGACTTAGCCTGGTGCAGAAGCAAAAGCTGGCGCTTGCTCGTTGCCTGATGAAACAACCCGATGTCCTGATTGTTAATGAGGCAATGACGTCCATCGATCCCAATGCCCAGGAACGTCTTGTCAAGAATGTTCTAAAGTACCAGGGCGAACGCGGACTGATTTGGGTATTGGAGCGGCCCGAGTTATCCGTGTTGTTCGATCAAACACTGGTCATGCATGGTGGAGCCATCGTAGGTCATGGTGCCTTCGATGAGGTCAGGGAGACTGATTGGATGAAGCAATTATTGCCCCAATCAGGCTAGAACCTGTTTCAAAATGGTTTATGTGTAACTCTTCATCAAGCGCTATCCTCAAGGGCGACATTGTCGTCGCAGCGGATGGTCACGACAATCGGGTCGCCAGTTGTCGATGAGCATTGCTATTGTTGACCCTTCCGGGCAGCCGGACGATGACGCGCTTAAACGTAATATCGCTGCACTCGAGCAATCGGGCATCAAGTGCTCGTTCATTCGCTATTGTCAATCTCACGGCGATCGCCTTGGAATCCAGGGGATTTCGGCTCGCCTTGCGATACTTGAGGAGGCGTTATCAAATCATGAAGTGATTGTCTGCGCGCGCGGCGGCTATGGGGCAAGCGATCTCATATCAGGACTTGATTACGATCACCTCAAACACTTGCCTGAGCGGCTGGTGGTCGGGTTTTCCGATATCTGTGCCTTGCATTCAGCCTTGTATGCACAATTAGGCTGGCGTGGGATTCATGGACCGATGCCAGGCTCGACGTTGTGGCAGACGGACGGACCGGACGTAGCGGCGCTGATAGAGATAATCGAAAACTGGCCGGAACCCTCAATCGGCCGGTTATCTGTCGCCCCAGCCGTTGTTCCCGGATTGGCCGGGTCAGACCCGCCACAGCCTCATCAATACAACGGCGATGTAATTGAAGGCAAGCTGTTTGGCGGTTGCTTGAGCGTGCTTTCAGCGCTGGTGGGTACTCGTTATTTCCCCGCCGATCTCGGCCAGCATATTCTGTTCCTCGAAGACGTCAACGAAAGCGTGCCCCAGGTGTTGCGGGCATGGAACCAGTGGCTGCAGTCAGGCGCTATGGACGGTGTCAGCGCGGTCGTGACTGGCTGCTTCGGGCATCGCGACCCGCAGGAGCGGGCGCGACTTACTGCATTGCCCGAGTTGATTCAGGAGCGCTCGCCAGTCGCAGTATTCCAGAGCACAGGATTCGGTCATGTAAGCCCCAATGTGCCGCTGATGATTGGCGCACCGGCGCGAATCGCCCGTGGCGAGCTTCAATTCGGAAGCCGGGCAACGGATACTGAAATGGCTTGCTAAATAGCACCCATCTCAATCTGGCTGCAACCCACCAATACGGAGATACGTGCGCGCTCAGTTTGAGATGGGTTCCAGTAGGTGTGCAGTCGTAATAACGCACATCGACCGATACACCAGAGGCGGTGGTACAATCGCGCGCTCGAATTCCTGGTCGGGCAGATTTCCGGCCCAACTGACTTCCGAACCTACAGGTCGATGCGTTCATGAAAAAGGGTGATCTGCTTTATACCGGCAAGGCAAAATCGGTTTACACCACCGACCAGGCAGATCGTCTGATACTGCATTTTCGAAACGACACCTCGGCATTCGATGGCGCCAAGCTGGCCAAGCTCGACCGCAAGGGCGAGATGAATAACCGCATCAACACATTCATCATGGGGCATCTCGAATCGGCCGGAATCGCAACGCATTTTATCGAACGAATCAGCGCCGTTGACAGCGTGGTCAAACGTCTCGATATGATCAAGGTGGAATGCGTAGTGCGCAATATCGTTGCCGGCTCATTAAGTAAGCGGCTCGGTATCGAGGAAGGCTTTGACCTCGACCAGCCGGTGTTCGAGTTTTTCCTGAAAGACGATGCCTTGCACGACCCGTTCATCAACGACTCACATATTCGTGCCTTTAGTTGGGCATCTGATGCCGAGATCGATGCAATGCGCACATTAACGCTGCAAGTCAACGATATACTGAAGCCACTGTTTGCCAATGCGGGGATACTGCTGGTGGACTTCAAGCTGGAGTTCGGACGTGACGGCGACCAGCTTGCCCTTGGCGATGAATTTACGCCGGACGGCTGTCGGTTGTGGGATGCAAAAACCCGTAACAAGCTCGATAAGGACCGGTTTCGTCGCGACCTCGGCGATGTGGTTGAAGCCTATGAAGAAGTCGCACGGCGACTCGGTGTGCCACTACAAGACTGATCGCACATGTTCTACATTGACGGTGGCGCCGCAGCATCAGACTTTCGTATTGTCCGACTGAACCAGCTTTTGTCGCGGCAAGTACAAGGCGTTCGGATTACCTCGGCGCACTACCGTCATTTTGTCGAACTGACTGCGCCAATTTCCACAGCTGATCGCGACGTATTAACGAAACTTCTCAAATACGGTCATTCAGCGAGCATCGACCCCGCGACACCCGGGCGTTTCACTATCCTTATTGCTCCGCGTATTGGTACCGTATCTCCCTGGTCAACCAAGGCTACTGACATAGCCCGTCATTGCGGGCTCGACACGGTTTCCCGTATCGAACGCGCCGTGCGCTGGATTTTTGATCGTGATGCGGGTGTTGACGATAACCCTTTGCGTATTGCCGCCAACTTATTGCACGACCCGATGACCGAGTCGGTTTTTATCAACGATAGTCTGCCAGAATCATTATTTGATCATGCCGATCCACAACCATTGTGTTGTGTCGATGTGCTTGGCGGTGGACGCCAGGCCCTGGTACGGGATAGCGAAACCAACGGCTATGCCCTGTCGGATGACGAGATCGATTACCTGGTCGATTGTTACAAGGCGCTTGGCCGTAATCCGACTGACGTTGAATTGATGATGTTCGCCCAGGTGAATTCCGAACATTGCCGTCACAAGATTTTCAATGCTGACTGGACTATTGACGGTGTTGCTCGTGACGAGTCGCTGTTCTCGATGATACGCAGTACACATCGCGCGCATCCCGGCGGCACCCTGGTCGCCTACAGTGATAATTCGGCAGTCATCGACGCAGGAGAAAGTCATTGGCTGATGGCGAATCCGACGAGCGGCCGCTTTGAGTTTACCGAGGAGAGTGCGCCAATCCTCATGAAGGTGGAAACTCATAATCATCCGACAGCTATCTCACCATTCCCGGGTGCTGCAACCGGATCCGGCGGCGAGATCCGTGACGAGGGAGCAACCGGCCGCGGCGGCAAGCCGAAGGCCGGACTCAGCGGATATTCCGTATCGAACCTGAATTTGCCTGACGCCGTGCGGCCCTGGGAGTGCCCGCCGTGGGCTAATCCGAGAATGTCTTCGGCGCTTGATATCATGCTGGAAGGTCCGATTGGCGGTGCTTCGTTCAACAACGAATTCGGCCGTCCCAATATCTGCGGATACTTCAGGACATTCGAGATGATGTCTGCGTCCGATGCTCGTCGATACGGTTACTACAAACCGGTGATGGTGGCAGGTGGCATTGGCAATATTCGTGCTGGTCACGTTACCAAGAACCTGATTCCCGAGGACGCTGCGATCATCGTTCTCGGTGGCCCGGCCATGTTGATCGGTCTCGGTGGTGGCGCGGCGTCGAGCGTGTCCGCTGGTCGCTCCAGTGAAGACCTCGATTTCGCCTCGGTGCAACGAGGTAATCCGGAGATGCAACGACGATGCCAGGAAGTGATCGATCGCTGCATTGCATTGGGTGATGACAATCCGATCATCGCGATTCATGACGTAGGTGCCGGTGGATTATCCAATGCCTTGCCGGAGCTGGTAAACGATGCCTCACGCGGCGGTCACTTCGACTTGCGTGCGGTGTTGAACGACGATTCCGGCCTGTCGCCAATGCAGATCTGGTGTAACGAGGCGCAGGAGCGATACGTACTGGCTGTGACCAGGGAAAATCTTGAACGATTTGAATCGCTATGCAAGCGTGAGCGTTGTCTGTACGCCGTGGTGGGTCATGCCACGAAAGAAACGCGACTTATCCTTGATGACCCGTTAAACCCCGGTACTGCGGGTGCTTGCGAGGGTGTCGAGCGACCTATCGACCTCGATCTTAAAATGCTTCTCGGCCATCCGCCGAAAATGACGCGTCAATACACCAGTGAAAGCATGTCATTGTCAGCGGTGACCATGTCGGCCGATATCCCCGTCAAGGCAATGCTGGAACGGGTATTGAGTCTGCCCACGGTCGCCGACAAGACCTTTCTCATCACCATTGCCGATCGTAGTGTCGGTGGTCAGATCGTCCGCGACCAGATGGTCGGTCGCTGGCAGGTGCCGGTAGCGGATGTGGCAGTCACTGCGTCTGGTTTTACGGGTGATCGCGGCGAGGCGATGGCTGTTGGTGAGCGCTCGCCGCTGGCGTTGATCAACCCGGCTGCCAGCGCACGCATGGCAATTGCCGAGGCATTGACCAACCTTGTAAGCGCCGATATCGAAGATCTGTCACGGGTCGTGTTGTCGGCGAACTGGATGGCGGCGGCCGGTCAACCCGGTCAGGATCAGGCCCTGTTTGAAGCAGTCGAAGCGGCCAGTGCGATTTGCCGGGAGATCGGCATATCGATTCCGGTCGGCAAGGATTCCATGTCCATGCACAGCAGTTGGCATAACGACGTCGAGACGATCTCGGTGACCTCACCGCTGACCCTGATTGCGTCGGCCTTTGCACCGGTGGTCGACACCCGCAAGACACTGACCCCCGCGCTCGTGAACGATGCGGATAACACGTTAATCGTTCACCTGACTCTTGCACCGGATACGACGCGCCTCGGTGGGTCGTGTCTTGCCCAGGTTTACGGACAGCTTGGCGATGGTTGTCCGGATGTCGATTCCCCCGCACAACTTGAGATCCTCATTAAGACGGTGCTTGGCCTCAATCGCGATGGCCTGTTGCTCGCCTGTCATGATGTATCCGACGGCGGTTTGATTGTCACCCTGTGCGAGATGGCGTTTGCCGGGCGGGTCGGGCTCGATATCAATCTCGGTGGTGACAACAAAACTCAAGCGGATATGATCGGTGCGCTATTCGCCGAGGAAGTCGGCCTGGTGATCCAATATCGTGCGGATCAAAAACATATAATTGACGAACGTTTTGAGCAGGGCGGATTAAGCAGTTGTGCGCGATATATCGGACGCGTATCTGCAAGCGATACGATCCGGATTTACTCTGGCGATGACGTTCTGCTTGAGGAGTCTCGTACTACGCTTCATCGTTTGTGGTCACAGACTACCTGGCGGATGCAAACTCTCAGGGATCATCCGGATTGTGCCAGGGAGGAATACGATAGCCTGCTGGATAGTACCGATCCCGGTCTTGATGCCGTCCTGACATTCAACAGCGAGGACGATCAAGCTTCGATGATGATCGCTCGCGGTGTACGGCCACGAGTCGCTATCCTGAGAGAGCAGGGGGTTAACGGCCAACTCGAAATGGCTGCCGCTTTTACCCTTGCCGGCTTCGATGCGGTGGATGTCACCATGTCGGATCTGGTTGACGGTCGGCATTCGCTTGAATCGTTCATCGGCATGGCTGCCTGCGGCGGATTTTCATTTGGCGACGTACTGGGAGCCGGCCAGGGCTGGGCCAAGTCGATTCTGTTCAATACGATGTTGCGTGATGCGTTCGAGGCATTTTTTAATCGCCCCGATACATTTACCCTGGGTGTGTGCAATGGTTGCCAGATGCTGGCGGAACTTCGACAACTTGTTCCAGGTGCCGGCCACTGGCCTACTTTCGTGCGCAATCGATCCGAACAGTACGAAGCGAGACTGGTCATGGTCGAGGTGATGCAAAGCCCCTCGGTGTTGTTCACCGGTATGGTGGGCTCACGAATGCCTGTCGTGGTTGCCCATGGTGAGGGCCGCGTGTTCTACAACCACAAAAAAGACTATGCGGCATTGCAGCAAGGTCAGCAGTTGTCCATGCGGTTTGTTGATAACCACGGTGCCGTCGCTGCGCGTTATCCTGCCAATCCCAATGGTTCCCCCGATGGAATTACCGCACTGACCAGTATCGATGGACGAGCCACTATTATGATGCCTCATCCCGAACGTATTTTCAGGACTCGCTGCATGTCCTGGCACCCATCCGACTGGGGCGAGTACAGTCCATGGATGCGATTGTTTGGAAACGCCCGGGTTTTTGTCGGTCGGGACGGATAATTTGTTAGGATGCCAATGCTACAATGACACATGTTTGTCGGCTTGACGTGATGACATTCGGACAGTGTCCCAAGCGTTGCGTCGTACCTTGGATTCTGTGCGATAACCCTGGGAGGTTTCATGGCAGTTACACGATTTAAAACACAGCATTTCCTGATCCGATTCGGCCTCGCGTTGGTGTTGGTGTTTGCCACCTACAATCCGCTTGGCTTACTGTCTTATTATCACTGGGCACTGGCACCCTTGTTCGGAGGGGCCGATGGTGCATCGTTTGACGTGTTCAAGGCGCTTGTCGGGTTGATCCTCATTGTTGGCTGGACCATATTCATTCGCTCCACGCAACGTTCTCTAGGCGCATTTGGCCTGGCCCTGGCAACGGCATTCTTTGTGCTGCTGTTCTGGTTGTTTTTCGATCGCGGCTGGTTGTCCCTCGATAACCCCGACGTTATTACCTGGTTGGTGTTGATAGCGATTGCCGGCATCATGGCGCTTGGTATGTCGTGGTCGCACATCAGGCGGCGTCTTAGTGGCCAGCTCGATGTTGATGATGTCGAAGAGCACGATAGCTAGGTTTTTTCCCGTCCTTGTGACGGCATGTGTGCTTGCGGTCAGTGGTTGTACCCAGGAGGTACAGAACAAGTTCGGTCGTGCCGTACAAAACTGGACCGGGACCGACGGGATTCTTGAGATCTACGCCGGTGATAAGCTGGTGCGTCGATTCCTTGAGATAGACAAACTCAGTACTGCCGGTGGTACCGGTACCGGTGAGTCGCGACCATACCGTTTCGGTTATGGCGTGCTTGATGTGAATCTCAATAATCGCAGCGATCCAGGCGAGAAAAAAGTCTACTTTGAGTTCAGTGACTACTCTACGTCTTATATATTTTTCGCCAATCCCGCATCGGGATAATCTGACAACCGGCTGATCGATTTCCTTAACCCGAGTCACGGCCAGGGAGGTTTGATGACATACGCTATCGGTGGTTCAACACCTGATGCAGAATTCGCCCGCCTGGCCAGTCTGGCGCGACCAACATCACCACTTGATGCCAGTCACTACGTGCAACGCTGCCAACGTGTTCGCGAGTTGATGTCTATCGAGGGCATCGACGCACTGTTTGCTAACGCCGGCGCTAATCTCGAATACTTTACCGGCATGCGGATCAGTCCCAGTGAGCGGTTATTAGGCGCCATAATTCCCGCGGCAGGCGATATTCAGTACATCGCCCCGGCATTCGAACGAGGCACGGTACTCGACTATATGCAGTTGCCAGGCGAGCTGCATACCTGGGAGGAACATCACAATCCCTATGATCTGATGGCGGAAATCCTGTGCGGCATTCAGGTAAAGGATGGACACCTTGCCATAGATCCCGACGCCCCATTTTTTCTCTTCGAAGGACTCCGAAAGGCGCTTCGCGGGTTCGATTTCACAAGTGGCGCAAATGTCGTCAACGGCTGCCGGTCGAGGAAGTCGGCGGCTGAGATCGCCTGTCTGCAACACGCCAAGACATTGACATTGGAAGTTCATAAATCTGCTGCGCGAATACTGCATGAAGGCATCACCACAACCGATGTGACCCGCTTTATTAACAGCGCGCACCGATATGCCGGTGCCCCCGGTGGGTCGTCGTTTTGTATTGTCCTGTTTGGCGGTGCAACAGCTTTTCCCCATGGCGTTCGCGAACCACAAACTTTACAGCCGGGTGACTGGGTGTTGATCGACACGGGTTGCCGTATCAACGGCTACCACTCCGATATCACCCGATGCTATGCCTTCGGATCGCCAACAGCACGACAACGAGAGGCATTTGATATCGAGAAAGAAGCTCAGGCAGCAGCTTTTGATGCCGCGGTATTAGGCGCGTCCTGCGAAGCTGTCGATGCGGCCGCCCGACGAGTGCTTGAGTCTTATGGTTTCGGGCCCGGTTACACGCTGCCGGGACTCCCTCATCGGACAGGCCACGGTTGTGGTCTGCAAATACACGAACCGCCCTATCTGGTCCGCGGTGATCGTACACCCCTTGCGCCAGGCATGGTGTTCAGCAACGAACCGATGCTGGTGCTGCCGGGGGAATTCGGCGTGCGACTGGAGGATCATTTCTACATGAGTGATTCCGGGCCCATCTGGTTCACAGAACCCTCGCTGTCCGTGGATGATCCGTTTGCCTCGTTAGCCGATGACAATTGAGACCAGTCGTTACGGTACTATCGGTGTTGCCGGCTGTGGTGCCATGGGATTGCCGATGGCCCAATGTCTGGTCCTGGCCGGTTTTGATGTTGTCGGCTTCGATGTACGTCCACGCAACGAGTTTGGAGAATTTGCAGCTTTAATGATCGAAGACCCGGTGAGGTTTTCGAAATCCTGCGATATGTTGATTTCCGTGGTACGGGACGCCCGCCAGACATTCGACTTATGTTTCGATCAACAGGGTGTCCTGGCTTCCGGCACAACAATCCGCCGCTTGATTATCAGCTCGACTCTCGCGCCGCGTGTTGTCGAAGACCTTGGTGAACGACTTGATTCGAGTATCGACCTGATCGACGCGCCCATGTCCGGCGCGCCTTCTGGCGCTCGACGTGGTGACCTTACTTTCATGGTAGGCGCCACGAGCGATGAATTTGAGGACTTATGCCCGTTGTTTGAATCAATGGGCAAGCATATTCACTACTGCGGCTCACTTGGCGCCGGTATGTCCGTCAAGGTGCTCAATAACTATGTGGCCGTATCGTCGGTGGTGGCGGTGAGGCGCGTTCTCGACGCAGCCACGCGGCTCGGCATAGATCCGGTTCGACTACGTCAGATCATGTCGCAAAGCTCCGGTTCAACCTGGTACGGCGATCGGTTCGATGAGATACCCTGGTCACGCGAGGGCTACCAAGCTGACAATACCATCGGGATTCTTGAGAAGGATCTCGCCGCAGCCTGTGTGGCCTTGTCAGAAGCGGGTGATGCAAGTGCGCCGGGGTTTATAGAAGATGCACTGGCCACCGCGCTCAGAAATATCGAACCGTATGATTCTGACTGACCCCATTCGACTATTCGTTCAACTAAAGGATGCACCATGCACGTAACCGATCTTGAAACATTCGTGGTAGGAAATCCAGATCGTGACCTCGGTGGACGCTACTGGTTGTTCGTCAAGTTAACCGCAAGCAATGGCATCGTCGGCTATGGTGAAGTGTACGCGGCCGCGTTCTCTCCCAGCGTTGTGGAGTTGATGGTTGCCGATGTGTTCGCTCGATTCGTTGAAGGAACCGATCCGTTTCAGATCGAAAGGCTGTGGCGTCGGGTTTATTCGGCAGGCTATTCGCAGCGTAGTGAACTCTCATTGATGTCCGTTTTAAGTGGTATCGAAACCGCGCTGTGGGACATCGCTGGCAAGGCGCTTGGAAAACCGGTTTACGATCTGCTCGGTGGCAGGTTGCACGAAAATCTTCGCTCTTATACTTACCTTTATCCAAAACCGGGTGATGCCGCGAGCGTTTATAGCGACGCCGACACAGCCGCGACACGCGCATGCGAGATGGCGGAAATGGGATTTACCGCCATCAAGTTTGATCCGTGCGGGCCGTATACCGCTCTCGATCCTCGCCAACTGGATCTTGAAACCCTGAACCATGTCGAGCGCTTCACGCGTACCCTGCGTGAAGCGGTGGGCGAGCGCTGCGACCTGCTGTTCGGCACCCATGGACAGCTAACCGCAGCCGGTGCAATTCGTCTCGCTCGGAGAATAGAACCATACGATCCTTTGTGGTTTGAAGAACCCGTGCCACCTGAAAATATGAAAGAGATGGCGCGGGTGGCCGCAGCAACGAGCATTCCAATCGCTACCGGCGAGCGTCTGTCTGGCAAGTACGAATTCGCCCGCCTGATGGCAAATGGTGCTGCATCGATTATTCAGATGGCGCTAGGCCGGGTAGGGGGAATACTGGAGGGCAAGAAGATTGCCGCTATTGCCGAAGCGCATTACTGCCAGATTGCCCCGCATCTTTACTGTGGGCCGATCGAAGCGGCTGCCAATATACAACTGGATGCCTGCAGCCCCAACTTCCTGATCCAGGAAGGCATCCTCGACTTCAGCGGGTTTTACGGACGTATCCTGAAGAAGCCCATTGAATGGCACGAGGGAAATATCATCGTACCGAGCGAACCCGGCATCGGGGTCGAACTGGATGAAGAAGTTGCACGGGCGTATCCGTGGACTGGAACGGATTTACACCTCATGGTACAGGACCCGGCAGGCGGAGGTGCCTGGGGATCGATGTCCGACACCTGAAACATGTAGAACAGTCCTTGTGACGGTTATTCAATTTCAAGCCTGTTACAGTCAATCTCTGGTTATACGAAATCCCGACAGCAGTCGAGAAAACTTCTTATGGGTTGCTGTCCCGCCTGGGTCTTGAGGCAGGCGATATATTCAGTGTTGGACAGTGCTGCGTTAGCCACAACGATAAAATGAAAGCGCTGATCCGCGCCGCGTTCACTGTCCGGTATCACGCTGGCACCAAGACCCGCCGCGACGGCTTCGCGAACGGCCTCGCGGCTGCCTACCTCAATTGTTTGTTGCAGGCGTATGGCTGCGCGTTTTAGTGAGCGATCGAGGATCGCCCGCGTGGTTGATCCGGACTCTCTCAGGATCACGGTTTCACTTTGCAATTCTTCGAGGTTGATCGTCTTACGAGTGCGCCAGCGATGATCCCGGCTGACAAATACCCGCAGGTGATCGGGGGCGAGTTCGAGTAGCTCCAGACGCGCCCGCCGTGCGAGATTGGGCGCAATGATGACATCCACCGATCCTTCCTTGAGAGCTGTCGCCAGCCACCTGGAATTCCCAAACTGAATCGACAGGGCGACCGACGGATGGCGCTGCTTGTATTCCGCCACGATCGGCATGATCTGGTAGGGGGAGTCTGCGCCAATGCTTAACCGACCGGCAATTTCTGCTTTTTCACGCATTAGCAAAGTATTGATTTCATGCTCCGCTTCGTCGATACGCATGGTCAATGCATACAGACGGCGGCCGAGGTCGGTTAGTTCGATACCGCGACGTCGACGATGAAAAAGCCGCGCGCCGAAGCGTTCCTCAAGGCTTTTCACCTGCCCGGATAACGTCGGTTGTGTCAAATGCAGTGCGTTTGCGGCGTGGGAGAAGCTGCCGTTTGCTGCAACTGCGTGAAAGGCACGTAGATGGCTGGCGCTGATGCTCAATATCTTTCCTGAAGCGAGAAACGTAATATTGTTTAAACCAATATTACATATAGTAACTATCGATTGTACGTATATCAATATTTTCGCTATAAAGCAGTTCCAGCTTGCTTTTAGTTTTGTCCGTCGTGACAACACAGGTGATACCCAATGACTCAGTCCGTTTCAATCGATTCCGATCCTTACTTGCTAACCCCCGGGCCACTGACGACGTCGCTTTCCGTCAAACAGGCCATGTTGCACGATTACGGTTCTCGCGATACCCGCTTTATTGATATCAATCAACGGGTCCTCGACCGGTTGGTCGATATCATTGCGGGTCGCGATTCCCATGTGTGCGTGCCTTTGCAAGGAAGCGGCACATTTGTTGTCGAGGCGATGTTGAGTAATTTCGTGCCGAAGGACGGACGTCTTCTGATACTCATCAACGGCGCCTACGGTACACGCATGGTCACTATTTGCGACTATCACAATATTCCCCACGATAACTTGAGCTGGCGCGAACACGAGCCGATCGATCCGGCTATGGTGGATGAATACCTGTCAAAAAATCCATTGATTACGCATGTGGCTGTCGTTCACTGCGAGACGACAACCGGTATTAAAAATCCCTTGGAAGAAATATCCGCAGTTGTTGCGCGACATCAACGACGCTTGTTGATCGATTCCATGAGTGCATTCGGCGCGCTGCCGCTTGAAGTCGGTCGGGTTACTTTCGATGCCGTGGTTGCTTCAAGCAACAAGTGTCTCGAGGGCGTACCGGGGATGGGTTTCTGTCTGGCTGAAAAACACGCCCTTGAGGGTACAGAAGGTAATTCCGATAGCCTGTGTTTCGATCTTTATGCCCAGCATCGGGCCATGGAATCCAATGGCCAATGGCGATTTACTCCACCCACTCATTGCATTCTGGCATTTGACCAGGCATTAACCGAATTTGAAGCGGAAGGCGGCGTGAAAGGGCGCGGCGGGCGCTATCAACATAACTGTGATTTATTGACGAGCGGTATGCGTGCCATGGGTTTTGAGACATTGCTGCCTGATTCTCTTCAGGCACCGATCATCGTGACATTTGTAATGCCGGCCGACCCGAACTTTATATTCCAGTCTTTCTACGATGGATTGGCTGAAAGGGGTTATGTGATCTATCCGGGCAAGCTGACCGAAGTCGACAGTTTTCGAATGGGCTGTATCGGTCGCCTCGATGAAACCCACATGCGCGGTGCCATAACTGCTGTTACCGAAGTGCTTGCAACCATGGGCGTTACAAGTGGCGCGCCATCACAATAGGGCCGCGCCTGGTTCCGTTATATCGCACAGTCTGGTTCGTGTGCGTGTCTGATTATCTGGAGAAAAACAATGTCTGAAAACAAGACGGTCAATGTCAATGATCGTAGCTATCCATGGCCGACATCGCCGCTGGTCGTGGTGTGTGTCGATGGCTCGGAACCTGGTTATGAAAGTTCTGATCATGGTGGCTATATCGAGCGGGCAATCGAGGCGGGGGTTATGCCGTTTCTCGCATCCGTCAAAGATTCCGCAACCTTCACTACCGCCAACTGTGTCATACCGAGTTTTACCAACCCCAATAATCTGTCGATCGTCACCGGTCGTCCGCCGGCCGTTCATGGCATTTGCGGGAATTTTTATTACGACAGTGACAGCGATACCGAGGTCATGATGAATGATCCGGACCTTCTGCGTGTGCCGACAATATTCAAGGCTTTTGAGGATGCCGGCGGGCGGGTAGCCGTGATTACTGCAAAAGACAAACTGCGTCGGTTACTGGGTAAGGGGCTATCGATCAAGGCCAGTGAATCGGTGTGTTTTTCAGCAGAAAAGGCAGATGGCCTGACTCTGGAAGAGCATGGCGTAACCGAAATGATCGAACGGCTTGGTATGCCGTTGCCGGATGTGTACAGCGCCGAATTGTCCGAGTTTGTATTTGCCGCCGGTGTGGAACTGATGAACACCATGCGTCCGGATCTTATGTATCTTTCGACCACCGACTATATCCAGCACAAACATGCACCCGGCACGCCGGTGGCCAACGCATTTTATGCCATGATGGATCGCTACCTCGCGGCTCTTGATGCGGCCGGCGCGGTAGTTGCCGTAACGGCCGATCATGGTATGAAAGGTAAAACTGACGCAAACGGTGAGCCGAACGTCATTTACCTGGATCCGTTAATTGCAGATCTCGGCGTCGTGGGCGCACGGGTCATTCTGCCGATTACCGATCCATACGTCGTTCACCATGGTGCCCTTGGCGGATTCGCGACGGTGTATTTGCCGGACGACGTGTCAGTCGAGGCTCTGGCTGAATCGATCTCACAACATCCCGGGGTCGAAGTTGTTCTGGATAAGGCTACGGCATGTAAGCAGTTGGAACTACCCGCTGACCGCATTGGCGATCTTGTGGTCATCAGTCGATTTGATCATGTCCTCGGCAGCGCCCCTGATAAGCATGACTTGTCAGGTTTGACCGATCCACTGCGATCCCATGGTGGCTTTTCTGAGCAACGGGTTCCGATGATTGTTAATCGCGTGGCCCGAAACATTCCGGACAATCTTCGTAACTTCGATATTTTCTCATTCGCCCTTAATTCACTGGAGGCTGCTTGATCATGACTGCCAATCCTTCTCCCATACATGAAACCCTGCGTATCGCAGGTGAACGAGTCGATCGTGATGAACGAATCGACGTTATTAATCCCTGGAACAAAAGCGTGGTTGGCAGTGTGCCGCGTGCTCGTCGTGAAGACGCACAGCGGGCATTTCAGATTGCTGCCGACTACCAGCCGACGCTGACGCGTTATGAACGACAGCAGATACTTCATCGTACTGCGCAAATCCTGGTCGAACGCAAAGAATCGATTTCAGATCTCATCACAGCCGAACTCGGGATTTGCAAACAGGATTCGCTGTACGAAGTAGGCCGCGCGTTTGACGTCTTCAGCCTGGCAGCTCAGTTATGCATTATTGATGACGGCGAGATATTCTCCTGCGATCTGACGCCCCACGGCAAACAGCGACGTATCTATACCCAGCGTGATCCGCTGACGGCCATCTCCGCCATTACCCCATCCAACCATCCGCTGAATATGGTCGCACATAAAGTTGCTCCATCGATTGCGACCAATAACTGCATGGTCGCCAAGCCGACCGAGGTGACTCCACTAACCGCACTGGTGTTGGCCGATGTACTCTATGAGGCAGGACTTCCGCCGGAGATGTTCTCAGTAATCACCGGCCTTCCTGAAGATATTGGCGAAGAAATGATTACCAACCCCCATGTGGAGTTGATCACCTTCACCGGTGGTGTAACGGTTGGCAAGATGATCGCTGAGAATGCGGGATATCGCCGCACTGTGCTAGAGCTTGGTGGCAACTCTTCGTTGATCGTTATGGAAGATGCCGATCTCGAAAAGGCCGCGCTGATGGCGGTTCAGGGTGCGACCAAAAATTCCGGGCAACGTTGTACCGCGGTCAAGCGGGTGTTGTGCGTAGACAGTGTTGCCGATGAGCTGGTACCTCTGATCGTCAAGCACGCCAAGCAGATTCGATATGGAGACCCTGTCTCAATGGATACCGACATGGGTACCGTTGTCAGCGAACAGGCTGCAATGCTGTTTGAAAAACGTGTCAACGATGCCGTTGCCATGGGTGCTGAGCTTTTATACGGTAATCACCGCGAGGGTGCGTTGTATTCTCCGACAGTACTCGATCATGTGCCACGAGATGCCGAGTTGGTGGTCGAAGAAACATTCGGTCCTCCCATTCCAATTATCCGCGTCGCCGATATCGACGATGCCATCCGCACCGATAACGGTACAGACTTCGGTTTGTCTACCGGTGTATGCACCAATCGCTGGGATTACATTACCCGCTTTGTCAAGGAGCTTCATACCGGCACAGTGAATATCTGGGAAGTGCCGGGATACCGAATCGAGATGTCGCCATTTGGCGGCGTCAAGAATTCTGGTCTCGGTTATAAGGAAGGTGTGATCGAGGCGATGAAAAGTTATACGACGGTAAAGACTTACTCGCTACCCTGGTAATTTTCCAGCTATTGGAAATGAATACGAAGCCGGGCCATGAACAGCCCGGCTTCGATCATCTTCAAGAGTCATCTTTAAGCGATAACGCAAATCCTTGACCGAGAATGGAGATATCGGTTGCGACGGTTATCATTGTAAAACCTTGCTCTGCACGTTTGGCTGCAAGCGTCGCATTGGCATGAATCGCCGCAGCGATACCCGCACTTCGGCATTCCGACACGATATGCTCAAGGGCCTGGACAAAAATCTTCTCGTCACTATCGAGCGCCGGCTCAAGACCCAGTGCAATGGCAAGATCCATTGGCCCGACATAAACCCCGTCAATACCAGGCACTCGAACGATTTCAGCCAAGTGATCCAGCGACTCGGCGGTTTCGATTTGCGGCAGTAACACGCAGTCGTTCTGCGCCTTGTGAAATTCAGCCACGCCATGTCGAGTCAGGGCACGCATCGGGCCGAACGAGCGTAGTCCATCGGGTCCATACGCTGCAGCCTTGACTGCATTTCTGACATCGTCGGCAGAGTTTATTAACGGAATAATAAGGCCCTTGGCGCCCGCATCCAGTGCCCGCCCAACCTGATAATCATCACCCGGCGGCACGCGTACAATGGGCGTTGCATGACCTGATTCAATCGCCATGATCATCTGTCGCATGGCATCGTATCCAAACGTGCCATGCTGGCAATCGACCACCGCATAGTCGAAGCCGCTATTCGACGCAATCTCTGCAATGATCTCGTTGCCAAGCACCAGGAATGCGCCGCGAGTTTTTGTGCCGCGGGACAGGTGCTGTTTGAATGAGCCTGACATATGATGAATCTCCGTGTTTATCGTACAGGTTGTGCGGTGGTTACTTCCTTCGCAGATGTATCAAGTGTTATAGCTTTGGCTAATCGGGCGTTGCGTGACTGTTCGCGAAGGCCGAGCCATGAATGGATGAACAATGTCGCCAGGATGATACTTCCGCTGAAGACCGTGGCCAGGGGAGGTTGTTCCGAGAGAATGAACCATACCCAAACAGGCGCCAGTAATGTTTCGACGAGCAGCAGAAGGCTTACTTCCGCAGCAGGTAGAAAACGTGTGCCGGTAGCAATGAGTACCATGGCGGTGGGCATCTGAAAAAGACCTGATACAGCGAGTACGCCCATGCTCATTACGGGCAGATTTAAAGGCGTCGCCAGTGGCAGGCACAGCAGGCACGATACCAGACCACTTAAACAGGTAATGGCTACCCTGGACAGGTTCGGCATGGATCGTAGCAGCGTCATGTTAAGACCGAAATTGATGGCCGCGACAAGCGCTACCAGATCACCGATCAATCCGCCTGCCTTTAAGGAACCTGAGAATATTCCAGCAATACCAAAGAAAACGATGGCAATCGCAGTCCATGTGCGTGTGGGAATTTTTTCCCTTAGAAACAGCCGGGAAAACAGGGCAGCAAAAAACGGTGCGGATGTCAGTATGACTACCGTGTTTGCGGTGCTGGTATGAAGTATTGATACGGGGAATAAAATCAGCCCGACACCTGCAAGGCTGCCGATGATTGACAGACCCCATACGGGGTGCACACCCTGACCGAGTCCCCGTTTTCGAACCAGTAATACACTGCCTAACGCGATAAATATAAATACACCGCGCCAAAACGCAACGTTCCACGGGGTCGTTCCTGCAAGACGCACCAGCAAGGCATCAAAACTCAGCACCACGACGCCAAGCGTTACAATTAAAAGCCCCTTGATATGTATGCTTTGCGGTGTGCTCACGTATCGGTTTATCCTTCAATGTGGTTCATTAATGCTTGATTGAAGCTGCAAATTATGACGTCGTTGTCGTTCCTCGCATAGCAGTATTATCAAATTCTGCGAGGCAGGTTAGTTGTCGCGTGGATTGCAAATCGGGAAACAAGACTTAAAAGGCAATCTGAATGAAAACAATTCGTTGGTATTTCGACTATGTATCGCCCTTTGCTTACCTGCAAATGCTGCAGTTCGACAGATTACCATCTTATGTAAGTATCGAACGGATTCCGGTGTTGTTTGCCGGACTGCTTGGCCACTTTGGGCATAAGGGACCCGCCGAGATTCCCGCCAAGCGCGAACAGACTTATCGTTATTGCCAGTGGTATGCCAAGCGACACGCCCTGCCGTTTCGAATGCCTGAATCGCACCCATTCAACCCACTCGTGATGCTACGTGAAACGCTTCGCCTTGGTTCAACCCCCGAAGTGGTAGAAGCCTATTTTCGTACACTATTCGAGCATGGGATATTACCGGAGGATGCGCGCTTTAATGAACTCTGTCGAGATCGTTATGACGTGGAATATTTGCCACCTCCTGTTTATGACGATACGGTGAAGCTGGCGCTTCGAGACAATACCGAGCAGGCTATCAATCTCGGAATTTTCGGGGTGCCGACATTCGAGGTTGACGGCCTTTTGTTCTGGGGCGTTGATTCGACCGAGATGGTAATCGAGCAATTGGCTGATCCCGAATCTTTTAGTCGTGGCGAGTATCGGCGACTGAAAAATTTACCTGTTGGTCGTGCTCGTCCCGGATCAGACCGATCCAGTTAGGTGCATAACCTTGGACCCGCGATTGAATTAGCCGACAATTTATTTCGCTGGCACTTAAGTGCACAATAAGTTGTAGGGGAAACGGCTACCCATTGCCAACACTGGTCATCCGTATACAATTATTAGTGCCCGTGTCATTAATCGATAAGCCGGCGCGATCATAAAAACATAACGACATGCAATGAGGTGACGGTCTTGAGAGCAGCACAAAACGAATTATTCACCCGAAGTGGCCCTGATACGGCACTCGGTGGTTTGATGCGTCGATACTGGCAACCGGCAGCGCTATCACATGAGCTTGAAGGGGTGCGGGCAGTTCGTCCGGTTAATCTTCTTGGCGAGCGATTGGTGCTGTTCCGTGATAATAACGGCGAACTCGGATTGATAGATCGCCACTGCGCGCATCGTGGCGCGGACCTTTGTTATGGTCGCCTTGAAGACGGCGGTATTCGTTGTCCGTTTCATGGTTGGCTGTTTGATCGAACTGGTCAATGTCTGCAACAACCGGCTGAGCCGGATGGAAGCGAATTTTATTCGCGAATCAAATTAACAAGTTATCCGTTGATTGAACGGAACGGGATTATATTCGCATGGATGGGTGAGGGCGAGGCACCCGCACTGCCCACGATTGACGCTCTGCGTGCGCCTGATTCCCATACCTTTGCATTCAAGGGCCTGATCGAATGCAACTGGTTACAGGCGCTTGAAGTCGGTATCGATCCGGCGCATGCATCGTTTCTTCATCGCTTCTTTGAAGATGAAGACACCAACGAGAGTTACGGCAAACAGTTTCGTGACGCAGTAAAGGGTACGGATGTTCCTGTAACCCAGGTTCTCAGGGATTTTCCACGCCCGGATATTCAAGCCGAGCAAACCGACTATGGCGTTCGCCTGACCGCCTTGCGAAGGTTGAATGAAACCGACATGCATGTGCGTGTGACCAATCAGGTTTTTCCCCATGCAATTGTTATTCCCATGTCACGTGAGATGACTATCACGCAATGGCATGTTCCCATAGACGACACTCATTGTTACTGGTATGCGATCTTCACCAGTTACAAGGATCCGGTCGACCGCGAGAAAATGCATCAACAGCGGCTTGAACTCTACGAATTGCCTGACTACGTGCCACGCAAGAACCTGCAAAATCAATATGGCTTTGATCCTGAAGAGCAGCGTACAAAAACGTTCACCGGTATGGGTCATGACATCAATGTACACGATCAATGGGCAATCGAATCCCAGGGTCCAATTCAGGATCGCACGAAAGAACATCTCGCGCGCAGTGATATAGGTATTGTCCAGTACCGGCGTTTGTTGCAGAACGCTCTCAACAGTCATGAAAATGGTGGAGCCTTGCCACTGTATGACGATAAGGGTAGTACCCTCGTGGTGGATGGACCATTGACTGTCGATACAATTGTCGATGAGAGTTGTTGGACCGAATTATGGGTCGAACGCGCTGAAGCCGTGCGCGGCGAAGCGGCCTGGTTTTCCGCTATTCGTTCAACGCCGTTATGAGCGGCAGCCTTGGAAGGAGCGATTTCGCTTCGCGCTATCAGCTCAGAAATGCTGAACAGACGAAGCATGCGCAGGAGCTTGCCCTGGAAATTGGTAAAACCTCAATCAATAAAGTACGGGTGTCATTCGTTGATCAGCATGGCGTACTGCGAGGCAAGACCATTCGGGCAGAGGATATTGCCGATGCATTGAACAACGGTGTCTCTATGACCACGACACTGTTGCTCAAGGACACCTCTCATCGAACCGTGTTTCCGGTGTGGAGCGAGGCGCCTGTACTGGGTCTTGAAGGATTGCGCGGCGCATCAGACTTTATCATGCTGCCCGATCCTTCGACCTATCGGGTTTTGCCGTGGTCTGAGGATACCGGCTGGTTGCTATGTGATCTGTATTTCCCTGACGGCAGCGACCTTGGCCTGTCGACCCGGAAGTTATGTGTCGATGCACTCAACAGACTCGATGAAATGGGCTACGGGTACCGAACCGGACTCGAAGTTGAGTTTCACATCATGAAACTCATCGATCCCAAATTATCTCCGTCCGATGCAACCCATCCACCCACGTCACCACAGGTCGAACTGTTAGCTCATGGTTATCAATACTTGACCGAATCCCGATTCGATGAACTTGAACCGGTGCTGGAACTCATCCGAAAGACTGCAGAAGGACTGGCTCTACCGGTTCGTTCCATGGAGGTTGAATTCGGACCCAGCCAGGTCGAATTTACATTTCATCCCGAGGATGGGCTGATCTCCGCAGACAACATGGTGCTGTTTCGAAGTGCCGTGAAACAGGTCTGCAGACGTCATGGCTATCATGCAACTTTCATGTGTCGCCCAGCACTTGCCAACCTGTTTTCCAGTGGCTGGCATTTGCACCAGTCACTAGTGGATTCGAAAAGTGGTGCCAACTTGATGATCCCGGATCATAAAGACGAACTCCTATCGCCTCTTGGTCGTCACTTTGTCGCCGGACTATTGGAACACGCTGCTGCCGCATGCGTATTCACCACGCCGACGATTAACGGCTATAAGCGATACCAACCCTACACGCTGGCTCCCGATCGAATCCACTGGGGCAAGGATAACAAGGCGGCCATGATTCGCGTTATCAGCGATGTCGGCGATAACGGCTCGAGAATCGAAAATCGAGTCGCCGAATCCGCTGCCAATCCCTATCTCTACTTTGCCTCACAGATTTATAGCGGCCTGGATGGGGTAGTGCGTTCTTTGGAGCCTCCACAACCTTCAAATGCGCCGTATGAATCGTCCGCACAAAAATTACCATCGAACCTGGTGCAGGCAATTGACCAAACCCGTTCCAGTCGACTGTTTCGGGACGCTTTTGGTGACAGTTTCATTGACTACCTGTTAACGATCAAGGAAGCCGAGGTTGCACGATTTTTCTCTGAAGTAACTGATTGGGAACAACGTGAGTATTTTGAAGTCTTTTAGTCTTGATACGATGAACTGGTACAGTAATATCGTTTTCAAACGATAAGAGGACATCATTGCTCAACACTCGATCATTGTCATATGGCGATGTAGCCGAAACCTGGCAAAAGTTTGTCTGCGCCAGCCATGTGCTCGCCACTGACAAGACAGATTATCCGATTTGGCGAAAGGGTCGCAATCGCTATGCCGCCTGGATTATTCCTGTTACGGACACACTTGTTTCAGGCAGACTTGAAAAAGCCCGCAAGCATTTGTCCGAGTGGCTGTTGCAGCCGTGGTTGTGTGAGCCGCACGTCACGATTTTGGCCGGCGGTTTTTTAGCTTCCAAAATGGTATACGATGATGATTTGACGCCTGAGCTGATTGACCGCCAATCGCAAATCATTTCTGAGAATTGCAAAGTGCCTCTTGAATTATCTGCCGGTGACGCCAATAGTTTTTTAGCAGCACCGTTTTTGGAAATTGAATGCCTTGATCGACATTTCCACACGCTGAGAGAATCACTTTTGCAGGTTCATGGTGAACCCCGTTCCGAAGATTATCTGCAACACATCACTATCGGTCTGTATCGCGAATCCTATGCCACGGATGATATTGCCAAGGCATTGAGTGGGCTCACCTTCGAGCCACCAATTGCATTTACAGCGAATCGAATCGAGTTGGTCAGTTTTGATGTGCGCGATCTAACCTGTAGTCTGCAAACCGAAATACGTATCGAATTAGCTTGAAACCTGAAATCATTGATAAGGTTGATTTGTATCAAATCGTTTAGTGAAAGCGTTTTTTAAATTAAGCTGCAATACAGAAACTGATAAGGGGACAAAAACATGCCGTCAAGCAAGATCCGGGTAGATCTGGTCGAAAAGCTGGCATCGCTGCTACAGCGATCCGGTCGTATATCAGAACATCTACGAGAAACTCCACCGAGTGACTGGGAAGAACTTGCAACCTTTCGTGAGAATGATGAGGTCGTAGAGGCGCTGGATGATATAACCCGCTCGGAGATTGCCGATATCAAGCAGGCTTTGCGGCGAATCGACGCCGGTGAATGGAACACCTGTGAAGAATGTGGAGATGAGATAAACATCCGGCGGCTTGAGGCACTACCCACGACACGCTGGTGTATCAATTGCGCCAGTGCAAAGGAGGATCACTAGTTCTCTCCCATTTCTCTTGTCTTGGCGGTCTTTACTCAGTCTGGGACAGGTTCTGATTCCCGACGTAATAAGTCAATGAGCTGCCGATGGTTTGGTATTAGCGTAGTTTGTACTTGAGTTGGTTGATATGCCGTCTGATTCTGATGCTGAGTCAGCGAATTTTGACTGTTTCTCGACAACGGGTAGCATGAAGTCCATATGTACAGAAAGTCCTGGATCCAGTTCCTCGAAGCGTAGCTGCGCGCCGTGTAGTTTGCATACGGCCGCAACCATGCTGAGACCGAGACCATTGCCGCTTTGGTTACGGCTCGAGTCTGTGCGGAAGAATCGTTGCACTACTTTCTCGTGCAGTGCGTCCGGAATACCCGGACCGTTGTCGGTGACGGTCACGCGGACTCGTTTACCGCCTGTCTTTATCGACACCTGAATGATGCCATTTTCCGGCGTGTACTTCACAGCATTGTCAAGGATATTGGCCACTGCCTGAAAAACCAGGTCACGGTCACCGTTAATCGGTGGTGTGTGACGCTGCTCAAGAGTCAGTGTCTGAAGCTTTTCCTCGGCTAGCGGTTCATAGAGTTCGACCACATCTGCAACCACTTCCTCAAGCCGAATGGAGCTAAAACCCTCCTTGCGCGCGTCATTTTCAATACGGGCAATTCTGAGCAGCGCATTGAAGGTTGATAACAGACCGTCCGCCTCGCGTATCGCCGGATCGAGATGATGGTGAAAATCCGCCCCGGAATGAGACATCGATTCGAGACGATTGCGAAGTCGAGTCAACGGAGTTTTCAAGTCGTGAGCGATATTGTCAGAAATCCGCCTGACACTATCGAGCAGTGACTCGATCTGGTCGAGCATTCGGTTGAGGTGTTCCGACAGCCTGTCGAAGTCATCCCCGGTACCTCGGGTAGGAACCCGACGGCCGAGATCACCGGATACGATCTGCTCACTGGTTGCGGTAATTTGATCGATTCTTCGAAGCATCCCGCGACTCATCAAGATACTACCGATCAGGCCAAGCAGAACCATGATTCCAAGGCCCCAGCCCAGCGTCCATATAATGCGCTTGCGGGCAATAAACAGATCTTCGATGCCGCGTCCGACCAATAACCGAAACCCGCCGTCCAGATTGAATGCCCGGGCCCGAACGTGGATTACAGGGCGTGGTTCGAAACGGCTGTCTTCAAGTACGAAATCAATGAATCCCTCGGCATCTTCAGGACCCCGGGGCCATCGATCCAGGTTGCCGACAATGCTGTCGAACCGAAAACTGGTTAACAGATAGATTGTCGATCCGGATGGCGGCTGTGTGTTGATTCGGTCGCGAATAAGCTGCGTTAAACCATTCAGCCCGGCATCCTTGTAGCGTTCCTTGAGGCCTCGAATTTCCAGATTGAGTGCTTCGTCAGCCTGCTCAGTCATATAACTGAGCGTTGACCAGTAGATAAACGCGAACAGGATGATGACCGAGGTGCTGAACAGGCTGATGTATAGCAGGGTCAGCTTGAAGGTTGAACTTCTAAGGAGTGGTCGTGCCATGCCCGTTACTAAAGAGCAGTGTCCGGCGGGCGCGATACTTTATTGTACGAAAATCGTTTGATCGAATGCCGCATCGACAAAATTCAGGGTTTTAGCATGTAACCGGCACCACGTACCGTCTGTAGCAGCGGCTTGTCAAAGCCCTTGTCGATCTTCCCGCGTAGACGGCTAATGTGGACATCAATAATGTTTGTCTGGGGATCGAAATGATAGTCCCAGACATTTTCAAGCAGCATGGTTCGAGTAACCACTTGCCCGCTGTTGCGCATCAGATACTCGAGCAACCGGTATTCCCGTGGTTGCAAATTAATTTTCTGTCCGCCGCGACGAACTTCCCTGGTGAGGCGGTTGAGGTACAGATCGTCCAGCTCCAACTCGGTGATCGTGCTGTCCTGATCTTTACGCCGGCTCAGTGCTTCAACTCGCGCCAGCAACTCGACAAAGGCGAACGGCTTGGTCAGATAGTCGTCACCACCGGCGCGAAGACCCTGAACACGGTCGTCGACATCGCCAAGGGCACTTAAGATCAGCACGGGTGTCAGATCTTCGTGTTCGCGTAATCGACGAATCAATTCGAGGCCTTCAAGCCCCGGCAGCATCCGATCGACGATAATCACATTGTACGATCCGTCCATAGCCATGTTGAGACCGTCGATGCCGTTGTCGGCATGGTCGGCCACATAGCCACATTCTTCAAGTCCGCGCTTGATGTGTTCCGCTGTTTCGCGGTCATCTTCCACGATCATTACTCGCATGGGCACTACTCTGGATGTCATAGTCGGTGTGTAATATATGTTCATCATAGCGATAAGAAAACAGTTCGTGGGGAATTCCGAACCGCCGTTGCCGAAATTAATGGGAAACCGTCGCAAGATTACCCGCCAAATCGGTTTGCAAACGACGATTTGGCGGATTGGTGATTGCACCGCATACGCTACAGGGTAGCGGGTTACCGGAAGGTGGAGAGGTGCTTAAATTCTGTACATGTGGAGTGGGTGACACAGATCGCCAGTTTCAGTGGGAATTAGCGATCTGCACATGATCTTCATCGTCGATAAGTCCTTCAAGGCCGAGAATCCGATAGACGCCGCGCAGGGCAACGTCTGCATTTCTCATCAACGATGGATCGGCTAGATCTGCAGGATCGACATATTCGGGGTAGTTCGCCTCGATCCAGTCTTCAAGCGAGTCAAGCTGCTTTTCAGTTGCGATAACAGTACTCTGAATACTGTTTAATTGTGCTGGAGATAGCACTACGCGAAGCCGGAGACAGGCGGGGCCGCCTCCGTTTTTCATGCTTTGGCGTACATCGAGAAATACCAGATCGTCGATGATGCCGGATTCTTGTTGGGTTTTCAGCCACCCATAGACATCCGGATCGTCACGACATTCGCCAGGTGCAATCATCACTTGACGGTCACCCGATTCCGGTGAAACCAACTGTGAGTTGAACAGATAGGAAGAAACCGCCCGCTCAACTGGAATCTGCTGCGCCGGGACTTCGAGGATTTTCAGCTCTCCCTTAAAGGCCTTCTCGAGAGCAGCATAAACGTTGTGCTGATCGACAAAAGCGTTCTGGTGGGCGAGAAACAGATTACGATTGCCGACGCTGATTACATCGTTATGGAAAACACCGGCGTCAATAGCCTGCGGACTTTGTTGTGCGAATACGGTTTTTTGTGGGTCAAGCCGATGGGCGCGCGCGACTGCCCGCGACGCTTCCAACGACTGCCGCGCGGGCAATCGGGGTAATGCTGTGGCGTCTTTGTTGCTGATGCCGTTATCGAACAATCGACGGCCGTAGACAAACAACGCGACACCGGGTGCAGCGTAGTCAGAGGAAAGCCTGGTGTGGTTTGCCGCACCTTCATCCGGCATGGCGCAGGGTAGGGGCGGGTGATGACAGAAAGTCTTTTCGTTGTTGAAAATCGCCTTCAGCAGCCTCGCAGTGAAGGATGATTCGATAGAGCGATGTAACTGGCTTGACAGGTTGGCGGGGGTGAAATGGATTCGACCATCGCCGCTGTCGAAAGATGGCGTTACGGTTGCCGCATTGGCTACCCACATGGGCGAAGATGAATATGCCGCGGCAAGAAGAGCCGGTTCGCTTTTGGCTGAGGTGGTAATGAGGGTATCCGGATTGCCATCAAATCCGCTGTCACGCAATAGATCGAGTGCCGGCCGCGGGTGTGGTGGCAAAATTCCCTGCACCAGACCGAGGGATTTCAAGGTGCGCATCTTGGCAATACTTTGCAGGGCGGCGCTGCGCGGCCATGAGCGTTCACCGGCGGATCCTGCAGACGCCAGGTTGCCGTAGGCGAGTCCGGCAAAATTATGCGTCGGTCCAGGCAGGCCATCGAAATTGACTTCCAATGCACTCATAGGGTCAGGCCAGGCGGAAGGTTTTCAGGTACTTTGGGATGATCCAGAGTCATGCTGGCGACTGGGTAGGCACAGTAGTCGGCAGCGTAGAAGGCACTGGGTCTTAAATTGCCGCTTGCGCCAATGCCACCGAAAGGCAGTGCGCTACTGGCACCGGTGGTTGGCAGGTTGCGATTGACGATTCCGGCACGGCTTTCATTAAGAAATCGTTCCCAGGTCGCGTCATCGTTTGTGATTATTCCGGCGGCGAGTCCGAATCGGGTACGGTTTGCCTCATCAATCGCAGCATCCAGGTCAGCGACGCGTATGACCTTGACCAAAGGCCCGAATACTTCTTCGTCGGCAATGCCATCAAGATTGGTTACATCGATAAGGCCGGGTTTCAGTAACGGCTTACCCGTTTGTATTCTGCTGCATCGATGCAACACCTGTGCCCCGGCATCTACCAGCTCTTGTTGGTGTTCGAGTATTGCATCTGCCGCATCGTTTGATATCACAGCGCCATAGAACGGCTGGTCAGTGGAAAGTGGATCACCTACTTTCAAACTCTCAAGTACCGGTTCAAGCCCTGATAGCAGATTACGGTTATCTGGATTGTCGATAACGATCAATCGCCTGGCACAGGTGCAGCGTTGACCCGCACTTAAGTATCCAGACTGGACGATTGTTGCCAAAACCGCATCTGAATTTGTTGTGTCGGAGATGACAAGTGGGTTATTGCCACCCAACTCAAGTGCCAGTAGTTTCCCGGTTTGTCCAGCGAACCGTTGATGAATAAGCTGGCCGGTGCGCGCACTGCCGGTGAATAACACGCCGTCGATTGTCGAATGATCAAGTAGCGCCTCACCGGTGTCGCGACTGCCATTGGCAACATTTAAAACACCAGCCGGCAAGCCGGCTTTAGTCCAGCATTCAAGATAACGTCGCGCACTTTCCGGGGCCATTTCGCTGGGCTTGAAAACTATGGTGTTGCCCGCGAGAAGTGCCGGAATGATATGCCCATTGGGCAGGTGTGCCGGAAAGTTGAAGGGCCCGAAAACGGTAAGCACGCCGTGGGGTTTGTGTCTGAGTTCGCGTTTCCCACCTGCCGAATCCACGGATTCACTACCGCTGCGCTGGTGGCAGGCCTGGACGGATATGCCTGCCTTGGCAACACTGGCGCTGAGTTCCTGACGACAATCCCATAATGCCTTGCCTGTCTCTGTGGCAATGGTTCGAGCGATATCTTCGGAGTGTTCGCCAAGTATCGTTGCGAATCGCTTGATAATGGTTGTACGCTGATCGATACCAATACGATTCCAATCGGCCAGCGCCCGGCGGGCAGACTGGCAGGCCAGGTCAATATCATTTTTATCTGCGCAATGGCCTTGCCAGAGACATTCCCCGGTGACCGGGTTCAAGGATTCAAAAATCTCGCCGCCACCCTGGTGATAGGTGCCGTCAGCGAACACGCCGGGTTTCATAGTCATTTATTGGTTCCAAGTGCTGAAATCTGGTCGCCGGTGGATACATCAAGAGCCTCGGATGCACCAGCCCCGAGAATAATTCGGTCACCATCGATACGCGCACGTTGCCGAACGATTCGATAGTTATCCATTCTGTCATTGGCGAGAATGTATGCGTCGTCATTCGCGAGGCATGTGTCGTTCTCGATTCTGGTAACTTCATGTACACGAACCGCTTGTACTGAATGGATGTCATCGGTTCTACACTGAACGGTCGGGCCGCCATCGAAAATGTCTACATAGTCGGCGAAATGGAAACCTTCGCGGACCAGCAGCGACATGGCCTTTGCCGAGTCCTTGTGAGGTTTGCCGATAACCGCCTGCGCCGTTTCAGGCAACAGATCGACGTAGACGGGATAGCGCGGCATCAGGTCGGAGATAAACTGGGTACCGCTGACTGCATTCATATAGTCTGCATTTTCGAAGGCGAGGCCAAAGAACTTTTTCCCAAGGTGTTCCCAAAAGGGCGAGTTACCGGCCGAATTCTGCCAGCCGCGCATTTCCGCTATGACGATGTCGGCAAAACGTTCCCTCAGGCCGGCAAGCAACAGGTAACGCGCTCGTGACACGAACGAGCCGTTTCCGTCACGACGATACGCCGGCGCGAGATACAGCGAACCGATTTCCGTGGCGCCGGTGTAGTCGTTGACCAGGTGCAGGATCTGGTGACTGATCGTTCGATCAAGGTTTTGGGAGTAATTGACCAGGGTCGACAGTTTGTAGGAGTAGAACGGATGTTTTCGTCCGATCTCCGTATAAATAGCCGTGCTGCCGGCTATCATTCCGCTATTGGTGTCCTCAAGCACCATGAAATAGGTACCACTGCATTCGGGTGGCGTTGTGCTGAACGATTCGGCGCTTTTTTGAAGTCGTGCTTCCCACATCGATCGATCAGCCGGCATTGAGGTCATACCGGGACCGGTCGCTGCCGAGATACTGAACAATTGATCGACATCGCTATCAATTGCAGGTCGGATGACGAGCATGAAAATGCCTCGGTGAGAATTAAGGGCGAATGCGTGGCGTAGATTACTATTGGTGATAAGAATTCGATAGGGTGCGGATCGGTTGGAACCGCAACTTTCGATTGCAGGCAACGTCCAACGCCGAATAATATGCGGGCCTGCTCATTCACCGAAAAGGAGAGACTGTTGGTCAAACTCGATCAACTCGACATCGATATTCTGACTGTCCTTCAAGAGGATGGGCGCATCAGCAATAGGCGTCTCGCAGCGCGGGTCGGCCTATCTGCAAGCGCCTGCCTGGCGCGTGTTCGACGACTGGAAAAGTCGAAGGTGATTCGTGCCTATCATGGACGAATCGATGTGGCCCGGTTAGCACCGTCAATCCAGTGTGTGGCATTGATCAAACTGGATCATCATGGCAGTGGTGCTTTTGCCCGTTTTTCTTCGGCAATGCGACGTCAGTCGGAGGTTGTTGAGTGCCTCATGTTAAGCGGTCAATACGATTTTATGCTGAAGGTTATTTGTAGAGATATTGCCCGTTACAACGAATTAAACGATCAATTACTCGCCCTTGGTGTCGGTATTGAAAGTGTAAGCAGTTATATCGTCATGGAGGAAACCAAATTGTTTGCCGGTGTGCCGCTCGATGCACTGATTACCGCAAGCACAATCACGGACGATGCTTCATAACGGGTACCTCAGGCAACGAGTCGATCGAGTATTTTTTCGTATATGAGAGACAGGTAAGCGAGATCGTTTACCGATACACTTTCGTTGACGCGATGAATAGTTGCATTGAGTGGTCCGAGTTCCAGAATTTGTGCGCCTGTTAATGCAATAAATCGGCCATCCGATGTCCCGCCGGTAGTCGATCTTTCAGTTGGCTTCGATGTGATTTGAAGGATTGCCGATTCAGTTGCATCAAGCAATTCGCCCGGCGTTGTTTCAAACGGCATACCGAATAACGTCCAGTCAATTTCAACATCCAGACAGAGATCGGTACAGCAGCGATGTATTTTCTCTTTCAATGAATCGGGATCCGATTCGGGGGAAAAACGGAAGTTGCATAATATATCGACGTATGCAGGAATCACGTTGCCGGCGCCGGTGCCGCCATGAACGTTGGAGACTTGAAAAGAGGTGGGTGGAAAATTGTCATTACCCTGATCCCAGGGGATTCCATCCAGCACATCAATCAACCGTGCCGCCCCCGGTATCGGATTGTTCGCCAACTCTGGATAGGCAATATGACCCTGCGTGCCCTTGACCCGAATCGCAGCCGTAAGTGAGCCGCGTCTGCCTACCTTTATCACATCACCAATTGTTGCCGTGCTGGTGGGTTCGCCAACGATGCAATGATCAATCTTTATGTCGTTAGCCAGCAGATGATCAATGACACGGGCTGTTCCATTGACTGCGGGGCCTTCTTCATCGCTGGTTAACAAAAATGCGATCGAGCCACGATGATCAGGTTGCCGTGCAATAAACGATTCGCACGCTGTTACCATGGCGGCGAGTGACCCTTTCATATCTGCAGCGCCGCGTCCATGTAACAAACCGTCTGCGATCACGGCGGCAAATGGCGGGTATTCCCATAGTTCTTCCGGACCGGTGGGTACAACATCTGTGTGTCCTGCAAAACAAAATAGTGGCGTGCCCGTACCACGTTGCGCCCACAGGTTGGTTACTTCCTGAAAACGCAACGGCGTGATTGAAAACCCAAGTGATGACAGGCGTGAGGATATGATCTCCTGGCAGTTGGCATCGGCAGGAGTTACCGAGGGTTGCTGCACCAGCTCGACGGCAAGACTAATCGTATCTTCGATTCGTTGACGGGTGATCACAATGAAAGCCAAGTCCTAAAAGTACGTGTGAGAATGTCTCACAGGTTGAAATGATGAACGATTATACGTTTCAATAACGTGCTTGAGCGACGCGAAAACTTATGATTTCGCAAACAGATTTATCTCATTGAATGATGTGATTTTTGCTATTAGAAGTATCTGGTTATATAAGCGAATTATTGTCAATATTGCAGTGCGCAAGTTGATGTGATTAAACGATGATGACATGTTGCCATCAGAGACTTGGCCTTTAACTCGATGAAAAATTGCTTTAGACTTTGGGGCTACAGTCGTGTGCCAATTTTTATGTCGTGTTTAAAATTGGCTTGAAAATATAATAACTACTGCTTCATATCATTTATCCGAAGTGAGGGGAATCCGGTTGCAATATGACTGAATCCGACACTGCGTTCGTACGATTTTCCGAAGTCCAGAAAAGTTACGACGGTGAAACACTGGTCGTAAAAAACTTGAATCTCGATATTTCACGCGGTGAATTCGTCACGATGCTTGGTCCATCCGGATCGGGTAAGACGACCTGCCTGATGATGCTCGCCGGTTTTGAAACCGCAACGCATGGTGAAATATATCTCGACGGCCAAGGCATAAATAAGGTCGCCCCACACAGACGAAACATAGGAATGGTATTCCAGAACTATGCGCTGTTTCCTCACATGACGGTATCTGAAAATCTTGCTTTCCCGCTTGAGGTTCGTAAACAGCCGAAAAATGAAATACGCGAACGAGTCGATCGCGCACTGGATATGGTGCGTCTCGGAGGTTTCGGCAACCGTCGTCCTGCGCAATTATCAGGTGGTCAGCAACAACGTGTAGCACTGGCCCGTGCCCTGGTATTTGAACCCAAGCTGGTTTTGCTGGACGAGCCGCTTGGCGCACTGGACAAGAATTTGCGCGAAGAGATGCAATACGAGTTGAAGAGTATTCATGACTCACTCGGGCTCACCATGGTCTTCGTGACCCACGACCAACAGGAAGCGCTGACCATGTCGGACCGTATTGCGGTATTCGATGATGGTGTCATCCAGCAAATAGATTCACCGAGTACCCTCTACGAAGAACCACGTAACGCTTTTGTCGCTTATTTTATCGGTGAGAATAATCGCTTTGTCGGTACCATTAAGGAACTTTCCGATAACGAATGTTCGGTTGAAGTGGATGGCGGGTATATCATCAAGGCCAAACCGGTTAACGTCGGTAACGTGGGTGACAAAACGACCTTGTCTCTGCGACCGGAGCGAGTTTCCATCAATCCGGAAGCTGGGTCGATGCCTAACATGCTTGATGCCAAAGTACTTCAGTTAATTTATTTGGGTGATCACATCAGAACCCGCGTCGCCGTTGGTCAAAATGAAGATTTTGTCGTCAAAATTCCTAATTCACAAGAACATTCACAATTGTCCAAAGGGCAAACGGTGAAGGTCGGGTGGAGTAGTGATGATTGTCGGGCACTTGATGCCTGATAATCGTAAAAAGTGTCTCGGCATGCATTCATGACAGTATGCCGATTCCGTGCTGGCAACAAAATGCTGTCAGCGCTGTTGCAGAACGCTTTGGTTGGTTTGCAGCACAATAGTACAAATAGTACGAATATGATTAACATGAAAACGTTAGGAGTTTGTAAATGAACGTATCTCTCAAGCAATCTGCCTTGGCACTAGCCGCGGTAGCTGCAATTGGTATCGGTAGTATCAGCGTGGCGAACGCCGAGGAAACCCTGGTCGTCGTCTCTTGGGGCGGCGCTTACACAGACAGTCAACAAAAGGCTTATCATGAGCCTTACATGGCCATGCATCCGGATGTGAAAATCGTTAACGATGATTCATCGGCCGAAGCGGTTGCCAAGCTGCGCGCCATGTCGGAATCCGGAAATGTTTCCTGGGCACTGGTCGATGCTGTTGCATCAGACGCCATACGCTTGTGCGATGAAGGTCTCATTGAAGAGATCGATTTCGACAAAGTGCTGGCTCCAGCGCCTGATGGGACGCCAGCCTCACAGGACTTCGGTAATCTGATTGTGTCGCCATGCTTTATTCCGCAAATCGTCTATTCCACGACTTTCGGTTATCGTACCGACCTTGTTAAAGAACCCCCGACAACTATTGCCGACGTCTTCGATCTTGAAAAAATCCCGGGCAAGAGGTCACTGGAAAAGCGCCCGATCGGGAATCTTGAGTGGGCGCTGATTGCAGACGGTGTCGACCCTGAAAAGGTATATGACGTACTCGATACTGAAGAAGGTGTCGATCGCGCATTTGCCAAACTCGATACCATCAAGGATCAGGTTGTTTGGTGGGAAGCCGGTGCTCAGACACCCCAACTTCTCGCCGACGGTGAGGTGGTGATGGGTTCCACATACAACGGTCGCCTGTTCTCGGTAATTGAAGAAGAGAAGCAGCCTGTTGCCATGATGTGGGACTGGCAGGTATTCGATCTTGACGGCTGGGTTGTTCCTGTAGGTGGCCCAAATCATGACCTCGTCATGGATTACCTGAAATTTGCAACGGACACCCAGCGTCTTGCTGATCAGGCGAAGTTCATCTCCTATGGTCCGGCACGTAAATCATCTGCACCGTTGGTTGGCAAGCATGCTTCCCTGGGTATTGAGATGGGTCCGCATATGCCTACAGCGCCCGAAAACGCAAAGCACACATTGCTGTTCAACTACGAGTGGTGGGCTGATAGACGCGACGACTTGACCGAGCGCTTCAACGCCTGGCTGGCTCAGTAGAGTTTGCGTTTTGATGATGGCGGGATGTTAACCCCGCCATCATCAAGGGTTATCAGATTGTCACGCAACTATCACCTGAATGTAACCGTAACCAGAATAAGCAGCGGATTATGACCACAGAAGCAGCTACACAGCAGGTGATGACGACCGCTGATGGCACACCGTTAAAAGTGAGTCTTGCCAAAGCTCAGCGTCGCCTCAAGATACGTGCACTTCTACTTGTTGCTCCACTGTTGCTTTTTATCCTGATTACATTTTTTGTTCCTGTTTTCGATATGCTTTTTCGCAGTGTCGAAAACCAGATTGTCCCGGAGGTGCTGGAGAATACGGCACCATTATTGCTTAAATGGGATGATCGGGATGGCGAGTTACCTCCTGAAGAAGTCTTTGCTGCTGCCAAAGAAGATTTCGTAAAGGGAGCGAAAGCCAAGACGATTTTAAGAGTTGGCAGCCGTATGAATTATGAACAATCGGGATTCTCGAGCTTGTTCAGAAAAACCGCGCGAAGAGCCAAGAACTTTGAATCGCCTTATAAGGAGGCGTTCATCAAAGCTGACAGGAAATGGGGTGATCTTGATACCTGGCGCATACTGAAAAGGGAATCCGGTGCATTCACAATTTCCTATTATCTTGCCGCCATGGACTTGAGCTACGGACCGAGTGGTGATATCACGATGAAGCCAAAGGGTGAGGCAATTTACCTGACCCTGTTCTGGCGAACATTAAAGCTCAGTTTTCTAATTACGATTTTGTGTCTTGCGCTGGCTTATCCAATTTCCTATTTAATGTCGACGCTGCCGCTTAAAACGAGCAACTTGCTAATGATATTGGTGTTGTTGCCGTTTTGGACTTCTTTGCTGGTGCGTACGACCGCATGGATTGCCTTACTGCAACAGGAGGGTGTCATCAACGACCTTCTGGTTTACTTTGGCTTAATAACCGACGATAACCGATTGGCGATGATTCATAATGCGACGGGAACTGTCGTTGCCATGACGCATATTCTTCTGCCTTTCATGGTTCTCCCCTTGTTTTCGGTTATGAAAACAATACCGCCGACCTATATGCGGGCCGCTAAAAATCTTGGCGCAACCCCAACCGTGGCATTTATTCGTGTCTACTTTCCAAACACAGTATCTGGAATTGGCGCAGGTGGAATACTGGTCTTCATTATTTCCATAGGTTATTACATCACCCCGGCTCTCGTTGGTGGTGTTGATGGTACTTTAATCAGTAACTTTATTGCTTATCACATGTCGACGTCGCTCAACTGGGGGCTTGCCGCAGCGCTCGGTGTATTGCTGCTTGGCATTGTTCTCGTCCTTTACTACTTCTACGACAAAATTGTCGGTGTCGACAATATGAAGTTCGGTTAAACATTGGGTTTGGGAACTCAATCAGGAAAATAGAAAATACAAATGGCGTTACCAGCATATACAACACCCGGCGAACGCGTTTGGTTCTACAGTTATCGAACCATATGTGGACTGATATTTTTCTTCCTGATCGCACCAATCGTGGTGATTATTCCACTGTCGTTCAACGCAGTACCGTTTTTTACTTTCACCGAAGAAATGCTCAAGTTCGACCCGGCAGGTTACTCGCTGAAATGGTATGAGGATTTCTTTACCAGCTTGAATTGGCGTGGCGCAGTAAAAAATAGTGGAATTATTGCGCTTTTCTCAACCCTGATTGCTACTTTTCTAGGCACTGTTGCCGCACTTGGCCTGAGCAAGTCGGAGATGCCATTCAAATCGACTATCATGGCCCTATTAATATCGCCCATGATAGTACCGCTGATTATCTCTGCTGCCGGCATGTACTTCTTCTACTCAAGGATTGGCCTTCAGGGAACATATATTGGGGTAATTTTGGCCCATGCGGCGTTAGGAACACCATTCGTCGTGATTACTGTAACCGCAACATTATCTGGCTTCGATCTCGTTCTAATTCGATCCGCGGCCAGTCTCGGTGCGACTCCGACGACGACTTTCTTCAGAATAATTGTTCCGCTGATTCTGCCAGGTGTTATCTCGGGTGCGTTGTTTGCATTTATTACCTCTTTCGACGAAGTGGTTGTTGTGTTGTTCGTAGGCAGCTATGAGCAAAGAACAATTCCCTGGCAAATGTTTTCCGGGATACGCGAGCGGATAAGTCCTACCATATTGGCGGTTGCAACGATTCTGGTTATTGTTTCCATTATGCTGCTGACCGTTGTCGAGTTGCTCCGTCGGCGAACGGAAAGACTCCGCGGCGTGACTCCCGCATAGAGAAACTTCTACTACCATTCGACCGGATCGATCTTTAAATATCAATCCTTCGTCAGCTTGATAGAAGCAAACGGGTAACTCTACACCTCTCGCATCCGTCGAGGTTTCTACGAGAAATCCCGGTAAATTTTGTTATTTTTATTTGTTCTCCGACAATATCCAAGCTCTACCTGGATTTGTTGAATCAGATTATTCCAAAATGGTGTGGTGAGCTATCCTGTCTGCTACAAACTGGCAGCATGCATGGAGCACACTGATATTGACGGATGCTTGACTGATTACCAGATATCATGGGCTAGTTGATTGGGCAAGCTGTAGTCAATCAATTTGATAACGCATTTTTGTCTGGTAGAAATCATCGTCCTGATTCCTTGGTCAAGTCATTTTCTTCAGACTTTCTTTAGCGGGCCGTTAAGGTATGGTTCCGCCATCCTGTTTCCAGCGCTTCGCCCAGGACTCGGTTGGCGCCTTCAATACTGAAATATTGCTCGACTTTATCCAGGCGCTCAAGTGTGCTGGACCCTGCACTTGTTTCCAGGATCCTTCGGTTTTAAGAACCCGAACCGCATCGCCTTTTTTGAAGCTGCCGAGGGATATGGACTTGTCTGAAGTTGAGGGAAGGGATCTAGAGCGAACAGCTTCACCATTAATACGACCTTGGTCGCCATCTCCTGTGACATACTTGCCGAATACCCACATTTTAAAACCGCCAGGTGCTTCAACATGACTCCAGCCCTGCCTTGATTCAATAACTTTGACCGGTGCGCCACGGGGTAATTGTTCAAGTACAGGCGCGTTGGGGGTGGCATCCGCGCGAACTTCAGCTGATTCGACTTTGACAAAACCGGCAGTCAGGTCGGCATCGATGGGTTTGTCGCTTTCCATACCCGTCGCAGGCGCGTTTGATGTATCCGATACGTCAGCAGTTGTAGACGGTGCGGAGCCTGGCGGTGTTGCCGGCGCGGTACTCGCCGATTCTTCCGCAGTGGTGGTGCTGGCTGTGTCAGCAACCGGTGTCGTCTCCCGGAGCTTCTCTTCAAGTGTTGGAAGTAGCTCGATCGCAGTTACATAGTTTTGTTTAGCCGAGGCACGTATCCAGCGAGTAGCTTCCACAATATCCTGATTAACGCCCATTCCGTTGTAGTAGGCAATTCCCAAATTGTACTGGGAAACCATGTCGCCTCGTTCGGCCGCCATTCGCCACCAATGGGTGGCTTCTTCATGATCCTCAAGAGTGCCAACACCAGTCCAATAGGCAATGCCCAGGTTATACATTGCTTTGACGTGACCATTCTCAGCAGCTTTGCTAAACCATTCAAATGCTTCAGTTGGATTTTTTTCTCTGCCACTCCCGGTGGCGCTCATTACACCGAGTGCATATTGCGCGCGGCCATCGTTTTGCTCGGCCAGATCAGACCAGATCTGATAGGCGGTTGCATAGTCGCGAGAATCATAGGCGGCTCGTGCATCGTCGTCCGGTGAGGCACCAGCATTAGAGGCGACGAATAGCAAGAGGGTTAATGCGATGGACTCAATGA
This sequence comes from marine bacterium B5-7, assembly GCA_021604525.1. Lineage (GTDB taxonomy): Bacteria > Pseudomonadota > Gammaproteobacteria > Arenicellales > CAJQKF01 > BQJD01. The sequence goes on along the minus strand of BQJD01000020.1, from coordinate 16,030 downwards.
ATTTTTTTCGAACGGGCATGGAATTTTTTACCAGGGCGATTAGCGCCCAGATTATACGTGATCTTGAAAAGGCCAGCATCAACTGGTGCGTGATTCAAGGCGTTTTAGGCTCAATGGGTAAACGATATCAAATGTCTTACAGGGTCGCGGCAAGAACTTCATTGCTGCCTTGCCATATCATGGTTAACGCCACGTATAGTATGGTCGCGAGGCCGATATAGGCAATCCAGCTATATTTCTCGAGAAGTCGCGCAATCAAGCTTGCCGCAAACGCCATCAAGGCTACTGAGAGCGTCAGACCAAACACCAGTACGAGTGGCTCGTTGCGGGCAATTCCGGCAACAGCCAAGACGTTATCCAGGGACATCGAGATATCTGCCAGCACAATCTGGAAAACGGCTTGCCCAAGGCTCTTGGGTTGCCGATTCGGTGCAGTCCCGTCCGCTTTTGATAATGCGGCTGATTTACGGAGTTCGCGCCATAGCTTCCAACAGACCCATAAAAGTAAAATACCACCTGCCAGCACCAGTCCGATAATCTGCAGCAACTGCACGGTGATCAGAGCAAAACCTATTCGCATAATGGTGGCTGCGATAATACCGACCATAATCACACGGCGGCGTAGTTGTGCAGGCACGCTGGCTGCAACCAGGCCGACCACGATGGCATTGTCACCTGCCAATACCAAATCGACGGCAATGACTTGCAGGAATGCGCTGATAGCCTGCCAGCTAAGTTCTGTTTCCATGGAGATGATCTTGTGTCGGAGGTGGCTTTCGGACTTAATGACCCGCTAGTATACCGAGTCGACGATTGACAGTCTGGTATCAACAATCAGATGCCAGAAGATCCGGGTCAAAATGGTCTTACATGTTGCGCAGATGATAATATGCTTGTGAAGTTTTTGATTCACCAGGTAGCAGACTTACATTTGCCAGGTTTCGCCCGACTACTAAACGTGTTTGCAAGCCATACACGATATCTTATTGATTCATATTATTAAACGGAGGCTATCTATCCATGTCATCCAAGCGCGTATCGTTTAATTGGCAGGATCCGTTTCTGCTCGAGAATCTTCTTAACGAAGAAGAAAAGATGGTTCGTCAAACCGCCCACGATTATTGTCAGGAAAAGTTGCTGCCACGGATTCTGATGGCGCATCGAAATGAAACGTTTGATCGGGAAATATTCAGTGAACTCGGCGCACTGGGTATGCTGGGTCCGACTATTGACGGTTACGGCTGTGCAGGATTGGGGCATGTGTCTTATGGGCTGATCGCTCGTGAGATTGAGCGGGTCGACTCGGGGTATCGATCAGCAATGAGTGTGCAGTCGAGTCTGGTTATGCACCCGATTCACGCTTATGGAAATGACGACCAGCGAGAACGGTATCTCCCGGCGCTTGCCAGCGGTGAAAAGGTCGGTTGTTTTGGGCTGACTGAACCCGATCATGGCTCCGATCCATCGGGTATGAAAACCCGGGCTAAATCAATTGATGGTGGTTATCTTTTGAGCGGCGCAAAAATGTGGATCACCAACTCACCCATAGCCGACGTCATGGTGGTGTGGGCCAAGGATGACGAAGGAACTATACGGGGATTTATTCTTGAGCGAGGCATGGACGGCTTGTCAACGCCGAAAATTGAAGGAAAATTCAGTTTGCGTGCGTCGATCACTGGCGAAATCGTGCTCGATGGTGTCGAGGTCCCAGAGGAAAACCTCCTTCCGGGTGTCAGCGGTCTTGCAGGACCATTCGGCTGTTTGAACAAAGCCCGCTACGGGATCGCCTGGGGTTCGATGGGCGCCGCTGAAGCGTGCTGGCATGCGGCTCGCCAATATACCCTCGACCGTAAGCAATTTGGTCGCCCACTGGCAGCAAACCAGTTGATACAGAAAAAGCTGGCCGACATGCAGACGGAAATCGCATTAGGGCTGAATGGCGCACTACGGGCCGGCCGAATGCTTGATGAACATAGCTGCTCACCGGAAGTTATCTCGATGATGAAGAGAAATAACTGTGGCAAAGCACTGGATATTGCACGAGTAGCCCGAGACATGCACGGTGGAAACGGTGTTTCGGATGAGTATCACGTGATTCGACACCTGATGAATCTTGAAGCCGTTAATACCTACGAAGGTACTCACGATATCCATGCACTGATTCTGGGTCGCGCGCAGACCGGATTACAGGCATTTAGCGGTTGAAATCAGTACATCCGAGACTATATCCATTTACTTAATCCGTTTAAATACAAGTCAATTATTTCAGGAGATCATATGAAACTTAACCTCGCCGATGCCGGGCTGCTCCGCCAGCAGTGTTATATCGACGGTCAATGGCAGGATGCTGCAAGCGGTGAAACCATCGACGTAATCGACCCATCAAATGGTGATGTCATAGGGACAGTTCCGAAAATGGGTGCCGATGAAACCCGCAAGGCCATTAAGGCGGCGCGTGTTGCACTGGCGCCATGGGGATCGAAAACTGGTAAGGAACGTGCCGGGATATTGAAGCGGTGGTTTGAGCTAATGATGGAAAATCAGGAAGATCTGGCTTGCCTGATGACTGCCGAGCAGGGTAAACCGCTGGCGGAGTCTCGTGGTGAGATTGCCTACGCGGCGTCGTTTATAGAATGGTTTGCCGAAGAGGCAAAAAGAGTCTACGGCGATACGATCCCATCACCGATCGCAGATCGTAGAATCACCGTACTGAAACAGCCGATTGGTGTTTGCGCGGCGATAACACCATGGAATTTTCCAGCAGCGATGATTACCCGCAAAGCGGGGCCCGCACTGGCTGCAGGTTGCACCATGGTTCTGAAGCCGGCGACCTACACCCCTTTTTCCGCCCTTGCACTATGTGAGCTGGCGGAGCGCGCCGGCATTCCAGCCGGTGTAATCAGTTGTATTACCGGATCAGCGAGTGCAATTGGTGGGGAGATGACATCCAACCCCACCGTCCGCAAACTGACTTTTACCGGTTCCACCGAAATCGGCAAAGTGTTGATGGAGCAGTGTGCCAGAACGGTTAAAAAGGTATCAATGGAACTCGGCGGTAACGCCCCGTTTATCGTCTTTGACGACGCCGATCTCGATGCCGCTGTTGATGGCGTGATGGCCTCGAAGTACCGTAATACCGGTCAGACCTGTGTTTGCGCAAACCGTATTCTGGTACAGGACGGTGTTTACAATGCCTTTTCCGAAAAACTGGCCAAAGCAGTCAGTGGTCTTAAGGTTGGAAATGGTTTTGAAGATGGCGTCACCCAAGGTCCACTCATCGAGATGGCCGCGGTTGAGAAAGTTGAAGAGCATATATCAGACGCTGTATCCAAGGGCGCCAAGGTGGTATGTGGTGGCAAGCGTCATGAGCTCGGCGGCACCTTCTTCGAGCCGACCTTGTTGACCGGGGTAACACCGGATATGAAAGTCGCTCGGGACGAGACCTTTGGTCCGCTGGCACCGCTGTTTCAATTCAAAACGGAAGAAGAAGCGATATCCATGGCCAACGATACTGAATTCGGACTGGCCGCGTATTTCTATGCGCGTGATATCGGGCTCACCTGGCGCGTTTCCGAAGCACTCGAATATGGAATCGTCGGTATAAACACTGGCATTATTTCCAACGAGGTTGCCCCGTTTGGGGGCGTCAAGGAATCAGGTATCGGTCGCGAAGGGTCAAAATATGGAATCGACGAATTTCTCGAGATGAAATATGTGTGTCTGGCAGGTGTAGATAAAGCCTGAGTCGGAAGAATACCCGGACGCGGATAGTCATTTGCGTCCGGATGTGATGTTCTCGTTTTTTGAATTAATCCCAGCGAGGCGGGCGTTTTTCAATAAATGCGTCGATACCTTCCAATGTCGCTTCCTGCATGAGATTGCAGGCCATTGAGTCGATGGCATGGTTATAGGCTTCGGCCAGAGGTTTCTCGATTTGTCGGTAAAATAGCTGTTTGCCCAGTCGCACTGCCTCGGTTGGTCGAGCAGAAATGACTGTCTCCAGGCGCTCAACCGTTGAATCCAGATCGGCGCGTGGAACCGCGTGGTTGATAAGGCCATAACGTTCAGCCGTGTCGGCATCGATAAATTCACCTGTCAGCAACATTTCCATGGCGTGCTTTCGACTTATATTTCGGGACAAGGCGACGCCCGGCGTTGAGCAAAAAAGACCTACACTGATACCTGACACTGCAAAACGCACATCATCAGCGGCGATGGCAAGATCACACGATGTCACCAATTGGCATCCTGCGGCGGTGGCCATGCCCTGAACCCGTGCGATCACCGGTTGTGGCAGGCCAATGATGGATTGCATCATGTCGCTGCATTTCCGGAATAAATGGCGGTTATATTTTTCGTCATGATGAGTACGCATTTCCTTCAGGTCATGTCCAGAGCAGAACGCCTTGCCGGCACCGGTAATGATGACCACCCGAATTGTATCGTCGCTTCCAAGGCGGATTAATTCTGCCCCGAGTGCATCGAGCAACTCCTCGGACAAGGCGTTATATTGGGCCGGCCGGTTGAGTGTTAATGTGGCGATGGCGTCGTGGTCGGCTCGAAGCAAGACATCTTCGGTGGTCATGATCTGTCCTTGTGCGGAAAATGCATATGAATTGGTACGGGTGGTTATGGTTTACATGTCTATTGTCTATAATTCCTGACTATGTCACAAATCACATTTGAACAGCTCGAAACGCTTACCCGCGAACAATTGCCGTTCGCCAAGCCCTATAACTTTATTGTCGAATATCTGGGAGACCGCGAGGCGCGCGTTCGGCTACCCGCCAACGGTGCTTTCTTGCGTCCCGGTGGCACCATTTCCGGTCCGGCAATGATGGCGCTGGCCGACTATGCCATGTATGCAGCGGTATTGGCGTCAATCGGACCGGTAGAACTTGCAGTCACAACCAACCTGAATATTAATTTTCTGCAAAAACCGGCGCCGGGCGATCTTATTGCCGATGCCCGGTTGATCAAGCTCGGTAAACGATTGGCGGTGGGTGATGTACCGATTCACACCATCGAGGATCCGACCATGGTAGCGCATGTGACTGCGACTTACTCAATCCCTCCCCATCGTTGAGGATCCTTGAATTGAAGAAACCAGTATCACCTCGAGCCTGTGTATTCGATGCATACGGCACGTTGTTTGACGTACATTCAGCCGTGGCTCGCCTGCGTTCGCGCTTGGGCGATAGCGCGGATGCGGTCTCGGCTCTGTGGAGAACCAAGCAGCTTGAATATACCTGGCTACGCAGTCTCATGGGTCGCTATGAGAATTTTTCTACAGTGACTGCCGATGCCCTGGACTTCGCTCTTGAAACTCATCATGTCGATGACAGGGAATTGCGTCGACTGTTACTCGACGCATATCTTTCGCTCGATTGTTATCCGGAAGTACCGTCAGTACTTGAAACGCTATCGAGCAACGATATGAGTCTCGGTATATTGTCTAACGGGTCGCCTGAGATGCTGAAAAGTGCCGTCGAGTCATCGGCCATCGATCGATGGCTTGATGCCGTTCTCTCCGTGGATGCGCTCAAGATTTATAAACCCGACCCGAGGGTGTACCAACTTGCGTGCGACCAATTCAGGCTCAAGCCGGACGAAATCATGTTCATGTCTTCTAATGCCTGGGATGCGGCTGGTGCGAAGGCATTCGGTTTTTCGGTGACCTGGATCAACCGGTTTCGTCAGCGCTCAGAAAAGCTTGGTGTCAAAGTTGACCATGAGATTTTCGACTTGACTGCCCTGGCAGCAATTGTTCAACCACAATAACCAAACTCTCAAGCGGGTAATGCCACACTTCTTGACAGAGTCATTTTGCTTGGGTACCTTTGAAGCCTTAGTGCGCCGATTTGATCTGCAGCTTGCGGGCGCGTAACAAGTGCTGCTAAAGAGTGGGTGATCATCCTGCCCGCCATTAGTTCTACCCAAATACGGGAGACTTTCAGCCAGTCGTGCGAGTTCCGTGAGCTGCCCCATACGGGAGTTCACCGTGTCAGATATTCAATTTCCATCTCTTGAACCTTCGCCATACCAAAGCGATACATTAGCCATTCGCTCGGGTCAAATCCGGGGACCCGAGGGCGAACACAATGATCCGATTTATTTGACATCGAGTTTTGTGTTTGCAAATGCCGCTGAAGCGGCCGCCCGATTCGTCGAAAATGCCCCAGGCAATGTCTACTCGCGATTTACCAATCCGACAGTACGGACATTCGAGCAACGTCTGGCGAGTCTTGAGGGCGCTGACTTCGCCGTTGCGTCGTCCTCGGGCATGGCGGCAATACAGATGGTTATGCAGTCATTGCTCAAGGCCGGTGATCATGTGGTCGTCTCAGCCAATGTTTTCGGCAGTACAGTGTCTTTGTTTGAAAAAATACTCGGACGTTTTGCCATCGAATCTACGTTTGTGCCGATGACCGACCCCGATCAGTGGGTTAATGCAATTCGTGATAACACGAGGATTTTATTTGTCGAGACACCCTCGAATCCGCTGTGTGAGATAGCCGATTTATCTGTACTTGCCGATATCGCTCACAACGCAGATTGTTTGCTGGTTGTCGATAATGTGTTTTGTACACCGGTATTACAGCGACCACTCGATTTTGGTGCTGATGTTGTGGTTCACTCGGCAACAAAATATCTTGATGGACAGGGCAGGTGCGTTGGTGGTGCCATAGTAACTCGTAGCGAAGAAGTACACGAAGCCTGCTTCAATTATCTTCGCACCGCCGGTCCGTCCATGAGTCCATTCAATGCCTGGGTGTTGTTGAACGGGCTTGAAACATTACCGATCAGGATGCGGGCACACTGCGATAATGCAATGCGTCTGGCCACCTGGCTGGAACAGCATGGTGCGGTTACCCGTGTAAATTATGCCGGTCTCCCTTCGCATCGACATCATGAACAGGCATGCAAACAACAATCCGGTTTCGGTGGCGTGCTGTCGTTCGAAGTGGAAGGAGGACGCGCCGCCGCATGGCGTGTCATTGATTCAACCCGGTTGTTATCCATCACAGCAAATCTTGGCGATGTAAAAACCACTATTACGCATCCTGCAACCACAACCCACGGGCGCTTGAGCGATATTCAACGACAAAAGGGGGGTATCTCTGAGGGACTTATCCGTGTCGCAGTAGGTTTGGAGGCGATCGACGATATAGTCAGCGATCTGGCGACCGGGTTGGATGCGTGTCTAAAACCTGAATAAATTCGGCTCTGAACGGCTTCTACTAGAGTGCGATGTTCTGGAAATAGGCAACTGTTTTGGTCAACCCGTCTTCAAGACTAACTGTCGGTTTCCATTTAAGATGATTCATAGCCAAAGATATGTCCGGACATCGTTGTTTGGGATCGTCCATTGGCAGTGGCTTGTATTCAATCCGGCTTTTTGATCCGCATAAGTGAATTACTTTTTGCGCGAGATCGAGAATGCTGAATTCACTTGGATTACCAAGATTCACAGGCCCTATGAAGTCATCGTCGGAGTTCATCAGTTTGATCAGACCATCAACCAAATCATCGACATAACAAAACGAACGTGTTTGGGAGCCATCTCCATAGACGGTAATATTCTGGTTTCGAAGTGCCTGAACGATAAAATTTGATACTACCCGGCCATCATGGGGCACCATGTTGGGTCCATATGTATTGAATATTCGTGCAACTTTGATGATCAGATCATGTTGGCGGTGATAATCGAAAAACAATGTCTCCGCGCATCGTTTCCCTTCGTCATAGCAGGCACGGACACCTATCGGGTTTACATGGCCACAATAGTCTTCGCTCTGTGGGTGAATTTGCGGATCGCCGTAAATCTCTGATGTCGAGGCTTGAAGAATTCGTGCATTGATTCGCTTGGCAAGCCCCAGCATATTGATTGCGCCATGTACACTGGTTTTGGTTGTTTGCACAGGGTCATGCTGATAGTGCACTGGTGATGCAGGGCAGGCCAGGTTGTAAATTGAGTCGACCTCGACATAAAGTGGAAATGTCACGTCATGCCGTATTATTTCAAATAGCGGATTATCCAACAGGTTGAGAATATTGCTTTTACTGCCGGTAAAATAGTTATCGACACAAACGACTTCATTACCTTCTTCAAGTAATCTGGCGCACAGATGTGAACCTAGAAATCCGGCCCCGCCGGTTACGAGGATGCGTTGACGTTTCATGGTGGCTTGTCCGACTGTTACGATTATTTTTAATGAGGCGATAGTGTAACCGAGCAGGTTATTGTATTGACCACGGTAGGTGACCGGCGATGATAGACTACGCTCTGATTCGGTTCACGTCAGAATTAATATTATTACCGCTATATGAGGTCTTATGGCTAGTGTTGGAATAGTGGGTGGAACGGGCTACACGGGGGCAGAACTTATTCGTCTTCTGGTGCATCATCCCGATGCTAAACCCGTGGTGATCACATCCCGGAACGTAACAGGTACTCCAGTGAGTGAGCTGTTTCCGAGCCTTCGTGGTTTCAGTGATTTGAAATTCGAAGATCCGGCGACGGTTAATCTGGGGACTTGCGATGTTGTGTTCTGTGCAACACCAAATGGCGTTGCCATGACCTTGGTTGGCAAGTTACTCGACAAGGGGATAAAGGTTATTGACCTGTCGGCGGATTTCAGGATTTCCGACCAAGCTCTCTGGGAGCGGTGGTATGGAATGAAACACGCTGCGCCAGAGCTACTTGCTAGCGCAGTATATGGCTTGCCGGAGATAGAGCGTGAACGGGTAAAGTCCGCTCGGTTGGTCGCTAATCCAGGTTGTTATCCAACCGCGGTACAGCTTGGATTTCTACCGTTGATAGAAGCCGGCGTAGTTGAAGGCGGCCTGATTGCCGACGCCAAGTCAGGCGTGTCCGGAGCTGGTCGTACCGAGAAGATTGCATTCAACTTGTGCGAAGCCGGTGATTCCTTCAAGGCCTATGGTGCATCCGGCCATCGTCATTTGCCTGAGATCTGCCAGGGACTGGAACGTATCGCCGGACATCCTGTCGAGTTAACTTTCATCCCACATCTTGTGCCGATGATTCGTGGAATTCATGCCACCTTGTATGCTCGAGTTCCGGATCGTAGCGTCGATATTCAAGCGCTGTTTGAATCGCGTTTTGCGAATGAACCGTTTGTCGATGTTATGCCCGCAGGATCGCATCCGGATACCCGCAGTGTTCGAGGAGCGAATACGGTGCGTATTTCGTGGCATCGGCCGGGAGATGGGGATATGGTGGTGATCCTTTCTGTCGAAGATAATTTGGTTAAAGGTGCAGCTGGTCAGGCGATTCAAAACATGAATTTAATGTGTGGTTTTGATGAGGCCGCAGGTCTTCAGGGACCAGGCTTGGTGCCTTGATAATGCCAATTATCATAAAAAGACCATGAAGGCGGCTGATATCTTTAAAAAACTGCTTAACCATCGGTTGTTATTGATAATAGCTGCCATGCTGCTGCTTGGTGGCGTATTTACGGCGGGAATCGTTTGGTCGTCACTCGAAAATGTCGAACAAAGACGAGCCTACCGATCGGCAATAGATGAAATGTCACGTTTGGGGGCAAGAAATGCGGAACTTGAGAAGGAAAATGAGACTATTCGTACAAATCTTGCGCGGATAGAAAGGCAACTCCAGGTTGACCATATTGCATATCAGACTTTAACAGCGGAACTTGGTGAGTCATCGTCTTACATTACTGAACTGCGTGAGGAACTCGATTTTTATCAAAGCATCATTTCACCACGCGATAACCAATCCGGTGTCAGAATCCAGGACTTTGAGATTAGCCCACGTCAGGCAGCCAATGCATATGACTACAAATTGACCATAGTTCAAGCTTTAAAACATGAACAATCGATTGTTGGGAAGGCCCGGGTATACATAGAGGGCGTTAGTAACGGTATCGCATCGCGAGTTCCGTTAGCCGATATTGGTGATTCGCCTGATAATCTGGAATTCAGGTATTTTCAGATAATCGAGGGTGGATTAACGTTGCCGGAAGGATTTGAGCCGAACTCGGTGATCGTGCAGGTTACATCGAGCGCCTCTGGAAAGAGTAAAACCACAGAGATTGAGCGGCGTTTCGATTGGGTAGTGGCGGCAAACAGCTAGCGAGTGACAGATGGCGGAGTCGGGTTTAAATTACTGGATTTAGCCTTATAATAAGACTCATTCCAAATATTTATCGTATTTCGATCAAATGACTACAACCAGTGTATCGACGCTCAAACTCTCAGATACTGCTACACAGCAGGTGGCGGCACTGAAACTACAAAAGAATAACCCTGACCTGTTGTTACGAGTTTTTGTTCAAGGTGGCGGATGCTCGGGTTTTCAGTACGGCTTCCAGTTTGAGAACGAACGTGATGAAGAAGATCTGCTCATCGAAAATGAAGGGGTTAATGTCGTTGTTGACCCATTGAGCTATCAATATCTGATGGGTGCGGAAATAGATTTTATGAACGACTTGCAGGGCAGCCGCTTTGTGGTGCGAAATCCTAATGCATCAACCACTTGTGGTTGTGGTTCATCGTTTTCAATCTGAAGGAATGCATCGGGATTTTACGGTCTGTCGTATTACCAGATGCAACAATCGTCACGCAGACTCCCTTGCCCGTAGTGGTCAACCTGGCAACGCAAACGCCGTAGTCGCGTGTTCCTGCCGACCTGATTCGATATTCAGGCAAAGTCGGTTTCAGGTCGCGTGATTTATGGAAGATAGAGCGCGCCGAGAATGGCAGCTCTTCTGGCGCCTGTCACGCTGGGCACGTTTCCTGGTAATCCCGACATTCGTTGATGTGCCAGCCATGCAAATGTCACGCATTCCACCCATTCAGGCGGAATTCCAAGCGCACTTGTATTAGCAATTGTGTTGACGCCAAGTCGAGCAGCCAATCGTTTCATTAACATTTTGTTTCGATAGCCCCCACCGCAAACCAATACTCCGGGCTTTGAGTTAAACAAGTTGCCAATCGAATTGGCAATAGTAGTTGCTGTCAGTTCGACCAGCGTCGCCTGTACGTCAGCCGCGTCAAGTTCTCCCATGGGCGCCACGTGCTTGTCTAGCCAACTAATATTGAAATATTCTCGCCCGGTGCTCTTAGGTGCCGATCGAGTGAAATAAGAATCAGTTAACATCCGTGCAAGCAGAGTGTCACTGCATATACCGCTTGCTGCCCAAGCGCCGTCTGCATCATATCTTGTTCCAATATGACGAAATGCCCATTCATCCATCAGGCCGTTGCCAGGGCCAGTATCAAAACCAATAATTGAACCCTCTGAATCAGCTGGCAGTGAAGTCACATTGGCAATACCGCCGATATTGACGATAACCCGATCGATGGCAGGTGATCTGAAGCAGTTGGCGTGGAGCCCACTGGCGAGAGGGGCACCTTGGCCGCCCAACGCCATGTCTGCCGATCGAAAATCTGTGATGCAGGGTAAGCCTGTTCGGATGGCGAGCATTGCGCCATTTACTACTTGAACACTAAATGGGGATTGCGGGTCGTTGGGGAAGTGCCTGAGAGTCTGGCCATGACAGCCGATTGCATCAACCTCACCTTTGCCAGCTTCAATAAGTGGATGAGCGGCATCGGCGAATATTTCCGCCATCTTGTTACCTAGTCTCCAGGCACGATCAAGACTTTGTCTATCCGAGCGAATGAGATCAATTGCCTCGTTCCGTATTGCATCTGGTGTGTCAATTGACGATGTCTGGAGAAGGGAGAGATCACCATTATCAATTCTAATCAATGCACCGTCGACACTATCGACGCTGGTACCGGACATTAACCCTATGTAGGTACTCACAATGGGTCCATGACTCACACTTCGAACTTACTGGATGCGAATCAATCTACGTTCAAGGCTTCCGGCCATTTTAAGAAAAGCGGTTCTTTCCGCGCCGGTGATAGGTAGAGCACGGGGTACATCGACGGTCAGTGGATTCTTGTGCTTACCGGCAATGCGAAACTCGTAATGAAGGTGTGGCCCTGTCGCAAGGCCGGTACTGCCAACATAGCCAATGATATCGCCCTGTTGTACTTTCATTCCGGTTCGGATTTTTTTCCCGAAACGGTCAAGGTGTCCATATAAGGTGGAGTATTTTCGGCCATGCTGAATAATCACAGCCTTACCATATCCACCCTTGCGACCCACAAAGTCAATCACACCTCCGGCAGTGGCAAGTACGGGAGTACCCCGTGGAGCGGCATAGTCGACGCCATTGTGAGCTTTCCATCTTTTCAAGATGGGATGATATCTTTTGGGCGAAAAACCGGAAGATATTCGTGAAAATTTGACTGGTGAGCGTAAAAATGCACGCCTAAGACTCTGGCCATCGCTAGAGTAATAGTTAACATCGCCATTTGCCTCAACGTGACGAATTGCGGTGTATTTCCGGTCATTAATAGAAAAGGCTGCTGCAACGATTTCACCGGTGGCAATTTTACGGTCGTCAATAAATTTTTCTTCAAATATCACCGCGAATCGATCGCCGGGATGAAGATCCCGTGTGAAATCGATATTCCACTTAAAAATCGATGCCAGATGCAAGGTAAACTGATCTGAAAGACCAGCTTCCGTCGCCGCGCGAAACAGGGAACTGCGGATGGTGCCGTTCACTTGTCGTTGACGGATTTCAATTGTTCGTTCTTCGATCGATGTGTCGATCTGGGTATCTGAAAAGTTTGCAACAAGAATACGAACTGCATCGATGTTGTAGCGGAGGCTCTCGAGTTGGCCTTGCTCATCGAATAGAACTTTAAGGTTCGGACCGGTCTGCAATGCATTGAGACGCTTTCCCTCAGAATTCGAGGTAAGTCGATGAGTAAGTTCCGGATCTATACCAAGCCGACCGAATATTTTGCTAAGCGTGTCGCCCTTACGGATGTTGATCACTTGCCATCCGGTTCCCGATTCGACATCCATTGCACTCAGATCGAAATCAGTAGTCACCTTATAGCCATCGAGGGGATCAACACCAATGCTTGCAACTGCACGAGAGGATGGGATCTCGGTGGTTTCCACAGCCTCGTCCAGAGCATCGCCGTGCGGTATTGTGTTTATGGCTTCAAGATTAGGGGTAAACTCAGGTTGAGTGAGTGTTGCGGGTAAATAGCGGTCAGTTATTTCCGAGGAGTCGCCAAGAAGCGGACCAAAACTGACTCCTGTAATGGCCTGTCTATTATCTGGCCAGTCAAATACGTCGTCGATGCTTTGGTCGGTCTCTGTATTTTGCGATAAGGCAACATAACTGACATTGACAGATTCTGCAGATGAATTGTCCAAGTGATCTACGTTGTTTGAGTCGTCAAAAGTGGAGATTGCAAACGATTCAAAATCAGGATCAATCAGAGGAATTTGGCTGGTAGTATTGGAAGCCAGGCGTCGATTACTGTTGCTATCGACATTCCCAATGGATGCGCTTGGGTCACTGCCAAGCCAGACCCCAACTAGAACTGCGATAAAGCCAGTTAAAAGCCAGTGAGAATGATTACCACGCCTTTTTCGATGAGGTGGGTCAGCGTCGACCAGAAATTTGAGATCGCTTGTAAACAGTTCCGGTCGGTTTGAACTCATTGAATAATGCGGTCTATAAATTGACGTTCAGGTTCCCTGACGGGCTCCCATAGTTGGCCGGTAATCTACCGTTGTTGACGGTCAAGGTCAAAAGGATTCGCGCACACGCGACATGATATTAATGTCCGTATTTTTGTCTTTTGTGGGCATACAAAATTTATTCATCGACTTATTGGGGAAACTTAAAGCGATACACAAAGTTGGTTATGGAATTTCATCCAGAGATCGTTGATCTTCATCGTGAGGGAGAGCCTGGATTGACTATAATCCGCGGCTTCGTGTGCCCGATCGCTAGCGACGAGAATATATGACTTACAGGATTTCGCAGATTCCTGTAAGTCTGGATGTTCCGCGAGTATCGACGGTATATATTTAATCAAACTTCGACATACATATATAAGGTGTCCCAGGTGAATATCAGGGAATCGAGTCAAGACGAATTTACGGAGCTGGTGCGCGGTACAGACGAAGTACTTGTTGCTGATGAGCTCAAGCAGCAACTGTCAGCCGGAAAAACCCTTGAGGTTAAGGCAGGGTTCGATCCAACCGCTCCTGACCTTCATCTGGGTCATACGGTACTTATTAATAAGATGGCCCAGTTTCAGCGCCTGGGTCACCAGGTGACATTTCTAATCGGCGATTTCACCGGGTTAATAGGTGATCCCACAGGGAAAAACACTACGCGCCCGCCGATGACTGCAGAAGAAGTTACTGCAAACGCCGATACATATAAATCACAGGTTTTCCGAATACTTGATCCTGATCTGACCAGAGTCGCGTTTAATTCAACGTGGGGCGACAAGTTAGGTGCTCGAGGCATGATTAAGCTGGCAGCCAGATACACCGTGGCACGGATGCTGGAACGAGATGATTTCGATAAGCGTTACAAGAGTGGGCAGCCGATATCGATTCACGAATTTCTCTATCCACTGATGCAAGGGTACGATTCAGTGGTTATGCGGTCAGATGTTGAGCTTGGTGGCACAGATCAGAAATTTAATCTCCTGGTCGGTCGCGAGCTTCAAAAGCAGTACGGTCAAAAACCCCAGGTGGTCATGACTGTACCGATTCTTGAAGGCCTGGATGGTGTTAACAAGATGTCCAAGTCATTAAACAACTATATTGGCATCACAGATGCACCAGCAGATATGTTCGGTAAGCTGATGTCTGTCTCTGATGATCTCATGTGGCGGTATTTCGAACTTCTGAGTTTTCGATCACTTGATGAAATTGAACAATTCAAGCGCCAGATTGCTGATGGTAAAAATCCACGTGACATCAAGTTTCTGCTAGGCGAGGAAATAGTTGGACGATTTCATTCAAGAGCCGATGCGATCCGCGCGCGTGACGAGTTCATCAATCGATTTCAGAAAGGTGCTCTACCTGAAGAAATTACAGAAATTGAGTTGAATGCCGGCTCATCCGGCATACCGATTGCCAGCCTCTTGCGTCAGTGTGGTCTCGTTTCCAGCAACGGGGAAGGCATGCGGATGATCGATCAAGGCGCAGTACGTGTGGATCAGCAGCCAGTTAGTGACAAGAAATGGATTGTACGGTCAGGGTTTTCGGGGGTTGTGCAGGTCGGAAAGAGAAAATTTGCCAAAATCATGCTCAATTGAGACAACAACTGAAAGTTAAATTGATCGAATTTCCCGCGGCTTTTGGGCCTTTCGTTAGCTTTATAAAAAAAACATTGGAATTGGGCTGGTCAAAACCAATTCTGCTTGTATAATCGCGCCTCCCCAAGCAGCTGACGACGGTGTTTGGCTTCGGCTGGAACGCTATTTTTCAGTTGGGTTGTCATCACGAGATGAATCCCGAAATATTGCAAGGGGAGTGACAATTTATCAGCCTTTGATTTTCAAAACAGTGAAAAATATTGGTTGACGAAAATCGTCGCGAGCGTATAATTCGCGCTCCTTGGATGGCTTGCCATCTAGCTCTTTTAAAAGTTAATACCAAGCAGATTGTGAGGGCGCTTCAGTCGATTCTTGACTTTCAATCCAGAAGTTTGGCTCGAAAGAGCAGGTCTCTTTAAGAGGCCAAAAAAGCTTAAACTGGAGAGTTTGATCCTGGCTCAGATTGAACGCTGGCGGCATGCCTAACACATGCAAGTCGAACGCGAAAGTTCCTTCGGGAGCGAGTAGAGTGGCGAACGGGTGCGTAACACGTAGGAATCTGCCTGATAGTGGGGGACAACTCGGGGAAACTCGAGCTAATACCGCATACGCCCTACGGGGGAAAGCGGGGGATCTTCGGACCTCGTGCTATCAGATGAGCCTGCGGCGGATTAGCTTGTTGGTAGGGTAAAGGCCTACCAAGGCGACGATCCGTAGCTGGTCTGAGAGGATGATCAGCCACACTGGGACTGAGACACGGCCCAGACTCCTACGGGAGGCAGCAGTGGGGAATATTGGACAATGGGCGCAAGCCTGATCCAGCAAT
>BQJD01000019.1 GCA_021604525.1 marine bacterium B5-7 | reverse complement strand
ATGAGGGATAATATCAAGGAAGTCAAAGAAAGGTCGTAACAGATGAAGCAATCAGGATTTTCGGAACTTGAGTACGCGGTAAAGAAGAAAAAGACACGCAAAGAAAAGTTTCTCGAAGAGATGGATGAAATTTTGCCCTGGAAGATGCTTGTAGGCCTGGTAAAACGTTACTACCCCAAAGCAGGGAACGGACGACGCCCTATGGATCCCGAAGCAATGCTGCGGATTTACTTTATGCAGCAATGGTACGGATTGAGCGATCCGGGTATGGAAGATGGTCTGTACGACAGCATGGCTATGCGTCAGTTTTCTGGGTTGGGTCTTGATGAGATTCCAGACGAGTCAACGATACTTCGATTTCGCCACTTATTGGAACGACAAAACTTGACGGAAAAGATCTTTCGCAAGACGGAGAAGTATTTATCGGAGAGAAACCTTATCTTGAGCGAAGGCACCATCGTTGATGCGACCATCGTATCTGCGCCGAGCTCGACCAAGAATCGGGATAAAAAGCGGGATCCGGAGATGAAACAGACGAAGAAAGGCCATCAATGGCACTTCGGCATGAAAGTTCATGTCGGCACTGACGAACAAGGCCGCGCCCACAGTGTTGCCGTCACCGATGCCGGTGTTCACGACTCGCAAGTTATGGATGAGTTACTTCACGGAGACGAGACCGTGGTATACGGTGACAAGGCCTATGCTGGTCGCGAACGTCAAGAGCGTCTGGAGTCACAGGGCACGAACTGGCGTGTGAATCGTAAGGCGCGACGTGGCAAGAAACTCAACTGTGCGGATAGATCATTTAACACAAAAAGCAATCGCACAAGAGCCCGAGTTGAACATATCTTTGGTGTTGTGAAGCATCTATGGGGATATCGCAAAGTTCGTTATCGAGGCTTGGCTAAAAATGCTGCCCAAATATTTACGTTGTTATCTCTGGCCAATTACTATTTGGCCAGGAAACAGTTGGTTGCCACATAGGACAGGTGCGTCCAAATTCATGTATTTTGTCCTTATCAAGACAAAATACATGGGAAACTGAACCGTTTATTGAAAAGTGTCAGCGAAATTATGCGTAACAAAATACTTGGAATGAAATTGCTGACTTGTTCAGAGCATCCTTAGTTCGATATAAGTCCTTTCTCCATCTGCAGCCAACGGATATAGAGTATTATCTGTCTGGCTTCCGGCTCGCTTATTCCGCTCACCGGCGGCATGTCGCCAAAACCCCAATGGTGTTGCCTGGTTCCACTCATGATAGCGCGCAAAATCGATTCGTCAGAATGATGTGACGGTACGTAATAAGGGTGAATTAAGGGAGGCCCTTTTTCGCTCCCCGATCCTTGTACGCCATGACATGTAGAGCAATTGTTTTCGAATGCGGTCCAGCCACGACCAAGAGAGAAAGGTACATTGAGCGAACTGCCTTGAGAGTGAGCGATCAGCGGGGTAAAAAATAGTGCGTATATGAGGAGTGTGGACCGAATCATCGACAAGGGAGCGGGTTGTTTTGTAAGGGGTGCGATTCTTTCTCGTATGTTCATTCGCTAATTCCTGTTTGGTTAAAAAAAGCAGGTCATTACCAATAGCTGATATTAATTCTGTGCGCATGAATATCAATTCGGGAAATTAGGTAATGACCTGTCGATAAGAAGTCGTTATAAACAAATATTCAGTACTTGAAACAATCAGCGCACACTGAGCTTGCCTTTCATGCCGGCTTCATAGTGCCCTGGAAGCAGGCATGCAAAACCAAGCTCGCCAGCCTTGTCGAACTTCCACACAATATCGACCACTTCTCCTGCCGGTACGTGTGCCATGTAAGGTTCGTCGTGCTCCATTTGTGGAAACGTTCGCATCATATCGGCATGCTGATGTAAACTTTTATTAGTACCGAGTACGAACTCATGCAGTAGCGAACCGTCGTTGCGAATACGAAAATGTACAACTTCGCCGGCCGTAACCTCAATCGATTGTGGCTCGAAACGCATGTTGTCGTTCATCGACACATCTACCGTACGCTGTGATGAATACGATGGGTCATACGTGCCGAATTCTGTGTTAACCGGATCATATGTTTGGCTTGAATGTGTTTCACCCGAGTGCGCATAAGCATTGGTTGTTAAGATGGTAACCAGCGATGTAGCCAGTACCATACCTTTCGGGTAACCATTAAAAATCACGATCCATTATCTCCTTTACTGTTGTGGTTTATTAAATACATGTCAGGTAGTTTGATATTCGTACGCAACGGTGCCTTGTGGGTGCTTATACCAACCTGGGTCGCTATAGTCTCCATGCTCCTGTTCCTTGCGTATTTTTAATACGCTAAACATGCCGCCCATCTCGATGGGTCCGAACGGACCTGTTCCTGTCATCATGGGTAGCGTGTTCGTGGGTAGTGGCATTACCATCTCGCCCATATCTGCCATACCCCGCTCACCCATAACCATGTATCGGGGCAGTATCTTGCGGATGTTTTCAGCAACTGCGCGTTGATCGACGCCGATCATGTTAGGAACATCATGGCCCATCGCATTCATGGTGTGATGAGACTTGTGGCAATGCATAGCCCAGTCCCCAGGCGCATTGGCATCGAATTCGATAGCACGCATCTGACCTATGGCGACATCTGTTGTGACCTCAGGCCAACGAGCCTGCTTATGGACCCACCCGCCGTCTGTTCCTGCCACCTCAAAGGTCAGACCGTGAATATGTATCGGGTGATTGGTCATGGTCAGGTTGCCCATGCGAACCCTGACCCGGTCGCCTTCGCGACAAACCAGATGGTCGATTCCGGGGAACACACGCGAGTTCCAACTCCAAAGGTTGAAGTCGAGCATGGTGTTGATTCTTGGTGTTATCGTTCCTGGCTCTATATCGTACGCTGACATCAGGAAACAGAAGTCACGATCGACCCTCATAAAGTTCTTGTCTTTTGGGTGAACAACAAAAAACCCCATCATTCCCATGGCCATCTGTACCATTTCATCTGCGTGTGGGTGGTACATGAATGTACCGCTGTGCTTCACCTCGAACTCGTATACGTATGTTTTCCCAGTGGGGATATGTGGTTGGTTTAATCCACCCACCCCATCCATGCCATTGGGTAGCAGAATGCCATGCCAGTGAACCGTCGTATGCTCCGGTAATCTGTTGGTTAGAAAAATTCGAACCTTGTCACCTTCGACACACTCTATGGTGGGTCCGGGAGACTGGCCGTTGTACCCCCATAGTCGTGCAGTCATCCCTGGTGCAAACTCGCGTTCGACGGGTTCGGCAGTCAGGTGGAATTCTTTCCAGCCGTTGTTCATTCTCCATGGTAACGACCAACCGTTCAGGGTAACCACAGGTTGATACCAGCGGCCTTGGGTTGGTTCGGGTGGTGGTTGCATACCAGCAAGCGAATTACTGGGAGACTCAGGTAATGCTGCCAGTGCACTGCGCGCGACCAATCCAGCGCCCAGAATGGATGCGCCTGTGTGATACATGAATTGTCTTCTTGAAGTCATATCTCTTCCTTTATGGTTCAGTGTCCGCCTTCATCCGACGGCGATGCGGTCGCGGCGACGGAGAAGTTCATGGCTGTGCTGCCGCTGGAAACCATGACCTGGCGCAAGCGGGTTTCGGCCAACCAGTAATCTTTCAGCTTGTCGACATAGTTGATATGCGTTGCAAGACGGCGTTTGACGTTTTTCAAGAGATCAAAAACACTGATCAACATGCCGTTATAACGAAGCAATTCCTCGTCGTTTATACGATTCTGTAGTGGTAGAACACGTTGCTGATATGCAGTGACGATGTCCCACGCGCGACGATAGGTATGGAGTGCTTCGCGCGCCTCGGAAGCTGCACTAAGTGCAGTTAACTCGGCGCCTGCAAGCGCCTGTTGATATACCATACGAGCGCGGTCATTTTTTACCCCACCCCAGTCGAATAATGGCAATGTCAGTTCTATCTCAAATCCTGCATCGCTTTCGCCACTGGAGCGTTCAATAACCGGCCCGAGCTCCAGCACGTTGATGAAAGGAGATCGACGCGTCAACTTCATATTGGCTGCTACGGCGATCAAGTTTTCTCGAGCCATTTCCACGTCGATACGATTGGAAACAGCGAACCTGGCAATGTCACCATTATCGACCGGCGAGATTGGCAGTGGCTCGAGTGTTTGTGGGAGGTTCATGAGATTAGCATCCGATCCCCAGAGGCCCAGCATCCGAATCAATTCTTCACGGCGGTTTATCTCTTCGATTCGCTGACGACTTAAAGCTGTTCGAAATTCCGCGAGAGAGAGTTCAGATTCAGTCGCTTCACGCAAGCTGCTGTGACCTAAAGCCGCCATCTGTCGAGTGAGTTGGTTGGCAGCTTCGATTGATATTAGCGTTTCCTCCATGAGTAACGTTTTATGTCCTTCTGCAACCGCCAGGATCCAGGTGGCACGTGTATCATGGATATGATTAACGATGTCACCCGCTGCTCGATATTCCGAGATCTTCAACTGCTGGGCGGCAACCTTGCGACGCAGTGGCATTAATATCAGGCCACCAATATCAAAAAGTGTGGTTGCCTCATAGTCACTGGTGGAGTATCTGGTAAAGCTGATACCGGGATTACGCATTCGTCCGGCTTGTGCATAATCTGCCTGGCTCAAGCCAACATTGGCCAGTTTCATTCTTATCAGGGGATTTCGGTATAAAGCGATTCGCTCCGCATCGCCGGGTTTGAGTGGAAAAGCCAGAAGTCGCGTGACCTCCTCTTCTGACATCAATAATCCCGAATCAAGACCAGGCAAGGGTATCGATCGACCGGCCGCATGGCTGACGACTTTTTCCACCGAAGACAAGCCCGAATCCGGTGGAATATTTGCGCATCCACCAAGGGTGAGTAAGGCAGTTAATGTCAGGACAACGCTTCTAGTGTTTATCTTCACCAGCATCATTGGCCCTCACCCACCGGCATTAGTTCTGAAATAATGAAACCTTCAGCCGTTATTTCAACCCGGAAGTCTATCTGCTCGCCTTTAGATACCTGATCAAGTAAGTCGGTATCTGCAACCTTGAACATCATGGTCATGGCTGGCATGCCGTGGCGGTCGATTGGTCCATGTTCAATTTTCAGTTTGCCTGAAGACTTCTGGATGTCGCGTATCACTCCGCGGGCGTCATACTCACCACTTGTTTTTTCGAATGTGGGATCCTCGCCGGAATCATCTGTAGCATTGATTTCATCTTGAGCGGTTCCGAGTACGAATCGAGCGTCAAACGCACCCGCTGAAGTAAATCGCTCAATCCACGGTAATCGTGCATCGAGTGGGATGATTTCCGTGTTGAAATCGCTCACATAGGACATATTGCCAGAATGCGAATCGGCGCTTAAAACCTGTGTGTCATTTTCGATGGCTAATGTTGTCGTAGCTATAAAAAGCACGCACAAAGCCATCGGGACCGTCAGTGACGGTCGCGTGTTAAAACGTATCACGAATTATTCCTTGTCTGGATTGTGAGGTAACGCGAAGTTCCAGCGTACCGTATACACAGTCAACGTATCACCGCCGTATTAACGACGGACGTCTTGAGTCGAATATCCTATTCGACCAGGTTACGGGGTAATGATCAGGAAAAAAACGGAGGAGGGGTTGGCGGGCAATGAGTGAGTGAGCGGCGGCTATAGTTATCTGGTTGATTCCACCTATTCGGTGAATCAGTGAAGATAAAATCTTCCGAATCAATCGGGTGACAAAAGAACATGGCTGCGCAACTGAATTGGCAGTTCATATCCTGGTATTCCGGATGAGATTTGCCATCTGCGAGCTTTAATTGTAGATCTGCATGATGTGCGTAATCGCTGAGGCTCGCTACCGAACGGCCGTTTAAGTCATGAATGCCTGGATGTCCACCGTCCATCGAAAACGCCATGAATGCGTGGACAGCTGGAAAAAACAGGGTCGCGAAGAGAAACATCACTAGCGCATAACTAATTACCAATCGTTTCATTTTGGTTTCGTACAGCAAGTTCAATTAAGGTGTCATATGGCGACCAGAATGGCGGCAATAATACACCAATCCATCGAATTTACTCGGCGCACGGGTGATAGTTGCTTAACGGTAATATGCCCTTATATTAAGTACTTGATGTTGTATTGCGTCGGGGAAACGGTAGCAACCACCTGAGGCCATTTTGCTACCGATCGAGTCACACTTGGACTGTGTCTTTACAGCAACAGAAATTGATTCAACTCAAGAAATATTCCGAAACACCCAAATTTCCATTTCGTATATTGACGAACCGGGTCATTGGCACTACATAATGAAGAGCGATTCTGAGAAGACAAGCACGTAACATATTTGCGATGGTGGTCAATCTGACATATTTAATGATGCGTTTGCCGTATTCGATAGCGGTAGGATAGGATTTAACTTCATGCTTCTAGTAGCGTTTCATGGTGAACACCTCGCTTATCAGTTAACTGATAAGCGCATAGGCTGTTTACGGATAGGTCTGTGAAGCGTATTAAAACAATTATATTGATTTTCGTCCTTAGTTGGGCGGTTGCCGCAAATAGCTTTGCAAGTTCTGATTGGAAAAATCAATCCGCAAATTCTCACTGTATTTCATCGACAGTCAACGATAGTGCTGGCGACACTGAATCACATTCTCAGTGTGAATCGAACGCCGACTGTGACATTGCGGCACATTGTACTGGCGGTCACTTTTTTTACGCCGCATATTCATCGCAGGTCGTATCACGCCACGTTGATATAAGACTAGTCAGCGCGCAATCCCAGAGCTTCTTTTCTCGCACGGATTCGGTCGAACTGCACCCCCCGCAGATCTAGGTACCTTCAGCTACTCTCCCTGTGCGTCGCCACCTGGGCGACTAATTGCGGCCGGATATATTGTTAATCCAGGCTCGCCGTTGATGTCGAATATATCGGCATATTATCCACTCAAATAAATCAATCTGAGTTATTTCAATGAAAATTCGCAAATCAATTTTGACTACATCCACACTCGTATTATTACTCGCTTCAGGTACCGTACTGTCCCATGGGGATTACAACGCTGGTGGAATGATGAAACACGGTTCAGGAGAATGTACGCAAGGAGGCATGGGCATGCAGGGTGGTATGGGCATGCAGGGTGGTATGGGCATGATGGGTATGTCTGTGGATGAGATGGGCCCGGAAATGCTGGATCGGATGGCCGAACATATGAAATCCATGCATGAACAGATGCAGAAAATCATCACCACCGAGGATGTTACAGCGCGCCGTGAACTGGTCAAGGACCACATGAAATCAATGCAGCAGTTCATGCAGGAGCGGCGTCAAATGATGATGGAGCATGCAAGTAAAAAACAGAGCGATGGTGCATGGAAGCAGCATATGGAAGAACGCATGAAACACATGGAACAGATGATGAAATCGCAATCGGACACATAATAATCGACGAAGAATCCCGGCGCGATCAAGTACCGCGCCGGGACGTTGTGAATATATTTGTAAGAACACGTAATGGATCGGCGTGACTCCGTTCTTTATTTTGGAAAGATCAATTGCCAGCATGAAAACAAACAAAGTATACGATCCTGTCTGTGGTATGGAGGTCACGAGTTCAGATGCACCACAAGTTAAACACGAAGGCGATAGCTATCGCTTTTGCAGCGATCACTGCGCATCAAAATTTGTGAGCGATCCTGAGTGCTATCTCAATTCAGAGGCTGATGATTCGGATAAACGATCACAAAGCGCCAGCACTCAATATACCTGTCCGATGCACCCGGAGATTCATCAGGATCATCCCGGACCATGTCCGAAATGCGGCATGGCATTGGAGCCGGAATCTCCAACAGGTGGTGTGACACGAACTGAATATACCTGCCCAATGCATCCTGAAATTATTCAGGACCATCCGGGAAATTGTCCAAAATGTGGCATGGCACTGGAGCCCCGAACAGTCTCGGGTGAAGATGAGGAGAACCCGGAACTTCGCGATATGAGTCGTCGCTTCTGGTTCGCTGCCGTGCTTACTCTTCCACTGGTCGTCATCGCGATGGGCGATATGCTGCCAGGCGAGCCCATCTCGAAAATCCTGTCACCACGTGGACGCATCCTGTTGGAGTTGGCACTCGCCACGCCCATATGTCTTTGGTCGGCCTGGCCATTTTATGTTCGCGCTGTGCAATCAGTGGTTCACCGGAGCCTGAACATGTTTACTCTCATCGGACTCGGTGTGAGTGTGTCCTATATTTACAGTGTAGTCGCTGCGCTTGCGCCATCGATTTTTCCCGTATCGTTTCGAAGTGAATCTGGACATGTGGGTGTCTACTTTGAGGCTGCAGCCGTGATTACCACGTTGATCCTGCTCGGACAGGTTCTCGAACTCCGGGCACGCAGCCGTACCGGTGCGGCAATCAAATCGCTTCTCGGGCTTGCTCCGAAGACCGCGCGACGAATCGATGACGACGGTACCGAAGAAGATATACCACTTGAACATGTGCAACCAGGTGATCGCCTGAGGGTGCGGCCAGGAGAGAAGATACCAGTCGATGGTGTGGTGCTGGAAGGGAGCAGCAATGTCGATGAGTCGATGATCTCCGGCGAAGCCTTACCGGTTGAAAAAGCCGTTGATGACAAACTGGTTGGGGCAACCTTAAACGGCACGGGCGCTCTGGTTATGAAGGCCGAGCGTGTCGGGTCGGATACGCTGCTTTCGCAGATTGTTGACATGGTGGCAGCAGCGCAGAGAAGCCGTGCACCCATACAAAAGCTCGCGGATATCGTTGCCGGGTATTTTGTACCGGTTGTGATTGTTATCGCTATTATCACTTTCGCAGTCTGGGCAACAATCGGTCCGGAACCGGCCATGGCCTATGCGCTCATCAATGCGGTGGCGGTACTGATTATTGCCTGTCCATGCGCACTTGGCCTTGCTACACCCATGTCGATCATGGTGGCAACGGGAAAGGCAGCTGGACTCGGCGTGCTGTTCAAGGATGCGGAGGCCATAGAAACGCTTCGCACAGTGGACACCCTGGTCGTGGACAAAACCGGGACGTTGACCGAAGGACGTCCCAAGCTCATCGACGTTATAGCGGCAAATGAAATCGATGAAGAACGTCTTCTGTCTCTTGCTGCCAGCCTGGAGCGAGCCAGTGAACATCCGCTTGCGGCCGCCATCGTCGAGGGCGCCTATGAGCGCGATGTAAAAATGTTTGATACATCCGAATTCGCGTCAACCACCGGCAAAGGTGTGTCAGGTCTGGTAGACGATGTTCGCGTATCAGTTGGAAATCAGGCACTCCTTGAGTCCCAGGGTATCGAGCCGGGTGATCTATTCGAATCGGCGAAGTCTTTGAGGTCAGAGGGTAAAACGGTGATGTATGTGGTAATAGACAATGCGCTTGCGGGTCTGGTGAGCGTTGCTGATCCCATCAAGGAAAGTACACCGGAAGCAATTGAATCGTTACATGATGAAGGTATTCGTATCGTCATGCTGACGGGTGATGCTCGCGCCACCGCTGAGGCGGTGGCTTCGCGACTTGGTATCGATGAAGTGATCGCCGATGTGTTGCCGAATGAGAAGGTTGAAGCAGTGAAGAAGCTTCAATCGGAAGGTCGGAGAGTTGCAATGGCGGGTGACGGGATCAACGATGCGCCAGCTCTGGCGCAGGCCGAGGTGGGTATCGCCATGGGAACAGGTACCGACGTTGCCATGGAGAGCGCGGGCATTACGCTGGTAAAGGGTGATTTGCGCGGCATTGTGCGTGCCCGTATGTTGAGTCGGGCAACGATGCGAAACATACGCCAGAACCTGTTTTTTGCATTCATCTATAACGGTATCGGTGTACCCATTGCTGCGGGTGTGCTGTATCCATTTTTCGGTCTCCTGCTCAGTCCGATTATTGCCGCGGCAGCTATGAGTGCGAGCTCTGTATCGGTCATTAGTAATGCATTAAGACTCAACCGGGTTCAGATATAGGTTCCGAAACAGATTGAACTCGTTAGATGGAAATCGAAAGCCATTCTTTAATAAGGCGTTGTTGCCACCTGTTGAAATATAAATGGTGAAGCTATGGATAGTTTGTTGTCGCTATTGGTTATCGCAGGTTTGTTTTTCCTTATGATGCGTTTCGGATGTGGAGCACATGTGATGCGCAGTCGGAGCTCAGCAAAAACCTTGAAGGATGAAAGTATCGATCATGTCGATCCGGTGTGCGGTAAAAAGGTTAAGGCAGATAGCGGCTATGGAATGATGTACAAGACACGCCTGTATCGTTTTTGTTCGCGGAGTTGTCTCGATGAATTCGAAAGATCGCCTGATAACTTCACTTCACGGCAGGTTGAAGAGTCCATATGACACCCGTAAGAAATCGCTGCTGTAGAACCAGGATGGCGGCCTTCACTATAAAGCGGTCATCGTTCAAAGTGCTGATAAAGCTGACGGGTTTCTTTCCCTTGTCAGCGTTGGTGGCGATGACCGCAGGTTGTGGCGATATCGATCCGGCGGAAGGCAGGGCACGACTGCACCTTCCGCCGGAGAACTATGTCGCTGATGTAACTCGTGGCTTCGCTGAATACCAGGCATTCTGTTCGACCTGTCATGGACCCGTTGGGCGTGGTTCTCGTCAAGGACCACCACTGGTGGATAAGACCTATGAGCCTTCGCATCATCCGGATATGTCGTTTCATTTGGCAGTGAAAAACGGTGTTCGTCAGCATCACTGGAATTTTGGTGACATGCCGGCGCGTACGAATGTAAACCCGGAAGCCACGGCCGATATTGCCGCTTATATACGTGAGCTTCAGGTACGTGCAGGGATTAACTAGATATACGCAGGAGATTATCAAGAGACAGTCAATCCAAAAGCATCAATATCAATCAATTTTTTTACGAGGTTCAGTCGTCTTTCCAACACACTTTAGCTTAACTGAAACGAGGTATTCCATGCTGTTCTGTCAACAATACGTAAACAGTCAAAACAACTGGATGATCTTTATCTGGCTCCTATTCCTTGTGCTGGGAAATATGCAGTTATCTTATGCTGACGCTGGAGGCCATGAAGAAAGCCAAACGGGACATGACGATGGTGGTCATGCACACACCAAATGGGTTAAACCGCCTATTGGATATATACATAAAAGTAATCCCGACTGGAACGACCAGCAGTCTGCTCTTCGTGGCGGCAAGTTATATCTGGATAACTGTGCGTCGTGTCATGGTGTGACTGGCAAAGGCAGTGGTCCCGTTGCTAATGCTCTGGAGCACGAGCCGGCAGACCTCACAAACCACTTTCATCGCGGCCCAGGTCTTGGCGACGGCTATCTTTTTTGGAGAGTCAGTGAAGGTGGTCAAGTTGAACCGTTCAAATCGCAAGGCTCTGCGATGCCGCCATTCAAATTGATGCTGGATGAACAACAACGATGGGATGTTTTAACATACATCCATCAGCTTTTTCACAACGCGGGATGGGATAGCAAGGAAGCTAACCATGGACACGATAGCGACTCATGACACGCCAAAAGAAAAGATTCAGGGTTGTTTGCCAATTATCTAAAAGCCATTGAGGAAACCATGAATTGAAGTCAGCACAACCAAGCTGTGTTAGTGGGCGTCGTACAATCCGATACTTCCTGCCGGTCGGGGTATTCGGGTTGGTCGTGGTATTCCTTGGAATTGGCCTTGGGCTGGACCCTAAAAAGGTTCCCTCGCCGCTGATTGATAAACAGGTTCCGGCGTTTGATTTGCCGAGACTTTATCAACCAAGTGCAAGATTCAGTGAGCAGACACTTGCGGATCATGTCTCGCTGGTAAATGTATTTGCAAGTTGGTGCGTTGCCTGTCGCCAGGAACATCCATTTCTTGTTGAGATTTCACGAAGTGGGGTAGTTCCGGTTTATGGGCTGAATTACAAGGATCAGCGCACTGATGCAATGAAGTGGCTTCAGGATCTGGGTAATCCTTACTCTACGATTGCGTTCGATCTGAAAGGTGAGGCTGGTCTCGACTGGGGTGTATATGGTGTACCGGAAACATTCGTTATCGATAAGAAGGGCGTAATTCGCTATAAGCAAATCGGTCCGCTGGATTGGGCAACATGGCAGCAAACATTGCTTCCATTGGTTACGCGGTTGAAGGCAGAATCGCGTTCTTGATGTTAGCCGGATAGCACAATGGCCGATATCGCAAGTCTTGGTTTTTTGACGGCATTTATCGCTGGGATTATTTCCTTTCTTTCACCATGCGTTTTGCCGCTTGTGCCGGGCTACCTGTCCTTTATTGCCGGGGAGGCGATCGAATCCGGAAAGACCACCACCGGAATAACTTCCCGTCTTAACGTTGTTGGACTGAGTCTATGCTTTATCTTCGGTTTTTCGGTGGTATTTATCGCCCTCGGTGCAGGCGCTACAAGGCTCGGCTCCATGCTGTCGCAGTACCGGTATGAGCTCAATCTGATTGCCGGCGTTATTATCATTGTTTTTGGTTTGTTTATGATGGGATTGCTCCGACTTGGTTGGTTCGCCCGGGATATGCGATTTCATGGAATTATTAGCGGAAAGGGTGGTGCGTTTGCTGCAGGAACGCTTGGAGTCGCCTTTGCGTTCGGTTGGACACCGTGTATTGGTCCCATACTCGGCGCAATTCTCATGGTTGCAACAACTTCGGAACTTGAGGGTTCATATCTCTTGGGATCCTATGCAATGGGGTTAGGGCTGCCGTTTTTGTTAGCGGCGATATTCACAGACTGGTTTTTAAGTCGCGCTCGAAAGCTGGGACGTTTTCTTGCAATTCTTCATAGAATTGCCGGGTTAGTGCTTGTCATAGCCGGTGCCGCTATTCTGACTGGATACATGAGTACTTTTTCGATCTGGATGCTCAAGGCGTTGCCGTGGCTTGGTTCGATAGGCTAACTACCTGTTTTCTGGCAACACGAAACAGGCTCTTGAATATCTGTTCGAGGTCTCGACATATTTATACACCCGTAAGGAGATAAATCATGAAACATGGTGCAATGTCTTTTTCGAGTATTGTTCCGGTCATTTTGCTGGATTCAGTATCCGCTCATGCAGACAATGGTAACTACGGTCATATGTGGAATGGTGCAACAGGGATGCTGTGGGGCCCGTTTGGGATGATTATCTGGTTGGGCCTGCTTGTCGTCTTGATTGTGATTTTGGCGCGGTGGCTCGGTGGCAGATCGTCAACGACAAACGATAAACATGAGAGCGATCCATTAACTATTGTCAAAACCCGTTATGCTCGCGGTGAGATAGACGAAGATGAGTACAAGCGGTTACGTGACAATCTGAAAGAAGAATAACGTTCAATCGTTTGGCGCAGTTGTCAGTAAAAAACCTGGCCTGACTTTGCACGCCCCAGATAAAGACATAAACTTTTTGCATAGGTGTTCGTGAATCTCTCAACCGCGTCTGATTCGCAGCGATGTCATGAAGGCAATAACCAGTACACCGTTCAAGGCATGCAACAGGTTATTCCAACCCAGCGTACTGTACAGATAAGCCGGTAGCCAGGCGCCGAGACTGCCGCCGGTGTAGTAGATGGCGATGTATAGTCCATTGACAACGCTCTTGTTGTCACCCGCTCGATGATTAACGCCTGCGCTAAGGATGCTATGCACTGCGAACATGCCAATGGAGAAGATAAAGACATTGATCAAAAGCGCCGAAGGACTGGCGATGGCAAACAGTGCAGTGGCTATGAAGTAAACCACCAGCGCCATGATCAACGCCCGGGTTTCACTGCCCAACAATACTGATAGACGATTGGCGCCAAGGGCTGTGACGATACCGATGAGGTAACCTGAATAAATCATTGCGATAGCGGATTCGCGAATACCCGGGTCAATCTCTTCAAGTCTGAAGGGCAGATTATTCAGCACACCGGCGAATACGAAGAACACACAAAAGATGGTCAGATAGCTGTACAGAAACTCCCCCCGGGCAAGGGTGGTACTGATAATGCTGAACCCCGGTCTTGATATCTGCATGCCGCGATCGACATCGAGCCGGGTTAAAAGGAAAGCGTTGATGCTCAGTAACACGGCCATGGTAATAAACGGCGCCTGCCAGTTTAGTGTCGCCGTCAATACACCGCCGAGTATGCGACCGGCAAAACCGCCAACGATAGTGGTGGCAATGTAAACGCCCATAGCCTGCCGTACTTTTTCTGCAGGCGCTAAAGAGGCAAATATGGTCATTAACGCCGTAAACGATGCTGGTAGTGCAAGACCCAGAACGAAACGCGATGCAAGAGCGACCTGGTATCCCGGGGCATACGCGAAGACGAGTTGGGTAACGGCCATGACCGTTACGGTAATGATCAGTAGCCGACGCGCTGAGATCGAGCGTAGAAAGTAACCGTAGAAGATGGGCGCGACAGCCAGCGGGAACATCGAGATGCTGACCAGTAACGTGGCGTCAGCCTGGGATACTCCAAAGACACGCGACAGGCTTGGCAAGATGGGTTGAAGCACATACAGGCTGGCAAAACTGAGTACTGTGGTAATCAGTAAAATGAACTGTGATGAACCCATGTAGCTATGATTGATGCCGTAGCGAGCTTTCGGGAAATACGATACTCAGAAACTTTGTTGGGTGGCCAGCTCAACGTGTGGTGTTTGTGTTGTTACCGTTGCAAGGAAACGAAAGATTGCCTCGCTGGTTGCCCCGGGTTGGTCACGCTGTGGCGAGTGGCCACAGTTGTCCAGGATGAGTGTATCGACCGGGCCACCCGATTGACTGACAATCGCATCCACCTGACGCAAGGTGCCGTATTCGTCGTCCCGTCCCTGAATGATGAGCGATGGCACGCGGATAGCCGGCAAATATTCTTCAAGATTCCAGTTGACGAATCCTGGGTCAAGCCAGGCGTCATTCCAGCCACGAAAAGCGCAATCGACGTTATCACCGTGGTATTTTTTCAGGCGGTCGCGCAAGCCCCGCTCAAAGGCCTGCCGTGCGCTGTCAATGCTGGCGAGACCGTCGGGTTCGGTGAAAACATGCGGCGCCATCAGCACCAGTCCTTCGATGCGAGCATCGCCTGTTCCACCGGCAGCGATCAAGGCGATGGATGCACCGTCGCTATGGCCAATCAGGATGCATCGCCTGATTCCGGCAGCATCAAGAACCATGGGCAGAATATCGAGAGCTTCATCGTGCATGTAGCTCAACGGTCTTGGTAATTCGACCGGGTCCGATGCGCCGTAGCCAAAGCGGCTGTAGACCAGCGTGTCGAGGCCACTCGCGGATGCGATAAGCTGCGGAAAATCTTTCCACAGGCTTACGCAGCCAAGGCCTTCGTGAAGGAAGACGAGGGTGGGACCGGGCGCGTCAACGTTAAACCGTTCCACTTCAACACGACCATTTACAAGGCTCAGGAATTCACGACTCATGGTGTGGGTCATGCGCCCGCTTTTGTGTCAGTCTCAACGTCTCGCAGTTTGAAACGTTGAATCTTGCCTGTCGCTGTTTTTGGAAGTTCATCGATAAACTCGACCCAGCGTGGGTACTTCCATTTCTCAAGTTTCTGTTGGACAAATTGCTTGAGTTCATCGGCCAGGTCATTATCACCCACGGCGCTGTCCTTGAGTACGACGAAGGCCTTGGGCTTCAGGTTGCCGCTGGCATCGGAGTGGGCGATAACAGCCGCCTCCAGCACCTTGTCGTGTGAAATGAGCGCCGACTCGACTTCGAATGGCGATACCCAGTTTCCGCCAGACTTGAACATGTCGTCAGAGCGGCCGCAGTAAACGTAATGTCCATTGTCGTCGAGATAATATTTGTCGCCACTGAACGACCACGGGCCGACAAACGTTGCGAGATTCTTCTGTCGCTGGTTGAAGTAGCCATCGCACGCACTCGGCGCGTTGACCAGGAGTTCACCGATCTCCCCTGGCGAGACGTCTTCACCATTTTCGTTAACCAGTTTCAGGTTGTAGCCAGGCACCGCCACGCCGGACGTGCCGTAGCGCACTTTACCGGCACGATTGCTCAGGTAGATGTGCAGCATTTCGGTTGAACCGACTCCATCGAGGATTTCCGCGCCAAAGCGCTGTTCGAAGGCTTGACCGATTTCCTCTGGCAGTGCCTCACCGGCAGAGATGCATCGGCGCAGACGTTGTGAACCGTTATCGCGGCCACTATCGCGATTGGCGAGCATCGCTGCATACAGTGTCGGCACCCCGCAAAAGAGTGTCGGCTGATGTTGGTGCAGCACATCCATTACCGACTCGGGTGTCGGTCGGCCCTCGAGCAATACAGTCGTCGCACCGACCTCAAGCGGGAAGGTCATGCCATTACCGAGGCCGTATGCGAAGAATAATTTGGCGGCGGAATAAATCAGGTCGTTGGCTTCAATGCCGAGTACCTTGCGACCATACAAGCGCCCCGTCCAGTACAGGTTGGCATGGCGATGGACGACGCCCTTGGGGTTGCCGGTGGAGCCCGATGAATATAACCAGAAGCAGGCATCGTCACGTGTGGTATCGCAGGCTTCGAATTCTGTGTCGGCGCCTTTGATAAAGTCATCAAACAGCGTATGTCCGTGTGCGTTATCACCGACCACAACAACCCGTTCAAGCCGGGGTAAATCATCGAGCACAGGCGCCACCGTGTCATAGAGCGCTTCGCTGATGACAAGAACCTGGGCGCGACAATCGCCGAGAATATATTGATAATGTTCAGTGGTCAGCAGGGTATTGATGGCAACCGGTATGATCCCTGCCTTGATTGCACCAAAAAAGACTACCGGGAAGCTCACGGTATCGTGCATGATCATCGCCACGCGCGATTCGGGCCGAATGCCCGCACTGACAAGTGAATTGGCCACCCGGTTAACCGATTCTGCCAGTGCGCGGTAGCTGTGCGTGCCACTTGAATCGATGTACGCAGCCTTGTCGCCACGACCCTCGGTTATGTGGCGATCAATGTAGTATCGCGCGGCATTGAACTGGCGGGGAATCTCGTCCTCGTCAGGGGTTTGCTTGGCAAGTTCGATCATGTCGGTTTCCTCACGTGATCCGGCGTTCGGACCGTGCCGGTCCGTGTCGCCCATTATATTGATATTGGTTATCAGTCAGGTTAAGAATTCGTTCGCCGCGGCGCGTATTACCTGTGGCTAATTACTGTTGCTTGATTCGAGTGCGGTCGTGGGTTCATGTTGGCGGCGGGGTGAAATCTATTTTGCCCTCCGGTAACAGGTAGAGTACCAGTGCCTTGCCGCCAGTGACGGTTGGATAATGGCCGCTACCACCCGGATAGACCACCCAGCCGGCGCCATGGCCGTCAAACATTGCACCATCATCAAGGGGCATCACCAGATCCACTTCACCTTGCGGGTGCACGTGCCATGGCCCTTTCACGTTATCCATCAGAACCACATCGACGCTGAATCGACCTGCTTCGGCAAACGGTTTCGTAACCCGTCCATAACGAATGCCTCCTGCCTCCCGCTCACACATCCAGCCCTCATCGACCGCCATGAGGCAGGCATCACTAACCTGTCGATACCACTCACTATTGCCTTGAAACATTGAATTCAGATAATCCGCGAGATTCTCGTCGATGTCGCGGTCGGCAATCGCCGCAACGGCTTCAGCGATTCTGGCGTTAAATAATTTCCGGCTCATAACTCTTGACTCAAAAAGATAACCAAATACGGTCCAAGGGATCGTATTTGACGATGAAAAAATATCAAAAGCGCACTAAATCACCGTCATCGTGAGGTTACAATAGCCTTTGGTGAAAAATAATGCATCTTGCTGCACCTTTTTGAGCAAATGATGAGGAATTGAGGTAATGGAAAACGCGTCTGCATCCACGATCCATAAAGCATCTCCGCGATCTGAATCCGCTTTCCCCGCTGATTCCACCAGCAATGCCACCCATGATATGGAAGGCTTGTTGGCCGAATTAACCTCGGAAATTGGTCTGAGGGTTCGCCGCATCCGCCAGAAGCGTGGCCTGACCCGTAAACAACTGGCGGCGCGATCCGGCATATCGTTACGCTATCTCGCCCAACTCGAAGGTGGTAACGCCAATGTGTCCGTGGCGGTCCTTTGGAAGGTGACCAATTCACTCGGCATCGGTCTGATCGAATTGATACCTGAGGATGCCAGCTTGCAGGCGGTAGCCGAACCGCTGGAGCATCTGGTCAGGCGACTGTCGCCGCGAGAGCGTCAGTTTGCTTATGAACTGTTATTGCGAAACCTGGGTGCAGTGACTGAACGCAAGCGTGGAATCGCCCTGGTCGGGTTGCGTGGCGCCGGTAAAAGTACGCTCGGCGAGCGTCTTGCCGGTCAGTTCAATGTTCCGTTCGTCCGTCTGGCGGATGTGATCGAGGAGCTCGGTTCCATGGAGCTGACAGAACTGTTTTCCCTTGGCGGTCAGACACTCTATCGTCGTCTGGAAAATCAGGCACTGCAGCACGTCATTCTGGCTCACGAATTAATCGTTCTCGAAGTCGGCGGAAGCCTGGTCATGAATGAGATGACTCATGATGTCTTACTGCGGTCGTTTTCAACCATCTGGGTGCGTGCGCAACCGAGGGAACACATGCAGCGGGTTGTGCATCAGGGCGATCTGCGGCCCATGGCGGGTAACATTGAGGCGGCCATGAAAGACCTGGAAACGATTCTTGAATCGAGGATCCCCCGTTACCGTCTGGCTGACCACGTGCTCGACACCAGCGGACGGGATGTCAATAGCTGTTTCAATGATATCGTGAGGATGTCTGCGGACATTCTCGGTGCCGGTCGGCGTCCTGACCAATAGATTGATTGGGTTCTAGCGGGTGAAAATCAGCTCGGGAAGACCATATTTTTGCGGCGCAAATTCGGTCAATGATCCGAGCACTTCACGAGCGCCGCTGTAACGACTGGCATCCATGTTCGGATCGGGTATCGCAATCACATGCATTCCAGCCGCAAGGCCAGCGGCAAGACCCGATGGCGCATCTTCGAAAACCAGCGTGTGCGATGCCGGGCCACCGAGTCGAGCAGACGCCGTTAAAAATATATCCGGTGACGGCTTGGCCGCGCCGACCTCGGGGTCGTCACCGGTGACAACGGTATCGAACAGGCGGAACCAGTCCTGGTGATTTCGGGTTTTTATGTCGAACATCTCTCGTGATGAGCTACTGGCAACAGCGATAGGAATGCGGTGAGCGCTTAAATGCTCGATCAACTCACGCGCTCCTGCAAGCGGCTGGGCACGGGGAAATGCTACGCGAAGCATGCTGTCGCGCTCGCAGAGGTAATCCTCGGCCGAGATTGGCAGATCGAGTGCGCTGACCAGGTAGCGTGACGACGACGTTGAATCCCGGCCGATCATATTTCCCTTGATAGACCAGTCGAATACCTTGCCGAAGCGGCTGACAATCTGCTGGGTAATTTCGGTATAAATACTCTCGGTATCCAGCAGTAGTCCGTCCATGTCGAACAGAACCTGGCGAATCGCTAACGCATCTGTGACCTCGGCGTCTTCTTGAGTCATGATCATCGACCGCTCGTTATTATTCATACGGGTTAACCTTCGCCGCTCGCTTTAAGTATCATGCCGGGATCCAGATGACGATTATTGTCGCCTGGATCCTTGAGGCAACGTCCGATATAAGACAGATGGGTGACCGCTGCATTACGGGCCATGTCGGGATCGCGGCTGATGATAGCCTCATAGATATACTGGTGCTGGTCATGAATTTGTTCGCAGTTTTCCGGGTTCATCAGGAGATGCTCCCAGTTACTCAGCATCTGTGTACTCAACAGATCGAACAGCGAACGGGTGATGTGAATCAGAGCAAAATTATGTGAGGCCTCGGCAATCGCCATGTGAAATTCGGCGTCGGCGAGGGCCGAACGCTTCAGGTCGCGTGCCTTGTTGGCAGCGTCAAGAGCCAGAAACTTTTTGTGGATGGTTTCGCGATCGGCACCGGTTGCGCGTAGCGCCGCGTAGCTCGCGGCCAGTTCTTCAAGACCGTGACGGCATTCGAGGACGTCGGAGATCGCCTCCGGGTTGTCTTTCATGAGATCCGCGAGCGGATTGACAATCGACGGCGCCAGCACATCACTTACATACGTGCCGCCGCCCTGTCGAGTCTGCACCAGACCCTTGGCTTCGAGTTTAAGCAACGCCTCTCGCACCGAAGGTCGCGATACGCCGAGCTGATCGACCAGTTCGCGCTCAGAAGGCAGGCGCTCACCCGGCTTTAAGGTGCCGTCGCGGATGAATTCCTTGAGCTGTTCTGATATGGCGTCGGATATCTTTGAGGGCTTGATAGGTTTAAGCTTCACGATCTGTTTCCATTCAACATTCTCAAAGAGTATACACGTAAAATACCTTGTCAGACCAATTCATATTCCCCTCTTGAATCGATATATAGATCATAATTTAATGATAAATAAGGATATTTGTCATATATAGAGAGTATGGATGCCAACAAATTACGAATACTGTCTTGGAATTGACCAGTTATTCGTCAGATATTACAATGGTCCGACCAATTTTTCGAATATAGGAGCGAGCAGGTGTCAGATCCCCGAAATTATAAAGACATCGATCCCGAGGAAACTTCAGAATGGCAGGACGCCATCGATGTTGTTATCGAACGCGAAGGCGCCGAAAGAGCGCGTTATTTAATCAAGTCGGCACTCGACAAAGCGGCCGCAGCCGGTGTCCAGCCGCCCAATTGCTCACGGACCCCGTACCTCAATACCATCCCGTCGTCACTTGAACCGCGTTATCCTGGCGACAGCGAACTGGAGCGAAAACTTTACCAAGCAATTCGCTGGAACGCGGTTGCCATGGTGGTTGCCGGGAATCGTAAACCCGGAGAACCCGGCGGACATATCGCCAGTTACCAGTCGTCAGCGACACTTTACGAGACGGGCTTCAATCATTTCTGGCGGGGTCCCGACGCCGACAGCGGCGCCGACATGATCTACTTCCAGGGCCACAGTTCGCCCGGTGTGTATTCACGCGCGTACCTCGAAGGTCGCCTGTCGGCAGAACAGCTCGACAACTATCGTCGAGAAGTCGGTGGTAATGGCGTGTCCTCCTATCCGCATCCCTGGCTGATGTCGGATTTCTGGCAGTTCCCCACCGTGTCTATGGGTCTTGGCCCGATCATGGCGATCTACCAGGCTCGCTTCATGAAATACATGGTCAATCGTGGATTGACCCCTGCCAGTAATCGCAAGATCTGGGTGTTTATTGGTGACGGCGAGACCGACGAACCGGAAACCCAGGGCGCGATCGCGCTGGCGGTTCGGGAAAAGCTCGACAACCTGATTTTCGTCATCAACTGCAATCTGCAACGTCTCGATGGCCCGGTGCGTGGCAATGGCAAGATCATCCAGGAGCTGGAAGGTAACTTCCGCGGTGCCGGTTGGAATGTGATCAAGTTGTTGTGGGGTTCGGGCTGGGATCCGTTACTGGCCCAGGACCATAACGGCCTGTTGAAAAAACTCATGGAAGAATGCATCGACGGCGAATATCAGGCCTTCAAGGCCAATGGTGGTGCCTATCTGCGCGAACATTTCTTCGGCAAGTACCCGGAGCTGAAGAAAATGGTCGCGCACATGTCTGACGATGAGTTGTATTACGACCTGGTACGAGGCGGCCACGATGCCCAAAAGGTCTACGCGGCCTATGATGCGGCCATGAAAACCGAAGGCCAGCCGACCCTGATTCTCGCCAAGACAGTGAAGGGCTTCGGCATGGGTGAGGCAGGCGAGGGGCAGAACATCACCCATTCGCAGAAGAAGATGGCGGCGGATCAATTGGGTAAATTCGCCAAACGCTTTGATATTCCGGTCACCGATGAACAAATCGCAGAGGCACAGCTCTATCGGCCGGCGGAAGATTCCCCGGAGATGCGCTACCTGCACGAACGTCGTCAGGCGCTCGGTGGTTATCTGCCGAGCCGTCGACGTACCGGGGATGCTCTCGATATTCCCGACCTGTCGATTTTCTCGCAACTGCTGAAGGCCACCGGCGAACGCACCATGTCGACCACCATGGCGTTAGTCCGAATCCTCGTGGCAACGGCACGTAACAAGCAGATCGGACCGCGTCTGGTGCCGATTGTCCCCGACGAAGCGCGTACTTTCGGTATGGAAGGCATGTTCCGTCAGGTGGGTATTTATGCCTCGGAAGGACAGCTATACACGCCCATGGATGCCAAGGACATCATGCCCTATCGCGAATCGAAGAGCGGGCAGATGCTGCAGGAAGGCATCAACGAGGCCGGCGCCATGTCATCATGGATTGCCGCATCGACCGCCTACAGTAACTACGGCCTGACCATGATGCCGTTTTACATGTTCTATTCGATGTTCGGCTTCCAGCGGGTCGGTGACCTTGCCTGGGCGGCGGGCGATCTGAGCGCACGCGGTTTCCTCATTGGCGGTACCGCCGGGCGTACCACCTTGAACGGCGAGGGATTGCAGCACGAAGATGGCCATAGCCAATTGTTCGCCGAATTCATACCCAACTGCGTTTCCTATGACCCGACGTTTCATTACGAGCTGGCGGTGATTGTCCATCGTGGCATGCAGCGGATGTTTCGCGATCAGGAAAACGTCTTCTTCTACATCACTACGATGAACGAGAACTATGCGCACCCGGATATGCCGGATGGTGCCGAGGAAGGCATTCTGAAGGGGCTGTATCAATTGAGCCGTGCTGACAATGACGGCGGGAAAATGCGCGTGCAACTGCTTGGCAGTGGTACGATTCTGCGCGAGGCCATCGCTGCTGTCACGCTGCTGGAACAGTTCGATGTTGCCGCCGACGTGTGGAGTGCCACGAGCTTTAATGAACTGGCGCGTGACGGGCATGATGCACAACGCTACAACCGCCTGCATCCGGAAGCCGAGCCACGCAAGAGCTGGGTTGAACAGTGTCTCGGCGACAGCCAGGGACCGGTGATTGCCGCAACCGACTACAAGCGCACCTTTGCCGAACAGATTCGGGCTTTCGTGCCCCGCCGCTACTGCGTTCTCGGCACCGATGGTTTTGGTCGTTCCGACAGCCGTGAGAATCTGCGAAAATTCTTCGAGGTGGATCGTTACCACATTGCCGTTGCCGCGCTTAAATCATTGGCTGACGAGGGTCAGATTTCCCCGTCCGTCGTAACTGACGCTATCGGCAGATTCGGCATTGACGCTGACTCGCCAAATCCTGCCACGATCTGATTGTCCGGAGATAAAGTTAATGAGTGTGCAACAAATACACGTGCCGGACATCGGCGACTTCAGCAGTGTCGAGATCATTGAGATTCTCGTCAATCCGGGCGATAGCGTAGCCATTGACGATGCCCTGATCACCCTTGAAAGCGACAAGGCGTCCATGGATGTGCCGTCGCCGGAAGCCGGTGTCATCAAGGAGATCAAGGTGGCGGTGGGCGACAGCGTATCGGAAGGTGATTTGATCGTTATTCTTGAGTCTGAAGGCGAGGTCACCGGTGTTGCCGATAACGATGCTGCAGTCAATTCAGCACCGTCAAACGATCAATCCGAAGCGGCTGACAGCGGCGGTTCAAGTGAAACACCTGCGGCGGCAAGTGTCGCACCGTCAGCCAATCCGGCGGTATCGTTTGAGCGGGTTCACGCCAGTCCGTCCATGCGGCGTATCGCTCGCGAGATGGACATCGACCTCAACCGGATCGTTGGCAGCGGTCGCAAGGGTCGGATTACCCGCAGTGATATTGAATCCTTTGTGAAGGGAGGTACCGGGAAATCAGCGTCGGCATCTTCAAAAGCGACTGCTCCGGCAGGCAGCCATGGTATCGAGCCGATACCGTCACAGGATTTTTCAAAATTCGGCGACACCGAGTTGCTGCCGCTTAACAAAATCAAACGCCTGACGGGCGCGAATCTGTCACGCGCCTGGCTTAACGTGCCCCACGTTACCCATCACGACGAAGCCGATATCACCAATCTTGAAGCGTTTCGCAAGGAGCTCAAGCCACGCGCAGAAAAGGCCGGCGTTCGCGTCACGCTGTTGGCGTTCGTGATGAAGGCGCTGGCCGACTCGCTGAAGACATTCCCGACATTTAATTCCTCGCTTGATGAAACCGGCGAGAATCTGATTTTGAAGAAGTATGTGAATATCGGCATCGCCGTGGACACACCCAACGGTCTGGTCGTGCCGGTGATTCGTGATGTCGATCGCAAGGGCATCTTTGAGCTATCCGCAGACCTCATGGAAATGAGCGGCAAGGCTCGTGACAAGAAACTGAAGACCGCCGACATGACAGGCGGCTCGATGACAATCTCTAGCCTCGGTGGTATTGGCGGCACCGCGTTCACGCCCATAGTCAATGCACCGGAAGTTGCAATACTCGGACTCACCCGTTCAAAGGAACAGCCATTCAGGGGTACCGATGATGGCATCGTTTGGCGGTTGATGCAGCCTTTATCAATCTCCTACGATCATCGTGTGATCGACGGTGCCGAGGCAGCCAGGTTTACCCGTCACCTGGCAGATCTCCTCGGCGATATCCGTCTGCTTCTGGCCTAGCCGACCGCCCCCATACTCACCAAATAAATGCGAGCCAATCCAGCATGAGCAATAAACAAACAATCGAAGTGCCCGATATCGGCGATTTCGAGGCGGTCGAGGTCATCGAGGTCCTGGTCGCCCCCGGCGACGCCGTGGATACCGAAGATGCGTTGATTACCGTGGAGAGCGACAAGGCGTCCATGGACATTCCAGCGCCGACTTCCGGGACAGTGGTCGAAGTGCTTGTCACTGTCGGCGATAGTGTATCCAAAGGGACACAGATCGTTGTCCTCGATATGGCCAGCACGGGGACGGTTGGCGCACGTGACCCACAGCCGACCGTGCAGCAGCCGGCCGCCAGCAGCGCCGCGCCATCAGATGCAGGTGGTGGTTACGGCGGATCCATGGTGCGCGATGTAACCGTCCCCGACATTGGCGATTTCGAAGGCGTCGATGTCATCGAACTTCTGGTAACGCCTGGTGATCGGGTGGCCGTGGACGACGCCTTGATTACCCTGGAGAGCGATAAGGCGTCCATGGACGTGCCGGCGCCGTTCGCCGGCCTGGTCAAGTCCGTCAAGGTGACGGTTGGCGATAGTGTTTCCAAGGGCGATTTGATCCTGACCATGGAAGTCGAGGGTGGCGCGGATGCCGTTACCCCAACTGAAGGCGCCAGTGATTATGCCGGGAATGCGGACGTCACCGCAGACGTAGTGGTACTGGGCTCGGGTCCGGGCGGATACAGCGCCGCCTTCAGGGCCGCCGATCTCGGCCTGAAGACGATTCTCATCGAACGCTACGAGACCCTGGGTGGAGTCTGCCTGAACGTTGGATGTATCCCCTCAAAAGCATTGTTGCATGCGGCTAAAGTCATCGATGAAGCTGACAGTTTTGCCACCCACGGCATCAAATTTTCGTCACCCGAGGTCGATATCGACGCATTGCGCGACTGGAAATCCGGTATCGTCAAGCGTCTTACCGGCGGTCTCGCCGGTCTCGCCAAACAGCGCAAGGTGAACGTTGTTAACGGCGTCAGCCGCTTCCTCGACGCCCACCACATTGAAGTGCTGGATGGTGAAGGTAATGCAACGGTAGTCGGCTTCGAGAAATGCATTATCGCGGTGGGCTCCGAGCCGGTTAAGTTGCCGTTCTTGCCGGATGATCCGCGGATTGTGGATTCAACCGGTGCGCTCGAACTCAACGGCGTTCCGAAAAGTATGCTGGTTATCGGCGGCGGCATAATCGGCCTCGAGATGGCCACCGTCTACCACGCGCTGGGCACCAGGGTTTCGGTGGTTGAAATGCTCGATTCCCTCGTCGCCGGCGCCGATAAGGATATCGTCAGGCCGCTGTTCAAGCGGCTTCAACAACGCTACGAGTCGATCCTGTTGAATACCCGCGTGAGCGCAGTCAAATCGTTTGACGATGGTCTTGAGGTCACGTTCGAAGGCGATGGTGCGCCCGCGCCGATGCGCTTTGATCGTATCCTGGTGGCTGTAGGGCGAACGCCCAACGGAGCTCAAATCGATGCCGATAAAGCTGGCGTGCAAGTGGACAAGCGGGGGTTTATCGCAGTCGATAATCACCAGCGTACCAACGTTGCCAATATATTCGCCATCGGCGATGTCGTTGGTCAGCCGATGCTGGCTCACAAGGCAGTACACGAGGGCAAGGTCGCGGCAGAAATATGCGCCGGGTTGAAATCAGTATTCGACGCCAGGTGCATACCTTCGGTAGCCTATACGGACCCTGAAATCGCCTGGGTGGGTAAAACCGAGGACGAATGCAAGGCCGCTGGTATCAAGTATGGCAAGGGTGTTTTCCCGTGGGCTGCCAGCGGCCGCTCACTGGCGTTAGGCCGCGAAGAAGGTTTGACCAAGTTGCTGTTCGAGGCAGACAGTGGTCAGGTCATTGGTGCCGGAATAACCGGCCCCAATGCCGGTGATCTGATTGCCGAAGTCGCATTGGCTATTGAAATGGGTGCCGATGCCACGGATATTGGACTAACCATACATCCACATCCAACCCTGTCGGAAACCGTAGCGATGGCCGCGGAGGCATTCGAGGGGACGATCACAGATTTGTATATGCCAAAACGCAAGTGAAGGACACGTCATGACCGATACCACAGCGCGCGTCGCCAGGCCGCGGGTCGTTCCGGGTCAGAAACTGCGCGGCGAAGAAAAACTCGCGCGGATTCCGATCAAGGTGGAAAAGCCCAAGGTGAAGTTGAAGAAGCCACCCTGGATGAAAATCAAGTTGCCGAGCGAGTCGGAGAGCAGCCGGGTAAAAGCCCTGCTGCGTGGAGCAAAACTGCATACCGTGTGCGAGGAAGCAGCCTGCCCGAATTTACCGGAATGCTTCGGTAAGGGAACGGCCACATTCATGATACTTGGCGATGTATGCACCCGCCGCTGCCCGTTCTGCGAGGTGGCCCACGGCCGTCCATTGCCGCCGGATAGCGATGAGCCTGATAATCTCGCCCGTACCATCCGCGCCATGGGACTGCGCTACGTCGTCATCACCTCGGTTGATCGCGACGACCTCAAAGATGGCGGTGCGTGTCACTTCGCCGATTGCATCACGGCGGTGCGACGCGACAATCCGGACATACGGGTCGAAATACTGGTACCGGACTTTCGCGGCCGCATGGATGTCGCGCTGGATATACTCGGTGAGGCGGTGCCGGAAGTGTTTAATCACAACCTCGAAACTGTGCCGCGACTCTATAAACAGGCGCGACCCGGCTCTGACTATGCCTGGTCACTTCGACTGATCAAGGAATTCAAGCAACGACATCGGGATACGCGCAGTAAATCGGGGTTGATGGTGGGTCTTGGCGAGACTAATGCCGAGATTGTCGAGGTGATGAAAGATCTTCGTAACCATGATTGCGATATGCTGACCATCGGTCAGTATCTGCAGCCGAGTGAGCATCACCTGGCGGTGGAGCGCTACGTGACGCCTGACGAGTTCGCCGATTTCAGACGCATTGGCAAGGAGCTCGGCTTCGTACATGTTGCCAGCGGTCCGTTCGTCCGGTCGTCCTATCACGCCGATCTGCAGGCGGATGGCGTCGATGTTTGATAGCGGACACCGTCAGTCTTGTGCCTTTACGAGACGCCGGAATAACTAACGTTCTGAACCCCGTTTTACCAATCGAAAGTAATCAACCAAACTGAGGACACACGACCATAAAGTTGTCCAGGAGCCCAATAGAAGATGAGCAAGATGAAAAGTGATGATGTCGTTATTGTCGACGCAGTACGTACGGCCATAGGAACATTCGGCGGTGCGCTCGCCGGTGTGCCGGCCCACGAATTGGGAGCGACGGTCATCAAAGCGCTGCTCGAGCGTAACGGCGTTGCCGCGGATCAGGTCGACGAAGTCATACTCGGCCAGGTATTGACCGCTGGCAGCGGCCAGAATCCGGCTCGCCAGGCCGCGATCGCCGCCGGACTGCCCAAT
Source organism: marine bacterium B5-7 (assembly GCA_021604525.1). Taxonomy (GTDB): domain Bacteria; phylum Pseudomonadota; class Gammaproteobacteria; order Arenicellales; family CAJQKF01; genus BQJD01. The sequence continues at coordinate 47,201 of BQJD01000019.1, read as the reverse complement.
GAAGTACCGTCAATGACCATCAACAAGGTTTGCGGCAGCGGACTCAAGGCCGTATCCCTGGCTACCCAGGCAATACGTTGTGGCGATGCCGAGATCATCATTGCCGGTGGCCAGGAGAATATGAGCCTCGCGCCTCACGTGTTGCCGAAGTCGCGCGTCGGTCAGAAGATGGGTGACTGGAAGCTGATTGACTCGATGATTGTCGACGGCCTGTGGGATGCCTTCAACAATTACCACATGGGCAATACGGCCGAGAATATCGCCAACCAGTATCAGTTGGATCGCTCTGCCCAGGATACCTTTGCCGCTGCCTCGCAGGTCAAGACTATCGCTGCTCAGGAAGCAGGCGCCTTCGACGCCGAGATCATTCCGGTATCCATACCCCAGCGCAAGGGAGACCCGGTTGTGTTTGCAAAGGATGAGTATCCCCGCGCCGGCACCACCGTCGAGGGTCTGGCAAAACTTCGACCGGCCTTCAGCAAGGACGGTACCGTGACCGCCGGGAATGCCTCGGGCTTGAATGACGGTGCGGCCGTGGTGCTGGTAATGAGTGCCGCCAAGGCTGAGGCATTAGGGCTCGAACCATTGGCCAGGGTTACCAGTTATGCCAGTGCCGGCGTCGATCCGGCCATCATGGGAACCGGTCCGATTCCTGCCAGCAAAAAGTGCCTGGAAAAGGCCGGCTGGACGGTAGACGACCTTGATCTGGTTGAATCCAATGAAGCGTTCGCCGCACAATCGTTGTCGGTCAACTGCGATCTTGGCTGGGATACCGACAAGGTCAACGTCAACGGTGGCGCGATTGCCCTGGGTCATCCCATTGGCGCTTCCGGTTGTCGTATTCTTGTCAGCTTGTTACATGAGATGAAGCGGCGCGATTCGAAAAAGGGTCTTGCCACCTTGTGTATCGGTGGTGGGCAGGGCGTTGCACTGGCGGTTGAACGCTAAAACCCATACGGTATTCGTCCCTGTTTCCAATATCCTATTGCACTAAAAAACACTTAAGGAGACATCATTATGAGCCAGAAAAAATGCGTCGCTATCGTTACCGGCGGAACCCGCGGCATCGGCGAAGCCATATCGGTCGCTCTGAAAAATGCCGGCCACACTGTCGCCGCCACCTATGCCGGTAACGATGAAGCCGCCAGTGCTTTCAAGGAACGCACCGGCATCGCCGTGTACAAGTTTGACGTGTCGGACTATGACCAGTGTGCCGACTCGGTCAACCAGATCAGCGAAGATCTGGGTCCGGTGGATATCCTCGTCAACAACGCCGGCATCACCCGCGATGGCACGATGCACCGGATGACGTTCGAACAATGGAATTCAGTAATACAAACCAACCTGTCGTCCTGCTTCAACATGTGTCATGCGGTCATTAACGGCATGCGCGAGCGTGGCTATGGGCGCATCGTTAACATCGGTTCGGTCAACGGCCAGGCCGGTCAGTATGGCCAGGTAAACTATGCCGCTGCCAAATCCGGCATACACGGTTTTACCAAGGCGCTGGCTCAGGAAAATGCGGCCAAAGGTATAACCGTCAACGCCGTGGCGCCTGGTTACGTCGAAACCGACATGGTGCGTGCAGTGCCTGAAAAAGTGCTTGAGAAAATTGTCGCGACCATTCCGGTGGGCCGTCTGGGTAAGGCAGAGGATATCGCGCATGCAGTGATGTACCTGGTGGACGAAAATGCAAGCTTTATTACCGGTTCGACGATCTCCATCAATGGCGGTCAACACATGTATTGATCTGGCAGGATCAAAGCGGTGTCGTGATGGTCCTTAACCGGCGATCATGGTATCGGTTCTGCAATTAGTAAAATCTGGATACACGAAAGTTGGTTCAAGCCAACGCTTCGCTGCAACGTATCGTCATCATCGGCGGTGGCGCGGGCGGTCTCGCACTGGCGACCCGTCTTGGCAATCGCGTTGGCAGAAAAGGCAGGGCCGAGATCACTCTTGTAGACGTCTCCTGGACGCATATGTGGAAGCCATTGTTGCATGAAGTGGCTGCCGGCACGTTAGATGTTCACGAAGATGAACTGGAATACCTGGCACAAGCCAGTGCCCATGGTTTCAGGTTCAGGCATGGTCAGATGATTGGCATCGATCGCACCACGCGCGAGATCAAGCTGGCCACTACTTTCGATGAAGATAACGTCGAGATCATGCCCGAGCGTCGCATACCTTACGATATCCTGGTGATAGCCGTGGGTAGTGTCAGCAATGACTTCGGCATTGAAGGCGTTCGCGAACACTGCATGTTTCTCGACAACACTCGTCAAGCCGAGCAATTCCAGAGGCGAATGTTGTCCGCCTATCTGCGTGCCCATTCCAAACACGGAACATCAACGGCAGGTCAACTCGATATTGCCATCGTCGGTGGCGGCGCCACTGGAGTCGAACTCGCAGCACAACTCTATGCAGTAACCCGTGCCTTTGCCGCCTACGGCTTCGATGACGTACTGCCTGACAGGGACATCCGCATCAGTATTATTGAGGCGTCGGAGCGGATCCTGCCGGTCCTGCCCGAACGGCTGTCCGAACAAACCACCGAGCAGCTTGAAAACCTGGGGGTTCGCGTATTGACCGGTGAACGCGTGCGTAGCGTCGACCACAGCGGCATACACACTGAAAGTGGTGGTTATATCCCGGCGGTTATTCGCGTCTGGGCGGCCGGTATAAAGGCGCCTGATTTTCTCACCGAACTGGATGGACTTGAAACCAATCGAATATACCAACTCAAGGTGGATGATCACTTGCTGTGTATGGGTGACGATCGTATCTATGCATTGGGAGATGCGGCAGAATGCGTTTGGAAGGGGCATGATGGCAATATCCCACCGCGTGCTCAGGCAGCGCATCAACAAGGCATGTATCTGGCGGGTGCGCTTGACAGGAGGATCAAAGGAAAGCGTTCGAAACCGTTCAGATACAGTGACTATGGATCGCTGGTGTCGCTCGGAAAATATAGTACGGTGGGCAGCATCATGGGTAACCTTCTTGGCAAGGTAAACATTGAAGGCGCAATTGCCCGGCTGGTGTATCTGTCACTTTACAAAAAACATCAAAGCGTACTTTACGGTATGCCGCGTGTTGCATTTTTGACGCTTGCCAACCTGTTCAGGCGAACGGTACATCCGAAGATCAAACTTCACTGAACATTCCGGGAACACGCAACCATGTCCGTTAAGCTCTCCGCTTTCGTTGAACGCATCGGCGGCTTCGGCGCCAGCGCCTGGGACATTCATATTCGCGCGGTTGCCGCCAAGCAGGCAGGCCGCGATGTCATCATCCTGAGTATCGGCGATCCGGACTTCGACACGCCGGCGCCGGTCATCGCTGCTACCCGCACGGCGCTTGAGTCGGGTGACACCCACTACACCCAGGTCGTTGGCAGGCAAGACTTGAGGCAGGCCATTGCCGAACTTCATCAAGGACGTTGCGGTCAGGTCGTCCCTGCGGATCAGATTGCCATTGTGGCCGGCGCGCAGACCGGTTTATTTTGTGCCTCGTTGTGTCTTGGCGAGCCGGGTTGCGAGATCATCACAACCGATCCGGTATATAGCACCTATGAAGCAACGCTTAGTGCCTCCGGTGCGAGGCTGGTCAAGGTACCGCTCGACGCAGACAATGGATTTCGCTTCGATCTCGCCACTTTTGAGGCAGCGATTACGGATCGTACCCGCGCCGTGTATCTGGCCAACCCCAATAATCCGACCGGCAGGGTTTTAAGTCTTGATGAGATGCTGGCCATCGCCCTCTTAGCCAGACAAAATAATTTCTGGATCGTGGCAGATGAGGTTTACGCCGATCTCGTCTTCAATGGCCAGTTTCACTACTTCGCGGAGCTGCCAGAGGTACATGATCGGTTAATCACTGTTGCAAGCTTTTCAAAGTCTCATGCCATGACCGGCTGGCGATTGGGCTGGCTGGTGATGCCGCCATCACTCAAAGCGCATATGGAGAACCTGTTGCTGGTGGTGTGCTATGGCATACCGGGATTCATCCAGGCCGGCGGCATGGCTGCAATTTCTGCTTGCGAAAGTGATATCGCCCTTATGCGGGATGCGTATAGTCGACGACTCGATATCGCTGTCCGTGGTCTTGGCAAATGCGAATCCCTGCGATGCCTTGTGCCCGACGCCGGCATGTTCATGCTGGTCGATGTCCGACAAACAGGACTCGACAGTGGCGATTTCGCAATTCAACTTTACGAGAATACCGGCGTGTCGGTGCTCGACGCACGGGCATTTGGAGAAAGTGCCACCGGCTACGTGCGCTTGTCGTTTGCCGCCAGTGAGTCACAGATCGAGGAAGGTTGTCGCCGAATCGTCGCATTCGTCGAATCGCTTTGATGATAAACGGCAATTATCAAACAGATTCAGCACGCGCCATCGCGTTATCATCGTCGCCATGAATATATGGGTCGATGCCGATGCCTGCCCGTCGGTAATCAAGGATATTCTCTATCGTGCTGCCGAGCGTGCCTGCGTATCTGTGACCCTTGTGGCTAATCAACCCCTTAATGTGCCACGGTCGCGCTGGATTCATACTGTCCAGGTTGCATCCGGGTTCGATGTGGCTGATAACGAGATCGTCAAACGTGTGAACCCTGGCGATCTCGTGGTGACGGCCGATATCCCGCTGGCCTCTGAGGCGATCGACAAGGGTGCGCTAGCGCTCAATCCGCGCGGCGAGAAATACACCAGCGATAACATCAAGGCGCGACTGAATATGCGTGACTTTATGGATACCCTGCGTGGCAGCGGCATACATAGCGGTGGTCCGGCGGCATTGAATCATGCTGACCGGCAGCGTTTCGCCAACAGTCTCGATCAGATTCTTGCCCGTCATCTCGTCGATCGGAACGCAACGGGGCAATAGTACAATCCCGGTTCGAGCCCATGAATATCTTCGGTGTGTCAGCGTGATTGAGGTTGCAATCACGATGCCTTGCCTTGACTCTGTGAACTGATACATGCCCAATAAAGCAGTCGCCAAATCAATAACGCCTGCACGGAAGTTTCAAGGTAATCGAACCGGTAATTAGCATAGATGACAAACCGCTTTTTGGATCATATTAATCAGCAACTCGACGACGTTCGTGCAGGTGGAATGTACAAGGATGAGAGGATTATCACCTCCGCGCAAAAGCCGGCAATTGCTACGCTTGGCAGCGGCGAGGTTCTCAATTTTTGCGCCAATAATTATCTCGGACTGGCCGACCACGCCGAGTTGATCGACGCCGCCTGCCAAGGGATGCGCAGCCACGGTTTTGGTATGGCGTCGGTGCGCTTTATATGTGGTACCCAGGATATACATAAACAGCTCGAACAGCGCCTGGCCGCATTTCTCGGCACAGAAGATACCATCCTGTATTCATCCTGTTTCGATGCCAATGCGGGCCTGTTTGAAACACTGCTGGGTGAGCAGGACGCGATTATCTCCGATGCGTTAAACCATGCGTCGATCATCGATGGCGTGCGTCTTTGCAAGACGAAGCGTTTTCGTTATGCCAACAACGATATGACCGAGCTCGAAACGCGTTTGCAGGAGGCGGCTGACGCACGCTTTCGGTTGATAGCAACCGATGGTGTATTTTCCATGGACGGCGTCATTGCCAACCTGCCGGCAATCTGCGATCTGGCCGAGCAATACAATGCCATGGTGATGGTGGATGACTCTCATGCTGTTGGCTTCATGGGCGAGAGCGGCCGCGGTACCCATGAATATCATGATGTCATCGAGCGTGTGGATATTGTGACCGGTACCCTGGGCAAGGCTATGGGCGGTGCATCGGGAGGCTACACCGCCGCGCGCGCACCGGTTGTCGAATGGCTGCGTCAGCGTTCGCGTCCCTACCTGTTTTCAAACTCTCTTGCACCGGGTATTGTCAGCGCTACCTTGAAGGTTCTCGATCTTCTTGAAAGCGGTGACGAGTTGCGAGAACGCCTGCGGCAAAACAGTGAATCATTCAGGCGGCAAATGACCGCCGCCGGTTTTACACTTGCCGGTGCGGATCATCCGATTATTCCGGTAATGATTGGAGACGCCGCCAAGGCCAAGGCATTCGCCGACGCGCTGCTTGAAGAAGGGATATACGTCATCGGTTTCTCGTTTCCCGTGGTACCCCGCGGCCAGGCGCGCATACGCACGCAAATGTCCGCCGCGCATACGCCCGAGAATATCGATAGCGCTGTTAACGCATTTACCCGCATTGGCCGAATGCTCAAGTTGATCTGAAAATTGTCTATGCAAGCTGGATCTCAACTCGATAACCGAATAATAAGGACAGCTACGGTTTTCTGAATATTGGAAATGGAAACATCATGAAAGCACTCGCGAAGCTTAAGCCGACACCCGGAATATGGATGACCGATGTACCGGAACCGGAACTCGGTCACAACGACCTGATGATCCGCATTCGCAAGACCGCGATCTGTGGCACCGATGTACACATTTATAATTGGGATGAGTGGTCGAAGAAAACGATTCCGGTGCCCATGGTGGTTGGCCACGAATATGTCGGTGAAGTCGTTGCCATCGGCCAGGAGGTGCCCGGTTTTGAGATAGGCGATCGGGTATCGGGCGAAGGCCACGTCACCTGTGGTCATTGCCGTAACTGTCGTGCCGGCCGGCGTCATTTGTGTCGCAACAGTGTCGGTGTCGGCGTCAATCGGCCGGGTGCGTTTGCCGAGTATCTGGTTATCCCGGCTTTCAACGCATTCAAATTACCCGATGAGATCACGGATGATATCGCCTCGATCTTCGATCCATTCGGAAACGCCGTACACACCGCGTTGACCTATGACCTGGTAGGCGAGGATGTGCTGATCACAGGAGCCGGGCCCATCGGCATAATGGCTGTAGCAGTCGCCCGGCATGCCGGCGCGCGCCATGTAGTGATCACCGATATCAACGAATACCGGCTCGATCTTGCTTCAAAAATGGGCGCATCGCGAACCGTGAATGTTTCAGAGCGTTCCGTTAAGGATGTCATGGACGAGCTTGGCATGAGCGAAGGGTTTGATGTGGCGATGGAAATGTCCGGTGTTCACAGTGCCTTCGACACCATGCTCGAATCGATTAATCATGGCGGACGGATTGCATTGCTTGGTATACCACCGACGCACATGGAAATTGACTGGAATCAGGTCATCTTCAAGGGACTCACCATTAAAGGAATTTACGGGCGGGAGATGTTTGAAACCTGGTACAAGATGGCCAGTCTCATTCAGTCCGGCCTCGATCTTTCGCCGATCATCACCCATCGTTATTCTGTCGACGAATTCCAGCAGGGTTTCGATGTCATGTGTTCCGGTCATTCCGGTAAGGTCATACTGGACTGGCGAGGCGATGAGATGATGGCATAGATTATTTTGACTCAACTGTCGGGTAACCAGCTTGGTTCGAATTAAACAGGTCATCCTGATTCGCAAGGATTTGAAAATGCGTCGTGGCAAGGAGGTCGCCCAGGGCGCGCATGCATCCATGGCATTCATCATGCGTCAGTTGCTCTATGCCAAAGGCTCAACTGCTTTGATTACCCTAAGTGAATCGCAACGCGCCTGGGTCGATAGTGGAACCGCTAAAGTATGTCTGCGCGTGAACACCGAACAGGAATTATTGGATTGTCACCACAAGGCAATCGAAGCCGGTCTTGATAGCCACATTATCACCGATAGCGGGCGTACCGAATTCGGCGGCGTACCGACGCTGACCGCATGTGCAATCGGACCGGACGACCAGGAGAAAATTGACGTTATTACCGGACATCTTCAGCTTTACTAGATATTGTGAAGTTAACCCCGGATATCTGCTGCAACCATGAAACCTGAAAATATCTTCGACCTGGTTAAAGGTTCGCTCGATGAAGAGCAATTCGAGACGCTGGTAGAATCCGATCATGTCAGGATCGAACGCATCGTCTCAATGGGACACACGTCGCCTGCTAGTGGTTGGTACGACCAGGAACAAAACGAATGGGTGCTGGTATTGAAAGGCAGTGCGATTATCGCACTCAAGTCTGGCCAAACGGTGCGACTTGAAAGCGGCGATCATTTTAATCTGCCAGCCCACACCCATCATAAGGTTGAGTGGACCACGCCCGATACGGAAACCATATGGCTAACTGTCCATTATTGATCTCGCCATGATCGTACGGGCTGAAACACCTGCGGATTTACGACGCCGAATTCGTATATCCTTGCAGTTACTCGCTTTGAAACAACGTCACACATCGATGGAAAAATAACTGGATGAAACATAAAGGCACAATCGAAACATGGAAGGACAACCGGGGTTTTGGGTTTATCGCGCCAGATGGCGGGGGTAAGTCGGTATTCGTTCATATCAAGTCATACGATGGCGACGGCTCGCGACCCAGGGCAGGTCAGGTCGTCAGTTATGAGTTATCCAAGGATCGTCAAGGCCGCCCCTGCGCGGTCAACGTAACGCCTGCAGGCGCGCGCAAGTTTCAGTTGAATAAAACACGCCTTGGTTTTGCGGCCCTGCTGCTTGCTGCCGTGGTTATTGTCGGCGTTCTTATTGCTACTGGCTCTGCACGACTGTCGACATTTCTCGTTGCCTGGTACGTACTCATGAGTATCGTTACCTTTGTCATATATGCACTCGACAAATGGGCCGCCAGGACACGCCGCTGGAGAACGCCTGAAGCCACTTTGCATCTGTTGGCGATTATGGGTGGCTGGCCAGGCGCGTATGTTGCCCAGGAACTGCTACGGCATAAATCAAGTAAACAACCGTTCCAGACCATTTTCTGGATAAGTGTCGTTGTTAACATGGCAATTCTTGGCTGGCTGCTAACCCCGGGTGGCGAATCTACCCTGGTCGGGATTTTGCAGGACCTTTAAGGGCACCAGGTATCGATTGGTCATCGAGTTCCTTGAATGAGCGTGCCTTCGGCGTCGATGCAATGGATAAGGTTGGAAAATATGTAACAACTTCAATGGCGCGTTCTACAACTTCCTGAAAAAACTTTTTGCTATGATCGGCCACGCTTATTTAGTGCAACAAAAAGACAAACTACAAACGGATTTGAATCGATGGATCGATATATTGAAGCAGCAATAGGAGATATAAACACCAGGTTTTATTTATCAGAATTCAGACACCTTGAAGAGGGGACTGCTCTTATGCAGATAACCTGGAATTGGTCGGCGTTTTTCTTTGGGTCTTTCTGGATGCTCTATCGCAAGATGTATGGCTGGTGTGTGTTGCTGATTCTGTTTCATTTGTGTGAGCCTTTAGTAAGTCGCCCAGACAACAGCGTTTTGATAGGTGCGATTTATCTTGTTACTGATTTTATCCTGATTCCCATGTATGCGAATTTCTGGTATTACAGGCATGTGCAAAACAGGGTTAAGTCGTCTCACTCAAAACATGTTGATTCCACTCACCCTATCGAATTTTTAAGGAAGACAGGTGGCGTAAATATCTGGGTAAAATGGGTATTTGGTGGGTTAGCCATCGTGTTGGTTGGAGGATCGGTACTGATGTTTTTGCTTGACGTGTCTGGCTTTTTGGCACATTGACACAAAGACGCTGTATTCATGCGTCACGTCAGTTTGGCTAATACCATCTCGCTGGCATAACTGAAGAATAGCCGTCCCAACATCAGTATGGTGGTTTAGCCTCGTGACTGGCCGGTGATAAGCCGATGATCTTCAGCCGCTGTGTTTAAGATCATTCGGGTACCACGAGATTAAGGTGCTGGTGCCAGTCGGCGATTGATTCCTGCGGGTAGCGATCGAACACCTCATTCACCCTCTGGCAATAAGAGCGGCTTATGATTTAAACGAGAACATTACTCGGGGAATAAGGCAGGCACCAGAAATTCTTCGATTATCTTTACCGGTAACTGCCAGTCGTTGGGCTGATTGTAATTGCCGGCAAAGATGACAAGGATAATCTTGTCACCCGGATTCACGGTCAAACGTTGTCCTCCATTGCCGAAGCCTGCTACCCATGACGGTGGTGACCCTTGTGGTGAAAGCCACCACAACAATCCATATCGCAAGCCATCTTTTAATGTTGCCTGGGGTTCAAATGAGGCAGTCAACCAGCTTGCTGGAACAATCTGTTTGCCGTCATATAGGCCATTGTTCAAAACCAGTTGACCGATTTTTGCCAGATCATGCGTATTGAGTCGTAGACCCGACGCAGCGGACGGAACATCGTTACTACCGTGTATCCATTCGAACTCCGTTATCCCGAGCGGCTTGAAGAGTTTTTCCTGAGCGTATTTGTCGATGGGCATTCCAACCCCATCTGCAATTAACCGGGCCACAATCGCCACCGCACCACCATTGTAGGTCCATTGTTCTCCGGGCGTGCTCACCATGGGACGGTCCAGGATGAACCGATAGCGATCTTCTGCATACTCCATGGCGATTTCACTGTTGTTGGGATCGGTGTAAGGCAGGTCCTCGTTCCACTCGGTTCCCATCTTCATCGATAGCGCATCACGCACTAAAATATTCTGACGTTCAGAGCCATCCGCGAGATCGGCATATTGGGGGAACTGCGCGATCAGATTTTCATCAAGAGCGGGAACTTTTCCCTCGGACAAGGCTATGCCATAGAGCAGACCAACGACAGGTTTGGTGACTGACCGCAAATCATGCAGTGTATCCGGTCCGTGATGGCGTAATCCTGTGGGTCTACCCCACCGTTCATCTTCACCCTTGAAATACGATTCAGCAATGATGTTGCCTTTGTGCAAAACGAGAACACTATGCAAGCCCGGCAGTTCACCGGCGACGAATGCTTTATGCAGTTGAACGTCCAGATCACGATCCTCGGCATGTGTAACAGATGAAGCAGCCCATGCTGCTATCGATAAGTACAAAAGCAGCCGTTTCAACTCAGCATAGCGATTTAGCCTCCTGGTTAGCCGGGCTCTCATGCAGGGTTCCCATATGTAAAATGGCGGTTAAAAATAATCTCGACCCAGATTATTCATGGCAGGAATCCGATGATCTTCAGCCACCTTGTTTAAAATCATTCGGGTACCACGAGATTAAGGCGTTGGTGCCAATCAGCGATTGATTCCTGCGGGTAGCGATCGAACACCTTGTCGCCGGGCGCTGCGTCGAGCGGTACCCAACCGGCCTTGAAGGCCAGCATCAGGTGGGTATGTTCTGGCGCTACGGGCAGATCAGTGTCGATGGCGGAGGCAAAAGGATGAATCAGCTCAGGCCATCGCGGATCCCACACCCATAACGCCGAACCGCATTGCTTGCAGAAATTTCGTTGCGCAGGGCTTTGGGTCGTGTTACCGCTGTCGTCCTCCATCATCGCCTGATAGCGACTAATAAATTCTTCGCCGATCACTTTCAACGATTCAGCCTCGCCGCCGATGTTAAGCACGTAACCACCACCGCCAGCCGTCTTGCGGCAGATTGCACAGTAACAGCGCATGAATGGATAGGGGTGTTGCGATTCGAGACTGAACCTTACCGCACCACAATGACACGAACCTTTGAGAAACATCAGACATACCTCGCAGATAGTATGGTCAGGATAAACAGAAATTGCAGTTATCCATTAGAACAGTCAGCGCTGAGTGCCGCGAAGGCTGCTGATCACCTGGTGCAAGTGCTGTGTGCTGACCGACTGCGGCGCGATCGCTGCGCCGACGATTATGGTTATACGGGCAAAGAGCTTGCGTGGCAATCCGCGCATTGCCATCCCGCTGGCGTAGCTGAAGAAGCTGCCCCACAATCCCTGAAGTGCCACGGGAATGACCGGAACGGGCGTGCGTTTAACGATCTTGTCGATGCCATTTTTGAACTTTTGGATCTCGCCATCGCGGGTGATACCGCCTTCCGGGAAAATACAGACCAACTCACCCCGATCAAGTGCATTGGCTATGAGGTCGTAACCTTGCCGAACCAGATGACGATTGATACGCGGATCGGTAACAGGGATCGCGCCCACCGAGCGGAATAGCCAGTTAAGTACAGGGATATTATAGATATCCGCGTCCATCACGAATCTGAGTTGCCGCGGGCATATGGCGTGCATGATCACCGCGTCGACGAAACTGACGTGATTAGCGGCAAGGATTGCCGGGCCTTCAGTCGGTATGTTGGCGAGCCCCTGTTTGCGAACCCGGTAGAGGCTGTGAACCAGCAGCCAGCCGAGCATTTTGAACAGAAACTCAGGCGCCTTGCCAAAGATATAAATCGATACGCCGATATTGGTGATGGAGATAATCAGGAACAACTCGGCGATGCTGCGTCCCGCACCCAGCACGGCGATAGCGACAATCGAAGCCAGTACCATGAACAACGCATTCAGAACGTTGTTAGCTGCAATAATCCGGGCGCGCTCGGCGGGCTTGCTGAGATGTTGTACCAGCGTATAGAGCGGCACGATATACAGACCGCCAAACATCGAGAGTAATAATAGATCGATGACCACGCGCAAATTGGTCGGGTTGGTTATGAACATGATGGCATCGACAGGGGAGTCATTGGTCATTGGCTCCACCAGGCCGAGGTGAATGCCGAACACCGTCATTCCAATAATGCCGATGGGTACCAGGCCCGCCTCGATGCGACCGCGCGACAGTTTTTCGCAAATGAACGAGCCACCGCCAATCCCGATGGAAAACACCGCCAGCAGCAAGGTCGCCACGGTAGCATCGCCGCCCAACACAACGCGGGTAAAGTTGGGGAACTGGGTAAGATATACGGCGCCGAGGAACCAGAACCAGGAAATGCCGAGAACGCTCAGAAACACAGAGCGATCAGCGCCGAGAAGCCGCAGTAAAGCCAGTGTTTCCGTTGCCAGGTTGTAGTTGATGCGATGCCCATGGCCGGTCGGTGGCGCAGCCGGAATGCTTCGACTGGCGAGATAGCCGGCGATAGCAACCACAATGACGGCGATCGCCACCAGGGTAGTGCCGACCGTGCCCATGCCTGCCAGCAAACCGCCGACGATGGTGCCGAGAAGGATGGCGAGAAAGGTCCCGGATTCCACCAGCGCATTGCCGGCCGTTAATTCGCGAGTAGCAAGGTGTTGCGGCAATATGGCGTACTTGGCCGGACCGAAAAAAGTACTCTGCGCGCCCATCAGAAATAGCACGAATAACAGCAGCGGCAGTGATCCCAGAACCAGGCCGGTGGCGCCCACCGCCATAATGACGATTTCGGCTACCTTGATGTGCCGCATGTATCGCGCCTTGTCGAAGCGATCGGCCAGTTGTCCGGCCAGTGCGGAGAACAGAAAAAATGGCAGGATAAACAAGCCGGCAGCGATATTGACCAGGGCGTTGGTCGATGCGGCCTCGGCGATGCCGTAAGTGATGAGGATAATCAGGGCGTTCTTGAAGACGTTATCGTTGAACGCACCGAGGAACTGGGTCATGAAAAACGGTGCAAATCTCCGTGAGAACATCAGGTCGCGAGGCTTGACATCGGCTCGCTGCGCAGGGGACGAATGATGTTCACCGGCCACGCTGCCGGCCTGGTTTTGCGGGTGATCGCCGGTGGCGGTCGGTAAATCCTTTTCAGTCATTTTTATAGCGCGAAACGGGTGCGGTAGCGTGAAAATCCGCGGCCAATATAGCACGCGCCAATACATCGATTCAGATATTGATTCATGTCAATTTTTGTGCCCGGAAAGCTTCTTGAAAACTGTTTTGAACACCCCAAATTAACGCCGTAAGCGGCACGACCGCAATCTAAACGTAAATTTGGAGGTATCACATGAACCAGATAGTTAAACCATCGGAGCGACGCTTCGGCTGGGATGCATTCGGCGATTTCGACAGCTTGGTCAATCAGATGTTTCGTTCACCGCTGGCCAACAACAATGGTAATAGCGGCAATCGCTCCATCGCGCCGGCCATTGATGTGTCGGAAACCGACAACGGATACACCGTTCGCGCCGAGCTTCCGGGCGTTCGCAAGGAAGATCTCGATGTCACCATCAATGATGGTGTCCTGACGATCAATGCCGAGACTCGTTACGAACACGATGACAAGAAGGAAGGACGCGTTATTCGCCAGGAGCGGCGCTACGGCAAATTCGTTCGTTCGATGCGTCTTGGCGGCGATGTTGACGATTCCAACGTCAGCGCCGACTACCGCGACGGCATCTTGACCCTGAAGTTGCCGAAAAGTGAAGAGGTCAAACCCAAGAAAATCGACGTAAAAGTGTCGTAATCAGTCCATAATTCTTAAAATTGACCGATAAAACCGCCCCTTAAGCGATTAAGGGGCGGTTTTTTAATGATTGACTCGGTATCAATCGCGCCGTCGGTTATACTTCGCGCCCGAAAATCCACGCGTCCGGCTTGTCGCCACCGCCCGAGTCATGAACGAACTGCCTTCTAATCCGCACCAGATCGCCGGCGTACTCGCCGAAGCACTGCCGTATATTCAGAAGTTTCACGGTAAAACCATCGTCATCAAGTACGGCGGCAACGCCATGACGGACGCGGTGTTAAAACGCAGCTTTGCGCGCGACATTGTGCTTATGAAACTGGTGGGCATGAATCCGGTGCTGGTGCATGGCGGTGGTCCGCAAATCAATCAACTGCTTGAGAAGATTGGCAAGAAATCAGAATTTGTCGACGGCCTGCGGGTAACCGACCGGGAGACCATGGATGTGGTTGAGATGGTACTGGGGGGTCTCGTCAATAAGGAGATCGTTTCCAATATCAACTCCCAGGGCGGTAAGGCGGTTGGGCTGACGGGTAAGGACGGCTCGCTGATTCGGGCCCGCAAACTGGTTCGCGAAAACGGCGGCGCGAGTGTCGATTACGGTCATGTCGGTGAGATCGAAGCCATCGATCCGGTGCTGGTGCATTCACTCGACAAGGTTAATTTTATTCCGGTCATCGCGCCTATCGGTGTCGGTCCCGACGGCAGCGCGTATAACATCAATGCCGATACGGTAGCCGGCAAGCTGGCGTCGACACTTGGCGCAGAGAAGCTGATCCTGCTGACCAATACATCGGGCGTGCTCGATGCATCGGGTAACCTGATGACCGGTCTCAACATGAAAGAGACTGAATCGCTGATTGCCGAGGGAGTCATCTCCGGCGGTATGCTGCCCAAGGTCAATTGTGCCCAGGATGCGGTTCGCGCCGGCGTCAAGTCAGCGGTCGTCATCGATGGTCGGATCGAGCACGCCATCTTGCTGGAATTGTTTACCGATCGCGGGGTCGGCACACTGTTTCATTTTTGAGTTCGTCTTCAACTGGCAGGCGTTACCTGTCGATGCCAGTGAATCAATGCCGCGTGTCGCGGTTTTCTTAACCTAATATCGAATCCTGTTGGACCACCCGCCAAAACCGGTGAGTCCCAAGGACGCGATCAAGTGATAAATCATGAGTGTCGTAACACAACCTCTCTTGGCCCCGACCAGCTACGTCGAGCGAATTCGCAATATTGCCATTATCGCCCACGTCGATCACGGTAAAACCACCCTGGTCGACAGGTTGCTACAGCAAAGCGGATCGCTGGGAGAACGCTTCGGCCCGGTCAACCGGGTGATGGATGCTAATGATCTCGAACGCGAGCGCGGTATCACGATCCTGTCAAAAAATGCCGCCATCTCGTGGCAGGGATATCGGATCAATATCGTCGATACCCCGGGTCATGCCGATTTCGGCGGCGAAGTCGAGCGGGTATTGTCGATGGTCGATTCGGTGTTGCTGTTGGTGGACGCAGTCGAGGGGCCGATGCCGCAAACCCGCTTCGTGACCGAGAAAGCGTTCGATCATAACCTCCGGCCGATTCTGGTCATCAACAAGATCGATCGTGATGGTGCGCGTCCCGACTGGGTGCTCGATCAGACCTTTGACCTGTTCGATCGGCTCGGCGCGAGCGAGGAACAGCTCGACTTTCCTGTTATTTATTCATCGGCTACCGAAGGTTTCGCGGGTCTGGACGCCGGGGTCACCTCGGGCAATATGGATCCGTTGTTCGAGACTATCGTGCGTCACGCGCCGGTGCCTGAGGTCGACCCAACGGGTCCGTTTCAGATGCAGGTATCGACACTCGACTATTCTTCATTCGTCGGCGCCATCGCGGTCGGCAGAATCACCCGCGGCAGTATCCGCAGTAACACCCGTATTTCCATAATCGATCGCAAGGGGGTGCGTAGACAGGGTCGTATCCTGTCCATACTGAAGCCTGAAGGCCTCAGCCGAGAGGAAGTGCCCGAGGCCATGGCCGGCGATATCGTCGCGGTAACAGGAATCGAGCGGCCGCTCATCTCCGATACCCTGTGCGATCCGGAAACAGTCGAAGCACTGCCACCACTGACCGTCGATGAGCCGACTGTGAGCATGATGTTCCAGGTGAACACCTCGCCTCTGGCCGGCAGGGAAGGCAAGTACGTGACATCCCGGCAGATCCTCGACCGGCTCGAACGCGAGCTGATATCCAACGTCGCATTGCGTGTGGAAGGCACCGGCGATCCGGATTGTTTCAAGGTATCCGGGCGGGGTGAGCTGCATTTGTCGATACTGCTTGAGACGATGCGCCGCGAAGGTTATGAGATTGCCGTGTCGCGGCCGATGGTGATTCGCCGTGAAATCGACGGTGTTCAGTGTGAGCCATTCGAGGATCTCACTATCGATGTGGAGCAGGTTCACCAGGGTGCGTTGATGGAAGCGCTGGGTGCCCGTGGCGCAAACCTTGAGGACATGCAGCCTGATGGTCGGGGGCGCGTCCGCCTGTCATTCAAATGCCCGGCGCGTGGTCTGATCGGATTTCGCACACGCTTTTTGACGCTGACATCGGGTACCGGTTTGATGTATCACGTGTTTGACCGCTATGCGCCACTCAGCACGGTTGATATCGAGCAGCGCAATAATGGCGTGATGATCTCAAACGGTGCTGGCAAGGCGCTGGGCTATGCGCTATTCAATCTGCAGGAACGCGGACGGATGACGGTGAAACCGGGAGATGAAGTCTACGAGGGTCAGGTGGTCGGCATTCACTCGCGTGATAACGATCTGGTGGTGAACCCGCTTAAGGGTAAGCAGCTAACAAACGTCCGTGCCTCCGGCAAGGATGCGGCGATTTTGCTGACACCGGCGGTTGATATGACGCTTGAGCAGGCACTCGAATTTATCGATGATGACGAATTGGTGGAAATTACTCCCAGCAGTATCCGCATTCGTAAAAAGCATTTGAAAGAGCACGAAAGAAAGCGTGCAGGGCGGGAGAGTTAGTCCGGGAAACGAATTCGGCCGACAATTAGCTGACGGGGGTGGTCAGGAGTCCCCGGCTTCGATGTGCTCCACGACCTCGGCCGCAGTCTCGGCCCCGATCCTGGTTAGTTCCCGGGCATTGTCAATCCAGTTATAGCGTTTCAAATGGGTGGTGAAAGTCGGCATCTTCTCGCCAATGCGCTCTATGTCGGCATCGTTCAATGTGGCGATCTGTTCGAGCGTGTGAATGCCAAGCTGGTTAAGACGCTCTTCGGTAGAGGGGCCGATACCTTTTAGAGCTTGCAGGCTGTCTCGATTGGCGCGATTGGCGCGATTGGCCGGTGGATGGACTGGTGTAACGGCAGGAATCGCAGGCGGCTGCATTGCACTGGACGACTCCAGTCGTTGTCGGAGCTCATTTAACGTTTCGTCGCGCTCACGGATCGCGGTATCAAGTTGTTCTATTCGATTGACCAGTTCGGCATCACGGGTTAGACGCTCTTCCTCTTGAGCCGCAACGTCCGATTCGGCCTTGGCTGCGCGCGCCTCGGCCATATCAAGCTGGTAGCGATGTTTGTTTTCAAGTATCGATAGCTGCTCGTCCTTGTCTTTAATCTCATCTTGCAGCCTCGCAAGCTGGACTTTCATGGATTCGAAATCCTTTTGTCCGCCGAGTTCGCCGTTGGCTATTTTTTCATTGAGGTCACTCAACTGTCGGTCCTTGTCGGCCAGTAAGTTCTCCAGATCCTCGATCTGTCGAACCTGGTCCTGGTAACGGCTTATGGCGCTGTCGCGTTGTCGGTTACTGAGCTTGACTTCATCCTTGAGCTTTTCGATCTCGGCGCTGCCACCGTCGTCAAAAAGACCCAGTGTGCTTTGGCTGAACTTGAATTTCTCTAATTCGGCCTGATGCTTATGTTCAGCGTTTTTCAAAGATTCAGTTAATTCGCGGACCTGGCCATCACGTTTTTCAACGATGTCAAACAGCGGCTCAAGTTCGTGAATCCTGCCTTGCAGCGATTCACGTTCGGCACTGCGTAACTGGTTCATCTTTTTCATGGATGACTCTAGCCGATTGATCTGCTCGCGCGCCTTCTCAAGCGCAGCCGCCTTATCTTCCAACGCCTCATCGAGTTTGTTGTCCTCGCGGTTGCCATGGGCACCACGCACCAACCAGCCGATGATTCCGCCGATAACCGCGATGACGATCAGGCTAATCAGTATTTCAGTAAGCAAAGAACTCATTAACTGAAAATATTCCGGGGTATTTGGGCGAACCGCTTAAGCCGGGTCCGCAGGGAGTTGAGTCAACATCGACCGCTATTCTAACAGTATCATTATGCTGAAATCGAAGAACGTCATGGTAATGGCTGCTTGACTCATTCAGTGGTTGCTTCGCTGCTGATCCGGTTGACCACTCTTACCGGGTAGGTGAATTGCTCATGCATTTGCTGTTGCAATATCTCTCGCTCTTCTTCGTCTCGCACGCCGGCTTTGAGCATGACCTCATCGTCATCGATATCGATGTCAAACCAATTGGCCATGGCGAGTGGGAAGACGGCGCGGGTAACGTCTTCAAAAACCACACTATCCTCGACATGGGTATCCACCTCGACCCGATTGTCGATCTCATCCGTTGCAAGGGCCAGTTTCAGTGCCGAGACAAGCTGATCGAGGTAATCCTGGCTTGCCACCACGCCTTCGATAAGTACCTTTCGGTTGCGGTATTCGATCCTGATACCGGATTTGCGGACAGACTCCGGTAATTTGAATGCAAGTTGTGTCTTCAGCGTGTGTGGTACAACTTGCACGAGTGTTTTACGTATCTCGTCAAGGGTCTCGGCACTTGCAACCCCGCCGCTTAAGTACAGGGTGTCGTCGCGATATTCGATGATCAGGGGAGATGCTGCCGAGACAACATCAAGTATGTGTTTGAAGTTGTCCAGCCATGGCGGCCGCCGCATTGCCTGTCTGACTTCAAGATCGGTGCCGAGTGGTTCCACGCCGTATTGTTCACGGATTGCGTTAAGCACCAGATCGACATCACTCGCCGATGGTAATTCCCCTTCGACGGTAGTAATGCCAGCGTAGCTGTGGAGTTCGAAGTGACGACCATCCTCGTAGTTGGTGACAATACGGTTGTCGATGACGCTTTCGACATTCTCTACCGAAGCGGCAATCGCAGTCATTGCCTGGCGGTCGACCACGGCATCCACCTCACCGACAAACTCGACCTGTCGGCCACGGACGATCAGCTCGTACCCACTAAAGCCGGCGGCCTCGAGTTGCCTGGATACCGCTTGCAGGATGTCCTGTTCAATTCGCCTGGTGTGATACCACGACAGCGTTGCCGCGATGATCAGAAGCAGACAAATGCCGAATACCAGTATCCCGGCTGACCGCAGATTGATTCTGCCGCTTGACCTATTCATGACTGGAATGTCGAGTCAGTTCGTGGCGATAGCCTTTTCACGTGTGGCGGCGCTATGATGTAATCGTAGAACAAATGCCGATCATAGCATCCGGTCGTCATCCGAACTTCAGCTCCAAGGGTCTGTCATCATGTATCTGCCAGCGCCGTTTCAAGAGAACGACCCTGCGGCCGCGCTCAAACTTATCGCGAATTACCCGTTCGCGACCCTGATCAGCCATGGCGATAAACCGTGGATATCGCACGTACCTTTACTGGTGCAGGATCCGGTAACGCCGGTGTTGTTTGGACACCTTGCCCGCGAAAATCCCCAGTCCGCAGACATTCTTGCGGGAGGTCGGGTTACTGCAGTTTTTGCAGGACCCCACGCCTATATATCGCCAACCTGGTACACAACGCCGCAAATGGTACCGACCTGGAACTTCGTAGTCGTTCATGTTGAAGGCGTCGTCTCGGCAATTACTGCTCACGATGATTTAAGCCGTCTGGTCGAGGACCTCGCTGATTATTTTGAGCGCGGTAGCGATAACCCCTGGATTCCCGATTATCCGCCGGCGATGCTGGATGCCATTATCGGTTTTACCCTGACCGCCGATACGGTGCGTGCCAAGTTCAAGCTCAGTCAGAATAAAAGCCGGGATGACCGCGTCGGAGTCGTCGATGCTCTGGAGCAAGGCGGCGTTGGTGATCGCGCGCTGGCCGCGATAATGCGTGAGCATGGCCTGGTCGATAATTGATTCTGACGAGATTTATGGCGATAAATTTATGACGGCATAGCATGATCGTGGCTGGCCGCTGAATCGAAAAAGAGGAATAATCCAGTAGATAATTAAAAGGAAACCAATTATTGGTTTAAGGTTTGGTGCACTCGCTGTTGAGGACAGGACAAGTCCGTAGTGAAGGCGAGCAGGCCAAGCGTAGTATGGATGCATGCTGGCGTGGAAATGTATATAACCTGATGCGATCAGGGGATGTCAGAAACACGCACCGCGTGATGATCGGGTGTAGGCTGTAATTAAACTGCGCGTTATGCAGGTTGACGACGGGTATCGGTTTCGGGGTTTCAAATTCAATAAAATCCCTTGCACGTAAGGGGATGGAGTGTGTCGGAATGTTAAACGGGATAAATTTTTACAAACTTGCTGTGCCGGCGGTCTGTGCCATATTACTGTCGCCGCCAGGGGCCGTTGCCCAGGATAACGAGACCATCACCTGGGCTGGTTGTGGCATTACCAAGAAATCGTTCATGCAGGAACTCTCCAATGGTTTTACTGCCAAAACCGGCATTAAATTTGAACTCGAAGGCGGTGGTGCGACCCGCGGCATTCGCGATGCTGCCAAGCTGAAGATTGACATCGGCGGGTCGTGCCGGATTACCTTGCCGAATTCGGATGCTTCGGAAATGCATGTCACCATGCATCCTGTCGCCTGGGATGCGTTGGCCATCATCGTTAACCCAGTCAATCCGGTCAGCAGTCTCGACCGGCAGCAGATCAAGGATATCTACGAAGGCCGCATCACCAACTGGTCCGAGGTCGGGGGCGAGGATGCACCATTGAAGCTGTTTGTACGTAAGGGCAAAATATCCGGCGTCGGCTACGCCATTCGCCAGTATGTGTTCGAGGATGCCGATCAAGAATTTGTTACCGAATACACGTTCCCCTCATCCGGACCGCTTGAAAAGGGTATCGAGGCAGATCCCTATGCCATCGGCATCACCGGCGTTAGTAGCGCGCGCAAACGCAACGTCAAGATTATCGGCTTTGATGGCAAGGATCCGAGTGTCGAAAATGTTCGTAGCGGCAACTATGGTTTGTATCGGCCATTGTTCCTGGTGACCGGCCCCAAGCCTTCCTATAATGTTCGCCAGTTCATCGCCTATGCGACTTCCGAGGAAGGGAAACAGATCATTCGCGACAATCAGGCCGTGCCGTACCATGATGCCCTGAATCTGGTATCGCAAATGCTGATTTACGGATTGAATTAGCGATCATCGGCGCACGCTGTCTGGCGTGGGCGATATCTTCCATCCGCATCAATTCATTTAACAACAGACATCATCCAAGACATCAATATGGCTATCGAAGAAGGTAAAAGCGCACCCCTGTTTACGCTCAAGGATCAAAACGGTGACAAGGTCGCGCTGAAGGATTTCAAAGGCAAACACGTCATCGTTTATTTCTATCCCAAAGACGATACCCCGGGTTGCACCAAGGAAGCCTGCGGGTTCCGTGATCTGTGGTCGGACTTTGAAGCTCACGATATCGTGGTGCTGGGGGTGTCTCCGGATGACGGCGTAGCCCATGAAAAATTTATCGACAAGTATTCGCTGCCATTCACCCTGCTGAGTGATCCCGACAAGAAGGTGATGGAGAAGTACGGTGCCTGGGGCGAGAAAATGATGTACGGCAAGAAAACGGTGGGCGTCATTCGTTCAACCGTCTGGATCGATCCGGCGGGTAAGGTTGCCAAACACTGGAAACGCGTCGCCAAGGCCGAAACCCACCCGGACAAGGTGCTGGAGAATGTTCGCAAAGCACTTGAATAGGGCCATATGTCCCACGGGCTTACATGGCCCTGCATGGATCTTGCGCCCATAGGCTAATGCGTCAGGCTCATCCGTTAATCAGGTAGTGGAATCTCGAGGTCTGCGTTGGGTATCTTGTAGCCGGCTATTACTGCCTTTCTGGCGGCGATATCAAGATACCAGCGGCGCACATCGGGATACTCCCCAAGGTCGATGCCCTGCCACTCGAATCGCGATATCCACGGCCAGGTGGCAATGTCGGCGATGGAGTAGTCCGAGACGATGTATTCCCTGTCGGCCAGGCGTTTATCGAGTACGCCGTACAGTCGCTGTGCTTCTTTACGATAACGCTCCTCGGCA
Organism: marine bacterium B5-7; assembly: GCA_021604525.1. GTDB lineage: Bacteria > Pseudomonadota > Gammaproteobacteria > Arenicellales > CAJQKF01 > BQJD01. The sequence goes on along the minus strand of BQJD01000019.1, from coordinate 24,683 downwards.
TACTCGCTCACACCGCGATGGAATTTCCAAAAATGATGCACCTGACCGAGCATCGGTCCGATGCCGCCCATCTGCCACATCAACCATTCAAGCATCCGATATCGTTGCTCGGGATCGGTTGGTGCCAGTCGTCCGGTTTTCTCGGCAAGATAAATCAGGATAGCGCCAGATTCCATCAGGCTGATTCCAGTGTCGTGATCGACTATGGCCGGGATCTTGTTGTTTGGACTGATCTTTAAAAAATCCTCGCCGTATTGTTGATTCTTGGCAATATCAATTGGAAATACCGTGTACGGCAGTCCGAGTTCTTCGAGACAAATGGAAACCTTTCGTCCATTGGGTGTGGACCAGGTATAAAGATCAATCATTTAAAACTTTCCTTGGACCGGTTATTACCGGCAGATGGTTTATTCGGTTTGGTTAACGGCTTGTATCAGGTATAGCAATGCTCGGGCGCGGGAAAGGTGCCTTCCTTGACATCCAGATCATAGGCGCGAATCGCACCATCAATGCTGCCCCCTGTGGCCGCCAGATAATTCTTGACGAACTTCGCCGGCTTTTTGGGATACAAACCCAACAGATCGTGCCACACCATGATTTGCCCGTCGGTATGCGGCCCCGCACCGATACCGATTACCGGTATCGACAGGGCTTCGCTGACCTGCTTGCCAAGATCTACCGGAACGCATTCGAGCAACAGCACGCTGGCCCCGGCCTGTTCGAGAATCATCGCCTCGTCGATAATCTCCTTGGCCTTGTTGGGATCGCGTCCCTGTACACGGTAACCGCCAAGATGGTTCACCGATTGCGGTGTCAGACCCATATGGGCACAGACCGGTATGCCTCGCTCTGCCAGCAGGCGCGTGGTTTCGGACAGCCAGGCGCCACCTTCCAGTTTGACGATCTGTGCGCCGTAGCGCATCAGAATAGCAGCGCTTTCAAGGGTTTTTTGTTCCGAGTAATAGCTCATGAACGGCAGGTCTGCCATCAGTAGCGAACCGTTGTTTCCGCGTCGAACGCAATTTACGTGATAGGCGACGTCGTCGATGGTTACCGGCAGCGAGTTATCGTGACCCTGGATAACCATGCCGAGGGAATCGCCCACTAAAATCACCTCTACACCGGCGCTGCTGACGGCATACGCGCTGCAATAGTCGTAGGCGGTCAGGGCCGAGAATTTACTACCGTCGCGCTTGAGTTGCGCTAGCGTGGTGATCGACACCTTGCGATCCGGGGAATGTATCGACATGACTGTTCTCTCAAGGCATGGGGTTCATGGGATTATAGGGCAACGATATCGTCTGCTGCGGCTATACTTGTTAGCCTAACATGCGTTCTGTAACATGAAATTGACAGGCTGACCGTTTTTTCAGGATTACCGTGAAACAACTCATAATAATGCGTCATGCCAAGTCAGATTGGCATAGTGGTACCGAACGGGATTTCGATCGCGTTTTGAACAAGCGCGGTCGTCGTGCTGCTGGCGAGATGGGCCTTGAGCTCAAAAACATGGCAGCCCCACCGGACCGTGTGGTTTGTTCGCCAGCGTTGCGGGCCAGGCAAACCGTGGAGCGGGTGTTTTTAAAAACCGGCTGGCGACTGGACCGTCTCGAATTCGACGAATCCTTGTACCTCGCAAGCTGCGACGAGCTAATCGAGGTTCTGAGACGATTTAACGATCTCGATATCGTGATGGTTGTGGGCCACAATCCGGGTCTCGAAGAATTGATGGTCTACTTGTGCGGATCGGATATCGAGCGTACCAGGAAGGGTAAACTCCTGACGACAGCCAATATCGCCACAATTGATCTCGGTCCGGACGGTCTCGATATCGGTGAAGAGGCCAAACTGGTCGAATTAATACGGCCACACTAAATAATAATAACGCCCACTTATGTCGTCCTCTATCGAACCCAACGTCATTACCGAAAACACCGCCACTGTACAGCCGCGAATCATGTTCGTTGCCGCGGTGGTTTTTCTGGCGACTCTTGCAGTTATTGTGCAATGGTGGAATTCGTCGACCATTGTCAGCGAACAGGCGAACTTTACATTAGAAATTCTGGTGATCGCATGGCTACCCTTTATTGTCGAAGCATTAGCAGGTCTGCTCCTCAATAGACATCTTCGAGGTAACCTCAAACGGTTTTTCCTGGTGAGTGTCCTGCCGCCCTTGCGCCTTGGTTACTCGACATTTAACGACAGCCGCACTATCTGGTTGCCGCGCCTCGGCTGGCGTATCAAGGGGCGCGAACTATTTCAAGAACTGGACAAGGCCTTTACCCTGCCGATGCTTGTCATCGCCTTGATGATTTTGCCGATTCTCGGAATTGAATATTTGCTTAAGGGTAAGGTGGCGGACTTACCCTGGCTTGGCAACTTGCTTGATATCAGTGCGGCCTTCATCTGGTTTGCATTCACCTTCGAATACGTTTTGATGATCTCCGTAGCAGATGACAAGATTGCCTACGCGAAGAAAAACTGGCTGAACCTGTTGATCATACTGCTGCCATTGATCGCCTTCCTGCGCAGTGTGCAGGTGGTGCGGGCTTTTCGTGTTGCCAGGGCAGGCAAGATGTTGCGGGTCTATCGGTTGCGCAGCCTGTTGATGCGCATCGTGCAGGCATTTGTGGCTATCAGCGCCATTGAGCGCGTAATCCACCGAAGCCCGGAAAAGCATCTTGAGAAACTTAAAAAAATACACGCGGAGAAAGAGCACGAATTGCAGCGCCTGTGCGACAAGATGGATGAGGTGCGTCAGCGAATTGTAGCCAGGAGCGAACCTGATAATGTGAACCTTGCCAGTGTCGATGAGCGTGAGCCGACAGATAGTTGAAGGCACATTGCGTTACCGTCAGGTTATAGCTGAAGCACAGATCCAATAGCGGACTATTTGCAATCCTTACGGAACTGTTCATGCACCGCCGCGATAGACGATATCGCATCCTCGATTTCAACCGCATCCGTGAGGCATTCGGATGTCAGCCTGACATCGCCGGTGGTTGCAGGCGGCAGGTGTTCTGTAATTGTGAACGTTAAACGAGCCAACGGCTCTGCTGTCTTGTTAGTGCATAACTGTGGATCATTGGCGAGACGAATTTCGACATGCCGAAGTGCTGCCAGCATGGTCACTTTGGCTTTGCTGGTTCCGGCAATCTGACCCTGGCAGCTATCACCCTCGTTGGTGGTGGTTACGAATCGTCCACTGGATGAATCGTAGGCGAACGATTGAAACGGTGCCAGATCGCCCTGGCCAGAATATTTCAGATCAAGCTTGAAAGGCGGCAACGAGGCGAGCTGCTCATCGAGATAGGCATTCTGCTCGGCTTGCGATTTCAGGAATTTTACACTGATGACTGCAATCAGTATAAAGCCGGCGATAATGACCGGAAATGCCAGTAATCGAAACGTCCGCGGTGGCAGTTTGATGCCGAGAATAAATCCGCAGCCGCCACCGATCAGCGCGCCGACAATGCCATAGCCGAGTACCATGAGCGGGCCGGCAAGACCGCTACCGGGCGGTACCATATAACGGGCACCAGTCCATGCGGCAATGCCGAAACCGCATGCCATTGCACAGATAACAAATACAAAAATTGTAAAAGTGCGTGCCGGTCTTTTCATACATACTCTCTTTTGGATGATGCCATCATTCGATCATTCTTGTTTGCCTGAGCTCTCAATAGTTTGCGTATTTAAACTATCTGTGCGCTTCTATACTAACCTGCATGGAAAATATCGTGCTCGATGAAGTTATTCCGTACCTGATTGCGATCGTCGTGTTCCTGGTAATCAGGTTCATCTGTTGGCAAATAGTGCGCAGTTTATCCTCAAGACTTGAACGGGTTAAGGTTCAACTACCCGGGTCGTCGGTGTGGTCGCGCACCAATGCGCTTCATGCAACTCTTTCCGCACGCATACCACGCACTATGCGATTTATGGGCTCAAGGATCGATACGCGCTATTTCAATGGCCTACCACTAACGCTGCTTATTATTGCAGCGCTATATATTGTGATGCTGCTCGGCGGACTGATTGAAGAACTCATGGAGATGGATGAATTACTCAGCATGGATCAGTCGATAAACAATTATCTACAACGTTTCCGAACGCCTGACTCAGTCGCTTTTTTCACCTGGATCACGGAACTCGGTTCTTTTCCATCGCTGTTCGCAGTGGTTTTTGTTAGCAGCGGGTTTTTCCACGTATCTAAAAAAGGCTACATGATTCTTCCGCTGATGGTGACCATCCTCGGCTCGCAGCTAACTACCTATGTCGGCAAATTTGCATTCGATCGACAGCGACCGGAGTTTCTAACCGGGGTTACCGCACTCACTCCATCGTTCCCGAGTGGCCACGCAACCAGCGCGATTGCGGTTTATGGCTTTATTGCCTATGCGATATCACGAGACATGAACAACCTGCGGCAAAGATTCGAGGTCACCTACTGGGCCATTGCATTAATCGGCCTGATCGGTTTCAGTCGATTGTTGCTGAGCGTTCACTACGCATCAGATGTGGCGGCCGGCTTCCTGGTAGGCGGGTTCTGGTTGTTAGTTGGTCTGGTCATTGCAGAACAGTTTCGCAGTCAATAGATGTTCTTTGGCGGCCTGAGAATATGCCGTTATCACTATTGTTGTATATCTGTCGTGAGCCACGGAAGCCAATGTCGCAATTATGTTTTACCGGACGAATTAATTTTCAAGACGAACTTGATTAAAGCGTTGGCCGCCGAGTGGATCTATTTTATATCCTGTGACGTTTTTACGAATAACAACAATACCCTTGGAGTGCGCGATAGGCAGCCATGGCATCTGCTTGAAAAATACCGCCTGCGCCTTTTTATATAGTGCGTTCCGAATAGTTGTATCGTTCTCTTGCCGCGCGCGCCGAATCAGATCGTCAAATATTGGATCGCACCAGCGCGCGCGGTTGGCATCGTTGACCGATGCGCAGCTTAGCATCGTGTATAAAAAATTATCTGCATCGGCATTCTGACCAGTCCAACCAAGCAGTATCGCTTCATGTTCACCGTTGCGTGATCGACTCAAGTATTCGCCCCACTCATACGAAACGATTTTGGCGTTAACGCCAATTTTATTCCAGTCGGCCTGGATCAATTCCGCCATTCTGCGCGCGTTGGGGTTGTAGGCGCGTTGTACCGGCATTGCCCATAGTTCAATATCAAAGCCGTTTGCATAGCCAGCCTTTTTCAACAAAGACCTGGCTTCATCGACTTGTTGGGTCAGCTTTGGCGTAGCCTCACTCCACGCTTTTAGTGTCGGAGGTATCGGGTTATCGGCAATGATGGCATTGCCCAGGTAAACCGATTCCAAAATGGCCTCACGGTCAATCGAGAGTGCCAAGGCTCTCCGTACCAGGACGTTGTCGAGCGGTGGTTTCAATGTATTGAATGCAAGATAACCGATGTTATGCCCTGGCGCTTCGAGTACGCGCACCTCAGGATTGGTTCGCATTGATTTAAGGTCAGCCGGATGCGGGTAACCCATCACATGACATTCACCGTTAATCAGTTTCTGGTAGCGAACACTGGCATCGGGAGTGATGTCATAGATAAGACGGTCGATTTCAGGCGCGCCGTCCCAATATAATTTATTTGCGCGATAGCTGATGCTTGCATCCTTGCGATAGCTCTCAAGAAGAAATGGCCCTGTGCCGATCGGCTGGTAATCGATCTGGTCTTCCTCACCCGTAGCCTGTAGTTTTTCAGCATATTCGGCAGACTGGATGGACATGAAATCCATGGCGATGTTGGCGAGAAAAGGAGCGAGTGGCTGACTCAAGTGAAAGCGCACACGGTATGGCCCAAGTTTTTCAACACGTGAGATTACTTCATCCATTCCCAACGATTCAAAAACCGGATAAACCCCACGACCGACATGATGGTAAGGATGTTCAGGGTCAAGCATTCGATTGACGCTGAAAACAACATCGTCGGCGTTGAAATCCCGTGTGGGAGAAAAATATGCCTGGTTGTGAAAATGAACGCCCTTGCGTAGATCGAATGTATAGGCCAAACCATCGTCGGAAGCCACCCAGGATTCTGCCAGTGCCGGTACGATCTCAAGACTGCCCGGTTTAAATTCAAGCAGGCGGTTAAAGATTGGTTTCGAAGAGGCGTCCCACGTGGTGATCGATGTATAAATTGCCGGATTGAATCCTTCGGGACTGGCTTCAGAACAGTACACCAGGGTACTCGCGGCAAATGCGTTAGCCTGGATAAATACCAACGTGCAAAGTGCACCGGCAAGACATGCCGCGCGAGCAGTGGTGATTGATTTGTTCAGCATGATCCTTAACCGGTGGTGACTTCAAAGAGATTTTATTGCTCGCCTATATCGGTTTCCTGGTAGAAATACTGAAGCCATCTGCCATCGTGTTTTACCCAGATGGCGCTCGCCAGTAATCGTTTCGGCAACGGTTCGCCACGAAAATTGCCACGCAGGGATACGGTTAATGTGACATGGGCAACATCGGCGGCCAGAAGCCTGATAGTTGGTTTGCTCATGTCATACATATCAAGTTCGACTTCCGGAAGCAGGCGAGTCTGCTGCTCAACGGTTGCTTTACCTTTATACATGCGTGCCACGGCAACATGATCTTTCGTCATCAGCGACTCAATCGCGTTTCGGTCTGAGTTCTCGAATGCGGTATTGAGGGATTGAACCGCGTCGTATATCTCTTGTAATTCCGGTTCATCCGCTGAGATCGTCACACAGGAAAAAATGAGAGCGGAGAGGATAATCGTACAAAAAGATGTATCCAATAATCGTTTGAAGAATGTCGTGAGGGGTCGACTGGAATAATTCGAAACCATATTAATACTCCGACAGGATACGGGGACTATAAAGGGTTATGTAAAAGGTTGGTTGTCAGAGGAACACGGGGTTAACTGACTTGGCGCAGGTTAATCCGCGAAACCATGACGTATCCAAGTCCTTGCACGGTAACACGCAGCAGCGAGAAAGTGTCATCACAAGACCTGATTAATTGGGCCTTGTGATGAGTGCATTTGTTAGCACAATGCGGATTACCAGTTCAGACCCCGTCGAAGATGATCCTGATCCACTGGTCGCTTTTAAATATTCCGTTGCCCCACTTATGGTCGAGGTCGGTCAGTGGGTTGTCTGCCACTACCTCGTCTACCGACTTGCCGTTCGATTTTATTTTGGATAAACGTTCCTCGGCAATAATCAGCATGTTGCGGTAGGCAATGAGCGCTTCCTGATCGGCGAGCGGTCCGTGGCCGGGGATTATCTTTGTAGAACCATCGGCCAACTCCAAAATTTTGGCAACCGCAGCAATCGTACCTTTCACCGTGCCGCCATGGTCGGTATCGATAAATGGATAAAAGCCGTTGAATACGACGTCTCCCGTATGGATAACATTTGATGTCCCGAAATGAACGATGCTGTCACCATCGGTATGCGCATTGGGGACATGGATTACGCTGATTTTTTCGCCATTCAAATGAAAGGTGATATTACTTGTAAAGGTAATGATCGGTAGCGCGACATCAGGTTGTGGCGGCGTCACCATATTGAAGGCCTTTATCTCACTGCCATCAACCAGCCGGGTTCTCACGTTGGCATGGGATACGATAATGCTGCCCAACTCGCCAAGATTTTCATTACCGCCGGTATGGTCGCCATGGAAGTGGGTATTGATGATGAAACGCGGTGTCTCGCCCCCGAGAGCCTTGACCTGATTCACGATCTCTTCGGTCAGCGGTGCGAATTTGTCGTCGATCATAAAGGTCCCATCGTCACCGATCAGCACCCCAATGTTACCGCCATCACCGGTTAACATGTGTATGGAATCCGTAATGGCGACATGTTCAATTTGCTGCGCGCTGACGCTTCCTGTGAACGCAATGGCGAGCGCAAGACTTGAGCCAAAGCCGAAAAATTTCATAATTTTCTCCTCTTCAATAATGCTAGCCAGACTCTATCGGCACATGACATTGTAGCAAGGCATGGATGTAATGCGATGCGAATAAGAAAACGCGTTTCACCCGATGCGGATAGTAAATGCAACAATAAATTATCGTAGTGTGGGTGGTATAAAACCAGCGTGTGGTGTTATGTCTGTTGGCTTGAAAGCGTATTACTCTGCCCGGCAACGATAGTAGCGGCCATCTTGAGCGCGCTCATCCTCTTGTAGAACCGACGATCACGCCCCAGTAGACGTAGCACACCGAGACGGTTCAGGGTCTTTGCGATCCGGCTCGACATACCCACCAGCATAACGTCGCGCTCCAGGGCCTGTGCACGTTCGACGACTTCCTCGATCGCAAAGGCAGCGCTGCTGTCGATATATTGCGCTTCACTTAAATCCAGAATAAGCACCTGACATGAGATGTCGGACAGCATGTGATCGACCATGTCCTTGGCGGCGCCGAAGCTCAACGGACCGCGTAGACGAAACAGCAGCACGGCATCTCCAAGTGAGTCCAGCAGCGCGGATTCGTCCGATGATAAGGTCATGTTGGATCGTCTGTTTCGTGCGGCTCTTAATTCGGCTTCCTGTAGATCCGCATACTGCTTCACGAACAACAGGCTGGCCAGTACGACGCCAACACCGACAGCCATGATGAGGTCAACGAATACCGTTAGTACAAGAACCACCAGCATTACCACGACACCTTTGCGTGGCGCATGACGAATACGTTTCAAGTAGTCCCAGTCGATGATGTCCGCACCGACCTTGATCAATATTCCAGCCAGCACTGCATGGGGAATATGCGCTGCATATCGGCCAAGACCAAGCACGATCATCAATAACGTCAGCGCGTGCAACGCACCAGAGATGGGTGTTTGACCGCCGGTACGTACATTGATGACGGTGCGCATGGTTGCGCCGGCACCCGGTAATCCGGAAAACAGGCCAGCGACCATATTGCCAATACCCTGACCGATCAATTCGCGATTGGAATCGTGTCGACTCCGGGTAATGTTATCTGCGACAAGTGATGTCAGCAGGCTATCGATAGAACCAAGCAATGCCAGCACCATGGCCGACTTCAGCATATCGGTCAGAAGAGGCCATTCAAACACAGGCATCGCAGGATGCGGCAGGCCTGTGGGTATCGAGCCGATGATCGGCGCCGACTCAAGTACCGTCAGCGTCAATACACTACCGAGTATGAGCGCAACCAACGGGGCGGGAAGGAAGCGGTTTATGCGAGCGGGCAAAAATATCACCGTCGCCAACGCAATAACGCCAATCATCAGGGCATCGGCATTCAAGTGGGTAACCATATAAGGAAGATCGTTGAGAGCGCTCAACACGCCGCCACCGGGACTTTGCAATCCGAGTAATGGGGCGATCTCAAGAATGATGATGATGCATCCGATGCCGCTCATGAAGCCTGAGACCACCGGATAGGGCACAAGACGAATGTAACGCCCCAGCCTGGCGAGACCGAAGATAATCTGGATGGCGCCACCCATCATAACCACGGTGAAGGCCAGCGCCGGAAAGTGGGCGTACTGGGTAATGACTGCCGCCATTACCACGGTCATGGGTCCCGTTGGGCCGGAAACCTGTGCCGGAGTGCCGCCGAACAGTGCTGCGAACAAGCCGACAAATATTGCGCCGTAAAGGCCCGCCAATGGCCCGGCACCGGAGGCTACTCCAAAAGCCAGGGCCAGTGGCAAGGCGACCACGGCAGCAGTCAGGCCGCCATAAACATCACCTTTTATATTGTCGAAGCGCAGTCCGTTTATGATGTTCAACATGAGTGGCATCCGGGTAAATTCACGACGTAAATTGAACCGCTTACCGTTATGGAGCGTCGAGAATCAGGCAACGATGTGTTTAAATCCTTTTGGTATGAAAACAATAAACTGCAAGCAGCGCTGATAACTCGCGCGCGGTAAACAAACAACAGGATGTTTCTGGTATGCATGGTGTATTAACCGGTATCAATTTCAAAACCCATGTCATTGCTTTTTTGGATGGCTATAAGGGACTGGATGATAACCCGCAAAGTGCAACGCCGGCGAGTGGCTTGATCATGCTGCATGATGTGAGTCATCGTTCGGGTCGCGATAATGATTGAACTGTCATACATCGCCATTATTCTGTTGGGGATTATTGGTTATGCGCTGCTGTCATCGGTCATTGAGTCGTCCATCATCACATTGCCGATGTACTTCGCGACATTCGGTTGGCTGATCGGCGAGGGCGGTGTCGGGATCGTACCCATTCATATTGAAAACGAAGTCATCCACGTGGTTGCCGAGATTACCCTCGTCTTGATTTTATTCTCGGATGCGTCACGGGTTAATTTCAGACAACTCACGCAGAACTACACCATTGCGGTACGTATGCTGTTGATAGGCATGCCGCTGACAATCATCGTTGGTAGTGTGCTGGCTCACTGGGTATCCCCGGAGGCTTCCTGGGCGTTGGCTTTACTGGTTGCGGCGATCCTGACACCAACTGATGCAGCGCTTGGTCAGACTGTGGTATCAAGCGAATCGGTACCCTTGCCCATACGCCAGAGTATCAATGTGGAGAGCGGGTTAAACGACGGACTGGCGTTGCCAGTCGTGTTGATTGCTGCCCTGGCGGCAACCCGTGCTGCTGGTTTCGATGTCGACGGTGTGCCGGATAGTCTGTGGTTCTTTGCGCTTGGTCAGGTGACGCTCGGACCGTTGGCGGGAGTGCTCATTGGCTACCTGTTTGCGCAAATACTCAATGTGGCGGTCACGAGAAAAATGACTACGGAAATTTTCCAGGGCATATATTTTCTCGCCACTGCATTTTTGGCATTTGTCGTTGCAGAAATGATTGGAGGCAACGGGTTGATTGCCGCCTTTGTGGGTGGACTGGCCTTCGGTAATACGCTCAAGTGTTCGCGTAGTTTCATTGATGAATTCATGGAGAGCGAGGGTCAGCTCCTGACCATATTTACCTTCATGATTTTCGGTGCTGTGATGATACCGCTGGGCATTGCCCATGCGACCTGGCAAACAGTGGTACTCGCACTATTGTTTCTTACCGTGATACGGATGGTGCCGATAATTTTATCGCTCGGCGGATCCGGCCTTAACGTTTACGAGAAGTGTTTCCTTGGCTGGTTCGGTCCACGCGGTGTTGCATCTATTCTGTTTACCTTGTTGGTATTGGAACAGTTCAATGTACCGCGCGCAGAAGAAATTCTCGCCTGTGTTGTACTTACGGTAATTCTGAGCATCGTACTTCATGGTATCTCGGCGAAGCCTTTATCAGCCTGGATTGCACGACGTGCCCACAAGCTCAACTAATGACGATAGCTTATATTCCGTAGGCACTACGCAACAGGGTCAGTGGATGCTCGGGGTTGCTGCCATCATCGAGAATATTTGCAAGATGTTGTGCTGCCACCGGGCAATCGCTTCCGTAGTGATCGGGTTCGTGACGCTTGATTTGGGTGGTCACGGGCCGGCCGATCTTTACTGACGCTGCATGGAATTCCTTTTTGACCGCATAGGTTCCATCATGCCCGGAGCAGCGCTCGATTGTTTGAACATCGGTATCGGGGATGAGTTTCAGTACATCACGGGTCTTGTTGCCGATCCGTTGTACCCGTTGATGGCAGGCGACGTGGTAGGACACTTTACCAAGTGAATTTTTGAAGTCGGTATTTAAAAGATTATCGCGATGCCGCAGCATCAAATATTCGAACGGATCGAACATGGCTTTGGCGACCTTCGCGACATCGTCGTCATCAGGATACATCAGCGGCAGTTCCTGCTTGAACATCAACACGCAGGAAGGTACCAGCGCCATCATGTCGTAGCCGTCCTCTAGTGCCTGTTTCATGATGGGAATATTATTCTGCCTATGCTTATCCACCGACCCTAGATCACCGAGCTCAAGCTTGGGCATGCCGCAGCATTTTTCACCATTTAACAGCTTGACCTCAATGCCGTTATGTTCGAGTACCGCAATCAGATCCCGACCGAGATCCGGTTCGTTGTAATTGCCATAGCAGGTAGTAAACAACGCTACCTTGCCGGTGGTTTTACTGCCCGCTTTGGGCTCAACTTTTGCCGAACTCTTGAAGCGCTTGCGCAGTGTATTACTATGATAGGCAGGTAGTCTGGCATCCTTTGAAACCCTCAAAGTTTTCTCAAGTGCACCGCGCAGAGTTGCGTTGCGGTTGGCTGCATTGACCACATTGACTACCACCGGGATCCCTGCAAGCGAGCCGACCGTGTCAGTACTCGACAGCAGTTTGTCGCGTAGCGATGCGCCCTTGTTTTTGAAATGCACGGCCTTGGCACGCAGCATCAGATGCGGGAAATCTACATTCCACGGATGTGGCGGCACGTATGGACATTTGGTGAGATAGCACAAATCGCACAGGTAGCATTGTTCAACCACTTTGATGTAATCGGATCTGGCAACCCCGTCGACTTCCATGGTTTCCGATTCATCAACCAGATCGAACAGCGTTGGAAAGGCTTGGCAGAGACTTACGCAGCGTCTGCAACCATGGCAGATATCGAAGACTCGCTCCAGTTCATTGTCCAGGTTGTCCTGATCGTAGAAGGCGTCGGATTTCCAGTCGAGGGGATGGCGGGTCGGCGCCTCAAGGCTGCCTTCGCTGTAAACGTCGGACATCGGTTTGAACCTCGCGATTATGTAATACGGGTGTAATGACGATAATCATAAGAGGGTTATTGTAAATGGTCCAATCGTTATAATTTAGTCACTTGATAGGTATTGGCTATGGCGTAATGCTGCTGGTTATGCTGACCAGTGACGCACTATTGCGTTTCAGGCACGCGAAGATATACCTCATCGTTGATTACCTGCACCGGGTAGACCTTGAGCGGTAACTCGGCTGGCTCGTCCAGGGCCAAACCGGTGCGAAGACAAAAGCGGCTACCGTGGAGTGGGCAGGCAACTGTGTCAGCCTTCAATGCGCCATTTGATAGCGAAGCGTCTTCGTGAGTGCAGGTATCCGATACGGCGCGCAATATGCCATCGACATTGGCCAGTAATATGCGCTCACCGAATGCATCGAACCGTGTCATGCGTCCTTCTTTTGGAATATGCTCGATGGCGACCTTGAAAGACTCTGGTGGCGGATTGTCGCTCATGGGTTGTTCGCTTCCTTAAGCGGGCGTTTGTACCAGTTGAGACCATCGCGCAGTCGAACGACTTCGCCAACAATAATCAGTGTTGGCGCACTGACGTCCTCATTGGCGATGCGCTCCGGAAGATTTGAAAGGGTGCCGGTGAAGACACGCTGTTCAGCGGTTGTTCCCTTCTCGATCAACGCCACCGGCATGTCTTCTGATGCGCCGTGACGAATCATCTCACTGCAAAGCGTGGCAAGACCGGTGAGCCCCATGTAGACGACGACCGTCTGGTTGGGCTGACAGAGCTGTGCCCAGTTCAGATCGATGCTGCCTGATTTCAGATGACCGGTCACGAAAATGCACGCCTGGGAATAATCGCGGTGAGTTAGCGGAATACCCGAATAAGCGGCGCAGCCGGCGGCGGCGGTGATACCCGGCACTACCTGAAAGTCGATGCCATGGGCCATCAGGTCCTCAATCTCTTCTCCACCACGGCCGAAAATAAACGGATCGCCGCCCTTCAATCGCAACACGCGCTTGCCTTCAAGAGCAAGCTTAAGCAGCAAGCTGTTAATCTGCTCCTGGGGCACCGCGTGATCGGCTTTTTGTTTGCCGACATAAATCTTGTCGGCACCCTTGCGAACCATGGCGAGAATTTGCGGCGATACCAGACGATCGTAGAGAACCACATCAGCCTGTTGCAACAATCGCAGGGCACGGAAGGTTAACAAGTCCGGATCGCCCGGGCCGGCACCCACAAGATAAACTTCACCTGCGCGTGTGTCGTCATCTCCGGCGTCGTTGATAGCCTGTTCGAGAGATCTTTCAGCGGCCGCATTGTTGCCGGCAAATACCATCTCGGCGACATTACCCTGCAGCACCTGATCCCAGAATCGCCGACGTGCTGCAGTCGGCAGACGCATCTTGACCCGTTCGCGAAATTTCTCGATCAACTGACCGAGATTTCCGTAAGCCGACGGTATGAGGCTTTCGAGCCTCGCGCGTAACAGTCGTGCCAGTACCGGAGACGCGCCGCTGCTCGAAACCGCTATCACGACAGGTGATCGATCAATCACAGACGGCACGATAAAGTCACCCGCAGCGGGTTGATCGGCGACGTTAACCGGAAGGTTCAGCGCACGCGCATGATCGGCGATCAATGCATTCACGGCGGCATCGTCGGTGGCGGCAATCACCAGACGCCGTCCATCGAGATGTGGTATCGCGAAGTGCGCAGAAATATGTTCCACCTGATTGTTGGTCGCCATGCGCGTCAGGGTTGGACCAAGCTCTGGGGCGACTACCGTCACCCTGGCATCGGACTCTAGCAACAGGTTGGCCTTGCGTGCGGCCACTTCGCCGCCACCGATCACCAGGCATGAAGTATCACGAACGTCGAGAAAAATCGGTAAATAACGCATAGGTTATGAATTCAAAAGCGGGTAGACAGAAGTTTCTGCGGGTTAAATTGATAGTCGGTGAATCGATACCGGGATGTTCGATTGTCGGCCCATTCGCTGCTCGACTGAATACCCCTCATTCGATATGCACATTCCATTTCGAATTTTTTTCCATGTAAGGGTGGTGAGTAGAAAATCTGACTAATCAAACAATGCTGTCATAATACTTCATCCATATCCATCGACAGAACCTTCAGTATGCCTCGAAGCCGAAACTCAAAGATCATTAACACTACCACCATCGTCGCGGCCATTATCGGTGTGGTCGTTGGCATGTTTGCCACTGGGTGGTTGGGCAGCGATCGTGAAAGTACAACCAACAACAAATTTGCCGCCGCCGCTGCCCGGCATCTGACCAATATTCAACAACGTGATGGTACATTCATCTACGAAATCGATTTATTGTCGGGCAAGTCATCCACCGCCAATAACATGGTGCGTCAGGCGGGAACCGGTTACGGATTGGCAGAGTATTATGCCTACTCAAACGATCAGGCCGTCAAACCTGCGCTCGAAGCGTACCTGACCGCCATGGCATCGGCTTCGATCGCGCTCGACAACGGCATGCTCGTCAGCATCAATGGACAATTGACAGGCGTCAAGACGGGCACCACTGCTCTCGCATTGCTGGCGTTACTGAATGTTGAAAAGGTACAGACCATTGAACGTTTCAGTGCGTGGCGGACTGTCTGGCTACAGGGACTCATGTCGTTATATAACGATGGCGGTGGTTTTCGTCGCGGGACATTGTCAATCAAGGAATCACCTTACTATAACGGTGAGAGCTGGTTGGCACTTGCTGTGCATGCCGATATGTATCCCGATCAATCCGATATGCAGAGGCTGGCGAATCTGGATGATTATCTGATGAAAACTTATGGATCAGAATTCGACAAGGGATTTTTTCACTGGGGTGTGATGGCTGCCTCCCAGCGCTATCGAACCACCCGGGAACGTCGATTTCTGGACTTCGCCATTACCCAAAGTGAGTTTTACCTAAAGCAGAATCCACTGGTTAGACCGACATTGAACAGTTGCTACGTGGTGGAGGGGTTGGCTGCGGTTGTAGCAATACTCGATGATGCACCGATTGCAGGCGATCTTGAGACCAGGAACAAATTGATGCTGCGTGTCGACCAGGAAATGAACAAAAATGTGAGTTTCCAGAACCACTCCACATGGATTGAAGCCGGTGATGCACGAATAAGCTCGGCAGCGATTGCCCGTTATAAGGGTGCATTCCGCAATGGACAGTATCTTATCAAGGCGAGAATAGACTTCACCCAGCACTGTTTATCGGCACTGGTTAAACAGTCGCAGATGTAATTCCTGTTCTGCGAATTGTGATATTGATCATGACGACACATAGGATGAATCATGTTTGTCGAACATCACGAGTATTAGTGTTTTCAATTTAACGGGATAACGTTGCAATTGCTGCCGCTTTGTACGTGTCTTCGTTAAGTATGAAACGCTTATTCAAACCCGCAGCAATTATTCAATTCCGAAGGCAGAGTCGAATGCCCCTTCACCGCTTATGGTGAAGCGAATGACTCGGGAATCACGAGCGCGTTTAAGCCAGCCAAGTGCCTCCATGTGTGTTAGAAAAGCACGCCCAAGACTCCCGGCGAGGTGAGATCGGCGTTCGCTCCAGTCGAGGCACTCACGACATAGCGGCGCCTTGGCCGCCTTGAGTTGTTCGACATCGATACCGAAACCGGTGGTAAAGTCATGACCCGAAGCGGACAATCCGAGTTGTTTCTCATCAAGAAGTAAATGACCCTTGCCAAGCAGGCTGCGGTATAGCTGAATGCCTTTGTCACCTGCCAGATGGTTATAGCAAACCCGGGCGTTACGCAGTGCCATATCGCGTGGTCCGATCCGTGTCTTTAACATGTCATTGCCAGCCACAAGACCCATGATTCCCTCAAGAACATGGGCCACGTCGTCATTGGCCAAGGTAAAATACTTGTGCCGCCCCTGCTTGCGCAAGTGCAGCAAGTCGCCCTGTTGCAGCTTCGACAAGTGTGAACTGGCGGTTTGAATTGTCACACCGGCTTCGCGGGCGAGTTCGCTGGCGGTCAATGCCTTACCGCTCATTAAAGCGGTCAACATGGCAGCCCGCGCGGGATCGCCAATCAGTGCGCCTATGCGGGCGATGTTCGGACTTCCTTTCATGGTTCGATCGTAGACGAAGCATTTAATTGTTGCAATCCACTACACTGGATGTCCTTTTACCAACCGGGATAATCCCATGTTGACCTGCATCGTCCGCTACCACATCGATCCGACCAAGAAAACACAATTTGCAGAATATGCACGCAACTGGGGGCAGGCAATTCCGCGCTGCGGTGCTGATTTGATTGGCTATTTTGCTCCACATGAAGGCTCCAGCACGCTTGCCTACGGAATCTACAATATCGATAGCCTAGCGGAATACGAACGCTATCGCGCGC
This sequence comes from marine bacterium B5-7, assembly GCA_021604525.1. GTDB lineage: Bacteria > Pseudomonadota > Gammaproteobacteria > Arenicellales > CAJQKF01 > BQJD01. The sequence goes on along the minus strand of BQJD01000019.1, from coordinate 7,667 downwards.
GACTGATGACTGATCCCCTGGGCCAGGAAAATTATCAGTTTGCCCAACGGGAAAAATTCCTGCTACGCGAAGACCGTACATTTTTGAAGTGCGTATCTAAACCCCAAGGTGAATAATCATGAGCGGAATAATGTTCAAATCTGAACTGCACAAGGCCTTCAGCCGGCGTATCTCAATGCCAATGCTTAACTGCGTCACCCGTCTGATGCACAAAGCGTCAGTTAAGTGTAAGAGTTCACACTTGCCGAAGCTGTATCAACTCATCGAATAGCCCGGTACGAAGATGCATCAAATCAATTGATCGATGGGTCAGAACTTCAGTTACGGTATCGATAAGTGCATGAGGTCCGGCCACGTAGATATCCGACTCACTATCGCCTTCAATTGACGTGAGTATGTCATCAAGTGGATTCGTTATAGCATCGAAGAGGTTGTCTGTTTCAACCGACAGCCACTGACAATCGAACGAGTCGAAGGCATCTCGCCAGCTCCTGAAAATGTTGTTCAACGGATAGGGACGATCAGCAGTTTCCATTAACAACAGTGTCACCAGACAATCCGGCGCCAGCGCCAAAGAGTGCTCGATGATACTCTTGATTGGTGCGAGACCAAGGCCAGTACCAATCATGATACGCGGCCGATTGGAATCTGCATCAAGCACGAAATCACCACTCGGTCCTTTCAGGTTCAGCATGGCGCCGGGACGCAGCTTACGCAGTACCTCGCTTGTACGACATCGCTTCGAATCGGATGGCACATGAAATTGGAGATTGCGATCGTCGCAGGGACAGCTCGCGATGGGTAATGTGCAGGAATCGTCACCCAATGATAATTGCGCGGATTGCCCGGCAAGAAATCTTAACCGACGGGTTCGTGGTGTCTGAACTTTAAGTAGCATCAGATCCTCATTCAATGACTCCAGTGCGCGAACCTTGACAACAATGTCCTGTTGTTCGATCTCGTTACTGCCACTGGCCAAACGGGTTTCAATTTCGCAGTCGCTGGCCGCAGTCGTACAGCACATCAGAAATCCGCCCGCGCTTTTTTCTGCGACAGGGAATACAAAGTCGGAGTGATGAAGTTGAGCGATCTCACCACTTATAAGTTGTGCCTGACACTTCCCGCAATTGCCATTGCTGCAACCGTAGTTCACAGGCAACGCAGCGTTGAGTGCTGCTTCAAGAAAGCTCTCGTGAGAGTGGATTTCCATCTCCCGGTTGCCGGGCTTGATGTGTACCTTAAAACTCATGGATGAGTTACTCGACCAGTGACAGGGTCGTTATAAATACCTTATCCTGTGTCGATCAAGTGCCAAATATGTTTTGTGATCAGCCAATGGTACACGACCGCTTTCCCCTTGGGTTGGCGGCCACAATTTTTCTATTCCATGACGTGGAACTTCTCGTCCGTTTTGCACCCGTATATACATCAGGCTGGTTTAAGCAGATAACCCGACTATACCCATATTGGCTCAAGTAAATATTTCAAGTATTAGTTAAGCATGGTGCAGTGCTAGCAAAATACATTGTCTGGTATATCGCTTCGTGATATCGAACAGGAACCATCGTCCCCGATTTCGATCAGAAGAAACATCTCTTCATTGATATCAAATGTACCGGTTTCATTTATGGTGAGTTCTTCACCATCATCACCCATACAGCAGTTGACACTTAGGGTGAAATCTACCGATCCACCCAGTATGTCAAAACTGGCACCACTCCGAAAATAGTAAGTGCCTTCTCCCAATGTGTAAGGAAAGTTAAGCTCATCAGGTCCGGTAAAATCCAATGGCTGATTGTCAATGCATTCACTATCACTATACAGGTCAAAACCTGAACCAGCTCCCCCTTCGATACCAGTTAGGGTAACTATATTCATTCGTACGTTAATGGTGCATCCTGGTCCTGGGTCCGTTGGGACATCATCAATTTCAGTTGTTTGAGCGTGGGCCGGTAAAAGTACTGCATCCACCACTGGCTTCGACCATTGTTCCGGTAGCGACTTGCTCGTTGCTACAAAGCCGCCGCTTGCGGCGAGCGACTTGAGTAGCTTGCGACGGCCATTTGATGCTTCGAGTTTATTGGGCATGTTTCTCCCCGCCACGTTTAGTGGTCAATATTAATTCTTTTCAATTACTGGTTCATGTTAGTAGATGTATATATGAATGTATACAATACGCCTAATCAACAGATGCCGTATTCGAAATGGCCATTAAGTTACACTCCTTTACCTGAGTGGTAACTCACTTGCCACAATATGCGGTGACCGAGTAATCGTAAATACTTCGTTAGTTAAAGAATGATTCGTCGCTTGAATCAAGATCATGCCAAGCCGTATCGGGCTCTCATGCTCGAAGCCTACGAGCTCCATCCCGATGCCTTCACATCAACCGTCGCTGAGCGGTCAGCATTACCAGAAAAGTGGTGGTCGCAACGCCTGTCAGATGATTCATCAGCAAGCGAATTAGTCATGGGAGCATTCGTTGGGAATGAACTTGCCGGCGTTACCGGCCTCACATTAGAAACCCGAGAAAAGACCAGACACAAGGCCACACTGTTCGGAATGTATGTTCCGTTAAAATTCCGACAATATGGATTCGGTCGGCAGCTCGTCAATGCTGTACTTCACCAGGCACGAGCTTGCCCTGATATCAGGATTCTTAAACTTACCGTCACTGAAGGCAACGTTGCTGCTCAACGTCTCTACGAGTCAGTGGGCTTTGTGCGTTTCGGCCTCGAGCCGTTTGCCGTTCGTGTTGGTGATAGCTTTGTTTCCAAGGTTCACATGTGGTGAGATCTTAAGCCATGATAAGGTGGCTATGTCGATAAATGCCTCAAGGAAATGATGAATAACAGTTCCGCGTCTATGTAATAAGACATGTTGCCCGGATTCCGATGAAGAGGGACTCCTCAAAAGTCCAGATGGATCAGGCTATATCCTTTTGTTTGATTTGGTTTCAGGCGGAAGCCCTGAACAGCCGAGCGTTGAAGTAAAAATTTTATTGTGGGAACTTAAGGTATATAGCATCTTGCTGAAGCGATTAGTGGCAGCATATTCTGACATAAGTCATTTCACCACTTTTCGTTATATTTACCATAAGAGAACACTTGATCCATGTATTTCCATGCATGCTGAATAACAACTCTGCTGTTGCTGGATGCTGGCGTTATACAGTCAATCATGCTGTCAAGGTACGCTCTCTGATGACGGTTTCATTCAATATGAGAGCTTGATGCATGACTACAGATAAGGAGAAACCATGCGGATCTTGATCGTCGGAGCCGGGATCGGCGGCATGACGCTTGCGGCCTTGCTTGATCGGCGCGACGTCGCTACCAGACTCGTTGAGCGTGCGCCGAATTTCAACCACGCTGGCTACATGCTTGGCCTGTGGTCGTTGGGCTCTCGGGTGCTGCATGGTCTCTCCTTATACGAGCGTTTCGCTACCGAGTGTATCGAGGGGAAGCACTATGAAGTACGTGACAATCATGGAGAGCTCGTAAAGCACTGGTCTATGGCGCCGATTGTAGAACGCTTCGGGCCTGTCTTGAGTTGTACAAGGCCGCAGCTCGTGAAACTCCTCTACGACGGACTCGGTGATACAGAAATCCGGTTCAATACCGAGATTGAAGCGCTTGAGCAAGATGGAGATGAGGTGGAAGTGACTTTCAGCGACGGCTCGCGTGAAACATTCGATCTCGTCGTCGGCGCCGATGGACTCCACTCCCGGGTGCGGAGCCTGATATTCGGTGAACAACCCTATTTCCACACCGGGTGGGGTGGCTGGGTGTGGTGGGCTGACCTCACATCTGTTACGCCGGAAACGTTCGTTGAGCATTGGGGGGTGGGACGATTCGTCGGTGCCTACCCTACGTCCCATGGCACAGGCATTTTCGCTGGAGCGCCTTGCAAAGGAGATTTTGATCAGCCGGGGAAGGGACGGCGTCAGCGTGTGCGGGATCGGTTTGCGGGGATGGGGAGGTTTGTCGACACTTTTCTTGATGCAATGCCACACGACGATGCCGAGCTGTTTTTCTGGAACTTGTCGGATGTGCGTTCGGCAGAGTGGACCCGTGGTCGGGTTGTCCTGCTTGGGGACGCGGCCGCAGGATTTCTGCCGACCGCAGGCATTGGTGCATCTATGGCGATGGAGTCGGCGGCCGTGCTGGCCGACGAGTTGTCGCGTACGAACGCACGATTTGTAGAACGGGCACTCTCACTCTATGTAAAGCGACGGAGGAGCCGAGTGGAGAGTATTCAGGACGATTCGCGGAGGTTGGCGCGAACCATGTTCGTCAAATCGTCGACTGTGGCACACATCCGCGACCTGGCGACGAAGTTCTATTCACTCGAGCGGTTGGCGGGCTCCATCGCCAAGGCTTTCGACGAGCCGATCTGACGCGAATTTTAGATACAAGCGTGATAGGTATTCGCATGGCCGTTTAATAAGACGCCGCACCAGTCGACGATTCGTCTACGCAGCATCGACGTCGGTGAGCTTGATGTAATATGCAATTGTAAATTTATACAGATACTTCAGCGAGGAGAACATGCATGAGTAAAGGATTAATTTTGGTCGATATACAAAATGACTATTTCACCGACGGTGCAATGGAGTTGGTAGATATGGAAGAGGCTGCGAAGAATAGCCAGGAACTACTGTCATATTTCCGCGCTCAAAAATTTCCAGTCTTTCACATCCAGCACATTTCCAATCGGGAAGGAGCGACCTTTTTCTTGCCAGATACACGGGGTAGCGAAACTCATGAATGGGTCGAACCACAAGGCAATGAACCAACTGTTGTAAAGCATTACCCAAGCTCATTTCGAGAAACCGAGCTTGAAAATCTACTCAAGGCTCAAGGGATTACAGAATTGGTTGTCTGTGGTGCAATGACACACATGTGTATCGATACCACAACCAGAGCGGCCTTTGATCTTGGCTATAAGTGTCAAGTCATTTCCGATGCCTGTGCTACAAGAGATCTGGTATTCAAAAATCATAAAGTTTCAGCACTGGATGTGAATGCGGCGTTTATGGCTGCATTAAGTGTTCCATTTGCACAAGTTTTAACGACATCCGAGTTTGTCGAACAGTAGTAGAGAGCATATTGCAAGGACAATAATTCCGACTCGTAAACTCGTCATATTTTTTTGCGAAAGAGTTGCAAACAACCGCGTTAAATCTGTTCGCGGTTTATGTCTTGGTTATGTGACGTAAAAAAATGAAACAACCTGATATAAAAACAAAGAGGCTCCTGCTCCGCAGCTTCTGCATTGACGATGCGAATGAAGTTCAAAAACTGGCCGGTAATTTCAACGTATCAAAAACGACGTTAAATATTCCTTATCCCTATGAGTCCGGGATGGCAGAAGAATGGATAAGTTCACATCAGGAAGACTGGGAGACTAAAACTCGAGTAGCGTACGCAATGGTCAAACTGGATTCAGATCAATTGTTAGGAGCAATAAGCCTGGTGGGAACAGAAGGATCACAGGGAGAGTTGGGATACTGGATTGGGGAACCGTACTGGGGAATGGGTTACTGCACAGAAGCAGCAAGAAAGTTTATTCGGTTTTCTTTTCGGGTAATGGGTTTGAATAAAATCGTTGCAGAGCATTTGGCATCAAACCCGGCTTCAGGTGAGGTGATGAAGAAGGTCGGCTTGAGTCACGTTATGACCACTCGGAAACTTGATCGATATCGAAAAATGGTCAGCGTGGAGATCTACGAAATCCAAAACACATAACAGCCGCATTAAAAATGGAGCCAGCAAAGCCAGGTGGCTGATCCTGTTCCAGACGAATTCGCTATAAAGTTATTCTGTCATATTGCTGGAACTGACACACCGATGTGTGGCCGATAAATTAGTCGCGTCTAATGTCGATTTTTAGATATGCAACCGACGTTGATATAGGCTCCATTGTCATAATCGTTATGAAACCGTACAAGGCACGAACAACTCATTACCACAAGCGACATTTCATTACCACAAGCGACATTGTCGAATACCAGACCCAATCGCCAACGCATTTGGTCAGGTTGAAACTGGCCACAATCGGGAGGAACACCTGTCGGGGTTCCTGACTGAGAATTGGACCCTGTCTGACCAGGTTGTACGACCCCAATGGCCTGGATAAATTGAATAGGGTTGCCACCAGACCAACCGTTGGGTATTACAGATTGATAGCTGGCGCTGGCTAGATCCAGTGGGAAGTCACTGTTATTGGTAACACTGTATGTAATTTCTACAACTGTGATACCAACATCAATACTTAGTACATCGGCTTCCAGGGTTTGGACAATACTATTACAACTTAGTGGGATACGAGGATCATTGTCTGGTTCATCATCGGTGAGCCTGTAAATAATTTTGTGTAACTGTCCGTGTTAAACATGATCGATCAGTCGGTCTTCGAAATCGATCATAAACCGGTTAAGTGCGGTTTTCCAATGATGGATTGGCATGGTCCACTTCTTTGATGCATCGGTGATCGCCAGATAGACGACCTTGCGTGCCGCCTCATCCGTGGGGAACAGTTTGCGTTTCTTGATGGCCTTGCGAATTACGCTATTCAATGACTCAATGGCATTGGTGGTATAGATCGCCTTGCGGATATCGTCCGGATACTGAAACAGCGTATTCAGGTTATGCCAGTGGCTGCGCCAGGAACGACTGATCATCGGGTATTGTTCATCCCAACGGTCGGCAAATGCATCCAGTGCCAGTAACGCGTCCTCTTCGGTGACTGACCGGTAGATTTGTTTCAGGTCTGCGGTCACGGGTTTGTAGTCTTTCCAACTCACATACTTCAGTGAGTTGCGGACCATATGAACAAGGCAGAGCTGGATTTGAGTCTGCGGGAAGACGGTGCTGATCGCATCCGGGAAACCCTTGAGACCATCGACACAGGCAATCAGAATGTCTTTCACACCGCGTGTCTGAAGTTCGGTGAGGACACTCAGCCAGAATTTGGCGCCTTCATTTTCAGTGAGCCACAGACCCAGCAGTTCCTTGTGGCCGCTCAAATTAACGCCCAGCGCCAGATGAATGGCCTTGTTGATGACGCGCTTGTCCTGGCGGATTTTGACTACGATGCAATCCAGATAAATGATCGGATACACCGCATCCAGTGGTCGGGCCTGCCATTCCACCACCTGATCGATAACGGCATCCGTCACTTTTGAAATCAAAGTCGCGGAGACATCCGCGCCGTACATCTCCTTGAAGGTGGTGACGATCTCCCGGGTCGTCATCCCCTGAGCGTACAGGAACAGGATCTTGTCATCCATGGAGGTGAAGCGGCGTTGGTGCTTTTTTACCAGCTGCGGTTCAAAGCTGCCCGCGCGATCACGCGGGGTGTTCAGCTCAAACTGGCCGTCTTCCGTTTGCAGGGTCTTGCTGGAATAGCCGTTGCGGTTATTGCCCGTATCAGATTGCTCGTGACGCGCAAAGCCCAGATGATCCTCTAGTTCAGCGTTCAGCGCCGTCTCAACCGTGATCTTGGTGAGCATTTGCCGAAACTCGTTGAGATCCGCTTCAGTCTTGATCGTCTTCGCTGCCGCCTGGGCTATCGCCTGAAGGTCTTTCTTGTTCATCGTCTGTCTATCCTCTCCCATTACCTGGGTTAATAATAGACAGTTACACAGTTTTTGTTACAGTCTC